>JAFSPZ010000018.1 GCA_017451225.1 Muribaculaceae bacterium | reverse complement strand
ATCAGTAAATCACGTTGCATCAAGAGCAAAACGTAAAAAGATTCTTAAACTTACAAGAGGTTATTTCGGAGCACGCAAGAACGTCTGGACCGTTGCCAAGAACACTTGGGAGAAGGGTTTGACCTATGCTTATCGTGACCGAAAGAACAAGAAACGCAACTTCCGCGCACTGTGGATTCAGCGTATCAACGCTGCCGCACGTCTGGAGGACCTTTCTTACTCTAAGTTGATGGGCTTGATTCACAAGGCAGGTATCGAGATTAACCGCAAGGTTCTCGCCGACCTGGCAATGAACAACCCAGAGGCTTTCAAGGCAATTGTTGAGAAGGCCAAGAACGCTCAGTAATCAAAAGGATTATCAAAACGAGCAACAACCGCGAGTAAACTTACCTCAAGAAAAAGATGGACTTCCTCTCCCACACGAGATGAAGTTCATTTTTTTTATAAAAAAAGTAGGATAATATTTTGAGATATCCTGTTTATTTGCTAATTTTGCATTCACACGAAGGTCATTGAAATTTTGCCACATCAAAGCTGATTGGGATACTCTTCAAATTTTTATGAAATGCCGAGAAAAGTATTCTCGTCGATGGCGGGCCTCGACCCTTAACGGGGTGTCTATCACGACCGGAGGATTACAAAGACTTGAATACCCTCAAATCCTGTATTTATCGGAGTTTCATCACATCCCTTTGGTGTGGCTTTCTATAAAGAAAGGATGCCTCCCAGCATGGGAGGCATCCTTTTATTTTTTTAGTTGAGTTGTTGTACTACTTGAGGCGGATATTGTAGCCCAGGGTAATCATTATCGACATTGACGAAGAGCCTTGGAATGGGTCGGTCTTGTGGTTGTTGAAAATGTCGTTCAGGCCGTAATAGAAACGACCCTCGAGGTTGATGGCGTTGTTGCGGTTGATGCTCACCTCCATGCCCAATCCAGCCGAGATGCCATAATCGAACTTGTGCTCTACGGTAAGCGTGTACTGGTCGGTCTTGCGGTAGTTGGCGATGAAATCTTCGTTGACATCGGCGTTCTCGTAGTCAAAGTTGCTGCTTGTCTTCTCGCCAATCATGAAGCCTATTTCGGGGCCTGCATTGACGAAAAAACGCGCCCGGTCGCTGCCGAAGTAGATGTGAGTGAGCAATGGAATCTGGATATAGGTGAACTTACGCTTGAAGCTGTAGCCCTCGAGTGGCTCGAAGTCCTCGTTCCATCCCCTCTGCTCCAGGTTTATCTCGCCAATGAGTCCAAAGTGCTTTTCTTCGATGTATCGCACCGAGGCTCCAAGTACCATGCCTCCAATCATCTTTTGTGGTACCGACGATTGGAAATTCACTCTCGAGAGGCTCATGCCTCCCTTGGCGCCAATGGAGATGTTGTGCTTTTCGAAATCGCCAGCTACAACAGGTTGTGTGGCGGCAAATGCCACCACACAAGCCAGAATGTATTTCAAGAGTTGTTTAGTCATTCAAGTCGGTGATGATGAGCTCTTTCTTGGGAGTGAGGTGGATGATTCTTACCGATTTGTTGATATATCCAGCCCAATTGTTGGCACGCTCAAAGTTGAAGTTGGTTTGTATGCCTTTATACTTCGATTCCTTGCTTCCGAGCTCGACGTTGTTGATGAAAGCGTTGGCAAGGAAGAGGCTGGTGTCGTATCCAAAGACACTCATGTTGGGAGTGCTGTTAGAAGGCTTGTCGCCATAGAATGAGCTATAAGTGTTGAAGAAGGCCTGCGCCTGCTCGTTGTCGGGGAGATAGAAGCGAGAGTAGATATAGGTGTCGATGGCCATGAACTCTTCCTGATGCTTCTTGATGTACATGGTGTACTCGGGATATCCCAGCATGACAAGGTCGCAATCGACGCGCAGATCTTTAGCTTCCTTTAATCCTGTGGCAATCCTGTTGAGGAAGCTCTCGGTGCCGTTGGAAGGAATGAACAGGTAGCTTGAACCAGGTTCAAGATGCTTGGTGATGCTCTTGGCGGTCAGGTCAGCGTCGATAGTGATTGTCTTGCTGTGATGGTTGGCTGCCTGAGCATGGCTCTTGATGGATTCGAAAATTTCCTTAGTGGCATCTTGCGTGTCAACGAGATAAATGAGAGTGTAGTCTTTGAAATCATTGTCAAGCATGGTGTTGACTGCAGCATTCATGTAATCGGAAGGAATGTTGACCTGCATTGCCCAGGTGTTGTTGATGTAGTCGTCGTTGTGGGTGGCAAAGCAGTTGAGAACATTGATGCTGTTGTTCTTGCCATATTTCATGATTCTTTGAAGCTGTTCGGGCTCGGAAGGAGCGATGATGACATCACTTTTCTTGAGCTCGGGCAGGTTGAGAATGCTGTCGGTTGAAGCCATGTTGTCGTTGGTGTCATAGACATTGAGGTTCAAAGGTCTGTTGATTTTGTCTTCTATGCTCTTGAGACCAATTACCAGGCCGTTGAAGAACTCGCGATAGGGGGTGGCATAAACCGAAGGGTTGCTGCTCTCGAGCTGGAACGGGAGAATGAGGCTGATGTCGATGCTGTTGTCCTTGTTTGTGACATGAACATCGTTGTAAACCTCGTCGAGCTTGTCTTTATAGGTGTCCTCAAGCTGCTTCTCGGTGAGTTGAGAAGTGTTGACCGTTTGTTGTTCGGCGGTGTATTGAGGAATGTAGATGATATCACCTTTTTTAATGTTCTTGTCGGTGATTTCGGGGTTCAGCTCTTTGAGGGTTTTAGGGTCGATGTTGTGAGCCTTGGCTATGCTTTGATAGGTTTCGCCTTTCTCTACCTTGTGGGGTATGAACTGCTTGATGTTCCTTGTGACAACAATGTCTTTAGTGGAGTTGGGAAGCACTTTTATCACATCGTTGGCGCGGAAGTTGGTTCCCGAGATGCCAGGATTGAGCTCCATGAGCTTCTCGATGGTGGTGTTGTAGGTTTTTGCAACGCCATAGAGAGTCTCACCGCTCTTGATGGTGTGATAGATGATGCCTTCATTGTTGACCGATGCCTGCTGAGGAATGAGAATTTCCTGCCCAGCTTTAAGGCCGCTGGCTATCGATGGGTTCAAGTCGAGCAGCTGCTGCTGAGTGACATTGTAGGCCTTGGCTATTCCATAGACGCTCTCCCCACTCTTAACCAAGTGAGTTACAGTGTTGTTGATGGTTGATGGATTTACTCTCCTGGTTGATGTGACTTTTTGGTCAAAATCACTAACAGGGAAGAAAAGTAGCTGCTTTTTAGCCACTCCAGTCTTGGCAGTGGGGTTGAACTTGATTATATCCTCTTTGCTCACGCCAATCTTGCTTGATATATCGGCAAGTGTTTCGTTATTATTCTTCACCTCATAATAGTAATACATTTCATTGCCCAATTTCTTGGTGGGCAGATTGAGCTTAGCAAGCATGGTGCCTGCAAAAGCAAGTAATATGGCAAGAGCCAAAGTCCTTTTAATAATCATCTGTATATCAATTTGAAATGTTGTTAATAAGTCGTTTATTAAATCTTCTCTAAAGTTCTATAGAGGGTGTTAAAGTGCAAAGGTAATTAAAAATCAATTTTTTGCAAAAAAATATCGTGTTTTTTCGCCTAGTCATTCCATTTTGTCATCTGTTATTGAACCACATAAAACAAGCGTTGTGAAATGTAGTAAAAGGTTTGCACTGGGGCAGTGATTTTTTGTTTATTATATAATGTGGAGCTTTGAATATTTTTTCGTAATTTTGCACCTTAATTCAGAAATACACAATTTAAAGTCGAAAACAAGCGATGTTAGACCTGTTTTTTGAAACAAGCTGGGAAGTTTGCAACAAAGTTGGCGGTATTTATGCCGTGTTGTCAACTAAAGCCAAGACTTTACAGAGTGAACATAAGGATAAAGTGGTTTTCATTGGTCCAGACCTGAGCGATGACAACCCATTCTTTGTGCGCACCAAGACTGTGCTTGACAGCTGGCGAGAGCAAGCTAAGTTCCCTCCCGGAATGACAGTGAAGACCGGGCGTTGGAATGTTCCAGGCAAGCCCCTTGCTGTGTTGGTGAACTATAATTCGCTCTACGTTTACAAGAACCAGCTCTTTGCCCAGATGTGGCGCGAGTTTGGCGTTGACTCGTTGCATGCCTATGGCGACTATGACGAGTCGTGCGTCTTCTCCTATGGCGCTGCTCTGGTGATTGAGAGCCTTGTGGCGTTCAAGAAAGCCAAGCGCGTGATAGCACACTTCGATGAGTGGACAACCGGTATGGGACTTCTTTATGTGAAGTCGCGATTGCCACAAGTTGCAACAGTGTTCACTACTCATGCCACCAGCATTGGTCGAAGCATCTGCGGTAACGGCAAGCCACTATATGACTACATGACTGGCTACAATGGTGACCAGATGGCACAGGAGTTGAACATGGAGTCGAAACACTCGCTCGAGAAAAGTGCCGCACATGAGGCCGACGTGTTCACCACGGTGAGCGATGTCACTGCACGAGAGTGCGAGCAACTGCTCGAGCGCAGACCGGTGGTTACGCCCAATGCCTTTGAGCAGAACTATGTGCCCAAGGGGGCTAAATATACATCGGCACGCCGTGCAGCACGCAAGCGCCTCCTGGATGTGGCAAGCGCACTCACTGGCGAGAAGCTAGCCACCGATACTATGCTTGTTGTAACTAGTGGGCGCTGTGAGATGCGCAATAAGGGCATTGACCTGTATCTCGACACGATGAACGTTCTTCGTCACATGCCCGAGCACACTCTGGGTCGCAAGATAGTGGCTTATGTGCTCGTTCCTGGTTGGACCCAAGATGCCCGTCACGACCTGAAGGACGCTCTGAACCGTGAGCTTGCTGTGGGACTTTTCAATCCCATTATCACTCACACTGTCCACAACGAGGACAGCGACGCGATTTATGGCAAGATGAACTATCTGGGCTTCCGCAATCAGGTTGAAGATGAGGTAATGGTAATTTATGTGCCTTCTTATCTGAATGGTGACGACGGTATCTTTGACATGACTTACTATGACTTGCTCACTGGGTTTGACTTGTCGATTTTCCCGTCTTACTATGAGCCATGGGGCTACACTCCACTCGAGAGCGTGGCAATGGGCGTGCCAACTATAACCACCAATCTTGCGGGATTTGGCCAATGGGTTGAGAAAGAACTGGGAAACAATGAGCTCAAGACAGGTGTCAAGGTTATTCACCGCTCCGACTCGAACTATGACGAGGCACTAGCTCAGATTGTGGAAAGCGTGATTAAAGCGAACGCTATGACACCTCGTGACCATGACAAGCTGCGCCGTGCGGCAAAGCTTACCTCAAAGCAGGCAACATGGGAGAACTTCATGACGCACTACACTGCAGCCTACAAGACAGCCCTTGCAAAGGCCGAGGAACGAACTACAAAGAAGAAATAATGACAACAACGAAATAATATCAATATTTAATATATGAAAATTAAAGTCAGTAATTCCAATTCTCCAGTGTGGAGAAATCTTACAGTGAAAAGTGAATTGCCCTCAAGCCTTCAAAAGCTTGACGAGCTTTCAAAAAACCTGTGGTGGGTGTGGAACAGCGAGGCAAAATCGATGTTCCATCATCTGGACCGCGAAATTTGGAGAGCATCGGGTGAGAACCCAGTTATGATGCTTAACAAGATGTCGGCATCAAAGCTCGAGGAGCTGAGCAAAGACAAAGAGCTTGTGGCAAAAATAGACACAATCTATAAGCATTTCAAGGAATATATGGATCAGCCCATGCGCAAGGAGTTCCCTTCGGTGGCCTATTTCAGCATGGAGTATGGTTTGTGCAACGCTCTCAAGATTTATTCGGGTGGCTTGGGCATCCTCGCTGGTGACTACATCAAGGAGGCCAGTGACCGCCGCATCGACATGACTGCTGTTGGATTCCTGTATCGCTATGGCTATTTTACTCAGACCCTTTCGATGGATGGTCAACAAATCGCCAATTATGAGCCTCAGAACTTTAATCATCTGCCCATAGAGCCTGTGATTGACACGGACGGCCAGCAGATGGTGCTCGAGGTGCCTTATCCCGGCCGTGTGGTTTATGCCAACATTTGGAAGGTAAATGTGGGCCGCATGAACTTGTATCTGCTCGATACCGACCTTGACAAGAATAGCGACTTCGACCGCTCTATAACTCACCAGCTCTATGGTGGCGACTGGGAGAACCGCATCAAGCAGGAGTACATGCTGGGTATTGGTGGTATGCTGATGCTCAAGAAACTTGGCATCAAGGCTCAGATTTATCACTGCAACGAGGGTCATGCCGCACTGCTCAACCTGCAGCGACTTGTTGACTACGTTCAGGACGAGGGCTTGACCTTCAACGAGGCTCTTGAGGTTGTAAGAGCATCTTCGCTTTACACCGTACACACTCCAGTGCCAGCAGGTCACGACTACTTTGACGAGGGCCTCTTTGGCCGTTACATGGGTGAATTCCCTGCTAAGCTTGGTATAACTTGGAACGACTTGATGAACATGGGTCGCGAGAACCCCGACACTCAGGAGAAATTCTCGATGAGCGTCTTCGCTCTTAACACCACTCAAGAGAGCAACGGTGTGAGCTGGCTGCACGGAGAGGTGTCAAAGAAGATGTTTGCCGGTGTGTGGAAGGGTTATGCTCCCGAGGAGTCGCACGTGGGTTATGTTACCAACGGCGTTCACATGCCCACATGGGCAGCATCGGAGTGGAAAGAGTACTATGCCAAGGTGTTTGGTGACAAGTATCTCGACAAGCAGGAAGATATGGCTACTTGGGCTCCCATACAGACTGTTCCCGACGAGGAGATTTGGGACCTGCGCATGCGCCTGAAGAACAAGTTCATCAACTTCGTGAGACGTGACTTCCGCGCCACTTGGCTCAAGAACCAGGGCGACCCCACCCGCATCATGTCGATTGTTGACAAAATCAATCCCGATGCACTGCTCATTGGCTTCGCTCGTCGTTTTGCCACTTACAAGCGCGCACATCTGCTCTTTACCAATCTTGACCGACTCTCGCGCATTGTCAACAACGAGAAGTTCCCAGTGCAGTTCATCTTCGCTGGCAAGGCTCACCCTGCCGACGGTGCTGGCAAGGACCTTATCAAGCGCATTGTAGAGATTTCTAAAATGCCTGAGTTCCTGGGCAAGATTATCTTCCTCGAGAACTACGACATGACAGTTTCTAAGCGTCTTATCACCGGTGTTGACATTTGGCTCAACACACCAACCCGTCCTCTCGAGGCTTCGGGTACCAGTGGCGAGAAGGCCGAGATGAACGGTTTGCTCAATTTCTCGGTGCTTGATGGATGGTGGTATGAGGGTTATCGTGAAGGCGCTGGATGGGCACTGACCTCGCACCGCACCTACACCGACCAGAGCATGCAGGACAAGCTCGATGCAGCAACCATCTACTCGATGCTTGAGAACGAGATTATTCCTCTGTACTTTGCCAAGAATTCCAAGGGCTATTCTCCCGAGTGGATTCAGTATATCAAGAACTCTATCTCGCAAATTGCGCCCAACTACACCATGTCGCGCATGATGAAGGACTATATCGACCGCTTCTACAATAAGGAGGCAGCGCGCAGCAAGAAACTTCGCGCCAACGATTATGCCCTTGTGCGTGAAATTGTGGCTTGGAAGGAGCACGTCGCCGAGAACTGGGACAATGTGACAGTCGAGGACATGCAGCTCAGCGACTCGTTCTATGACATTTCCATCAACAACGGACGCGTTGAAGCCACAGTGAAAGTCAATACAGCAGGTTTGGGCCGCAGTGTAGGGCTTGAACTGGTTGTTTATCACGATGTAGATGGGGAAACCAAGTTCCATAGCACACTGCCCATGAAGGTGGTTGACGAGGATGGCGATATTCTCACATTCAAGCTCAACGACCGCATCAAGGACACTGGCATCTTCAAGCTTGCCTTCCGTGCCTATCCATGGAACAATAACCTCCCACACCGTCAGGACTTCGCCTATGTGAAGTGGTTCTAATCACAATTCTATTTAAGAAGATAGGATGTTTGGCACATCCTCTTTAATCAAAAACCGCCTGAGAATGTATAACGTCTCAGGCGGTTTAGTGCTTTAGTCCACGAGATAGTGCAGGCCGCTGCCATAGCATACCTCAGCATAGTCAAGCTCGCTTGTCTATGCTGAGGTATGCGTGACATTTCTACACTATTAAAATTTAACTCCATATTTCTGCGATTTTCTCACCGCAAAAATATGGAGTAATATTGATTGCCTAAAAGATAGAATTTACATTATATTTTGATGATATGATATAATACTTCCCGTCGAAAGATTAATCTCTGCGGATGCAAAATTTGAGCCACCACCATCATGAAAAATTAAATCGGATTGTAAGCTTTTTTTACTTATTCCAAGATAAGTTGCCATCTTATAACCTATTAGGTGTACCATTACAATGATTTCCCCATTTTTTTCTATAGCAAGATATTGGCGAATATACTTATCAAAAGTGTATGGTATATTCTCACTATAGGGAAACTCTGCAATTTCCTTTTTTCGTTTTTCCGCAAGGTAATCCGATAGTATTTTTTTGACCTTGAGTATTTCAGAATTTGTTAATTCGTGATATTTTACAGGCCTCCCAAAGTCTATTTTACCCATTATTTTTTGAGGTAATATATAATCTAAAGAGTCGCATATGACTTCCTCTTTTGCTTCAGTTGTTTCTTGGCAATGAACATTTGTAGAACTTGCTTTTTCCGTTTTGGAATAGCAACTTAGAAAAAGAAATACAAATATAAGTAAAGATGATATATTTTTCATACTAATAATATATGGTTAATAACAATTGCAAAGATACAGAATTTTCTACTTGGTTTCAACTTCAACAAAAATAATGTGTTTGTTGCTATTGTCATCTATTACCTCTTTTCCATTGGCATGAATCTTCAATGATTATTCTATTAAGATTCCATTTCTTTTCTAATAAAGAAAATTTTGGTGGCTCAGATGAAACAAAATTAGTCAATTCAACTTTATTCTTTCTTTTAGACACATGTCCATTCAATAAAATAGTATCTATTCCTGACTCAGGTTTTGTTCTAACAAGGATTGCACCATTATTATTGCAAATTGTGATATTTGTATTAGAAGGATTATCTAAATAGCTAATATAATCAATGTCGTTTTCTTGAATGATAGGGCATATTTTGGTGACAAATGTGTTAATGCTGTCACGGTCGAAAGTAATAGCAGGGTTATCCTCAATAACCAATCCGTCAATTACTACTAAAGGGTTTCGATTAAGATTAGGATACATACTAATTAGATACTCCTGGTCATGAATTTTCTCCCAATCGCTAAATCCATTAATGTATTTTAGCATTTCTCTCCATTTTCCGATACGCCACTCTGTGCAAAAATGATTGCTTAACCATTCAAAAGCTAAGAAGTTACATTCAACATAAGTTTCAAAGTCAGTGTCTATTGTGCAGCCTATAACTTCTACTTTTGTATTGAATTTATTTTGAAATGATTCAAAGCCATATTCTCCAGGTATTCTTACAGGGGCAATGCCACCTATTTCATATATAACTGGAGTGTTATTTTCTATGTTTGATTTAGCTTGAGTTATGTATTTTTCGTGATTAAAGTTAAGTGTATAATCATTATAATAATCTTTGCCCTCAACTATTATGTAGTAGGTCCTTGAACAAGAAGAAGTTTGAATTAACAGCTTATGTATTCCACTTGGTATGTTTGTGAACTCAAATTCGCCGTATTTATTAGTGATAGTTTCAAGTGTATCATTCAAAATAACATGACAATTCTCGCAGTATTTTTCTCTAAGGTCTATGCTATCCATAGCACTAACTGATACATTAACTTTATAAGTTTGTGAGTAGATGCAGCATGTGCTTGACAACAATAATGCCGCAAAAAGCAATATTTTTCTTGTTAATTTTATCATGTTGCAAAGATAATACATTTTTTTCAAAGATGCACTTCCATATCATTAATCATGAACACGCAAACATCCCTCAACTGTCTGATTTGTCCGCTGTTGAGCAGTTTGATTTGCCGTGTCCCCTTATTAAGCAAGGAGACAGCGGGAATCTATTTTGCAGTTAGGTTGTTGTCCTTCATGCGTGTGATGTATTGCTGCAAGATTGCTTCCATCTGCCGCTGCATGAATGGCAGTTGCTGGAATTGTCCTTTCTTGCTCATGAGGTTGTTCTTGAGCGAGAAGTCTTTCTTGAACTCATAGACTCCAATGAGCTTGTGGTTGCGGTATTCAATCATGAGGTCGTCAAGGTAATACATTGAAGTTCCGTTACGGTCGTTGAATACAAAGTTGACATAGTCCTGGCTTGTGTCGAATACGTCTTTTCCAAACGAGAAATAGGGCTTCTGATAGTTGAGCAGTCCCAGGACTGTGGGCATGATGTCGGTTTGCTGCATGAGGCGAGTTGAGTCGCACTTCACGGGCAGCTGTCCTCCAGGAGTGTAGAAGAAGATGGGAATGAGGAATCGACCCATGTCGTTGTTATAGTCGTCGCGATGAGCTACACCGCAGTGGTCGGCAGTGAAGACGAAAATCGTGTTTTTTACCCAGGGCTCGTTCTTGATTTTCTCGAAATACCGCTTAATGGCATGGTCGGCATAGCTGATGGAACGATGCATGGGAATGTCGCCTCGCGTGAAAGTGTTCTTGTACTTCTCGGGAATGGCGAAAGGCTCATGACTCGATGCTGTGAAAACCGTCAGGAAGAAAGGTTTGCCTTTCTGAGCATATTTCTTGGTGTGCTGGGCAAAATATTCCAGATAGGGCTCGTCAAAGATTGCCCAGGTGCCGTCGAAGTCCTTGTCTCCATACTCATCCATGCCATAATAGTGCTCAAACCCAATCAAGTTGGAAAAGGCCTTGAATCCAAGGGTGGTGTTGGGCGCGCCATGGAAAAATGCAGTGTTATATCCCTCGTCGCGCAGCATTTGCGGCAAGGCTTGAAGGTTGTTGTTGGAGTAGATATAGTAGCAGTATGGGTCGATGTAACGAGGAATTCCCGCAAAGCTGGCAGGCATGCAGTCGACCGAACGGCTTCCGTTGGCAAAACTGTATTCAAAGCAGTAGCTCTGGGTCAGGAGCGAGTCAAGAAATGGCGTATAGCCTTGATAACGGCCTCCGTCCTTGTCCTTGTTGAAAAATCCGGTGTATTCCATCGAGAAGCTCTCCATCAAGAAAACCACTACGTTGAGCTTCTTCATCTCGCCACCGCGTGGAGTCTTGTTCCTGACGGGGGAGAAAATGCCGTCAAGCTCTTCCTTGTTGAAGAATTTGGGGTCTTTGTATCCTTTCTTGTGAATGGTGGTGAGCATTGTGAACGGAGTGTTGAGCACAATCGCCGTCTCAATGGGCCTCTTGCAGTAAATTTCGGCCGAGTCTTGCCTCAGGGGGTGCATCTTCCATGACAATCCACCACGCAGTCCCGACAGGGTGAGCATGCAAGCAAGCAGGAAAACTACCGAATGAACGGGATAATAGACCCGGGCAGGAGGGTAGTGGTCCTTGTCACGGTCTTTCTTGACAGGATTGTAATAGAGAAATGCCACAGCAAGTATCATCGCTATGCCAAAGAGCCACACCTGCCAGTATCCGGTAATGCTGTTGAGGAAAATCTTGCCCAGGTTGCTCTCGCCGCCAAACTCGGAGAATATGGTCCAGGTGGTGCGACGGCCGCCAAACTCGTAATAAACAATGTCGGCAGCGTTGACTGCGATTCCCAGAATGTTGACAACAAGGAAAATGATCTTCACTACTCTTTGATACTTGACTGTGTGGCGAGCCTTGAGCGGAAGCAGCTGCAACGCTATGCACAGCATGTTGAGGTAGCAAAGCGCACTAATGTCAAATCTCAATCCTCCCCAAGAAATTGTCATCATTTCGGCAAAAGTCACATCTTGGAAATGATGTAGATTCATGTAGTAAAAAAACCATCGTGACAGCATGTAAACAACAATCATGAACACGAAGTTTACAGCCATCACAACTGCGGGTTGTTTTCTAAGGCTCTTGAATGAAAAGTTGAGATGTGACATTTATTATAGTTGTTAAAAAAAGTGAATAATGAAATAGCATATAGCCTCTAGCGAGTGCAAAAATACTATTTTTTTGGATAAAGAATGCCTGAATATAGTAATTTTTGCTATATTTGTACCGACGAATTGATTAATTATAAACTGAGAAACACTTTTATAATACTATGATACAAAATAAAATCAACATCCAAGAAGAAGTAGCTCGCTGCTTGTTGTGCGAGAACGCACCCTGTAGCAAAGCCTGCGGCAAGGGTGATGTGGCAAGGGCTTTGAGGGCCGTGCGATTTGATAATGCCGGTATTGCACGTCAATGGCTTGACGGTTGCAGCCAGGACGATTTGGAGCGTGCCGAGAAAGCATGCCTGCACTATGACCGCCCAGTGAGAATAGTGCAGCTGGCAAGCCAGCTTGAAGATGAAAGAGTGAAACGAGAACTGCCAAGCCTTGAGATTGACTTTTGCGGCATGCATTGTGAGAACCCGTTCTTCCTTGCATCGTCATCGATATGCACTGGCTATGAAATGGTGGCACGTGCGTTTGAGGCTGGCTGGGCAGGCGTTTTTTACAAGACAATATGCCTAGACGACATCAACGAGGTGTCTCCGCGATTTGACGCTGTTCATCGTGAGGGAAAACTTGGTGACTTCAGTTCGTTCCGCAACATGGAACAATTGAGTGAGAATCCTGCCGAGGTTGATTTCGAGATATTGAGCCGGCTCAAGAAAAATTATCCCAGCAAGATTGTTGTAGCCTCAATCATGGGCTCTACCGAGGAGCAGTGGATAGAACTTGCCAAGATGGCCGAGGCTGCTGGAGTAGATGCTGTTGAGCTCAATTTCTCATGTCCGCAGATGCGCATTGCAGGCATGGGAAGTGATGTGGGTCAGGATCCAGAGTTGGTTACCTTCTATACAGCCTATGTAAAACGTTCGGTATCAATTCCTGTTATTCCAAAGATGACTCCAAACATCACACTCATGAGCAACCCGGCAATGGGGGCTTACTTTGCTGGCGCCGATGCCATCAGTGCCATCAACACCATTAAGAGTGTGACCATGGACGATCGAGCTGCAGTTTCGGGCAAGAAAACTGTTTCGGGACTCTCGGGACGTGCAGTGAAGCCTATAGCTTTGCGATTTATCCTTGAAATGGCCAAGAATCCTATTATGAAGAAAATAGAACTCAGCGGAATAGGTGGCATCGAGACTTGGCGCGATGCGCTCGAGTTCATTCAGCTGGGATGCGGCAATGTTCAGGTATGTACGGCAGTAATGCAGTATGGCTACCGCATCATTGATGATTTGAAGCTCGGCCTTCAGCATTACATGTGTCGCCGTGGTGTAGATAAGCTGAGCGACCTGGTGGGAGAGCAGCTGCCACTGTTTGTGCGTCCATCTGACATGGACCGTGACACGATTGTCTATCCTGTCATCGACCGTGAGCAATGCATTGGCTGTGGCCGCTGCTACATATCTTGCATGGATGCCGGCCATCAGGCAATCACATTTGGTGATGACCGCCAGCCTCAAATTGTGGGTAATAAATGTGTGGGCTGTCACTTGTGCCGTTTAGTGTGCCCAACTGGCGCCATAGGCTCGTCGAAGCGCATACCCAAGAAGAAACGCAAATAAAACTTGCTGTTAGATAAAGCGTGGGGGCGTCATTTTTTTGACGCCCCCACGTTTATATGGTGAAAACTTTGTGGTTGTTAACGAATAATCTTGGTGGCAGTTTGTGTGCCGTCGTTGTAATGGGTCACCACAATGTTGATGCCATGGAAAGGCTTGTCGCTAGCTACACCTGCTATGTTATAATAGGTGTGTGATACCACTTGCTTGTTGATGTTGGTGGTGCTGATAGCTGTCGTTTCATCATACTTGAGAAGTGGCGCGATTGTCATCGAAATGGGGTCGTCAACGTTTTGGTACCAAGTGCCGGTCTCGAGGTAGTTGTGGTTTTCATCCTCGTCATAGACAAAATGGTAGGCAGTGCATTTCTCACCCACGGCACGGCGCACAAGGAGGATTGCTATGTCGTCACCATTGACATTGGGGAATGGACCAACCACAGCAAAAAACTCTGTGCCAGCTTTAATCTCAACGGGATTGTCGAAGACAAACTCGGTGGCGTTGACAGTAGTTGGATCGAAGGCAAGTTGGCTCGCCTTAAGGCTTGTTTCTCCCAACACTTCTCCTGGCATGCCATCGTTGCCAGCTGCAGCAATTTTCACTACGATGTCGGCATCGGTTGAAGTGGCTGTTGTCTTACCAAAATAGATGTTGACCTTGCTGATGGTAGCATCGGCGAGTGGAGCATCGAAATGCTCGGCAAACTCACCCATTCCAAGCCAGTTTGTTCCGGCATAGTTGCCATACCATCCCATCTCCATCATGCTTAGGTCGACAGTCTCTTCGGGTGCGATGTTCCATATTTCCTGTTCTCCACCAGCCTGAATGGCTGTGTTTACTGTCTCGAAGACGTTGCTGCCCATGTCGTTGATCACCTCGAGCTTGATGCCGTAGCTGCCCTCTTGAATGTAGGTTACGGTTGGGTTCTGCTCATTGCTGGTAGTAATGTCGGTGCCCTGGAAAGTCCAAGCCCATTGATAGGGATTGCCTGTTGAAGCATCCTTGAAAGTGAGAGGAATATTAACAGGGACAAACATCATTGCCCATGGCGACAGGTAAGCGCCATCGGGGAGGCCGATGTTTGCATGAGGTGCTTCGCCTTCAACATTGACATAGGCCTCGCGAGTAGTGGTCGAAGTAGTGTTACCGTCGCCCACGGTGAGAGTTACTGCATAGGAGCCAGCCTTGTTGTAGGTTATTACAGGATTCTGTTCGGTGCTGGTAGCAGGGCTGCCGCCCTCGAAGGTCCAGTTCCAAGAAGTGACGTTGCCAGTGCTGGCATCCATGAAGTGAACGCTTTCGCCCTCTTTGATGTTGATTGTAGCGTCGTCGCCAGTGGCGGCTTGCTTGATTTTGAAACCGTCAATGGCCTCATCCTCGCCGTAGTCGCCTTCATATATAAACTTGAATTGTACACTCTTGCCTGCATAGCTGGAGAGATCAATAGTGAATTTCTCCCAGCTAGGACCCTCGTAGGCATTTTCCTGTGCCCAGATGAACTGGTCGATTAGCAGTGTAGAAGAGCCGTCAACGATGGCATAAAGCTTCCAAGCTCCAAAATAGAGATAGATGCCGCTGGCATAGCAATAGAACTCAAGCTGGCTGTTCTCAAGAATATCGATGGCAGGAGAAGTTGCCACCTCGTTTTGTCCATTGGCATAGTTGAGAATCATTGACGACGTGCTGTTGCTGTCGATAGTTGAGAATGGTTGACTCAAATTGCCAATCATCCATGTTGATGAACTTGTGCTAGTATAGGTCCAGGTATTGAACTCATCCTGACTGTCCCATCCCATTTCATAATAGGGCACCATGGCCTCACTGGCGCCAAATGCTGCTGCCAGATCTTGCGCATTGGTGCTCAAGCTCAATAGAGCCACGCTCAAGAGTAAAAGAGTAATTTTTTTCATACGCAGTAATATTGATTGGTTTGTAAATATTTATTCATCAAATAATGATTATTGTGCAAATATAAAAAATAATTGATTACAAATTGTAATATTTTTGTCAAAAATGATTATCTTCGCACAATAAACTTGAGAATTGTGAAGGCAAGAAACATTAAATATTATCTGTTATTGACTCTGCTGCTAATTTGTCTGGCACCGGGAATGATTACCGCTCAAATGGTAAGAGTGGGGCTTGCTTGGCAACCTAATCCCAAAGCTAATGATAGAGTGGTAAGGTCTATAGAACTAGCTGGTGGAGGAGCTGTGCTGCTAGAACAAGTGCGCCCTGTGGGGTGGGATTATGACAGTTTATTGCTAAATAATAATTATGTTGATAGTAATGGGGTTCTGCTTTCAGAATATGCCGAGAGGGTGAAACTTTCCTCATGGCATGACACTAATGCAGCACAGGTGCTGGAGGGTGTTGATGCAGTGGTGTTCTTGGGTGGCGGCGACATAAGTTCTACGTTGTTTCGAGTTCCTGAATCTTGGGGGGGCGAAACATGTGACGCTACTCGCGATGTATCGGAATATCTCACCATGGCCTATTGTCTGGATCATGACATACCAGTGATGGGGCTGTGCCGCGGCATGCAGATGCTCTCGGTGGTCTCGGGTGCTTCAATGATTCAAGATTTGGGGACCTATTACCGTGCTAATGGCGTTGACTATGACAACTTGCATCGCTCGCTGCGTGACGAGAATGGCAATCGTCATTACACACCTCATGACGTACTTGTTACTGACCATAACTCCCGTCTTTATGCAATAGCCAAGAGCGACACTATCAAGAATGTGCCCTCATGGCATCATCAGGTGGTGAGCTCGATAGACGGAACCCAACTGAAGGTTACTGGCATTACTCACTCTCAAGGTGTGGATATAATAGAGGCTGTTGAACGCAAGGACAAGGGCTTTGCCCTGGGAGTTCAGTTTCATCCTGAAGAAGCTGTGCGCAAAAACTTGTGTGAAGACCCCGACGCCGATCAATTCATGCAGCTCTATGAGGGCGTGAACTACTTTAGAGAATTGATTAATTATTGTATAAACAAACATAAAAACTAACAAGCTATGGAACTAGATTGGGCCGAAGGACTGCATTGTGCAGTGACGGTGTGTGACACCGAAGGAACAGTTATTTACATGAACGAGAAATCGAGAGAGACATTCAACAAAGACGGTAAGTCAATGGTGGGGCAGAACCTCTTTCCTTGTCATAAAGAACGTTCTCAGGCAATGATTCGCCACATGATGGAGAGCGACACAATCAATGCCTACACCATCACTAAAAATGGCCAGCGCAAAATGATTTACCAAACCCCTTGGCGAGTTGATGGCAAAGTTGCAGGCATGGTCGAAATTTCGATGGTGATACCTAACGACATGCCGCACTACGACCGCGATAAAAAATAGTAGAATTGGAATTTTCCTTTTAAGGGTTAAATGAATAAAAGCAGCCTCCACAATTATGGGGGCTGCTATTTTTTTGTTGTGTAACACTGTCGTTAGTCGTTCATTGTGAGCAGTAACTCCTCGTTGCTGCGAGTGCGCTCCATGCGCTCTTTGATGAACTCCATCGCTTCGATAGAGTTGCGGTCGCTCAAGAATCGGCGCAATATCCACATGCGGTTGAGAGTGTCCTGCTTTAGCAGCAAGTCGTCGCGACGAGTGCTCGATGCCATGATGTCGACTGCTGGGAACACGCGCTTGTTGCTGAGCTTGCGGTCGAGCTGCAACTCCATGTTGCCGGTGCCCTTGAACTCCTCGAAAATAACCTCGTCCATCTTAGAACCGGTCTCGATGAGAGCAGTAGCGATGATGGTGAGACTGCCACCATTCTCAATGTTGCGGGCAGCACCGAAGAATCGTTTGGGTCGCTGAAGAGCGTTGGCATCGACACCACCACTCAAAATCTTACCACTGGCTGGCGCAATGGTGTTGTAGGCTCGAGCTAGACGGGTGATAGAATCTAGCAGAATTACTACGTCGTGACCACATTCCACCATGCGTTTAGCCTTCTGTAGAACCAGGTCGGCAATCTTCACGTGGCGGTCGGCGGGCTCGTCGAAGGTAGAAGCAATAACCTCGGCATTAACGCTGCGAGCCATATCGGTAACCTCTTCGGGACGCTCATCAATGAGTAGGATTATCATGTAGGTGTCGGGATGGTTCTCCGAAATGGAATTAGCGATATCTTTGAGAAGTACAGTCTTACCAGTCTTGGGAGGAGCCACAATGAGACCACGTTGTCCTTTGCCAATGGGTGAGAACATATCCACGATGCGTGTAGAAATGTTAGGATGGCTGTGGTTCACCAGGTCAAACTTTTCGTTAGGAAAGAGTGGTACAAGATGCTCAAACGGGATGCGGTCGCGAACAAACTCGGGAGTGCGGCCGTTAATGAGTCGCACGTCTACCAGTGGGAAGTACTTTTCGCCTTCTTTTGGAGGACGGATGGTACATTCCACTACATCGCCGGTCTTGAGACCCAGATTCTTGATTTGAGCTTGGGGTACATATATGTCATCGGGTGACGTGAGGTAGTTGTAGTCGCTCGAACGCAAGAAACCATAGCCGTCGGGCATCACCTCGAGAACTCCCATTCCATTGAGGATTCCATCGAAGTTGTAAGTCACCTCCGAATATGGGAGAGCCGATGCAGGCTGTTGCCCCTGTTGGTTTTTGCCTTTCTTTTTCTTTTGTTGCTTGTTGGGCTGTTGTTCTTTTTCAGCCTTTGGCTCTTGTATGATAATAGGAGCCTTGGCAGCCTCTTCGGCAGCAATGCGACGTTGTTCTTCGGCACGGCGGGCAGCTTCCTCTCGTTCGGCTGGCGTGCGAGGCTTGAAAGTCATTGGGCCGTTGCCAAAGAAATTACCGCCCTCGTTCTGGTTGTCGGCAGATCCACGTTTCTGTTTCTTTCCAATTGTAGCATTGGGATTGGTATTGAAGAGACTCATGAAATCGTCCTGGTTGGGATCGAAACGTGAAGGCTCTTGCTGCTCTATCATTTCCTCCTCGGGGATGAAGTATTCCTCCTCAGGGTCGAGGTAGCCGTCAACTGGCATATCTTCAATAGGTTCCTGTATGGGCTCTGGTTCGGTATAGTTGTTTTCGCTGTTTTGAGAGTCTTCTATGAATTGGGGAGAAGGATGCTCGTCATTGTTTTCGGGTTGAGCCTTAGGAACTGACTCTTCGCCGATGACTATGTTGCGCTCTATGCGTTCGCGGCGTGCACGTTTAACAGGTGTATCGGCCTTGGCGGCATTATCTTCCTCAGTTGGTTGGGTCGATGCTTCGGCCACAGGAACCTCAAGCCCGGGCAGTTGTTCTTGCTGAGGAATAGATTTTTGCTCGCTCTTGCGTGGACGTCCGCGCTTTTTCTTGGGAGTTTCCTCTTCTTCAGGCTTCACTACTTCGGGCTCAGCCTCAGTCTTTTTTGCTTTTTTCGACTCTTTGGCTTCGGCAGTTTCTTTTACAGCTTTGCTGTCGTCATTTTTTTCTTTTGTTTTTCTGGTCTTTTGGGTTTCAGGCTTTTTTGTCTCGGCAGTCGCATTGGTTTCTTTCTTGGTACGGCTGCGGCGACGTTTTGGCTGTTCAGGTGCGTTGCTGGCGGCATCTATAGCCTGCTGGTCAATAATTTGATAAACCAGGTCGTCTTTGCTTGCACTGTTAACCTTTTTCAAACCCATAGATTTTGCCAAATCTTTCAATTCGGCTTCGTTCATAGAACTGAGTTGTTCAAGAGTATACATAAGCTTAGAAAAAATAATAATCGTAGAATTTTCAACACGTGCATGCAGCAATTACATCATTTACATCATTTACTCAAGGGCTGCAACATGCATGAAAGCACGTTTTGCGGCGCTGCATTACTCGGTGAAAAAGATTATCGAGATAAAATAGAATATAATTTTAAAGTGGAATAAAAGCACACAAAGGGATTGTTTCTTAAGTGAAATTTTGTTGATTTTAGCTTGCTGTGTGCTTAAAAACAATGCAAAGGTAGTAATTTTATTTTAAATAGCAAATTTTTTTGTCTGCAAAGCATTTTTGTATTACCTTTGGAGCTATAAAATCAACGAAATCATGAAAAAACAGGCATTAATATCATTAGTTTTAGTATGGGTTGCGCTTGCTGCTTGGCCCTGTACTTCGGCTATAATATCAGGTAGTAAAACAGTGTCGGGGAGACCATTGCTTTGGAAACATCGCGATGCAGGTTGTCTTGATAATCGCGTGGAACTAGTCAAAGCTCATGGCGACTGCTATGAGTTTGTGGCAATTTTTGACGCTACCGATCCGCTTGACACAGCTGCTTGGACAGGATTCAACGAAAGAGGATTCGCCATTATGAACACAGCCTCCTATAATCTTAATAATGATGATGTGCCTGAGAGTGAAATGGATCGGGAGGGAGTGGTGATGAAGCTTGCGCTGGAGCACTGCGTCACGGTCGATGATTTTGAGCGATTGTTGCAGCGGCTGCCCAAACCCATGGGCGTTGAGGCCAATTTTGGCGTAATCGACGCTCAAGGTAATGGCGCCTATTTCGAAACTGGTAATTACACTTATAAAAAATATGACCTGGCCGATGCCTCCGACGGTGTGCTCATTCGCACCAACTACTCTTATAGCGGCCGCACTGATGAGGGCATGGGTTATGTGCGTCATGAAAATGCGAAATACCTACTTGCTCAGCACATCGCTGTTGGGGACTTTTCCCCATGGATTTTCACTGAGCAGATTTCGCGCACATTCTATCACAGCCTCATGGGCAAGGACTTCACTCACAGCGGTGAAGATTGGATAGTGGATCAGGACTTCATTCCGCGTCGCATATCCACAGCGTCGATAGTGATAGAGGGTATCACTCCTGGCGAGTCGCCAGCATTGACTACGATGTGGATAGCACTGGGATACCCCCCCTGTGCCGAGACATTTGCCGCTCGATTGGGTGTGGCTGGTGGTGTGCCTGAGGTACTTAAAGGCACTGGTGCCAATAATCATAGCGTGCAGTGTGATAAAGTGCGTGCCCGTCAGGCCGAGGTGTTCTGCGTTGAACGTGGCAATGGCAAGCATTATCTTAACCTGAGTAAGCTATATAATAAGGAAGGAACGGGCTATTGCCAGCAACTCGTGCCCAAAAACATGGAGATGTATAAGCGTGAGTATGAACTGCGCGAGTCGATTAAAAAGAAGTTAATGCATAAAAGATAGAGTGTGGTAATCAAGGAATGTTTAATATCTTCGAGTACCTACATGTCGATACTCTATCGACTGTTCTTTGCTAGGCGGTGGTGGTTGCTGCTGCTGCCAGTAGTTGCGTGTCTGGCATTGATAGCTGTTGACACTCGCTTTGCCTACGTCGCCATCATCGTTGCGATGGCAATTATAATGATATCGATACCTGTTTTTTATTATTATGCACTCACTCAGGAGTCACGATGGTCAATACTTGAAAAGAAGCTGACAATAGCCGATGCTGGATTACAGCTCGATTTCACCAGCGAGAAAATGCGAGAGCACATTATTCCGTGGGAGGACTTTGCCTCAACCACCGCACTGAGCAATTGCCTGGTGTTGCGTTTCAAAAAAAACGGTTACACTTTCCTGGCAATTCCGCTCACTGCTTTCTCGGGTGAAGACCAATTGAGGGAATTTGTAATAGAAGTAAGGCGTAGAATAGGTGGTTAGTTTGTCGATAAAATAGTTATGTTTGTCTATTATGTCTATCTTTTGATGCAGTGATTGTAAACTTTTGTGTTTTATTATTGTCAAAAAAGACAAAGAAAACCGATTTATTCATTCATCAAAACTGATAGAAAATGAAAAAGAGAAAAACGTTGATAGTTGCAATTCTGCTCTCGATACTGACATCGGTAGCAGTTACTTCGTGCAGCCCATACTGGTATGACGACGGATATTACTACGATTATCCCTATCGTGGCCGTCCTGGACCGCCTCCTCCTCCACCACCACATCATCACCATCATCCAGGACATCATCACTGATAATTAATGTTTGCGATGTTTATATATTGATTGATAAGGTGGCACTTGAACATCATGTTCAAGTGCCACCTGTATTTTTATCTTGATTAAAAGATTATATTAAGATTTCTTTTTGCTCACCCATGCTTTTTGGAATCGTTTGGGTAGCAATTGCTTGGCTTCTTTCAGTTCTTGCTTGTCGTCACTTTGAGCAACAACAATGTCATGGTAGTTTCCGCGAGTGACCACAATAGTCTTTATACCATGTTTGGCATAGTAATCAATCATCTGCTCAGCGCGTTGCTGGTTGTGGCAGGTGTTTATAACGAGCGAGTAGCTGCCGTTGCATGGCATGCCATCGTTGAATGGTGACTCAAAAGTTGTTTTCTCTTCTTGGGCCTTATTCTCATTGATAATGGCAATCTTCGTGTCGTTGCTAGTGGATTGTGAGGCTGGCTTTACGTCAAAGTCGTGCGATGGCTGAGTTTTCAACTCCACAATATTGAGACTTGCGGTTTGTGTTGATGCGTTAAAGATTGCAGGCGTTGAGAACAAGAAACCCAAGGCAAGGATTGCAGCAGCAGAAGCTGCCACTCTGATGCGGTCACGCCAAGTTATCAATTGAGGCGTTACAATGGCTGTAGTGTCGACGCTTTGAACCTGAGGCTTGATGTTGATGGGGCTCAGACCAAAGAATTCATCAAGTGCTATGCTGCCATTCATGGGCATGAAGTCAAGCTTTTTCTCAGGGGTCAGTTTGAAATAACCCACATGGCCAAAAGCTACTTCTGCGCCCGAAGCTAGTTGCTGGCGCCATGCTCGCACATTGGTGGAAATGAGCTCGCAAGCTTGGTCATAAGTCATTGCATGACGGCGTGAGATAGAATTTGCAATAATCCCGTCGTTATGAGTAATGCTTGAGTTGAAGCTTATTATTCGCCTGGGTTGCTCAAAACTGTTGCCATTAACCTCCGATGACCTATAGTTTGCTATAAGCGCTCCCCATCCAGGGACCACTACGCAATCGTGATACATCATCAGATATTCTATGTGTTGAATAAGCGAAATCATCATGCAAAGGTACAAACTTCCCTTTATTTATGCAACAGAAGGCATTAAATTTTGCGACATATTTTTCTCATTGTTTGAAACTCCAGGAGCTTATTCTCCCAGTAGGGCCTTGGCTTCGACTTCAGGGATGCCGTGAGCGATTGCGAGCTTGATGTCGCGGTCCATATCGTCGCGGTTGTAGCGCAGTTTGTTGAGCTTGGCTCGCAGGATGTAGATGTAAGGGTCATCTGGGTCAAGTTCAAGGGCATTGGAGATGTCGAGTGATGCCTCGTTTAGCTGTTTTGTTGCAAGGTAGCAGTCTGCTCGATTGGCAAGTAGGGTAGAGCTAGGTTTTACTTTAATTACTTCACCGAAGCACTCTATCGCTTTAGCATAGTTTCCCGCGTGTTTGTTAAGAAACCCTTGTCCTTGCTTTGCCAAACCCGAGTTGGGGTTTATTCGCAAAATGTCTTCGAAGTTTTTTTCGGCAGTTTTATTGTCGCCCATCTCTAGTGCCAGCATGCCGTGTGTGTATCGCGATTCAACGTCGCTCTCGTCAAGCATCATGATGCGTTCGTAGTCGGCTTGGGCAAGTACAATGCTGTCGACAAGGATGTAGACAGCGGCACGGTTGTGAAGCAGAGTGACGGCATTAGGCGTGATGTTGATGGCGAGAGTGTAGTTCTTTATAGCCTCCTCAAGCCGCCCCTGTCGTCGTTGAATGGTTGCCATGTTTGAAAGCAGAAGCGTGTTGTTGGGATTAGAAGGCTCACTCTTGATTGCTTCAAGGAAAAAATGCTCGGCCTTTGCCCAATTATTATTGTTGATGCAATGCTGTGCCGAATCAACAAAAGCATAGTAGACGGTGGTCGTGTCAACCGGAATTGAATAATCAACAGGCGGTTTTACCTTGATGGGGTCGGGCTTGACACCTTTTTCAAATTTCATGTTGCGCTCGTTGATTGACTGAATAGCCTGTGCTGCAGCTCCGAGTGCCACGGCAATCATCAATATGATGTTTATTAAACGTTTCATGTTTTAAAGATTTAATGTGGCAAAGTTAGTATTCAAAGCTAAGATACAAAGCATGGTTTTAATATTTTTAGATAAATTTTGCCTTCTTTGTTCGTAAGTTGGCAAGAATGTGTTACTTTTGCATTTAAAACTAAAGAATATGACATTATCGACAATATTACTTCAAAGTCAGCAGGCAGTTGCCGATTCGCTGGCTAATATCACAAAGAAGTTCTCGACACTGCCCGATTCGCTAGCCAATGTTACACCTGGTAAGATTCATGAGGGAATCAAGAACTTTGACTGGAACGAGGTGATTACGCAACTGACCGATACAGGAGTGTCACTTGCTTTGCGCATTATAGCTGCGGTGCTGGTGTTTCTTATTGGTCGTTTTTTGATTGTTAAGACCCACAACCTGTTCCGTTCTATCATGGTTGCGCGCGATGTTGATCGCTCTTTGACCACGTTCTTGCAGAGTTTGTTCAAAATCACATTTTTCTTCTTACTCGCCATCATCGTCATCAGCATCATGGGTATTGAGACGAGTTCGTTTATCGCCATTTTTGCCTCGGCAGGTATCGCGATTGGTATGGCATTCAGTGGTACACTGCAGAACTTTGCTGGTGGTGTGCTAATCTTGCTACTGAAGCCTTATCGTGTGGGCGACTATATCGAGTTTGAGACTCATAAAGGAACAGTCAAGGAAATTCAAATTTTCCATACCATAATCACCACCTATAACAACGAGTCGATAATCATCCCCAACGGGGGATTGTCAACAGGAACAATCAATAACTACTCCAAAGAACATGCTAGGCGGCTGGAGTGGCGTGTTGGAATCAGTTATGGCGATAATGTGGATCGTGCGCGTGAGGTTATTCTTGGAATAATTGATGCTAACGAGCTGCTTCTCAAACCTGGTACCGAGAATGACCACAAGAAGGTAAAAGAAGAGCCTGTCGTTGCTGGTAATGACGAGGAGAAAAAAGGGGCTTGGCTTCAACGATGGATCTATCGTCACAAGCAACTGCAGGAGAAAGCTGCCGAATGGCGTGAGGAGAAACGCCGTGAGCTTGACGACAAGATGCCCAAGGTGGAATATACTCCCAGCGTGTCGGTAGAGAGCCTTGACGACAGTGCCGTTACACTGGTGGTAAGAGCTTGGGTAAAACATGCCGATTATTGGCCGGCATACTATAGCGTCAACGAGGCAATCTACAAGCAGTTGCCACTCAATGGACTCCACTTCCCGTTCCCGCAAATGGATGTGCATTTAGATAAATAGGCAGCATTAAGCAACAAAAAACATTTTATAATGAAATATTTACTTCGACTAGTCTTGGCTTGTGCAGCGCTTAGCATGGTTTCAAGTTGCGTAGAGAGTCTAAACGACTCTCCATATAAGCTCACATGTTCTATTGACAAGACTCTGGCTCCCGATAGTGTTTCACTTTTTTTGCTGGAGGATGATTATAACCGGGTCTATAAGGTGGCTACAGTAGCTGTTGATAGTGCTACTGGGGCATATCTCTTTGATGGTCAAATCGAGAAACCTAGTGTCGCATTCTTAAAGTTCAGTAACGACAGCACACCTTTTTATTTTGTCCTTGAGCAAGGCGAAACACAGATCAACATTACGCCTCGCTCGGTAACCGTGTCGGGAGGAGATCTCAATCATGAATATTTCGGTTTTCTCAAGCAGCGTAAAGCACTGCTTGCAGCTAGGCGTGCCGTTCTTGACCGTTATCGCAGCACGGTGACTTCCGATTCGCTAATATCCATGAGTATAGAGCATAAATTCCTGGCACAAGACAGCATCCTTGCCGATTCATTGGAACGAATCACTCTGGCAGCGATAAATCGTGGCTCTATCTCTTCGCGCATAATTTTAGAGCGATATGTAAACGAATTGCGTCCCGAATACCTTAAAAAAGTGACAAATAGTCGATGATTTTGTCTTTTTTATCGTTGTTTTACAATTATCTACAGCTTTGATTTTTGAAAAAAGAAAAAAGTTCATATCTTTGCATGATTAATTTTTATAAATAGACATAAATTTATGAAAAAATACAATCTCCTCCTCATGGCCTTGCTGGTTGCGATGGCTGTGACCGGCTGTAAAAAAGGCCCCATGTATATCTATGTTGACAAGTTGGGCGACGAGCCCAAAGTGAGCTTTATCGATGCTGAGGATGATAATGGCGCCTATAACAAGGCCTTTGAAAAATATTCTGAAGCACGTTTCTATCCCATATTCTCGGAATTTGAGAAAACTTATCGTTTCATAAAGGAGAATGAAGGAAACTCCGAGGCTTGTGAAGGGGATGAGAGCACTGCAGTGCCCCCCGATGACAGTAACGGCCGCGGTTCAGTGATTACCACAGGCGATGATGTAAATACCCTAGAAGGAATGGGACAGGAACCCACTTACGAAAGTTTGTCAAAAGACAATACACCTAACTTTGTCTTGTATAAGATTGAAGATGGCAAGGCTCGCAAGGCTGCACAGGACTTAATCGATAAGAAAATCAGCTACGAGGAGTTCGAGAAAATCATTTCTGGTACAACTGAGCCCATAAACCTCTATGACAAGAGTTTTGAGTCATGTGCTACTATCGACCGTAATATGTTTGAGAAACTTCGCAACAAGCTGAGATCGGCAAAAGCACAAATAGATAAGGAAGCCGAGGCTCGTAAGGCAGAGGGTGATACCACTAACGTTAGGAACTAAATATACCTCTACAATGATATTAATCCCCCATTGGTGATTTGAGCCGATGGGGGATTTCTGTGTTTCAGAAGAATGTGCCTAATTGTATTTCTCTTGTGTGGTCAAAGTTTTATGAGCCTCAGATGGTCGAGGAGGATAATCTCATCATCAATCGTTGCACTTGGGCGTATGCGGCGAAGTTTGATTGTGTTGTCACCTTTGAGTAAGCTCACCTTCAGGTGGCTGCTATATTGCATTGCGCACCATTGATTCATGCCCTGAGGCGGAACAACAACAACTCCTTGGTTGTGGCTGTTGGCCCAGATTTGTAGCATATCGCATGGCGACCACAATGATGGCGTTCCATTTCCGTTGGAGTAAAACACGTCAAGAATATAATCTCCACCTTCTTCGGTGCGCACAGGTAGTGATACCCATGTTGAATCGTCACTAACTTCAATGAGCTGATGCCTAAAGGATTTAGGCATTTCAATCGACAGTTGTGATGCCGTCTTGCTGAACCTGTAGCACTTGGCGCTTTCTGTGATGTAATGAGGTTGTGAAATATAACCCTGGCCATATTTGTTGATTGCAACGATGCTGTAATTCCTATAACTGACAGTGTCACGAATTCCAAGCACCGAATCATTCATGGCGTAGATGGGCTCACCGTTTATCAGAATCTTGTATCCTAGAGAACTGGAGTAGGTATAGTTGGTTCCATAATTACCTTCCCACATCCAATGTGGCTCTTCAGGAAGCATGGTCATCTTTTGGGCTTGAGTGATTTTTCCTGAACCAGCATAGTTGTCGTTCATTGTTATTTCAATCTTGTGCTCTCCTTTCAGAGAACCATCAATGAAGTTATAGTCCAGTTCCTTACCGTCGAGGGTTATCTTGCTCCAGTCATTGCCTGTGCCCTTGATTGTGATGTTGAGTATGGCATCGCGATAAACTAGATTCTTAATGGTCTTGGTGCCGTCGAAGCACACTGGCACTTTGGGGTTTAGCTCAATGCCGTTGGGGAGATAGTTGAGGCCAGCTATCACTCTGAGCACCATGGCTATGTTTCCAGCAGCATTACCACGTGGGTTATTGCCTGTCAACAATGCCCCGGTAGTAGCATTGCAGCTAGTGGCGCACGAAGCTGCCATTGCTTGCTGAAAGATGAGCGCTCCAAATCCACGTCGCAACATGCTCATGTTGCCGGTCTTGGCAGCTGCCAAATTCCAGATAGCCTGGACCATGGGAATGACAGTGTTGTTCAATCCAGTACCCGTGTTGGTGCGATTGGGGTATATGAGAGGCACGCCGTAGCTGGTCACTGGTGTTTCTTTGATAAGACCCTCGGCGCGGTTGTCATCGGCAATGTCCCACAACACACTCATGGCCTGGCCCATATTGTCGACACAAGGAGACATGATAGGTGTCACACCGCCATACATGTATTGTGTGTAGTTCTCTTTCGATTCATTCCACAGGCGGTGGTTTATTGCATCTTTAATGCGGTCGGCTTGTGTGTCGTAATCTATATTCATCTCAAATTCATCGGCTATCTGTCCTAGCAGGCGGTAGGTGTGCTCCATGATAATGTTGCCCACCAAGGGGATTGTCTCATAGGCGTCGCTTGGTGACATCCATGATGGATAGTACTGCGATGTGTAACTTGAGATGTAAGGGCAAATAGCATTATACAGGCTCGTCTTGGAGCTTGTGTTAAGATCTTTGATTTGATTTAGACTCTTGATAATAACCTCATAGCTGTATTTCAACCACCCTTTATCACCGGTAGAGCAATATACGCTCCATGCAGCTTGTGCCCACATCATGTCGTTGGTGAGCGATGCGTAGGTTCGGTTGCCATCTTCGGTGCTTATTATGCTGTCTACAACCATGGCCTTGAGACGTTCCATCGACTCTTTGGGTTGCAGATAGGCAAGCGACAAGGATATAGAATAACACTCTCCAGCAATCAATGAAGAATACTGGTTTGCGTCTTGTGAGAGAATCTGCTCGAGCGACATTGTGTAGAGTGCGTTTAGAATAGGTTGTCTTGACGTGTAAATGGGCATGCCGTCGAGCAGGCTTTCATCTGCAAGCTTCCAGTTGTTGTAACTGCGTGACTGATGCGATAGGACAGATTTCAGGTCGAGAGTCACACTGCATATATTGTCGTCTAACCACTCATCGCTGATTCTTGACTTGAACGAGAGAGATGGGTTGTCAACCTCGATGCGCATTTCTAACAACGCTTGATTAATGTCCTGAGAGTATATGGTATCGTGAGTAGGTGTGATGAAAAAATCCCTTTCTTTGAGTGACCGAGTGACATCGCTCATGTCTATTTTCAGGCTTAAAGCGTTGGGGATAGAAATATTGTGATTTGATTTCAGTTTTACAGAGTCGGCAGTGAATGCTTTCACTTCAATACTGTCGGTAGCTCTGTCTAGGTCGATATAGTGATATTGTGCTGGTTTCAGCTCTATATCGCGAGATCCAATGGAAAGTCTGAATTTTAGTACATTGGGGATAGAATCAATAGAGGCCGATTTGTAGTTTGTTTCAATGCTTCTGTCGCTAGTGGCATAGGCTGTGAATTCACCCATAGTGACACTGTCGGCGGTAACCGTGTAGTTCTCATTCTGAGCGATGATTTCATTACGCATGTTCAAGGAGTCGCAAGAAGTCATCGTTGAGGCAACCATAAAAATGAGCCACAACATGAGAAAAACAGCTATTTTACTACTTTTGAGCATTGGCATTGCAAAGATAACCACATTTTTTTATAAAAAGAGAATTATTAAACACTTATTTCATAAAAATTTTGCTGTTTCAAAAAAAGTTCGTACCTTTGCGCGCCATTACAATTTTAGAGGACTTTAAGCCTCCGGTGTCTTACCAACACTGTTATTGTATAACGTATTAAATATATATTTAAAATGAAACAAGGTATCCATCCTGACAACTATCGCGAAGTTGCTTTCAAGGACATGTCGAATGAAGAGGTTTTCATCACTCGCTCAACAGTTAACACTAAGGAGACTATTGAGATTGACGGTAAGACCTATCCACTGGTGAAGCTTGAGATTACTAGTTCTTCTCACCCATTCTTCACTGGTAAGCAGAAACTCGTCGACACCGCTGGTCGTGTTGATAAGTTCTTGAGCCGTTACGGCGATCGCAAGAAGAAATAATCCTCTTCTTCGTTTTTTGAAAAATTAGCCACGGTAACTCTGAGTAGAGTAGCCGTGGTTTTTTGTCACATGGCCGCAATAAATGTCCTTTTTTTCGCTTTATTTGCCAATTTTGTGTTAATGTTGTATCTTTGCAATATGGAAAACCGCAAGAAACTGATGGCAATTGTCAATCCTTACTCTGGCAACAGCAAGAAGGAACGATTTCCACAACTTTTAGATGAGGTCATCGACCACAGTCGCTTTGATGTGGAGGTGGCACTTGTCACTCGTGAGTTGCGTGTGAGCGATTTAGCGTCGAGGGCAGTGGAGCAAGGCTTCTATGGCGTGATAGCTGTGGGAGGCGATGGCACGGTCAATGGTGCTGCTTCTGCACTTAAAGATAGCGATGTGGCGCTTGCAATCATCCCTTGTGGCTCAGGCAACGGACTTGCTCGTCATCTTGAGATTCCCATGAACATGCGCCGAGCCATCGAGGTCATAAACCGCGACCATGTCGAGGTGTGTGACTATTGCACACTGAATGATGATACTTTTGTTTGTACGGCAGGTATGGGCTTTGATGCCGATATCGCCGACCGTTATGCTCAGCGCACTAAACGTGGAGCATTGAATTATGTTAAGACCGCATTCCAAGTCTATGCTCGCTATAAACCCATACACTGCATCATTGAAATTGATGGTAAAGAGATAGAGGAGGATGTGTTTGTGATTACCTGTGCCAATGCTTCTCAATATGGCAACAACGCCTTTATAGCACCTCATGCTAGCCTGCAGGACGGCTTGCTCGACGTGACAATAATCAAGCCGTTCAGTCCGCTTGAGAGCGCCATCGTGGGCGGTAGTCTCTTTACCAAGACAGTCGATAAGAATCGTCATGTTGATACCTATCGAGCCAGTCAAGTCAAGATTCATGCAGCTTTACCAAGAGTCTACCACATTGACGGCGAACCCATGTCGATGATTACCGATATGACAGTTTCATGCCACCCTGGCGGCATTAAGTTCTTCGTATAAAATCCAATTATGAAAATTGTTCTTGCAGTTGTGGGAAAGATGGCAGGAGGCTATCTGAGCAAGGGCATCGAGGAATATACCTCGCGGCTCAAGCATTATGTGCCTTTCGAAATCCAATACATAGCCGACGCCAAGAACACCAAGAGCTTGACTGAATCACAGCAGAAAGATGCTGAGGGGCGCAACATTCTTGCTGCTCTCGATAAGAGTGATTATGTGGTGCTGCTTGACGAGCACGGCAAGCAGTTCACTTCCATGGAATTCTCGCGCTATATCGAGAAAAAAATGAACACTGTGCAGCGGCGACTTGTCTTCGTAGTTGGTGGACCTTACGGTTTCTCGCCCGAGGTCTATTCCCGTGCTAGCGAGAAAATTTCCCTCTCCACGATGACCTTCTCCCACGAGATGATACGCCTCATTTTCACTGAACAACTTTACCGTGCAATGACTATTTTGCGTGGTGAACCTTATCACCACGAGTGAAACTTATTGAATAGAGTTTTTGAGGGAAAATCTAAAAAGAAAAGCAGTGGAGCTGTAAGCCGGGTTATGTAGTCGTTATCCGTAGATAACGCCGCTTGTCATTTATCTGTCTGACGTGTTGCCACGCCAGTATAGCAGTCTACCCCCCGCCAATAGACGAGCAGCCCTGACGGTATACTTGACCTTGCAACTCGCAGGTGGTGCGGCGCGCCATGTCGCCGTGACGCCCGGTGGGCTCTTACCCCGCCTTTTCACCCTTACCTGCCCGAGGGCAGGCGGTTATTTTCTGTCACCTTAACCCTGAGGTCGCCCCCAGCTTCCCGTTAAGAAATGCGATGCTCTGTGTTGCCCGGACTTTCCTCTCGCGCTCCAGTGGCGCGAGCGACAAGCTACTCCACTGCTTTAATATATTCTATGAAATCCTGTTTAGCGGTTGCAAAGGTACAAAAAGTTTGGAGATTGCACAAAAATTGTGCAATCTCCAAACTTATAGTGAATTTGCGATGTCTTCTATTTCACAATCTTTGTGATAATCTTGGAACCGTCGTTGAACTCTGTAATGACGATATTCACGCCAGGGAAAGGGATGTCGGCCACAGTTCCCATCATGTTCACATAGGTGATTTTTACTGCCTGCTTGGCAGCATCCACGTTATCAATGCCTGTAGTGGTTGAGGCATTTACTGGCATGATTATGTAGTTAGTGTAGTAGTCGGCATCGCTTATTTGTGCCTTGAGTGCTGGAGCTTTCATTACACGGCTTGCTGCAGCCTTGTAAGAGCGTCGTGGAGCGTAGCTTGTTTCTTCGGTCTCCCAGGGTTCTGATAGCTTGAAGACGCAAGTCATGTCATATCGAGTTCCTTCCACAAGCTGGCTTTGCAACTCGGGGTTGAGACTGAAGTCTAGATGCACCTGTACAGTGTCAAGAGCACTGCAAAGGTATGGCTCTCCGTTGATGAGCTTGTAGCGTCCGGTAGCTTGTCCCATCTCGTTGCCCAGCGCATAAATTTTATCTTGGCTGAGGTTGTAAGAGTAGAGATGCAGACTCTCGAAGTCAGGGTCAGTGATGGGCGAGGGAGTTGATGATAGAATGAGACGTGGATTGGTTTTCACGTCAACCACCTCACCTTTGACGGTGTTGGGAGCGAGTACCTGCATCTGGCAGATGGCGTTGTAAAGCTCGGTGTCATCACCGCAGTCAAGCGCAATCCATGTGGGATACCAATCTTGGTACCATGTGTAACCCCATTCGGCATAGGTGTCGACTAGAACTTCAAGTGCGTTGTCGGTAACAAGAATCTGTCCATCGGTCATAGGCAGTGCAACATAGAGCGAGTCGGCAATCTTCATATTGCCCTCCAGCCCCTCGTAGGCCACCTTCCACAGGCGAGTGCCGGGAGCCTCCTCAATACTGATTGGATAGATTTGATAGTTATTGTTGTAGATTGTCACCATGCCATCGATGTTATATCTTTCGGCGGGATCAACGACAGGATAGTCGATGCCAAATTTGTTATATCCAGCCATAGTCACGGTAATGGGGTTGCCGTCGGCATCTTCCTCGTTACTGGTAATTGTGAAGTTGCCGCTGTCATCAACCTCGCTCAAAGAGATTCCATTGAGCTTCACGCGCATGTTCTCGTAATGGTCGCTCTCGATATAGCTCATGTAGCCAGTCATGTCGAAAGGTTCGGTGAACATGTCATCAACCAGGCCAGTAGCGTTCTTGAAATGAGTGGGATTGGTAATTTCCACAAGGCCCTTGTAGGTGGTCTTCACACCAGTCCAGCCAGCTGGAATCACTGCTCCAACCTGATAGGTGCGGCTCACATCTCCATAGACCATAGCTGCATAGGCATAATAATCATTATCGAGTTGCATGAGCCACAAGTAGTTGCCCCATTGGTATTGCACATAGGCCTCGGTAGTAAATTGGAATTCGGTGCCATCGTCAAGCGCGTTGATATTGGCTAGCGAGTCGAGTTTAGTGATGTTGGGGTCAACGGGATCAGGTTCCTCGCCATCGGGGTCGTCGGTGGGAGGCTCGTCGCTGGTAGTTACCACGATAGTTGCAATTTGAGCATTTTTAGTCGTGGTGTGCGAGAAAGTTACACTTGAGCTACTGCCACTCCAAGTCCCAACGGCTCCATTGACACTATAGTTGCCCACATTGGCAAGCAGGTCGAAATTGGATGTGTTGGCTGCATTGATTGAAACCCCGGTGATGCTTCCGCTCTCGACTTCAAAGGTAATAGAACCACCCACATAGATGCGGAGTGTGTAGCTGCCTTGCGAATTCCACACTCGGGTTTGTGTGGACCCATTCACAGCAGTGAGGCTCACACCATCAACTGTAATAGTTCCTACATCGGTGAGATTTACTCCATTACTTTGGGCTGGGGCGGTAATGCCCATAGCCTGCAATCCAGCTTCGGTCGAGAAGTCAAAGGTAATCTCATTAGCCCATATTGTCATAGCAATGAATGCCATGACTGCAAAAGATAGAAATTTTCTCATACTCTTATTTTTGTTAGTATTGATGTCTTATGCCTAGAATGCCTTGAAACTCATGTCGAGCGATTTTACGCTGTGAGTAAGGGCTCCAACCGAAATGTAGTCGACACCGCACTCGCCATAAGCACGCAGTGTGTCGATGGTGATGCCTCCACTCGACTCGGTTTCAACCTGACCATTAACGATTTTAACCGCCTCGCGGGTTAACTCAGGAGTAAAGTTGTCAAACATCACACGGTCAACGCCACCTGCGGCAAGAGCCTCGCGTAGTTCATCAAGATTGCGTACCTCAATCTCAATCTTCAGGTCCTTGTTGTTCTCCTTACACCAGCGTTTTGCGCCCTCGATAGCAGCTGTGATACCTCCCGCGAAGTCCACATGGTTGTCTTTCAAGAGAATCATGTCAAAGAGGCCAATGCGATGGTTGCAACCGCCACCAATCTTCACAGCGTCCTTCTCCATAATGCGCATGCCAGGAGTGGTCTTGCGAGTGTCAAGAACCTTAGTGTGCAGCCCTTCAAGCTCTTTTTGGTAACGAGCAGTTACGGTGGCAATGCCGCTCATGCGCTGCATGATGTTGAGCATGAGGCGCTCGGTCTGAAGCAGCGACTGTACTTTTCCTTCAACGATGAACGCGATGTCGCCAGGTTTTACATGGGCGCCGTCCTCAATATAGGTTGTCATCTTGAGTTCTGGGTCAAATTTGTCAAAGACTTTCTTTGCCATCTCAACACCTGCAAGGATGCCTTCTTCTTTGATTATGAGGCGTGAACGGCCCATCTCGTCGGCAGGTATGCTGCACAATGTGGTTGCATCACCATCGCCAATGTCCTCGGCAAACGCCAGGTCGATTAATTCGTCAATCAGTTCGTCTCTTGTTTTCATATCAATATTATTTTAAGTATACTAGCTACAAAGGTAATACATTTTTTTCTTTAAACAATTCTCCCAGCACATAGAAGCTGCCGCCCACGAAGACTGCGTCGTCTGGCTGTGCGGCTTTGAGAGCTGCTTTATAGGCATTAAGTGCCTTGGGATAGGCATCGCCTTTCAGTTCGTGTTTTGCTCCTAGCTCTTGTAGGACTTCGGCTTTCATCGAGCGTGATGATTGGGCTTGAGTGAAGTAATAGATAGCATCTTTGGGCATCATGCCAAGGACAGTGTCGATGTCTTTGTCGGCCGAAAAACCAAGAACCATGTGCAACTTGTCACTTTTCAGCTCACGTAGTTGCCGTGACTGTATGGTCCACGCCCCAGCGTTATGACCTGCGTCGCAAATAACTATAGGGTTCTTGTCAATCACCATCCATCTTCCCATAAAGCCTGTGAACTGGCATACATGTGCCAAGGCTTTTTTAACCGCTGATGTTCTGATTTTTACGCCATTTTTCTTTAGTGTTTCGATAGCATGAAGCACTGTGTTTACATTGATTACTTGATAGTCACCGCCGAGCTGGCAGGTGAGCAGGGTGTTATAACCGGTGGCTAAGATTGACAAAGTGCCATCAGAGTTTTTCTCCGAACCAGTAACGATTGGCTCATCATTAGCAATTGTGATAGGGGAGTGGCTCTCATGAGCTGTGTCCTCAAACACCTTGCGCACTTCGGGTTGTGAAGCATCTCCCACCACAACTGGCACACGGGGTTTGATAATGCCTGCCTTTTCGCTAGCAATCTCGGTAAGGGTGTTGCCTAGGAATTGCGTGTGGTCGATGGATATGTTGGTTATCACGCTCAAAACGGGTGTGATAATGTTGCTGCTGTCGAGACGACCTCCAAGTCCCACCTCAATCACTGCATAGTCCACCTTTTGTCGCTTGAAATATTCAAATGCCAATGCTGTCGTCAATTCAAAGAATGACGGTTTGCATGGAAGGTCGCTTTCCAGCCATCGCTCCACAAAGCGGCTAACCGTGCGCTTTCCAATCATCTCGCCGTTGACACGGATACGCTCGCGGAAGTCAACTAAATGAGGAGAGGTAAAAAGACCTACGCGATAACCGCTGGCCTGAAGTGTGGCAGCAAGCATGTTGGCAACCGAGCCTTTACCATTGGTTCCTGCCACATGGATACACTTGTAGGCACGGTGTGGGTTCCCCAACCAGTTGTCAAGTGCTATGGCTGTGTCCAGTCCTGGTTTGTAACCGCTTGCTCCTTGGCGCTCAAAAGCTGGGAGCTGACTGAAGAGATATTCTGTAGCCTCTTGATATTTCATATAGTTATCAGTTATAAGTTGCTATGGCGTCGCAACAAGCAGAACATGGTTTTTAAAAAATGAAATAGCCGGCGAGTCCTGCCAATATTATAATAATAATGGGATGAATCTTTGTGAAATATACAGCGCAGAACGATGCGATACAGATGATGATGGAAATGAGCTGGTCGCTACTGCCTGCAATGCCAAAGTTCTCCTTGTTCATGAGTAGCAATGCGGCACTGGCTATCAGCCCCACAACTACAGGTCTCAACCCCATGAAAGCGCCCTTTATGATAGTGCTGTCGCTGTGGCGAGAGATATAGTGGCTAGCGTAGAGCGTGAGCAAGTATGGCGGTAGCACTACTGCAAGTGTTGCCACTATCGACCCCCACACACTACCCGTCGAAACATAGCCGATGTAGGTTGCACTGTTGATGCCAATGGGACCAGGTGTCATCTGAGAAATTGCCACAATATCGGTAAACATTTGGCTGCTGAGCCATCCGTTCTCCACGATAATGTTCTGCACAAGCGACAGCATGGCATATCCGCCTCCAAAGCCGAAGAGTCCGATCTTGAGGTAAGCCCATATCAATTTCAGGTAGATGCTCATTGATTGCCCTCCTTTCGCTGCTTAAGGGTGACGTGGGCGAAGTAGAAGTAGCCGCCTATTCCTCCTAGCACGATGTAGAGGATGGGGTTGGAAACCACGGGTAGCCCTGAGTAGATGAGCAAAGCCACCGCTACTGGGATGAAGATGGTCTTCCAGTTGATTTTGGCAGCACGTGCAGTAGTGATTACAGGTGCAATGATGAGTGCCACCACAGCGGGCCTGATGCCCTTGAAGATGCGTGAGAGCACCTCATTGTTCTTGATGGTCTCCGGGGTGAGGAAGATAGCGATGGCAAGGATAATGAGAAACGATGGCAGTATCGTGCCGAAGGCCGCTGCCATGCTGCCTTTAATACCCTTGAGACGGTCGCCAATCACAACAGCGATGTTCACAGCAAGGATTCCAGGCATAGCCTGTGCAATAGCGAGCAAATCAAGGAATTCGTCCTTGGCAATCCACTTGTGGTTGTCGACTATCTCACGCTCGATAATCGATATCATGGCCCATCCACCGCCAAAGGTGAATGCGCCAATCTTCATGAACGTCAGCCACAACTGCAAGTATAAATTCTTCATCTAGTGCTCGGTTTTATGCGTGCAAAATTACACATTACTTTTCAACGATTGCTCGCTTTTCGGGAAAAATTATTAACTTTGCAGACTTTTTGTGAAAAAGCAGTATTAAGTATCGAATAAATGAAGCGTTTAAAACATATATTTACCAATCAGCACTATATTTACTGGCTGTTCGTCTTCATGGCGATTTTGCCCAATTTCATCATGTTCTTCACCGAGTCGACATCGTTGCTGACCCGCATTGTGCAGATAGTGTTGCCATTGGGATTCTATGCTTTTGCTTTCACATGGTCACGAAAGCCGGGCAAAATGTTCTGGTGGTTGTTCTGGTTTATGTTTGTCGATGCATTCCAAATAGTGCTTTTGTGGCTCTATGGCGAATCGCCCATTGCGGTTGATATGTTCCTCAACGTGCTCACAACCAATCCTGGTGAGGCTACCGAACTGCTTGCCAACCTACTTGTTGCGGTTGTCTTTGTGATAGTTCTTTATGGCTTTGGAATTGTCATGTCGATAGTGTCGCTGCGCAGCAAGAATGTCATGACCGACCGCTTCCGCATTTTTCAGCGCCGATGGTCATTGCCCATGGTGATTGTTGGATTGTTATTGCTGATTGTGAACATTTTCACCGAGAAAGGGTTCAGAGTTCAAGACGATGTGTTCCCCGTCAATGGAACCTACAATGTGGGTATTGCCGTGCATCGTGCTGTGAAGCAGTCACAATATGAGGAAACCTCTAGAGGTTTTTCTTATCATGCCACTAGTCAACGCAATGACACAATCCCCGAGATTTATGTTCTTGTAGTTGGCGAAACTTCTCGAGCCGACGACTGGAGTCTATATGGATATGAGCGCAATACTAATCCTGGCACCAGTTCGCTGGATGGACTTGTAGTATATCGTGACGCTATAACGATGTCAAACACCACTCACAAGAGTGTGCCCACCTTGATGTCGAGTGCAGGATGTGAGGCTTACGACAGCCTTTACTACCGCAAAGGTATTATTACAGCATTTAATGAAGTTGGCTACAAAACTGCCTTTTACAGCAACCAGCAGCGCAACCGTTCGTTTATCGATGCGTTTGGTAGTGAGGCACAAGAAGTGAAGTTCCTCAAGGACAAAGTGTCGTTAATGGAACTTAGGAGCGACAACTACGATGATGATCTCATCGGTTGCGTGAAGAAGCGTCTTGAACAATATGATGGTGGCAAACTCTTTATTGTTGTTCACATGTATGGTTCGCATTTTAATTATAAAGACAGATATCCTAAAGAAGATGCGCATTTCAAGCCCGACAACGTAATATCGGCCGAAAGAGTGTATCGTCGTGAGCTAATAAATGCCTACGACAACACGGTCCTTAATACCGACAAGGTGCTGGCAGCAATCATTCGTCAGGTGGAAGCTAAGGGTGTGGCAAGTGCTGTAGTCTTTACAAGTGACCATGGCGAGGATATCTTTGATGATGACCGAGGCCGTTTTCTCCATGCTTCTCCTATACCCACTTACTATCAGTTGCGTGTGCCACTGCTGGTGTGGATCTCGCAAGACTATGCTGTTCAGCACCCCGATGCCGTGGCTCAGCTCAAAGCTCATGCTCATATGCCTGTGTCGACCAATATGGTTGTGTTCCACACATTGCTTGACCTGAGTGGCATCAATACTCCCTATAAGCGTAATTCTCTTGCATTGAGCAATAATGAGTTTAAAGGGCACAAACGTCTTTACATTAACGACCACAACGAGTATCGTTCACTTGATAATTGCGGTCTTAAGAAGCCCGACATAGATATGTTCAAAAAGAACAAACTTCAATTTCCTTGATAATATGCTTCCATAATATTTCCTCTGAGTTGTGAATTCAGAACGATTATTTGCCTTGTTAATAACTTTTTTGAAAAAATATATCTATTTTAAATAATAATAGGTGGTTAAGTGCGTTAAATAGGTGTACAAACTTTTTTAAGAAAGGCTGCCTATGCAAGAAAACTACACCGAAGAATTAAAATTTGACACACACGAGGAACAAGTTGAGGTAGGACCAAGACTGTCTACTATCAATTTTCTCAAGCAATTTGCAAGGGTCTATATGCCCACTGGAAGTGACCAGCCAGGACTTGAAGGCTTTATCGCAAATTAAAATGAGGTGATAACAATCACCTAAAAAACAATCTCCATCAAGATTACACCAGAACAGAATAGCTGGTGAGAACATGAAAATCGGGACGCGTTTCAATCGCATCCCGATTTTTTTATTTCCCGGTGGCAAAAATGATTTATATTTATTATATTATGTGCAAGTATCTTTGCATATTATTAAATTTTTTTGGTAAATTTGCAACAATTCAATCCAAGAAATAAGGTTTTTGCTTGCTATTGAAGATGTGTTGCGCCTGCAATCTCCTGTTGGATAATTGTTTGTGATTAATTAACGACCTAAAATATAGACAAATATGAAAAAGAAACTGCTACTCTTATTGTTTATTATTGCTACATTTGGCACGCTCCATGCGGCTACCGATTATGGTATCGAGGTTAATGGCACCAAGATCACAAGTTCCAAACTCTCGTTCAGCATTGGCAGCGGCATGGTGACTTATTTCCCCAGCCAGAATTATCTGTTAGTAAAAAATGTCTCGATTAATCGCACAGGCAGTGGTGATGCTGGGATTAAAGTGGTGGCAAGCAGTAACCGTGCCGACGACGACTTCCAGCTTTATTTGGAGGGCAGTAACACTATACGTTCCCAAAACGGCCCAGCCATTGTGATTTCGCAGTCTAAAACCAGCATTATTGTACAGAATGGTTCTTCTTATATTTTGAGTAATGGTACAGGCTATAATGCACTGCAGGTGCTGTTATGTAATGTCTATCTGCAAGGAGAGGGCAAGGTACAGCTGGCGTCAACCAATGGCACCACAATAAGTGGTGACTCCTATTACTCGAGCAACCTGACATTGAGCACGAAGGATTGCCAGATTGGAGGGTATGATGACGGAGGGTCAAGTTTTTCTATCAATACCGGTCAATCGCGCATCACCTATTTTAATAAAGTGACAGTCAGCCCAAGTGGTTACAGTGGTTCAGACAAATATTACAACTACCAGACAAGAGTAACCTTGTTCAGGACAGGCAGCACAAGCAAGCTACCAGTTGACAATGTGTTGCAATGGTCTAACACAAGTAGTGTGCAGTTCAAATACCCCTCGGGTACCTATTTTAATTCTTCGTCGCACCAATTGGCCAACTCAAGTACCTCGTTATATGATAAAGATATTATAGTCAGTGATGAGCAGATTAAATCGGGCTATTACGCCATAGGTGACTTCATTTATGGCACAGCATCTTACAATGGCTACACCGTCGCCGCGCTAATGACTTATACCGATATCTTCAGAAGAAAAAGCCCTAGCTCGGTCGATGTGCCAGGATTTGTCACTATTAATGGCTCGGAGCGTCCCGTCTGGGTCAATAGCACATCACTTGCCGGTTTGATCAATGTGAGTACTGTTCGATACCGTTTTGGTGTTGTGGGTATAGAGAAGAACGCCATGAGCGGCATGATCAGTCTTACCAAAGTTTACCTGCCCAGTTCACTAAGGAGCTTGGGGGCCCTGGCCTTTAACGGGGCTGGCTCAACATCCAATTACCTCACGGTTTGCTGGGCAACAGTAAATCCTGATGCGACATCAATCGCGTCCAATTCGTTCAGCAACATTTCCATGGGAATAAAATTCTATACCTCCACGACCAATTGGTATTATATGCTACAAAACTACTCGCAGCTGACGAGTTATGGTACCATACAAGGAGTTGACCCGTTGGCATGCAGCGATGTCCAAATTGGTAACAATTACTATGTGATTACTAAAGGATTCTTGTCGAGCGCTGATGGAGAAATGTCTCTCATAGGTAGCGCCACGGGCACGACAAGCGTGACACTCAATAGTAGCAACTGCTCAGTCACAAGGGGTGGGAAAAACTATTACTGTACTTGTATAGCCGACTGGGCCTATGCTAATACTGGTATTACAAGTTTCTATATTGAATACCCAGGAGTGAAAACCATTGAAGAATCTGCTTTCACATTATGTTATGACCTCAAGCACTTAACTATAGGTGAAGGAGTCACGGCGATTGGCTCCCAAGCTTTAAATTACAATGGTTTAACCTCGGTGAACTGGAATGCCATTAATTGTGCTGATTTCTCATCTTCGGGGCTTTTCTATGCGAGCTCGGGTAAAGTCGTCCAGATAAACAGCTTCACTTTTGGCAATAAAGTGCAACATATTCCTGCTTACTTGCTTAAGAATGTTCATTTGTTATCAAGCATCACCATTCCCAGCTCGGTGACCTCGATAGGCGCCTATGCCTTTACCGACTGCACTGGCTTGAGGACTGTTAACTGGAATCCAGAATCGATATTGAACAACTTCACTTCGAGTACCGCTCCATTTGCCGGGCTAAATATCAATTATTTTAATTTTGCAAGTGGTGTCCAAAGGATTTCAGATTACCTGTGTTATGGTCTGAGCAGACTTACGTCGTTGACAGTTCCAAGCACGGTGACAGATATAGGCAAATGTGCATTTGCCAACTGCTCAGGCTTAAGAGACATCTATCCCAAGATGATGAACCCACAGTACCTCACCTACGGCAGCGGTATCTTTGATGGAGTGGACAAGGAAGCATGCAAGCTTACAGTTCCTGCCGGAACGCTTGCTAAGTACAAGAATACACTGCCGTGGCAGCTGTTCTTCAACATCGTTCAAGATGGAGCCTTCCCTGGCGACGTGAACGGCGATGGTTTGGTGACAAGTGTAGATGTTACAGCCCTCTATAACTATCTGCTCAATGGTGACAGTAGTGCTATTGTCAACGGTGATCAAGATGGCGATGGCATCATCACTTCGGTAGATATCACCATTATCTACAATCTCCTGCTAGGAAATTAATCAAGGTGTAAAGCATAAACTGAAAGCACTCCATTTTTTGGAGTGCTTTCAGTTTATATGAAGTAGAATGAGTTTAGTCTGCCATAAGTCGCTCAATTACGGTCTTCACCAGGTCGTTGACAGCAGTCTTGTAGTTGGGGTTAGCAACTGTTGCCACGCGGTTGGCGATGATAGAGCAGATGGTGATGGCGCGGTGTCCCATAAGTTTGGCGAGGCCTTGCAGGGCTGCACCTTCCATCTCATAGTTGGTAATGTGGCCACCGTCGTACTCAAATGCCTCGATGCGCTTGTTGAGCTCAGGCTCTGCTAGCGGCAGGCGTACCTCACGCCCCTGTGGACCGTAGAATCCGACTGCCGAGATGGTGTAGCCGCGTACCATATCGTCACGGCCAATCTTCTCAACTAGTGTTGGGTCGGCTTCAACGATGTAGGGCTTGCAGAATAATGGGTTCCATTTCACAAACTCACAGAACTGGCGCTCAAACTCCAGGTCGCAAGCCTCGTTGCGGCCTGCATAGTAGTTCATCACGCCGTCAAATCCTAGAGCTTTGGCGGCAATCACAGGAGTGCCAACGGGAACGTAGGGCTGTAGGCCACCGCTAGTGCCAATGCGCACGATGTTCAAAGTGCGGTGTTCCTCCTTAACAGTGCGGGTGGCGAAGTCAACGTTGGCAAGAGCGTCGAGTTCGGTAACCACGATATCGATGTTGTCGCCGCCAATGCCGTGCGATAAAGCCATGATGGGCTTGCCATTATAGGTTCCGCCAATAGTGTGGAACTCACGGCTCGATACTTCAAAATCTTTGGTGTCGAAGTAGGACGCAATCATGTTCACACGGCTGGGGTCGCCGCAGATGATAATGTTGTCGGCGAGCTGCTCGGGTTTGAGATGGATGTGGAAGATGGAACCATCATCGTTGATGATCATCTCTGAGTCGGGGATAAATTTCTTTTTCATATATCTGAGAGGTTTTGATTAAAAATTTCCACTTGAAACTATTAAAAAGCAAAGTTACGCAATTTATTTCAATAAACGACATTGGTATTGAGGTTTTTTTTGAAAAAAGAACCAAAAACTAAGATTAGTAATAAAAAACCTCAAAATAATGGCTATTAACTGTGAGATTTGATGACAAAAGATTAACTTTGTGGTTGAAAATGATCAATCTTGTGAATAACATAATAAGGCTATTGCTGCTTGTGGTTGTGTCGTTGCTCTATACTTCTTGTTTTACTGGAGTTGAAAGCACTCAGAAGATTACTGAAAAAGATGTGAAGCGAGCTGTTGAGCAGTTTTACAACAATCATGAACATAGCATAAGAACCTATGTCGACTCGTTGCCTTCATGGCGAGAAGGCAAGGGCTTTTGGGTTTTGGATAATCAAGTACGCTATCTTTTCACACCATCGTTCGATTTTGATATTGATTCTCTCGACCTTGAGGGAGAGATGCTCACCTATGCCGGCTATGAGATTCGTCGGCACATTGATAATACCGAGGTTGTAGATATCCTGCTTCGCTATGGCTCGCACGTGCTAAGGTATGCCACTGGCAAGCCAATTGAGGATGTGAGCCGTTCGGCTTTTTCCATTCCTTTTATGGTAGATGACGACATGCTAAAATCGGTGTCGCAGCAGCTGGTGGGCAAGACAGTCTATGTCAAAACTCCCGCATGGTATGACTTGGCAGGAAATGAGCTCTCGGGCTGTCCACATTATGTGCCTGTTGAGATACTTGCTGTAAAGCCTGGAAACAAGTTGCATCCACTCAGGGTGGAGTTCCGGGCCGACAATGGCAATGAGGCGTTGTTGTGGATGAAGATTCCTGGCACAACTGGGGCAGGACGCGACTTTGACTCACAGTTCTCGATGTCCGATGTTCGCAAGCAATATCCTCACATAAGTTCATCGACATGGTCAAGCATTGTCGCTTGCAAGGTTGCTGAGGGAATGACTAAAGAAGAATGCCGCTTAGCTTTGGGCAATCCGGTTAGTGTGCAACAACTTCCCGACCAATCGGGATTGCGAGAATACTGGTATTATGATGGCGGAAAAACTTTGTTTTTTGTTGATGGCTTGCTTAAAGAATACAGATAATGGCTGACGAGAAACTAAAACTAACTATACTGGGAAGCGGCACCAGCACTGGTGTGCCACAAATAGGGTGTCAGTGTGAAGTGTGCCGTTCGGCCGACCCTCATGACCACAGGTTGCGGCAGTCGGCTTTGGTGGAGTGGAAAAGCAAGCGCATCTTGATAGATTGTGGTCCTGATTTCCGTGAGCAGATTCTCTCGACGGGAGATTCCCATCTTGACGCATTACTCATAACTCACATCCATTACGATCACATAGGTGGACTTGAAGAGCTTCGCGGCCACAGCAATTTTCCGATATTTGCTCGTCAAGATGTAATTCAAGCTTTGCATGAGCGGCTTGCATATTGCTTTGCCGAGCATCCCTATCCCGGTGTGCCGCATTTCAATTTGGTCGAGATAAACGATAAAGATTCATTTGATTGTGCTGGAATCAATGTTGAGCCCATCCCCGTGCTGCATTACCGCTTGCCAATTCTGGGTTTCAAAATTGGTCCAATGGCTTATATCACTGATTGCAAGACTATCGCACATGACCAGATTGAGCGTTTGCATGGCATTCCACTGCTTGTTTTGAACGCGCTGCGCATTGAAGAGCACTTGTCACACATCTCACTTTCTCAAGCCCTTGAAATAATAGAACAGATAAAGCCAGGAAGGACTATTCTCATCCACATGAGTCATGGCATTGGACTTCATGCTGAAACCTCAAAACTTCTTCCTAAAGGCGTGGAATTGGCCTATGATGGCATGAAAATAGAGTTGGATGGGGCGTTGTAACCAGCATAATACTTAAAAATAAACGATTAATACTTAGATATTTATGGCAACAGTTGACGACAAGAAAATCATTTTCTCAATGGTGGGGGTGAGTAAGACTATTCAACAAAACCAAAAACAGATTCTGAAGAATATTTATCTCTCGTTTTTCTATGGTGCAAAAATTGGCATCATAGGTCTGAACGGTGCAGGTAAGTCCACTTTGATGAAAATCATCGCAGGAATCGAGAAACAGTATCAGGGCGAGGTGGTGTTTGCGCCTGGCTACAGTGTGGGTTATCTGCCTCAAGATCCTCAACTAGATCCAAACAAGACTGTGAAAGAAGTGGTGCAGGAAGGGGTTCAACACATTGTTGACGCTCTCAAGGAATATGAGGAGATTAACAAGAAATTTGGTCTTCCTGAATATTATGAAGATGAGAACAAGATGAATGAACTCTTTGCGCGTCAGGCCGAGTTGCAAGACGTTATAGATGCCACCGATGCATGGAACCTAGATAGTCGTTTGGAACGTGCGATGGATGCGCTTCGATGTCCCGAGGGTGATCAGTCGACCGAGCATTTGAGCGGTGGTGAGCGCCGTCGAGTGGCATTGTGCCGACTGCTGCTCCAGAAACCTGACGTGTTGCTTCTTGATGAGCCCACCAACCACCTTGATGCCGAGTCGATTGACTGGCTTGAGCAGCACTTGCAGCAATATGAGGGCACTGTGATAGCGGTGACTCATGACCGCTATTTCCTTGACCATGTGGCAGGATGGATTCTTGAACTTGACCGTGGCGAGGGTATACCCTGGCGTGGCAACTACAGCAGCTGGCTCGAACAGAAAACTCAGCGCTTGGCTCAAGAGGAGAAAACCGAGAGCAAGCGTCGCAAGACTTTGCAGCGTGAGCTAGAATGGGTGCGTATGGCTCCAAAGGCTCGACAAGCTAAGGGTAAGGCTCGTCTTAACAGCTATGACAAATTGCTCAACGAAACAGTTAAGGAAAAAGAGGAGAAACTTGAGATATTTATTCCCAATGGTCCTCGTCTTGGAAACAAAGTGATTGAGGCTCAGCATGTGGCAAAGGCCTTTGGCGATAAACTGCTATTTGATGACCTCAACTTCATGCTTCCGCCCAATGGCATTGTGGGGGTTATAGGGCCTAATGGTGCCGGAAAAACAACATTGTTCCGTCTAATCATGGGCCTTGAGAAGCCCGATAGTGGAACATTTGAGGTGGGTGAAACTGTAAAAGCTGTCTATGTAGACCAGCAACACACGAGCATCGACCCCGATAAGACTGTCTATGAGGTGATTTCGGGTGGAGTAGAGCTGCTGCGAATGGGAGGTCGTGATGTAAATGCACGAGCCTACCTGTCGCGCTTCAACTTCTCGGGAGTGGACCAGCAGAAGAAATGTGGTGTGCTAAGCGGTGGCGAGCGAAACCGCCTGCAGTTGGCATTGGCACTCAAGGAAGAAGGCAATGTGTTGCTTCTTGATGAGCCTACCAATGATATTGATGTGAACACCTTGCGCGCTCTCGAGGAAGGTCTTGACGACTTTGCCGGCTGTGCAGTGGTCATTAGTCATGACCGTTGGTTCCTTGACCGCATTTGTACTCACATCCTTGCTTTTGAGGGCGACAGCAATGTATTCTTCTTTGAGGGATCTTATAGTGAATATGAAGAAAACAAGCTCAAACGCTTGGGCAAGGAAGAGCCAACAAGAGTGCGCTATCGCAAACTCACCGCAGATTGATTTTGTTTCTAATGTATGAAAAATGTGGCTCACAAAAGTGAGCCACATTTTTCAAGCTATTAAATTTAGGGAATTAAAAAAATCTATTAGTCGAGATATCGTTTGTCTAGGCCTTTGAAATGGTCTATGCGGCGGTCGCGCAGGAATGGCCACCAGCGACGCACTCGCTCGGTGCGCTCTAGGTTGACGTCGATAATGGTTTCTTCTTCCTCATTGCTTGAAGTGCAGTGAAGTACCTCGCCTTGCTGACCGGCTATAAAGCTACTGCCCCAGAACTCTATACCTCGAGTCTGTCCGCTTGGGTCGGGTTCGTGTCCCACTCGGTTCACAGTCACTACCGGTATACCATTGGCAACGGCGTGTCCTAGTTGAACTGTCATCCAAGCGTTGAGCTGACGCATCTTTTCACTCTCATTGTCACTGCTCTCAAATCCTATTGCAGTGGGGTAGATGAGCATGTCGGCACCTTTGAGTGCCATTAAGCGTGCAGCCTCAGGATACCATTGGTCCCAGCACACGAGGACACCCAGTCGTCCCACGCTTGTGTCGATAGGCTCAAATCCCAAGTCGCCAGGAGTAAAATAGAATTTCTCATAATAGGCTGGGTCGTCGGGAATGTGCATCTTGCGGTACTTGCCAGCGATTGTCCCGTCTTTCTCAAATACTACAGCGGTGTTGTGGTATAATCCTTTGGCACGTTTTTCAAACATTGAAGTTACAATCACCACATTGTTTTCACGAGCAGCATTGGCATAGGTTTCGGTGACTTTGCCGGGGATTTCTGTTGCGAGGTCGAAATTGTCGACATTCTCCTCTTGGCAAAAATATAATGAGTCGTGCAGCTCTTGCAGAACAATGAGTTGTGCACCATCTTTTGCGAGTTTTGCGATTTTCTCCAGCAGTCGCATGCGATTGAGTTCAATCTCGCTGCTGTTGTGTTGTTGAATTATTCCTATTTTCATTTTTTCAAAAAGTTTTCGGGAATTTGCATTGTGATGCAGTGCAGCGAGCCATGCTGTTTGATGAGAGCGTTGCAGTCTATGCCCACCACATCACGGTCGCTGAATGCTTTTTTTATTGTGTTAAGTGCTTTGTTGTCGTTGTCGGGTTGTCCATAGACTGGTACAAGCACTTGATTGTTAGTAATCAGGAAGTTGGCGTAGGTTGCAGGAAGTCGGTCGCCATTTTCGTCAACAATTGGGTCAGGGCAGGGAAGAGGAAGAAGGTTGAACGGCTTGTCACTAACATTAGTCATTGACATCAACTCCTTTTCCATGAGCATTAACGATTCATATTGCTCGTCGCTTGTGTCCTCGCATCTGACATAGAGGATAGTGTCATTTGGCGCCAAACGCGCCAGTGTGTCGATGTGTGCATCGGTATCGTCGCCAGCAAGTTCTCCGTGATTGAGCCACAGCACTTTTTTAGCACCAAGTCGTGAGCGCAAAACGTTTTCTATCTCTTGCTTGCTAAGAAAACTGTTGCGGTTTGGAGAGAGCAGGCAACGGCTGGTGGTGAGTATTGTGCCCTTGCCGTCGCTCTCGATGGAGCCACCTTCAAGCACAAAATCCTGACAGTTGACAAATTTAGAATTGAAAATGCCGCTGCGTTCCATGCTCCTGCATATGAGATTGTCCTTATTGGCTGCAAATTTCATTCCCCAGGCATCAAACTTGAAGTCGAGCATAAGCCTGTCGTCGCCGTTTATTACCGAAATAGGCCCGAAATCGCGAGCCCAAGTGTCGTTGGTGTCGCACTCAAGAAATACTATCCTTTCGTTATGGTCTATGTCACTTAACTTACAACCCACCTCTTCAATGTTGGGGGCAACTAATATCAATGACATTTCGCGCACTATGGCACTGGCAATAGCCTTGTAACAAGTTTCGACTTCATTGAGCATATAACTCCAGTCGGTGTCACGATGAGGCCATGCCATCACAATGGCATCCTGCCGTTCCCATTCAGACGGCAAAATAGCATTGTAGAGAGAGTTGTTTTGCAGCATCAATGAACAGTTTGTTGAATATGAATTACTCGTTCATAGCCTCCCAAAATTCATCACGGTCTTGCATCTGCTCGTCGATGAAATCTTGGTAGCCAGTTTTGCTGTCATATCCCATATCTTCGCACCACAGGTAATAGTCTTCCTTAAGTTGGGCGTCATTGTTCATCATGTTGGCAAATTCACGCTCCACTTCGCTTGTGCGTGCGAACTGGTCGAGTAAAGCTCTTAATATTTCGGAAATATCGTTCATGATTACAATTAGTTATTATGGTAAATAAGTGTTTTCGTGTTCAAAAATAGTACTTTTAATGTTCACAGCAATAGTTTTATAAGAAAACTTATTAACAACCCTCAAAAATACAAGTTTTTTTGCTTGTAATAACTAAATAATGTGTTACTTTTGCATGCCAAAATAAAAAGAGTTTATCTATGACTAAGATTAAAAGCTTTCTACTGCTATTAATTACTGTTGGTTTAATGGTTTCGTGTTCTTCGACCGATGAGAACCTAAGAGCGATGATTCCCGACGACGCCGTTGGTGTAGTGAGTGTTGATGTACCAGCAATACTGAAGAAGGGTGGTATGTCTTCTAAAGAAGGAGTTGTAACAATTCCCGATTCTCTCAAAAAAGTTATAGAGGAAGGAGACCCCAACATTTTCTCGGATGTAATAGGCAACCTTCCTAAATCAGGCATCGATTTCACCAATCGCTGCTACATATATTTCTCGCCTGGTATATTTAACTCTGTGGCTCTCTTTCCTCTTGCTGACGAGGAGCAAGCCACAGCTATGGTATCGAAAATAGCGTCGGGTAAAATGAAAGAAGTTTCAGGCGTGCAATTTGCTTCACATCTCGACCATGCCTATGCCATCGATGGCGATGTGCTGCTGATTGGGCGCTGCAGCAATACTGTGGCTCCTGAGTTGGCTGCTAAAGCTGCTGCCGAAATTCTCGACAAGAGCAAGCCCAGCATTATGGACAACGATGAGGTCGTAAAGGCTATTGATTCAAAGGACGGTGATGTTAATGCTTTTATTAACGTTAAATCTTTAGGGGCTTTGATTAAGTCGGACTCTAAACTCAATATGTTCGATATGGGTGCACCTGTGATAGATCTTATTGCAGGAACCGATATCAAGGCTTTGACAGCATCTTTGAAGTTTGACAAGTCGAAGAAAGATGGCGAAACAGCAAAGGTTAAAACACAATTAATCTATGATAAGAACAGTCAGTACAGCCAACTCTATGACAAGATTATTGCTTCTAAAGCAAGCAATTCGTCATCGGTGCTGGGATTGATTCCTGGAGAATTGTCGACCTATGTTGGCATTAAAATAAATGGTTCTAATCTTGTTCAGATGCCTCAAGTTCAAGAGATGCTTAAGATGCTTGATGGAGTGCCATTTACCAAAGGGTTGAAATACAACGACATTCTTGCATCGTTAAATGGTGCAGTTGTGATTGGTGCCGAGGAAGCACAGACAGGAGGATATAACGTTGTTGTAGGTTCGCAGTCAAGCAACCCCACTATGATAATTAATCAAATCATTGATTTGGGCAACCAGCGAGGACAAGAGCCCTTGCTCCGTGATGGGGAATATTTCTACGACTATGGTAGCCAGGGCATTGCTGTAGGGCAGAATGAAAATGCATTCTATCTGCGATGCGTAGACTTCGGAACTCAGTACACTGCACAAGAATTGCCAGTGCTTCCTGAGAATTTGGATAAATGTGCTGTGGTTGTTTTCCGATTCATGAAAATTGGTGATAAGCCCGAAGGAATTTTCAACTGGGGACTTAAAGACAAGTCAAATGGTGAGGGTTTCTATTTTGCCGAGGATGAGAAGGCCAATGTGGTGGTTTCTCTGCTCAAACTCTTGTGCTGGAAAACACCTGGCAGTAGCAGCGAAGAGGACGACAACGTCGATTATGGTTTTTAATGTCAATCATCTAATGGTAATCATAAAAAAAGGGGATTTAAGTCCCCTTTTCTTTATGTCAAATATTGATTGAAGCAACCACTTCCTTGGCTTCTTTCAAAGTCTCGGGTTTGCCCACATCGAGCCATGTGTAAGCTGTGTTCTGCACATATCCATTGATGGGGTGGTTGTGGCATTCGTCAACGTAGAAAGGTGTGATTGAGAATTTCGCTTGTCCTTGAGAGTATTTCTCTAATTCATCAAAGATGCTGGGCGATATCACATGGATGCCGCCAAATGCAAGTTCGTGCATGCCTTCGCGATGAATGAAACTGCCGGGACGTGTCTCGCCAGTAGATTTGTTTATCCATCCTTGCAGGTGGTAGTCGTCGTCAAAGACGAAGTAACGGCTGGTTTTGCGGTCCTTGACCAGCACTGTCGCCATTGCTCCGTTCTTGAGGTGGTTCTGATACATTGCATTCAGGTCGATATCGGTGAGAATGTCGGCATTGTGCACGAGGAAAGGCTCGTCACCGTCAAGGAAGGGGCGTGCTTTGAGAATTCCTCCGCCAGTGTCGAGCAGCATTTCACGCTCGTCGCTGATGTGAATCTCGAGACCAAAATTGCCGTTCTTCTCAAGAAAATCAATGATTTTCTCTCCAAAGTGGTGGATGTTGATAGTGATATCGTCAAAACCTGCAGCAGCAAGTTTTGTAATTACTCTTTCAAGCATAGTTTTGCCACCAATCTCTATGAGAGCTTTCGGACGGTCGTTAGTTAAAGGACGCAGCCGGGTTCCTAGCCCGGCTGCAAATATCATTGCTTTCATTCTTGAACAGGATTGAAAGTGCGGTCATGGCCACTCTGCTCACGGTGTGAGAGTTCAACACGCACATTGAATTTCTTATAGATGTGCTCTGCTAGATGCTGTGCGGCATATACCGAGCGGTGCTGGCCGCCTGTACAGCCGAAACATACCATCAGGTCGGTGAAATTGCGCTTCTTGTAGCGCTCTACCGACTCATCAACCATGGCATAAACGTGAACGAGCCACTGGTCGATTGTACTTTCTTTCTGTAGGAACTTGATTACATTGTCGTCAAGACCGGTGAAAGCTTTGTACTTGTCATATTTGCCAGGGTTATTCAGAGCGCGGCAGTCAAACACATAACCACCTCCGTTGCCCGAGGGGTCATGGGGGATGCCCTTTTTGTAGGCAAAACTCATAACTCTAACGGTAAGCGATTTCTCTTCGCTGGTGAAGTCTTTCATGTTTACCAGTTCATTAATCACTTCGCTCAAATATGGGTATTGGTCAAACGAGTAGTTCGTTACTAAGCGGCGTAAATTGGCAATGGCAGGCACGATGCTGTTTTTCATAAAGTCGGGCTTCTTCTCGAAGTAGCCACGGAAACCATAGGCTCCCAGCACTTGCAGTGTGCGGAAGAGGACGAAGAGTCGCAGGTTCTCGAAAAACAGTTTCTCGTCGAGGTCGGGCTTATAAGTCTTAAGTCGTTCCATATAGGCCTCGATAAGGTCTTTCTTCAGGTCTTCTGGATATTTGGCACGTGATTGCCACACAAACGAGGCCACGTCATAGTAGTAAGGGCCACGACGGCCGCCCTGGAAGTCAATGTAGGTAAGTCGACAATCGGCAGGATGTTCAGTGTCACCAACAATCATGACATTGCGCGACTGGAAATCTCGATACATGAATGTGTCGCTTGGAACCGAAAGCAAGTCGTTTGTGAGGCGTTCAAAGTCGTTCTCCAGCTTGTTTTCATTAAATACTATACCTGTTGCTTTCAGGAAACAGTACTTGAAGTAGTTCAAGTCCCACTTGATTGAACGCTCATCAAAGCACTCGGCTGGGTAGCACTTGCTGTAGTTAAAGCCTTTAGTGCCACGGAACTGAATGTCGCACAAGTCTCTCATTGTGCGGCGCAGCAACTCTTTCTCTTCGTTGGTGAAGGCATGTGTGATACTGCTGCGGCGAATTTTGTTCCACAGGATGTTTTCGGGTTTTCCGCCAAGGTCTTCTTGAATGTAAACCATGTGGTCGCTGCTTACTCCATAAACAGTGGGAACCGACAGCCCTTGGTCCTTGAAGTGGCCAGCCATATAAATGAAAGCATCATTTTCTTCACGCGACTCGCCAATGACACCCACTATCGATTTATCGCCTGAAAGGCGGTAATAGCTGCGATTTGAGCCAGCCTTGTCCATTAACTTGATCTCGGCAGGCTCACTGCCAACATAATTCTTGTATAATTCTTTTAAACTCTCTATATGGTTCATTCTTACTCTTTTTATTTATTTTGATGTTGACCAGTTTCTTAAAAGACAACAAAGTTAGTGCAAGTTGAGAGAAATACAAAATGAAAAGTGTTTTTTTTCATTTTTATTTCCGAAGCACCGCCTAATTTATTCAAAGTTAGTCATAACCTTGCAAATGTCACAAATATAAAAGGTTAAAATAGCACAAATTGGCTAAAACTCGCTTGTGAAGTGGAATTTGATTTTCGGGAAATCCTGCTGAGCCATTTGCAGTACATAGCCCGAGTCGGCGAGGAAAACATCGCGCCCTTCGGTATCAAGAGCCATAAACTGATGCTTGCGGTGCTTGAAGGCTTCGAGAGCCTCTTCGTCCTCGCTCTCTATCCAGCAGGCCTTGTAAAGGCTGATGGGCTCCCAGTGGCATTGGGCGTTGTACTCATGCAGCAGGCGATATTGAATTACTTCAAACTGCAGCTGTCCTACGGTGCCCACAATCTTTCGGTTGTTGAACTGGTTAACAAAGAGCTGTGCAACACCCTCATCCATGAGTTGTGCAATGCCCTTGTTGAGCTGCTTGGTCTTCATGGGGTCGCTGTTCTCGATGTATTTGAACATCTCGGGCGAGAAACTAGGCAGACCTTTGAAGTGCAAGTTTTCGCCTTCGGTCAGGGTGTCGCCAATCTTGAAGATACTGCCGCTGTCGGGCAAACCTATCACATCGCCGGGGAAAGCATCGTCAACCACATCCTTGCGTTGTGCCATGAAGGCGGTGGGAGCACTGAATCGGTAGGTCTTGCCATGACGCACGTGCAGGTAGGTGTTGTTGCGGTGGAACACGCCTGAGCATATTTTTACAAAAGCGATGCAGCTGCGGTGGTTGGGATCCATGTTGGCTTGGATTTTGAATACAAATCCGGTAAACTTGTCCTCGCTGGGTTCTACCACACGTTCAATGGCTTGTACTGGCTTGGGCGAAGGTGCAATCTTGATAAAGCAGTCGAGCAACTCTTTCACACCAAAGGTGTTGAGTGCCGAGCCGAAGAATACGGGAGCCACATTTGCAGCAAGGTAGTCGTCGGGGTTGAATTCGGGATATACACCGTCAACAAGCTCAATGTCCTCGCGCAGCTTCTGTGCATCTTCGGCACCCACTTGGCGGTCTATCTCGGGAGAATTGATGTCGTCAATCTCAACTCGCTCGGTTACGTGCTGCTTGTCGGGCTTGAACAAGTCGAGGCTCTGCTCGTAGATGTTGTAAACGCCCTTGAATCTTGCGCCTATGTTGATGGGCCATGTGAGAGGGCGGACCGAAATCTTGAGCTCTTGCTCCAGCTCGTCAAGAATGTCGAACGGGTCGCGGCCTTCGCGGTCGAGTTTGTTGACAAAGATGATAACCGGAGTGTTGCGCATGCGGCACACCTCCATGAGTTTGCGAGTCTGAGTCTCCACACCCTTTGCCACGTCAACAACAATGATTACGCTGTCGACGGCAGTTAACGTGCGATAGGTGTCCTCTGCAAAATCCTGGTGGCCAGGGGTGTCGAGGATATTGATTTTATAATCGTTGTAGTTGAACCCCATCACCGATGTTGCCACCGAGATGCCGCGTTGTTTCTCGATGTCCATCCAGTCGCTGGTGGCGGTTTTTCTAATCTTGTTGGATTTCACAGCACCAGCCACATGGATAGCTCCACCAAAGAGCAACAATTTCTCGGTCAAGGTGGTCTTTCCCGCATCGGGGTGCGAGATGATGGCAAAGGTGCGTCTCTTAGTTATTTCGTCGTTAAAAGCCACAGTAGAGAAGTCGTTTTTTCTAATTAGAAGTTCTAGAATAACTAGAAGCTCTAAATTTTGATTTATAAATTTTGAATTATATTAATGCATTGCTCAAGGCTCTCTTCCCAGTGGGGGATTTCAATGCCCAGAGTTTTCTTGATTTTGCTCTTGTCGAGCACGCTGTAGTGCGGACGGCGTGCAGGAGTGGGATATTCCTCGCTCATGCATGGCAGCACATAGCATGATGTAATGCCTGCCAGACGATGAATGGCAAGCGTGAAGTCATACCACGAGATTGCGCCCTCGTTGCTGAAGTGATAGATGCCCGAATGCCACTCGTCGCAGTCGATAAATGTCTTGATAACACTTGCCAGGTCAAGAGCGCAGGTGGGAGTGCCCACTTGGTCGCACACCACTCGCAATTGCTCTTTTTCTTGTCCGAGCTTGAGCATGGTTTTTACGAAATTCTTGCCGTGAGGCGAGTAGAGCCATGCAGTGCGGATAATGATACTCTCGGGCGCCACGTCCATGATGTGTCGCTCGCCATCGAGTTTTGTTGAGCCATATACCGAGACTGGGCACACAGGGTCATCCTCACGATAGGGTCGGCAGTTAGTGCCGTCAAACACATAGTCGGTAGAGATGTGGATAAACCGCGCTCCATGCTTTTTAGCTGCTTGAGCCAGCAGGGTAGGGGCTTCCACATTCAGCTTGGTGCACATCTCCACATTGCTCTCGGCGGCATCTACGGCGGTGTAGGCCGCGCAGTTGACTATATAGTCCACTTGATTGCTTGTCAAGAAGTCTTCAATTGCTTTGGCATTTGTTATGTCAAGCTCTTCGACGTCGGTATAGATGGCGTTGGCAAACTGGTCGCTGTTGAGCACTACTCTCATCTCGCGGCCCAGTTGACCATTAGCACCAGTGATAAGTATGTTTTTTTTGTTCATTATTCTTTGTTATTGAATGTCGTCGGCAAAAATAGGACTTTCTTCATTTTTCTTGTAGTAGGCAGCAAGAGTTCCAATAAAGTGCGAAATCTGAGCAATGGCCACTTGTGTGTCTTTACTCATCTCTTTCCCTTGAAGTTTGAGCAGGAGAGTGCCGTAAAGTGCGTTGAAGCAAGTTTCCAACTCATCCACTTGTTGCGACTCGGGAGTCTTGGCACGAAGTTCCACTATAAATGGCAGGGTTTTGTAGAATTCTGCTCCATATTCGGGGTGCTTGGGGCTCTTGAGCAGCTCGGCGTGCAAGTCGTTGAGGCGAATGAGCACGTTCTTGTTGATTTGCAGATGTCCGCTTTGTTGCTTGCCTTCGTGCTGCATCATCATGATGAGGCCTTCCCACCAGTCGATAATTTCTTTGCGGGTTTTCTCGTCTACGTCATAATGGTCGATGATGGCTGTCTTTATTTTCTCGATGTCGAGATTATAGGCACGAATTATGTCCTCCACCTGCCACATGTAGAGCAGATATTCGGCAATGTTCTCTTTGCGTTTGGCTTGTGAAATAATCATTAGTGGACGTTTATCGTTTATCGTTTATCGTTTATCGGGGATCGTGATCGGGGATCGTGATCGGGAATCGGGCATTGTGCATTGTTTATCTGTAATCGTTAACTACTTAACACTCAACACTCAACACTCAACACTTAACACTTAACACTCAACACTTAACACTTAGCACTTAGCACTCATTTATCCGAATTTGCTGATTTGGCGCAGTTTTGCCTCGTCAACAATCTTGATGCGGCGACCGTCGACGGTGATAATGCGCTCTTGGGCAAATGCCGACAGGGTGCGTATTGCATTGCTGGTTGTCATGTTCGACAAGTTGGCGACATCTTCGCGCGCCATGTAGATTTTCAAGGTCTTGCCATCCTCTTCAAAGCCGTAATTGTCGATGAGCAGAATCAGGGCCTCGGCAAGTCGACCGCGAATGTGTTTCTGTGTCAACGTCACAATCTTTGTGTCGCTGCCGCCCAGGTTTTTCGACAGCTCGCGAATGAAGAACCATGCCAGGTCGCGGTTGTTGTCAATCATGTTTTTGACAACTTCCATGGGCAGCGAACCCACAGTCGAAGGTTCAAAAGCACTTGCACTCGACACGTAAGGCTCGTGGGCGAAATAGGCTCGGTAACCAAAGTACTGAATGGGGCGGTATAGGCGCAAAATCTGCTGGCGGCCACCAATGCCGTCCTTATACAGCTTCACCTTGCCCTTCAACAGGCACCACAGGTAGACCGGGTCGTCTTTTTCGGCATATATAATCTGGTTCTTCTTGAAGTTGTGAATCTCAAAATTGTCCAATATCCGGCGCTTCTCTTCTGAGTTCAGCAGGCTCCATATCTCTGCCAAGTCTTCACTTATAACCTTTTCAAGAGTGCTTTTTATACTCATCTGCTTTAAAATTATGCTTTAGAACATGCAAAATTAGCACTTTTCTATAACTTTACAAAATTTTATTATCCGTTTCAGTATATATTTTAAAAATAGAGTAAATCGAGAGGGAAAAACCGGCGTTGATAAAATATAGTTTTCAAAGCTCAACGCTTAATGCGCTTCCTCTTTCTTTCCCTCTACATAATCATTCAAAATTTTTTTATTGAAAAATATTGGATAAATTAGGCTGCACCTCGGCATAAAAAATAAAAAACTTCGTTTATTATTTTGTTCTGCTCTCGGTTTGCACTAATTTTGCAGTCGATTTTGAGAAACTATAAAAAACAACTTCACAATATGGATAAAAAAGTAAGGGTTCGTTTTGCCCCATCACCCACTGGTCCGCTGCACATTGGCGGCGTGAGAACTGCACTCTATAATTACCTCTTTGCCCGCCAGAATGGCGGCGTGATGATTCTGCGCATCGAGGACACCGACAGCAACCGCTTTGTACCTGGTGCCGAGGATTATATCAACGAGGCTCTCCAATGGCTGGGAATAGGCATTGATGAGGGAGTGCGCGAGGGTGGCAACTACGGTCCCTATAAGCAGAGCGAGCGTCGCGACATCTACCGCAAGTATGTAAAGCAACTGCTCGATGATGGCAAGGCCTACATCGCTTTTGATACCCCCGAGGAGCTCGACGCTAAGCGCAAAGAGATCGCCAACTTCCAATACGACGCCAAGACCCGTGGCATGATGCGCAACTCGCTAACTCTTTCCAAGGAAGAAGTTGATGCGCTCATCGCTGCAGGCGAGAAATATGTGGTTCGCATCCTCATTGAGCCCAACCAGGAGGTTAAGGTCAACGACCTGATTCGTGGCGAGGTGACTGTCAATAGTTCGGTAGTTGATGACAAAGTGCTATACAAGAGTGCCGACGACCTGCCAACTTATCACTTGGCAAACATCGTTGACGACCACTTGATGGAAGTGTCACACGTGATTCGTGGCGAAGAGTGGTTGCCCAGCGCACCGCTGCACGTGCTGCTTTATGAGGCACTGGGCTGGAAGGATTCAATGCCACAGTTCGTGCATCTGCCACTATTGTTGAAACCCGACGGTAAGGGCAAACTCAGCAAGCGCGACGGCGACCGCTTGGGCTTCCCCGTGTTCCCGCTTGAGTGGCACGACCCCGTGAGCGGTGACATTAGCAGCGGATACCGCGAGCGTGGCTATCTGCCTCAGGCTGTTGTGAATTTCCTCGCCTTGCTTGGCTGGAATCCAGGCACCGACCAGGAGATTTTCTCGATGGACGAGCTCATCAAGGAGTTTTCGTTTGACCACTGTTCAAAGAAAGGTGCGAAGTTCGACTTTGAGAAGGGCAAATGGTTCAACCACGAGTATCTCATAAATATGGACGATGCCGAGCTTGCCGAGCTTTTCAAGCCCGAGCTTGCAAAGCATGGTGTTGACGCTTCACAATTCACCGATGAATACATCACTCGCGCTGTGGGCATGATTAAGAGCCGCATCAGCTTCGTGGGCGACATTTGGGACAATGCAAAGTTCTTCTTTGTGGCTCCCACCGAATATGCTCCCAAGGACATCAAGAAACGCTGGAAAGAGGACACTCCCGAGACTATGCATCGCCTAATCGAGGTAATCAAGGGCATTGACGACATGACCAGCGCCAACGCCGAGGAAATTGTGCTCGGATGGATTAAGGAGAATGAACTCCACATGGGCAATGTGATGAACGCTTTCCGTCTCACCGTGGTGGGCGAGTGCAAGGGACCTCACATGTTTGACATCGCCGAGCTCATGGGCAAGGACGAAATCATCGCCCGCATAGAGCGCGGAATTGAGAATATCAAACCTGTAACAGAGTAAATCATGCGCAACTGTCTGCTTGCGATATTGATGGCAACGATGTCGGCACTCACACTAAGTTCGCAAGAACTTGAGTGGAGCGTCGACATGAACGCTGTGTTCAACAACCGCGAGAGCGAGACTGCTTTGGCACCATCGAGCACCAACATCTTTACTCGCATCACGCCACAGATAGGAGTATCGATGGATAGCACCCGCCATCGCATTATGGGTGGAGCGACGTGGTACCAACCCATGAACGACCATATGCATGGTTACAAGGTCTTGCCGGCATTATATTATCGATACGAAGACAGAAAGAAGGGCTATGTTTTCAAGTTTGGTATGATTCCCAATGAGTTGAAGGTTAATACCTTGAATGTAGGTACCCAGGGCAACGTGAGCGTGCCATCGTTTCTGTTTAATGATTCAATAAGCTATGTGCGTCCCAACATCAACGGATTCTTGATTAAAGTTGACAAAAAACACTTCTGGCTTCATTCTTGGTTAGACTGGCGACAAATACAGACCAACAATCGCCGCGAAGCCTTTCAGGTAGTTGGCATATTGGGGTGGAAATCTTCTATTAGAAGTGACAATATATTTGATATCTCGGCAATTCTAAGCTATAACCACTTGGCAAAAAGCAAACAACACAACGACGACCAGGGAGTTGTAGATAATGCTATATTCAGCCCTCAAATAGGTTTTGTTCATTTCTTTAACAAGTCATACGATTCATTCATAAGATTGCAGGCAGGCGCATTGATGTCGTTTGATCGCGACCGCTCAGCCGATAATAAATGGCAGGTACCTATAGGATTCATTGGAACTGTTGCGGGTGGTTGGAAATGGCTGCGACTCACCGAGAATATATATGCTGGTCAGCGCCAAATGCCTCTTTATGACAAGTATGCCTCACTACTGTATCAGGGCGACCAGTTCTATCACAACAAGTTTTACAGTCGCACCGACCTTGTTGCAACAATATTTCAACGCGACTTTGTCAACCTTGAGGCGCGCTTGTCGTTTCACGCCACCGATAAGTCGACTTCATTTTGGCAGCAGCTCGCAGTGCGTTTCTATTTAGATCAGAACTTGTGGAGAAATCATAAGAAAGGCAGAAAAGGAACTAAAGGTTTACCCCTTCAGTCACAATTCTAACTAATCCTATTTTTAAATGAATATACTGTATAACATTGCAATGGCTGCAACTGGCTGGGGAATGCATTTGGCATCGCCCTGGCACCATAAAGCTAAACTTACTGTTCAAGGCCAGGCAAGAACCATTTCTTATCTGAAAGAGATACTTGACCCCGATGGTGGCTACATCTGGATTCATGCAGCATCGCTTGGCGAGTTTGAGCAAGGGAGACCTCTAATCGAGAAAATCCGTGAGGAGCAGCCTAATGCCAAGATTCTGCTCTCGTTCTATTCCCCAAGTGGCTATGAGGTGCGCAAGAGCTACGACAAGGTAGATGCCGTGTGCTATATGCCTGTTGACACTCCTCGTCGTGTCAAGGAGTTCCTCGATGTGGTGAAGCCCAAAATGGCGATTTTTGTCAAATATGAGTTCTGGGGCAACTTCCTTGAGCAACTCAAGCAGCGCAGTGTGCCCACCTATATTATTTCGTCAATCTTTAGGCCCAATCAGTCGTTTTTCAAACCTTGGGGCGGAATGTTCCGCAAGATGCTAGGCTGCTTTACTCACCTCTACGTTCAAGACGAAGAGTCGCGTGAGTTGTTACACGGGATTGGCGTAGATAATGTTACGGTGTGTGGTGACACACGTCTTGACCGGGTGCTGCAAATAAAAGCTCAAGCCAAGGAATTTCCTGAGATAGCTGCTATGACCAGTGGCGACAAGCTCACATTGGTTATGGGTAGCTCGTGGCAGCCCGATGAAGACATCATCATCCCTTACTTCAACTCGCATCCCGAGATGAAGCTCATCATTGCTCCACATGAGTTCGATGAGAGCCGCCTCGAAGCTATGATGGCGCGCATTAAGCGTCCTGTGGCACGCTACACCAAGCTCGACCAGGTGGATGACCCATCGCAGCTCGATTGCATGATAATAGACTGCTTTGGCATTCTCTCGTCGCTCTATCGCTATGGCGATGTGGCCTATGTGGGAGGAGGATTTGGCAGCGGCATACACAATGTGCCCGAGGCTGCCGTCTATGGCATTCCAGTAATCTTTGGACCGCGTCACGAGAAGTTCCGTGAGGCACTTGAACTTAAGGAGTGTGGTGGCGCCTTTGCTATCGACAATGCCCAACAATGCAATGTCATCCTCGACCGCCTGCTCAGCGACAACCACGCGCTGCAGCAAGAAGGCAGCGCTGCCAGCAACTACATCAACACCCACACCGGCGCAACTCAGCGCATCTACCAAGATCTTTTTCTTGGCTGATAAGCCAAAGAGGTGAAAGTAACTTAAAAGTGAGAGATTGCACAATTATGGCATTTTTTTGAAAAGAATGTGCCATTCTCGGATATTATTATTAAATTTGTCGGTTCTAAGTGCCATGTTGCTGCGCTTTTTGAATGCTAATTAATTTTAAGCCAACGACTTTATGACCTCTGATAAATTCAAATTACTTGCCGGTCCTTGCGTTATTGAAAGTGAGGAAAATGTGATGCTCCTTGCCGAGGCAATTAATAAAATTGCAGGCAGATATGATGACATCGATTTCTATTTTAAAGCTTCTTGGGATAAGGCAAACCGTACAAAGGCAACCAACTATCGCGGGCCAGGCTTGGATGAAGGATTGCGCATTCTTGAAAAGGCCAAGACCGAAGTGGGAGTGAAGATTGTGACCGACATTCATGAGCCATCTCAAGCAGTACCTGTTGCCGAAGTTGCCGACATTATACAGATTCCTGCATTCCTGTGCCGTCAGACCGATTTGCTACATGCCGCTGCCGACACAGGCAAAACGATAAACATAAAGAAAGGGCAGTTTTCAAGTCCCGAAGAAATGAACAACGTGGTGAGCAAGATGGAATACTACGGATGTCGTGATTTCATGCTCTGTGAACGTGGCAACTGTTTTGGATATAATAACCTGGTTGTAGACATGACTGGACTGGTAAGGCTGGCAAAGTTGGGCTATCCAGTACTTTTCGATGCCACTCATAGCGTTCAGATTAGTGGAGGTGGCTTTAATTATGGCAATAGTGGCAAGAGCGAGTTTGTGCCTTATTTAGCTAAGGCTGCTGTAGCAACAGGCGTGCTCGGCGGTTTGTTTATGGAGATTCACAATGATCCTGCAAGTGCCCTGTGTGATGGTAGCTGCATGCTGCGGCTTGACCAGCTTGACGGCTTGCTCGACCAGTTAATGAAGATTAGAGAAATAGTGGGTTGATAATATGCTTTTACTCAAGAGAATAGTTCACAACACCATTTGGGGTGGACCCAAGATAAGCCGTTTGGCAGGTGTGAAAGGCGATAGCATAGGTCACCTCTATTCGCTATATTGTCGCAATAATGTATCAAATGAGATTCTTAATGGAGAATGGCGCGGACGTTTGTTGAACGACGTGTTCCCACTCTTCAAGGACGAGATGGGCATGAACTGCTATGAGTATTTTCCGCTAACCCTTGCTTTGACCGAAGCCCGCGAAAACTTGAGCATTCAGGTTCATCCAAACGATGAGGCTGCCAATGCACTTGAACACAGCGCACGAGGGAAGCGTGAGTCATGGTACTTTATTGACGCTCCATTGTCGGGGACCATCATAAACGGCTGCACTTGTCGCGACAAAGCTCAAGAGGCGCAGATGATTGCCAACGGGCAGTTTATGGAAATGGCCGACACTTTGCCAGTTGATAAAGGCGATTATGTGTTTGTTGAGCCAGGCACACTGCATGCCATTACTGCCGGCAGCCTGGTCTTTGAGATTGAGGAAGGCAGCGACTTCACCTACCGCTTCTACGACTATGACCGCGTTGATTCTCAAGGCAATAAACGCGAACTTCATGTTGAGAAGGCAACCAGCTGTCTTGATATTGGATTGAAGTCGAAAGTGAAAGCCTATAATGGCCAAGAAATTGTTGAAAAAACATATACTACAAGATTGATTAAAAACTTAGACGATTATACTAACGAAAGCAACACTATTGAGTGCTTCACATTTGTTGAAGGGAATATGAGTTGTGACGGATTGGACGTCGCTCCCGGGTCTACTATCTTGATGTGGCCAGGAGAGATATTGTCGGTCAAGAACGTCGAACTTGCTTTCGTTTCACGTCTTAACACCTAAGAATAGTTATGATTTACTCACCATCATTAATGTGTGCCAATTTTGACAACCTCAAGGCCGAGACTTTTGCCCTTGAGGCTGCTGGTGCAACTAGGCTGCATCTGGATGTGATGGACGGTCGTTATGTTCCTAATTTTGCTATGGGACTGGGCGACGTCAAGTCGGTGTGCCGCAACACTTCGCTCGTCACTGAATTGCACATGATGATCATGGAACCAAGCCGATACATAAAGATGTTTGCCGATGCAGGAGTCGACATCATGTATTTCCATCCCGACAGCGACAGTAATCCCATTCAGGTTATTAAGAAGATAAGGAAAGAAGGACGCCGGCCTGGAATAGTGATTAACCCCGAAACTCCTATCAAGAGTTTTACAGAATACTATGACTTGGTAGATAATGTGCTGTTGATGGGAGTGAAGCCAGGAAATGCTGGCCACATCTATCTGCCTCACGTTGAGGAAAAGGTGGGTCAGCTTGTTGAGCTTAAAGACAAGTATAATCTTGAGATTATCATGGATGGTGCTTGCACTATCGAGCGCATGAAGCGCTGGGGTAAAAAAGGTGTAGACGGTTTTGTGCTGGGTACTTCTTCGCTCTTTGGTCATATTGGCTCCTATAAGGACATTATTAAACATATAAAACGTGAATGTGAAGAATAAAGCCATGAATATTAAGTTGCTTGTAATGGACGTGGATGGCACTCTCACTGATGGCAAAATCAATATGGGACCCGATGGTGAGTTGTTCAAGGCGTTTGACATCAAGGACGGTTATGCCATCAACGAGATGCTGCCGGCTCACGGTATAGTGCCAGCGATTATCACCGGAAGAACGTCGCGCATTGTTGAGAACAGGGCACGAGAGCTTCACATCACAGAGCTTCACCAGGGAAAGCATGAAAAACTCGATACCCTGAGAGAGCTTATGAAAAAGTATGACTGCTTGCGCGAGAATGTTGCCTACATTGGCGACGACATTCTCGACATTGTGTGCATGCGTGAGTGTGGCTTGGTGGGATGCCCAGCCGATGCATGCCAGCAAGTGAAAGAAATAGCACAATATGTGTGCAAGAAGAATGGTGGCGATGGTGCTGTGCGTGAGTTTATAGAGTTTATTCTTGAAACTGAATAACTTGCAGAAAGCATAAAAACAGCGAAAATCAAGGAAAAACGACAAAAAAAATGCAAACTTCTTTGTCAGTAAAGAAATTTGTAGTACCTTTGTCCCGCTTTTCGCAATCTCTGGCAAGAAGTTTAGGCGTGAGTCTATTAGAGTGGCTTGTGAATATTGCGTAGAGTTAATACAAAAAATTAAAGAAATTTCTTTTACAATGGACTTAATTAAAGTTGCAGAACAAGCGTTTGCTACAGGCAAAGAGTTGCCCGAATTTCTCCCTGGCGACACTATCACAGTAGCTTACCGCATTAAAGAGGGTAACAAAGAGCGTATTCAGCAGTACCGTGGCGTTGTTCTCAAGATCAACGGCGAGGGCACCAAGAAGCGTTTCACCGTTCGCAAGATTAGCGACGGCATTGGCGTAGAGCGTATCTTCCCAATGGAGAGCCCATTCATCGACAACATCGTTATCAACAAGTACGGACGCGTTCGTCGCGCTAAACTTTATTACCTGCGTGGTCTCACCGGTAAGAAGGCTCGCATCAAAGAGCGCCGTTTCGTTAAGAAGGAAGCCTAATAAAAGGCCAACAACGATGAAAAAAACAAAAACCGTGGCAGTAGCAACTTGCCGCGGCTTTTTGTTTTTTAAAGGATATATAGTTTGGCCGTTAGAAAAAAATGATTATCTTTGCGGTGTGTGATTGAATGAAAACAATCTAAAATATCATTATCAATATGAAGAAATTATTATTTTTATCTGTTGCAGTTTTGGCACTTGCCGCTACCTCTTGTGGAAACTCAGGTGAGTCTTCGGCATCGGGCGCCGCTGGTGCTAAGGTAGAAGAGGCAGATGGTGCCAAGGGCGCTAAAGTTGAGAACACCGACATAGGGGAGGTCAAGACAGCTCAGCCTCTTGAGCCTGTTGGCACAGATGGCCCACTGCCCCAAATTGCTAATGGTGCAGCAGGTGCCCAGAAAGGCGCAGAGGCTCCCAAGGCAAAACCCAGACCCGAGACACCCACCGACAAACTCTTGAAGCAGTATAATGAAGCGTTTATAGCTTTGATACCTTCAATAAAGGCTGGAAAACTCGACGAAGCTGCCAATAAAAAGTTCCTTGACTTGCAGAGCCAACTCGACCAGCTTGACAAGAACGGTCAGCTGTCGGCAACACAAAAAGATTTGTTCAAAGTGACAACCGACACTTACAATAAAATGAAAAAATAACCTTTTTTATTAACCAAAATCATTACTACTATGGCTGAGAATTTAATCGATCAGGCTAAAGATTTTATCCAGGACAAGGCTGGTGAAATTTTGAAGAACCCCGAGGAAATCAAGAAGAAAGTAACAGAGGTTGGACAGAAAATCGCTCCCGACTCACTCGACCCAAAGGTTGAAGAGGTTGTTGACAAGACTGTAGATTTCCTGACCGACAAGCTCACAAAGAAAGACGCTCCCGAGAAGTAATATAAACGGGTGACATATCAAGGTTTACGCAACTTGTGCGCGGGCATCATTGCTCGGCAAAGTTGCGTTTTTGCTTATTAATATTTGGGCAAAAGCGCCATCAATTAGTTACACTAGTGATATGTTTGTGCAAATCTTTAGTAAGAGTGCGATGGCATATGCTGTGCAGCATTTGATGCTTAATGGCTCCATAAGCTATGTAATCTATTGATTTTATTTCTGTTTTTTATGAAAAAAATGCAGTTTAGTTTTGTTTTGCGGTTAAATTGGTGTATATTTGCAGTCCGCAATACACTTGTTTGTGGACAAAGCTATTGAAATTTGACTATATATTTGACGTAAATAAATGAGTAAAAGAGCTTTATTGATGATACTTGATGGTTGGGGAATAGGTGACCGCACCAAGAGCGACGCCATCTTCTCCACCCCCACACCCTATTGGGACAACTTGATTGACACATATCCTCACAGCCAGCTTCAGGCAAGCGGTGAGAATGTGGGTCTGCCTGATGGCCAAATGGGCAACAGCGAGGTGGGGCATCTCAACATTGGCGGTGGCCGTGTTGTGTATCAAGATTTGGTTAAGATTAATAAAGCAATCCGCGACAAGTCAATACTTGAAAATCCCGAAATAGTGAGCGCTTTTGGCTATGCCAAGGAGACAGGCAAGGCAATTCATTTCATGGGACTCACGAGCAATGGCGGTGTTCACAGCTCGCTAGAGCATCTTTTCGCACTTTGCGACATCGCCCGCGACTATGAGCTCAGCGATGTGTTCATCCATTGCTTTATGGATGGTCGTGACACCGATCCTGAAAGCGGAAAGGGATTTGTGGCTCAGCTTGAGGAACATTGCGCTAAAAGCGCCGGTGTGGTTGCAACAGTAACAGGCCGCTACTATGCCATGGACCGCGACAAGCGCTGGGACCGTATCAAGCTTGCCTATGACCAGCTCGTTCATGGCGAGGGCCGCAAGAGCAACAATATGGTACAGGCCATTCAAGAGAGCTATGACGAGGGCATTACCGATGAGTTCATCAAGCCCATTGTCAACACTACAGTTGATGGCCGCATAAAGGAAGGCGATGTCGTGATTTTCTTCAACTATCGCAACGACCGCGCCAAGGAGCTTACTATTGTCCTCACCCAGCAAGACATGCCAGAGCAAGGAATGACTACCATTCCAGGGCTTCAATACTATTGCATGACACCCTACGACGCCTCTTTCACTGGTGTGCATGTCATTTTCAAGAAAGAGAACGTGGACAACACTTTGGCCGAATATCTCTCAGCGCAAGGCAAGAAACAGTTGCACATCGCCGAGACTGAGAAATATGCCCATGTTACATTCTTCTTCAATGGCGGACGCGAAGCGCCGTTTGAAGGCGAGGACCGTATATTGGTGCCTTCGCCCAAGGTCGCCACTTACGACCTCAAGCCCGAGATGAGTGCGCCCGAGGTGAAAGATAAGCTCGTTGCTGCTATAGGGGAGAAGAAGTATGACTTCATCGTTGTGAATTACGCCAATGGCGACATGGTGGGACACACAGGAGTTTATCCTGCCATTGTAAAGGCAGTTGAAACGATTGACAACTGTGTGAAAGAGACCGTTGAGGCTGCACGCGCTGCCGACTATGAGGTGATTATCATTGCCGACCATGGCAATGCCGATCATGCCATCAACGAAGATGGCACTCCTAACACTGCGCACTCCTTGAATCCCGTGCCATTCATTTATGTCACTAATAACAAGGAGGCGAAGGTTGACTGCGGACGCCTAGCCGACGTGGCTCCCTCAATCCTCAAGATCATGGGGCTTGAACAACCTGCCGAAATGACGGGTGAATGCTTGATTAAATAGACAATTAAAACGAAATATAATTTTAAATACACAACACATTTTTTTCATTTCATATACTCGTTTTACTATGATGACTCAACGCAGCGATTGCATTGAGTCATCTCTTTTTTAGATATGCGCAAATTTGGCTTTTTGAAGTAGTTTGGTTAACTTTGCAAACAAATCACGTAAAACAATACCATATGCCATATTTTTCAGTCATAGTGCCGGTTTATAACCGACCCGCCGAGGTTGAGGACCTCTTGCGTAGTCTCAAGGAACAAACTTGCAAGGATTTTGAGCTGATGCTCGTGGAGGACGGTTCAACCGTTAGATGCGAGGAGCAGGCCCAAAAATATGAGAATGATATAGACCTTCATTACTACTATAAGTCTAATGAGGGACGCAGCATTGCTCGCAATTACGGCATTGAGCGTGCCAACGGCGAGTATTTCATCTTCTTCGACAGTGACTGCGTTATTCCAAAGGATTATTTCGCCACTCTCAAGGCTGAGCTCGAGCGCGAGCCGGTTGACTGCTTTGGTGGTCCAGATGCGGCGAGCGATGATTTCACCGATGTGCAGAAGGCGATTAATTTCTCGATGACGTCGTTCTTGACGACTGGTGGAATACGTGGAGGCAAAGTGCAATTAGAAAAATTTGTGCCTCGCTCGTTCAACATGGGCTATTCACGCAAGGTGTGGGAGAAGGTGGGCGGTTTCCGCGAAATGTTCAGTGAGGATATCGACATGAGCACCCGTGTGCGCCAGGCAGGATTCTCGATACGCCTCATCCGTGATGCCTATGTCTATCACAAACGTCGTGTTGATTTGAAGAAATTTGCACGTCAAACCTATGTTTTCGGTATGTCACGCATAACGTTGAAACTGCTATATCCCGACTCTTTGAAGCTTGTACACTGCTTGCCGGCTGTGTTTGTGCTGGGCTGCTTGGCATTGATACTGCTCGCCATCTTCTGGCATTGGTGGGCAATTCTGCCTCTGGCTCTCTATGTTGTTCTATTGTGGATTAGTGCGCTTGTTAAGACTAAAAGCCTCAAGATTGCTACTATTGCAATCCTTTCAAGTTTCATTCAGCTGGGAGCCTATGGCATTGGATTCATAAAGGCATTTGTTTGGAAAATCCTCTTGGGCCATGGCCGTGACATCAACGAAGAGATAGAAATGCGAAGAGGGAAGTAAATTATGGAGAACGAGCAAGAATTTCAAACGCATGAAGAGCTCAAGTCCAGAGCTTTGAAGCAAAACACATCGCTTGATGATCGCCCGCGTGAGAAAGCGATGAAATATGGATTCTCGTCACTCTCGCCAGCCGAGTTGTTTGCGATAATCATTGGTAGCGGCAGTCCCGGGGAGAATGTGGTGGATCTGTGTCAGCGCTTGCTCAACGACTATGATAACAAGATTTCCAAGATTGCCCGATTGAACTATAGCGACCTTGCAGCGATGTACCGAGGTGTGGGCGATGTGAAAGCCTTGCAAATGCTTGCTGCAATTGAAATCTCGCGACGTTTTCAGGGGGAGGAGTTTGATGACGACACCCGCATCACCGATGCCAATATTGCTTACCGGTATCTGAGACCATTCATGATGGACAAGGACCATGAGGAAATATGGCTTTTAATGCTTGACCGTGCAAAGCATGTTAAAGCCAGAGTCTTGGTAAGTTCGGGAGGAACGTCGGCAACTGTTGGCGACGAGAAAATCATACTCAAGTACGCTATTACTCATCTTGCAAACAGTATAATCCTGGCTCATAATCACCCTAGCAATAATCCTAGGCCCAGTATTCAGGATGATGCTCTCACTCAACGCGTGAAGCGTGCATGCGATGCAGTGGGGATACCACTTGATGATCACATTATAGTTTGTCGTAATAACTATTACAGCTACCAGGTGGAAGGGAAGCTATAATAATGCAAAAATAAAAAATGCATGATGCAACGCATCATGCATTTTTTATGATAGACTACACTTAATGCTTAATCTATAATATCATTTCTCCACAATGTTCTTGAAGTCCTTCCATTGTGGAGCTTCTTTATAGCTTGCGGCAGAGCCTTTGGGCACATAGAGTGTGCAGGCATTCTTGTCGATTTCGTCAAACACGTCCTTTCCCATTTTTACGCTGGCAACATCTTCTATATGGCTGGTGATTGAGGTCACGGCATCCAAGCCCTTGAACGCCCATGCTTCGATTGTGGTCACGCCGCTGCCCAGGGTGACGGTCTTGATGTTGTCATCGTGCAAAAAAGCGCCATAACTTATAGTCTTCACCGAGTTGGATATCGTCACTGTCTCAAGGCTGTCGCAACCGCAGAAGGCGCGTTCTTCAATTGTTGTCACCGAGTTGGGAATGCTTAGTTCCCTAAGGTTCTTGCAGTAGAAAAAAGCCTGATCGCCGATGGTGGTTACCGATGTTGGTATATCGATGTTTTTCAAGCTATAGCATCCAGCAAAGGCTTCGGGGCTTATCGCTGTGACAGTCTTTGGAATCTTGGTAGTACTGCAGCCAGCAACAAGAGTGTTGGTCTCTTTCTCGATAATGGCGTTGCAATTTTTTCTTGAGTCATAAACCTTGTTTTTCTTCTCCACCTTGATTGAAGTCAATGCCGGGCAATGGTCAAAAGCTCCATAGCCAATGCTGGTGACCGAGGCTGGAATTGTCACAGCCTCAATGCCGCCACACTCATAAAAGGCTTTGGGACCTATTTCCTTAAGAGATGAGGGCAGGTCGATGGCTTTCAAACTAGTGCAGATGCTGAACGCTGCTTCGCCAATCGATTCAACATTCTTGCCCATAGTCACTTCTTCCATCCATCGGCATGCGCTGAATGCCGATTTACCTATTGCCTTTACCGAAGGGGGAATGACAATTGATTTGAGTGAAGTATTGCTGAATGCCGACTGACCAATCGTTTTCACCTTTTGTGGAATGACGATAGAATTCAAGCCACTTTCGGCAAACGTATAATCGCCTATTTCGGTCAAATCGGGTGGAAGAATAACCTCTCTGAGTCTGTAGCATTGATGAAAGGCCCCCTTGCCAATTTTCGTCACTGTGGATGGGATGACCACTCTTTCTAAATCACTGTTTCCCATGAAGGTCTCTCGGTCAATAGCGGTTACAATGTAGTCTTTTCCATCATGGTTAACTATCGAAGGTATAATTATAATGCCAATGTAGCCTTTCTCTTTAGGCGCAGGTGCATCGAGGGCAAACATGATGAGGTTCTCATAGGTCATTGTTACGGTTTCGCCGTCTTCGTTGAAGTTGTAGCAAAGACCATCTTCCTTGAAGTCGTAGGGAAAACTCATGAAAGGCATCAATAAGGCAATTAATGTCAATAAAGTTTTATTCATGATAGTGATAATTTTGAAATAATCAATTAGAACGGTGGATTCTCCTCGTTGCTATCGCGCAGGAAATCGATGTTTCCCGCTGGAGGAATGTCGTAAGGAGCTGGAGGTGGTGCAAGGGGAGCTGAATCGCCTTGCATTGGGGCATAGGCATTCTCGCGGTTCATTCGTGACTCATAGATTTGTTCGGTAGGAGCATTGGGCGAGTCGATAGTGTCGTCCCAGTTGTCGAATTTTGCAAATTTAGAGATGAACTTCATCTTGATGGTTCCCACCGAGCCACTACGGTGCTTGGCGATGATGAATTCGGCAAGTCCGCGAATGTCGTTGCCCTCGCTGTCTTCACTCGACTTGGTGTAATATTCTGGGCGGTGAATGAAGCATACGATGTCGGCATCTTGCTCAATGGCACCACTCTCGCGCAAGTCGCTCAGTTGCGGGCGTTTGCCGCGCTTGTCGTCACCGCGTTGCTCCACGCTTCGGTTGAGCTGCGACAATGCAATAATGGGGATGTCAAGCTCCTTGGCGAGCTGCTTGAGCGAACGCGAGATTGTACTTACCTCCTGTTCGCGGCTTCCAAACTTCATGCCAGTGGCGTTCATCAGCTGCAGATAGTCAATAATAATCATCTGCACTCCGTGCTCGCGCACAAGTCGGCGAGCCTTAGTCCTCAACTCAAAGATCGATAGAGATGGTGTGTCGTCGACGTACAATGGGGAAGAGTAGAGCCTTTTCACTCTCGACATGAGCACATCCCATTCCTGCTCGGTGAGCTGGCCGCTCTTGATTTGCTCACCGCGAATTTCGCACACGTTACTGATGAGACGGTTCACTAGCTGGATATTCGACATCTCAAGCGAGAAGATTGCGATAGGGGTGTTGAGGTCCACAGCCATATTCTTCGCCATCGACAATACTAGAGCCGTTTTACCCATTGCAGGACGTGCAGCAATAATGATAAGGTCGCTGTTCTGCCATCCCGAGGTAACCTTGTCGAGCTCGGTGTAGCCAGTGCCTAGTCCGCTCAATCCGCTCTTGCGGTTACTTGCTTCTTGGATTTTATTGATTGCCTCGCTGATGATAGGGTCGATTTGCACCACATCGCGCTTGAGGGTGTTCTTTGACAGGTCAAATAGCTTGCCCTCGGCCTCTTGCATAAGGTCGTAGACGTCGATTGAATCGTCAAATGCCAGTGTAGAGATGTTGGAACTGAAGCTGATGAGTTCTCGAGCAAGATACTTCTGTGCCACAATGCGTGCGTGATACTCGATGTTGGCGGCACTCGACACACGGCCGGTTAGTTCGGAAATGCGCACGGGTCCACCAGCTTCATCGAGTGTCCCGTCAATGCGTAGCTGCTCGGTTACGGTGAGCATGTCGATGGGGCGTTGCTTCACGCCCAGCGAAACTATTGCCTCGTAAATGAGCTGGTTAGCATGGTCATAGAAGCACTCGGGCTTCAGCAAGTCGCTCACGATAGAATAGGCGTCTTTTTCTAGCATTAGAGCTCCTAGCACTGCCTCCTCGATAGCAATGTCCTGTGGTTGTGTCTTCCCCAGTTCGCTAACTATTTCACTCTCGTGTTGTGGCTTGCGCCTGTTGTAGTTGCGATTTTTTGATGATTTTCCAGTTTCAAATTCCATAATATCTTTTGTTTTATGGTTGCAAAGTTAGGACAAAGCCCTGCAAGAAGAAAAATTTTCATCTCACTTTTATTAACAAGATGTTAACATGGCGGTTTGTGTTTTTTATATAACTTTTTAGACTTAAACTTTTAACAAGCTAAATAGTCAAAAAACAGTAAAATAATAATATAATTATCACGTTATTATATATAAGGGGAATACTGTGCTGGCACCCCTGAAGAAATCTGTGAGAATTAACCAATACATTCATTATATGCATAAATTATTGTCAAAATTCATTTTAATCCTCACTATTATGGGATTATTCTCTTTTAATGCTCATGCTCAGGATGAGCCCGACTTTGACTATCCGCAGCAAGTGAGTAAAGATGCTCTCGCGCAACTGAAGAAAGCGCAGAAGAGCGGTGATGGGCAAATGATGGTCGATGCACTGGTGCGCTTCTCAATTGCCAAAGGGAAGATTTCGCAAGAGAGCATGGACACTATCATCACGCAAATCGAGGAAGTGAAGAAGTCTGAGAAACGCCCCGACTTCAAGGCGATTCTCAATTTCCTCGAGGCAAGCGTCTTCCGTAGCTATTGCGACTCCTATGTGGTATTTGGACGTAAAAATGCCACCGACGAGGAGGCGGCAAGTGACTACACCGAGTGGGACAAAGCGCAATTTGACGCTAAGATTGCCGAACTGGTGTATGCTGCACTTGCCGACGAGAGTGCCTTGAAGCAATGTCCGATTGGCAACTATAGCAAGCTCTTTGTTGACGGCGATGCAATGGGCGCTACCTATGTACCAACACTTTTCCAGGCATTGTGTATGCACAGCGAGATGCTCGTTAGGGAAGAAGCCTTAAACAAAGAACTTGAGCGGCGTTGGGTAAACTCCTGCGCGGAGGGCAGTCCAGAGTGGATGTTTGCTGTAACGACCACCGATGCCATCGAAGATGACTTTGCCGAGTATCAGAAGTATAAAGACAGTGAACATAGCGCAATGTTCCTGCTCAACACCTCGGCGACCGAGCATTATATCGATTACAAGGAATATGTGAACCGCTTCCCCAATTCGTTCTATACACCCGAAGTACAGAACAAGATTTACAGCACCGAGGCGCAGAGTGTGAGCTTGAGCTACAAGCAGCACCTGTCAAGCAGCGATTCGATAAAGGTGAGCGGCTATTTCACTAATGTGAACGATGTGGAAGCGAGAGTTTATCGCTATCCCGACGATTTGCTCGAGAAAATTGAGAAGGGCACAATCTCGTCTTATTATTTGAAAGACCTGGAGCTGGTGAGCACTCACAAGCTGCATTGCCCTGGTATTATACCTTTCTCCACTCGTGCCGAGAGTCTCTTGCCACCGTTGGCCTATGGAAAATATGTCATTGTGGGCGCTTTTGTCAACAGTGAAGGAAAGGAATGCGTTGATAATAATTTTAAGAACAATACTATTTATGTGCACGATCTCACAATGTTCACCGCTGGAGGCGAAGGCTTTCCCGACCGAGTGTTCACTGTCGACACTCGCAATGGTGCTCCACAGAAAGGTGTTGGGGTCGACATTCTGAGTTATGTGTCAGGACGCAATAATAAGTTTCCTTCGCAGTGGCTGACTGACAAAGACGGTAGCGTGCTCTTGCCAGCCGATAAAGATTATCGCAGTCATGTAGCTAATGCCAAACGTGGTGACGATAAGTATGGTCCCTCACTCACTATCTATCCTTACGAAAAATATGAGGGTAACAGTAGCACTACGGCCCGTGTTTTCACCGACTTGAACATCTATCGCCCCGGTGAGACTATGAAGTTTGCGGCTATCCTTCACGTAATCACAAGCGAGGTGATGCGACCCATTGAAGGAAAAAGTGTGAGAGTGATACTGAAAGATCCCAACTATCAGTCGGTCGACACCATTGATGCCGAAAGTGATGCCTACGGTCGTGTTCAAGGCGAGTTCAAGATTCCCACCGACCGCATGAACGGACAGTTCTCATTGCAGATCTTAACTGGGGAGAATTATAACGAGAGACTTGCTTCACATTATGTCAACGTGAGCGAGTATAAGACTCCCACGTTCACCGTAAGCTTCCCCGATGTGCCACAGGTGTTCACTAAAAACCAGCCAGTCAAAATCACTGGTAAGGCATTGACCTATAGCGGAGTGCCAGTGCCAAACGCACAAGTTAAACTCCGTCTCTACCGTAATGAGTGGAGCTGGTGGTGGCGTTGGTCTACTACGCGTGGCGAGAACATTATGGACACAGTGATGACTACCAACGAAAAGGGTGAATTCACTCTCGAGTTCCCTGCCGAGATGTTCAAGGAAAACCAATTGAGACATTGCTATTACAATTATGTGCTCGAGGCTCAGTGTACTAACGACGCCGGCGAGTCGCAAGAAGCTCGACATTGCTTCATTATTGGTGGTAGGCGAGGAGTTGAGCTTGGTGCCGACCAGGACTTCAACAACGTGGCGCCAATAAAACTGCCACTCACTTTCAACAGCACCGACGAGAACGACAAGAATGTTGAGTGCTACTATAAGGTTGAAGACGAGAATAAGAATGTTGTGGCCTCTGGCAATTTCAACAGTGATAATCCTGTTATAGACCTCACTAAGCTGTCTTCGGGAAAATACAAGGTGACCGTGAACATGCTTGGAGACGACGAGACCACAAGCTGTAATGTCACACTGTACCGCAAGGGCGACAAGACCAGTCCTGTCAAGAACAATCCAATATGGCTGCCAAGTGACGGACGAAGTGTCGACGACAAGAATGTGGGTCACATCACAATAGGTAGCGACGTTCCCGAGGCTAATATCTATTATATCGCATCTTCACGCGATAAGGTGGAGAAGCAGGGGTGGATAAAGCTAAAGCGTGGCATCAACGATTTCACAATCGCATTGCCCAACACTCCTGGTGGATACCTCAATATCTACTTCTACAGTGTTGCCAATAATAAGGTATATCAGGAGAACGTTCGCATGAACAGTAACATCAAGGCAAAAGCCCTCAAGGTTAAGGTAAACACCTTCCGCGACAAGCTCATCTCGGGTGAAACCGAGAAGTGGTCGTTCACTCTTGTTGACGAGAACGACAAGCCTCAGTCGGGTGCCATGCTGCTGGAGATGATGGACAAAGCCCTTAACGATATCAGTTCTAACATATGGACTTTCCGTCCAGCTCTGTATGGTAGGGATGTCTTTAATTTTAGAGCTAACACTCTCGAAGGCTCTTCCTACAATAGGCCTTCATGGTCGCACAGTAGCTTAAGGACCAATTCTCCATCTATTGCCGAGTTCAATACCTACGACGAAGGCTTCTTTGAAAACTATAATAATTACATGTTGGGAGGAGCGCCTGGTATGGTTTTGTATGAGAGTGCAGTAGCTTACGATGCAGCTCCTATGCCTATGGCAAAGGCTGAAGACAAGCGTATAAGAGTGAGAGGAGCAAACGATGTTAGTCGTGCACTAGAGGGGCGTGCTGCTGGAATAAGTGTGTCGGATGATGAAGAATCTCTCAATGAAGTGGTTGAAACCGGAAGCCCAGTGCAAGTTGATGAAGCGGCACTCGAGAAGGTGCAGCTGCGGGAGAGCGACGTCAAGGTGGCTTTGTGGCAACCCATGCTCGTGAGCGATGCACAGGGCAATGTTAGCCTTGAGTTTAATGCTCCCAATTTCAATACCACTTGGATAATGCAGGCGGTTGCCTACAACAACGAGCTAAATACCGACAAACTGCAGCGTGAAGTGCTCACCAATAAACCTGTGATGGTGAAGTCGAGCTTGCCTCGATTCCTGCGTCAGGGCGATAGTGCACAGCTGGCTGCCAGCTTGCAGAACAGCACCGACAACGCTCTCGACTGCGACGCTGTCATCGAGCTCTTCAATCCCCGCAACGATGAAGTGATTGAGCGACGTGCGTTCAACGAGAACATTGCTGCCAATGGAACAAACACTCTCAAGATTGACTGGAATGTGCCCGATACTATTCCATTCGTTGGATTCCGTGTAAAAGCTGCTACGGGCAACTTTGGCGACGGTGAGCAGGTTATGATTCCTGTGCTGCCAGCCATTTCTCCAGTGATTGAGACTAAACCATTCTACATTGATGCCGCCACGCCGTTATTCACTACTCAGTTGCCTCAGTTCACTAAGGATGCTCGTGTCACTCTTGAGTATTGCGACAATCCCGTGTGGTATTGCGTTCAAGCGTTGCCCACTATAATGAGCGACAACTACAATATCGCCACATCGCTTGCTCACAGCCTCTTTGCCGAGACTCTGGCACAGGGCATAGCCAAGTCGCAGCCTAACATCAAGGAAGCTGTCGACTACTGGAAGGCCAACGAGCAAGACTCAACTCTTGTGTCGATGCTTGCACGCAACAGCGACCTTAAGATTGGAACTCTGCTTGCATCGCCATGGGTTCGCGAGGCCGACAAGCAGTCACTTCGCATGTCGAAGCTCAATGAGCTATTTGATGAAGAACTTATGGCCAAAGAGCACCAGCGCATCGTAGAGGGTCTGCAACGACTACAGTTGAATGATGGCGGCTTCCCATGGTATCGCTATCCAGGATGCCAGTCTTCGCTCTACACTACCGAGAGCGTACTGGAGATTATTGGTGAGTTGCGTCATTTGGGTTATCTCAAAGATGATGATGCTATCAACTCGATTATCAAGCCGGCGGTTTCCTACTTCGACCGTGAGTACCTAAAGGTGTATAAGGAGCATCTCAAGTACAACAAGAACAATCACAGTGGTTTCAGCGACTATGTCTATGTGCGCACGTTGTTCAATGAGATTCCTCTCACTGGAGAGAACCAGAATATGTTCAAGAACTGTCTCAAGGCGATGACCAAGGATTGGAAGGGTACCAGTCTGGGTAACAAGGCTTACTATGCAATCACACTCAACCGCAATGGATATTCCAAGGTGGCAAAAAACATTGTGGAGTCTATTCGTCAGTTTGCCCTCACTAAGCCCGAGACTGGCATGTATTGGGACAATGTTCAGGCTGGATGGCGCTACCTCGACAAGGTGGCTGTGACATCGACTATCCTGCAGGCGATGAATGAGGTTGATCAACGCACTGCCGAGATTGACCAGGTGCGCAAGTGGATGCTCTTGATGAAGCAGACCAACGACTGGGGTTCAAGCAGTCTTGCTGCCGATGCTGTCTACAGCTTGCTCGCTACAGGCAGTAAGTGGCTTGAGCGCAATGGTGCGCCCACTATCACTATCGATGGCAAGCTGTTGGAGTTTGACAAGGTTGACACCTATCTGGGCTATTGCCGCAAGGAGATTCCTGCTACTTCGCTAGCTACTCTCAACATTGAGCGCAATGGTACAAGTCCTGCTTGGGGTGCTATCTACAGCCAGTTCAAGGCAAGCATGGACAACATTGAGGAGGTGAGCATTTATGACCTATCGATTCACAAGGAGTTCTATGCCTACAGTACCGATGGCTCTCTGCGCCGTGTTGAGAACTTCAAGGTGGGCGACAAGATTCAGGTGCGCACTATCATCAAGAACGCTAAGGATCTTGACTTCGTGACAGTGAAAGATGAGCGAGGAGCCTGCTTCGAGCCAGTTGACAAGCTCTCGGGTTACCGCTATGCCGACAATAGCTACTACTATCTCGAAATCAAGGATAGTGAGACCAACATCTTCTTCACCAGCCTTGACAAGGGCACTCATGTGATTAGCTATGATGTCTATGTCACTGCTCCGGGCAAGTACAGCGTGGGAATAGCAACTGCTCAATGCCAGTATGCGCCACAGATCACTGCCCACAGCGCTGGCTCAATAGCAACAGTTGAGCCTTAACGCTCATTTGAGATAGTGTTAAAAGGGGTGAGCAGCTTTAGATAGTCCTCACCCCTTTTTTGTGTGAGATATTAGAGAAAATCATTATCTTTGCATAGCCTTTATGCAGCGCAAGATAATACATATCGACATGGACGCGTTTTTCGCTTCGGTTGAGCAGCGCGACAATCCCGAGCTTCGTGGCAAGCCTATTGCCGTGGGAGGCGACTCCGATCGTGGCGTTGTGTCCACTGCCAGCTACGAGGCACGTCCCTTTGGTGTGCATTCGGCTATGTCGATGCGTGTAGCAAAGCGGTTGTGTCCGCAGCTCATTGTGGTGCCGGGCAGGTATCAGGTGTATAAAGAGGTGTCACGACAGATGCATGCCATTTTCCACGAGTATACCACCCTTGTGGAGCCCATTTCGCTTGATGAGGCTTTTCTTGACGTGACCGAGAACAAGCCTGGCATTGAGCTTGCTGTCGACATTGCCCGTGAGATTAAGGCTAAGATAAAAGAGCGTTTGCACCTTACAGCCTCGGCCGGAATTAGCTATAACAAGTTCCTCGCCAAGATTGCCAGCGACCAACGCAAGCCCGACGGACTATGCACAATACATCCCAGTCGTGCCCAGGAGTTTATCGACCAGTTGCGTATAGAGAAATTCTGGCTTGTGGGCCCTAAAACAGCACAAACCATGCACAAGATGGGAATCAACACAGGTGCAGACTTGCGTGCTGTGTCGCTAAAGCATTTAACCGATGTGTTTGGCAAGATGGGACCAGTTTTCTACAACTTTGCCCGTGGCATCGACGACAGGCCTGTTGTGGTTGAATGGGAACGTAAATCAATGGGCTGTGAGCATACTTTCGAGCATGATATTCACAAACTAGGAGCAGTGATAATAGAGTTGAATAACACAGTGAACGAGCTGACACGGCGTCTTGAGAAATATGACTTTGAGGGGCGTACGCTCACACTCAAGGTGAAGTTTCACGATTTCAGGCAGATTACTCGTTCTATCACCCAAGATAAAGTTCTACGAGATAAAAACGACATCCTTTCACTTGCCAAGCAATTGCTCAAGCAAGTTGACTACAGCAGGCATCCAATCCGCCTCATGGGTCTCTCGGTATCTCGCTCCACAGCGCAAGAAGAACACCCCAATCATGACGAATGGGTGGAGCTTGAAATTCCATTTAAGGAATATAAGGAATAAAATAGATGTTTTTTATTCTGTTACCATGTGCCGTACTCAGTGCGGACAGCGTCGATGCGTAGCAGGATGAACAGCAGGATTGTGAATCCCCACAGCGATGAGCCGCCGTAGGAGAAGAAGGGTAGGGGTATGCCAATCACTGGCACAAGTCCTATCACCATGCCTATGTTAATCGTCAAGTGGAAGATGAGTATTGACGCCACACAGTAGGCATAGACTCGCCCAAAGGTGGTGTGCTGCCGCTCGGCAATGGCGATGACTCGCAGAATTAATATCAAGAACAGTATTAGCACGGCCGAAGTACCTATGAAACCTTGCTCCTCACCAATGGTGCAGAAAATAAAGTCGGTGTGCTGCTCGGGCACGTAATTGAGCTTTGTCTGTGTTCCTTGCAGGAATCCCTTTCCTGTGAAACCGCCAGAACCAATGGCAATCTTTGACTGATTGACGTTATATCCCTTGTCCTTTAAGTCTTCTTCGATTCCCAGTGCTATGTTGATACGGTTTTGCTGGTGCGGTGCGAGAACATGATGGAATACAATGTTAACCGAGAACATGAAGATTATTGATATCACCGCAAATATTACAGTAGTGAGAACCTTGTTGAGATCGTCACGGAACATTCCAATGAGCAAGTAGATAATTGACAATGGAATTACGGTGAAAAAGAACACATATCCATTGATGTGAACTCCTATTGCCGATAAACCCCATGCCAGAAGTGCACACACTATGTAACCAATTGTGACGTTTCGCCCCAAAATGAGCGAGCGGCAATAGATGAGGAGCATGAGCACTATAACGACCATGATACACGTGAGCACAATGAAATTGCCTAATGGAATGCCCATGATTAATGTGCCGGCAAACTTGAGTACCACCACAAAATAGGTGACTGCGCATAGTGTTGCAAAGAGCACAAATCCATTCATCCCCTCGCGATAGAGTACAAAAATCAATGAGAAATACACGAGTGCCGAACCAGTCTCACGTTCCAGCAGGATGCAAAGCACTGGAAGCAGAATGATACCAACAGGAACAATGTAGGTGCGCCAGCCTTTGAGTTGGAAACCATAGGTGCTGAAGAGCTTAGCTAGAGCAAGAGCTGTCGCCGTTTTGGTAAACTCAGCTGGCTGGATGCTGAAAGAGCCAAATTTGAGCCAAGAATGTGAGCCCTTGATGTTTGGCGACACAAAAGCCGTGACTATGAGCAGAATAATCATTATGGCATATATGGGGTAGGCGTAGGCCTCATAAAGGCGACGGTCAATGAGCAACAAGGAGAATCCAATCACAAACGAAAGTCCTATCCACATGAACTGTTTTCCGGCAAATGTGTCTAGGTCAAACATGCTAACTTCACTTGTGCTCGATGTTGTTGCGGCATATATGCTCACAGCGCCAGCGACCACCAGTAAAATGTAGATGAATACTGTGAACCAGTCGACGGCTGCAAGCAGGCGATTGCTTTCGTTGTTGTTATTATTATCCTTTGTATATGCCATTTCGTGAAATGAAAGAACTAGATTTGTTTGGAATAACAGCATTCTCATGAGGCAGGTTTCTCACGGGGAAGCTGTTGTCGTCATTGCCAGGAACCGATGCACTGGCAGTGGTTTTGGTATTGGAAGGACGGGTAGTGGTGTCTTCTTGCATTTGGTCTTGCTCTACAACAGGAGGTGCATCCTCGAGCCAGCTGTCGCTCCACTTGGTGGCCCTGTTTTCGATTTCGTCGCTAGCACCACGTAGGTATCGCTCAAGAACCATCGCTCCAAGAGGTACTGCCACTTGAGCACCAAAACCGGCATTCTCTACATAGACACAGATGGCAATCTTGGGATTGTCCTTGGGGGCAAATCCCATGAATACCGAGTGGTCACGGCCATGCGGGTTTTGAACGGTGCCAGTCTTTCCACACACGTCTAGTCCTGGCAGGTTAGCTCCCTTGCAAGTACCACCAATTACCGCCATGCGCATGCCTCCTGCAATGTCATTGTAATACTCGGTGTTGATTTTAGTGCGGTGATGCTCGGTGTATTCTTTCGAGATGCCCAGGTCGCGGATTTGCTTCACCACGTGTGGGGTGATGTAGTAGCCACGGTTGGCGATAGTGGCGCTCAGATTGGCAATTTGCAGTGGTGTAGACATGATTTCGCCCTGACCGATGGCAATAGAGATAATAGAGTTGGCACCCCACTTGTCTTCGCCAATCATCTTGTTATAGAATTGATAGTTGGGGATGAAACCTCGGCTCTCGCCAGGCAGGTCGATGTTAAGCTTGTAGCCATATCCCATCGAAACCATGTAGTCTTTCCACACGGTGAACGATTTTTCTAGACCGCCATATTTCTTGTTGTTGAGCATGTAATAAAGTCCCCAGCAGAAGTAGCCGTTGCACGATGTTGCAATGGCAGGCTGGAGGGCGATGGGGGAGCCATGGCCGTGGCAGCCAATTTTCAAACCCTTGTTGACGTACCCACCATAACAGGGATAGGATGTGTTGTTGTCGATAATTCCCTCCTGCTTGAAGATGAGGCCCTGGGTGGGCTTGAAAGTTGAGCCAGGAGGGTAGGCCGCCATGATTGCTCGGTCAAAGAGAGGCTTGCTAGGGTCGGACACGAGTTTTGAGTAGTTCTTGCCTCGGTCTTTACCTACAAGTAATGAAGGGTCATAGGTTGGACTGGTTACTAGAGCCAGAACTTCTCCAGTGCTAGGCTCAATAGCAACTATGGCACCACGCTTGCCTCGCATGATTTTCTCTCCAAAGCGCTGCAAGTCGATGTCTATACTCATTTGCAGGTCTTTGCCTGCGATGGGCGCAACATCATCTTTTCCGTCGTTATATCGGCCTTTTATTTTGCCTGTAGCATCACGAATGAGAATTTCTTTGCCTTTCACGCCACGCAGATATTTCTCATAGCTCTTCTCAATGCCCAAGTCACCGGTATAGTCGCCAGGGATATAGTAGTTGTCGGAATCGCGTTCAATGTCTTCGGCATTTACCTCGCGTATGTTGCCCAGGATATTGGCGGCAGCTACATAATTATAGCGCCTGATAATGCGCTGCGAGATGTCAAATCCGGGGAAACGGTACAATATTTCCTGCAATCGACCATAGGTGGTGGAGTCAAGGTTTTGAACCAGAGGCTGTGGAGTTGTGGCGCTGTAGTTCTTGTTCTTCTTGGGGTCGCTCATGTTTTTCCACAGCAAGTCGAAGTCTTCTCGCTTGAGCTGCAGAATCTTGCACATGGTAGTGGTGTCAAACTCTTGTACGTCTTTTGGTACAAGTACCAAGTCATAGGCAGGCTCGTTATACACCACAAGCTTGCCGTTGCGGTCATAAATCTGACCGCGCGAGGGATGTGTGATTTTGGTCGAACGCGCATTGCTCACGGCAATCTCGCGATACTTGTCGTCGGCTATCTGCAGGTCAAAAAGTTTCCACAGGTAGATAGCAACAACGACGACAATAAAGCCGCCTATAATAAATTTCCTCTTCTCTAAATTATAATCTTTTCTCACGTTCGGTGCTTACTAAACTGTCGATACCAAAAATCAATAATATAGATAGCACGCTGCTTGCGATAATGCGCATCAGTGTGAGTCCAATGTTGTGCAATGTGAAGGCTTGGGTCAAGAACAATACTGTGCAGTAGATTGTTACTAGTGTCGCCATGTACTTGAGGTAGTTGGTGATGCCCAATGAGTCCATCGATGGGATGGGGTCGTTGTCTTCGTCGTCCTTGAGGATGAACAGGTTGAAGACTGGACGGCGCGACATCGTCATTACAGTGCATGCCAGTGCATTCATGCCCTGAGTGTTGTTGAACATGTCGATAAAGAGACCGAACAAAAATGCTATTGTCAATGTCCAGTTCAACGAATAATTCATGGGCAGCCTCAATATGAGGTAAATATATATAACAGGCATAGCTACTCCAAAGAGGATAATCTTGCTGCATATCACTTGCGCTACTAGTAGTGCCACAAAGAGCATGAGGAAATGGAACAATGTGTTTTTCATCGTTTCATGCCTCCTTCCTCTTTAAGTGTTGTAGCATCGGACGACTCTAGTTGCTTGAGTTCATCTTTCATGTTGTTCTTGATTACATGAACGTTGCTCAGGTGTGTTATTTTGCAAGACAGTTTCACTATAAGTGTCATGAAACTGTCTTTTTTGTTGGTAGGAGATACACGCTCAACAACTCCAACCATGAAGCCTGGAGGGAAACTCAGCGAGCTGCTGCTTGTGACCACAGTGTCGCCCACGTGGTAGTCGTCAACTTTGGGAAGGTCCTTCAGGATAGCATGATCGGTTGTCTTGCCGTCCCATATCAGCAGTCCAAAGTTTCCATTGCCCTTGAGTTCGCAGGTGATTTTAGTGTCTTGATGAAGAATCGACATCACTCGAGCCGAATGGGCGTTGACAGCATCTACAATTCCCACCACACCATTCATGTCCATCACACCCATGTAGGGCTCTATGCCGTCGGCGCTACCACGGTCGATAGTAATGTAGTTGTTAGGATTAACCACACTGTTGCTTATCACGTGGGCCGAAATGAATGTATAGTTACCTTTACCGCTTACTGCTTCACCAGGCTTGGAACCATATTTGAGTTCCAACTCGTTGAGTTTAGCTTGCAGTGCTAGTATCTCCATTTTTTGATTGGCGTTCTGAAGATGCAAGTCCTCATTGATTTCCTTAAGGTTGAAATAATTGGAAGCGCTGTTCACTGTCTTAGAGATAGTGGACACAGTGCCGTTGGCCGAGGTCAGATAGACACTCTGCTGGTAAGGATTGGAGCCAAAAAGTAGCGTGAGGCTCAAAATCACATAGAATGCGAAGATGAACCACGAACTATTTTTTATGAAGAAGTTTATTAGGTTATTCATTTCTTGCGGGTGCTGTGAACCTCAAGTATGCACACAACACAAGGCTAGTACCATGAAAAGTGTTATTCTTGACCTGTGGCCGAGACAAGGGCGCCAGGTGTGGTAGTAGCCTTGTGGAGAGCTGTGTGCTTTAAAAAAACGGGTCTCTTACTGCTGATGGAAAAAAGGCTGGATTAGCGCTTCAAGAACTTGAATCGTTTAATGTTCTTCAATGCAACTCCAGTACCCTTGGCAACAGCGTGCAATGGGTCGTCGGCAACATGGAATGGAATTCCAATCTTGTCGGTCAAACGACGGTCCAAGCCGCGAAGCAAGGCGCCACCACCTGCCAGATAAACACCGTTCTTCACAATGTCGCTGTAGAGCTCAGGGGGTGTCTGCTCAAGAGCGCTGAGCACTGCTGCCTCAATCTTGGATATTGATTTCTCAATGCAGTGGCTAATCTCTTGATAGGACACGGGTACCTCCATGGGCAATGCTGTCATCTGGTTAGGACCGTGAACTATGAAGTCCTCGGGTGGGTTGTCGAGCTCGGTAAGAGCCGAACCTACGTTGATTTTAATCAACTCGGCTGTGCGTTCTCCCACCTTCACGTTGTGAGCACGACGCATGTGCTCACGAATGTCCTCGGTGAGGTCATCGCCAGCGATGCGTATACTCTTGTTGCTCACGATACCACCCAGCGAGATTACGGCAATCTCGGTAGTACCACCACCTATATCCACAATCATGTTGCCCTCAGGAGCGAGAACGTCGATTCCAATGCCCAGTGCAGCTGCCATGGGCTCGTAAATCATATACACGTCTCGTCCGCCAGCGTGCTCGCTCGAGTCGCGCACGGCACGAATCTCAACTTCGGTGGAACCCGAAGGAATGCACACCACCATTCGCAACGATGGCGAGAACCAGTGATTTTTTTGGCTCACCTTCTTGATCATGCCTCGAATCATGAGCTCGGCTGCGTTGAAGTCGGCAATCACACCGTCGCGCAATGGGCGAACGGTCTTGATACCCTCATGTACCTTACCGCGCATTTCGCGAGCTGTCTCACCCACAGCCATGAGCTTTTGGGTCTTAGTGTCGAGAGCAACTACCGAAGGTTCGTCAATGACAATCTTATCGTTATGGATAATAATTGTGTTGGCTGTTCCTAAGTCAACAGCGATTTCTTGAGTAAATGAGAATAATCCCATATCTTATATCTTTATGTTTTTTTGGGATGACTTGACGCATACTTGGCTGTTAATCACAACCATGCGTGCATCGTAGCCATCGCTTTGGTTACAATACATTATATTCAGACTGCAAAATTAGTGAAAATTAAGCAACTAATAATATAAAATCTTGATAAAAAATCAAGAATTATTTTTTTTAACAACTCGACTACCATTTTGGGAGAAAAAAGTGCCGATGACAATGCTTGCTCGTTCTCCCGTGGTGCTCTATAGCGGCAATAGAGGATTTTGCTATAATTCAGGGTCTGTTTCATTTAATCGGCCACTCCACAGATAACGCTTTGTCTCGCGTGCTATTACACCCGATAGCAGCAACAGCGATACCAGATTGGGAAGAGCCATGAATGCGTTCATGATGTCGGCGATATTCCAAACGATATCGAGGCTCATGATGCATCCCACAAAGCATACAACCAGCCAAACTATGCGGTAGATATTAATGCTTCGCTTACCTGCAAGATATTCCATCGCGCGTTCGCCATAGTAGCTCCAGCCAAGGATTGTCGAGAATGAGAACGTGAGAATGCCGAAGGTCAGGATTGGAGTTCCTATATAGGGTATCATTCCGAAGGCTTTCTTTGTCAAGAGGCCACCATCGTGAAAGTTTATCTCGGGGTAAGCAATGATGCTAGTTGTAAGTACAAGACCTGTCATGGCACACACTATCACGGTGTCCCAGAAGGTGCCAGTTGAGCTAACCAAGGCTTGGCGCACGGGATTCTTGGTGCGGGCAGCAGCTGCTACGATGGGGGCAGAACCCATACCGGACTCGTTGCTGAACAAACCTCGAGCGATGCCGTAACGTGCTCCCATCATGATTGCTGTTCCGGCTGCGCCACCTATGCCAGCCTTCATCGAGAATGCCTCACGGCAAATCATGCATATAGCTTCCCATACATACTGGCTGTTGACGCACAGGATATAGAGGCATCCCAATACATAAAGAACTGCCATGAATGGTACTAACGCCGAGCAGATGCGGCCTATGCTCTTCACACCGCCAATTATCACTGTCCCCACAAGGGCCATGACAATCAATCCAATGAGCATGCTCATGTAAAGCTTTGGTTCAAAATTGAGCCCTAATGCATTGTTAAGCCATGCAGCAATGCTGGCCACCTGGCTGTTGTCGGCAAAGAGCATAGTGAAATTCTCGCTGATGGCGTTGGCTTGAACGCCGTTGCCAATGCCGAAGGCGGCAATTGCGGTGAAAATGCAGAAAAGCACCGCTAGCCACTTTTGACCCAATCCACGCTCAAGAGCATACATGGGGCCTCCCAGCATTTTGCCGTCGCTGGTCTTCACGCGGTACTTGATTGCGAGAAGTCCCTCGCTGTATTTTGTGGCTATGCCAAAGATTCCTGTAAGCCAGCACCATAGCACGGATCCTGGACCACCCAGCGAAACAGCAGTCGCTACGCCAATGATATTGCCGGTGCCTATGGTCGCAGCAAGCGATGTGGCGAGTGCTGCAAACTGGCTAACGTCGCCTGTTGAGTCCTTATCTTTAGATACCGATAGCTTGATAGCTGTGAAAATTTTGCGTTGAGGCACGCGAAGTCTGAAGGTGAGGAAGATGTGAGTTCCCAGCAACAGTATTATCATGGGCCAGCCCCACACATAGCCGCTTATGCTCTGGGTAAGTTTCAGTATATCCATGGAAAATCAATGATAGCTTAGAAGATTAAAATGCAAAGATAATACTTTCTTGACAAACCGCAAAATTTACAATAACAACCAAGCCAGACAATGCCATGACTATGTTTGGCAATGCCCTTTCACGATTCTCAATCTCCGATTTTCTCTCTCAGAAAATCAATCGTTCATCTCGCTGTCATTGAGCTTGAATTTTCCTTCTACCTTAACGACGTCCATGTCATATTGCATGGGGTATGCCTTCTTGTCGGCGCCTATTACTTGTACATAAACGATAAAACTGCTGGGCTCTTCGATGCCTTTGCCCATGGAATCAATCTTTGCAACCTTGTCGCCAGGGGCGGTTTCAAAAATTGCGTCAATCGCATTGTCCTGATTGTTGCTTTTCTCAATGTAGACGCTGTAGAAGTCTTGGGTCAAATGCTCACGTGCCAAGCCCTGCGCTTCTTTTCTGCGGAGCTTGAGATAGTTGTCGAGAAATGTGCGAAGGAAGGTCACTTCGTCTTTATCGTTGATGACCCTTGCGGTGTCTTGTTCTTGAGAGGCAGCTTCGGGCTCAGCGCTTTTGCTTGACTTGTTGGCGCATGCCGCAAGAGTCATTGCAACGCCGGCAATGACTGCTATGTTCAATAAAGTCTTAAGTTTCATGAGTCTATAGTTTTAAAATTGATTTTACATCCAGGTCGCCTATCTCCCTGGCGGTGGTGTGGCAATGGGGGGCTATGGCTTCTTCGGGACAAGTGGTGCATAGCCCTATCACCTTGGCACCGCTTTCCATGCCCGCCTTCAGGCCATTAATAGAGTCTTCGATTACCACGCAATTCTTAATGTCAATGCCCAGCATCTTTGCTCCAAGCAAGAAACATTCGGGTGATGGCTTGGGCTCTTTCACCATGTTGCCAGTGACAATGGCATTAAAAAGGCTGGGAAAGTCGGGGTGCTGGCTATATAGCGACTCCATCTTTTTCTTGTCGCTGCTGGTGACGATGCAGCAGGCAACGCCGTTGACCTTGAGCTCATCAATCAGCTCGATTGCGCCAGGGAAGTAGTTATATTGCATGTCACGCTGGAAGTCGTCGAGCATCTGGGTCACTTGCTCGCGCATTTCATCGGTGGGGAAGTAAGTGTGCAGAATGTTATGCAAGTTCGAGCCCTTAATCACCCGGGCAAAGTCCTCCACACCAGTGGGAAAGTGGCGGTCTACCGCCTCCCAAAACTGCGTGTAAGTTCCCTCGGTGTCAATCAATACCCCATCGAGGTCGAACAATACGCCTTTAATAGCTCTCTCGGTCATATCTAATACTAATTAAACCACAAAGATAGCAAAAATTATTTGTACTTTGTTGTGCATTTCAAAAAAAGTGTGAACTGAATGTTTATGAGCGCTTGCGGTAAGTGAGAGCTGCACCTAGGTTCATCACCACGGCGAGGCTGGCGAGGGCGAGGAAGTTGAAGCGCATGTCGTAGAATGTGGCGCCTTTCATGAACACTGAGCGCATAATAGAGATGAAGTAGCGAGGCGGCAGCACGTAGGTGACACGTTGCGCCCACTGCGGCATCGACTCGATGGGGGTGAGCAAACCGCTCATGAGCATGAATACCATCACAAAGAAGAACATGAAAAATACTGCCTGCTGCATGGTTGAAGAGATGTTAGACGCAATAATGCCGAATCCCGAAATCACAAGGATGAAAAGGAATGCGCCAGTGTAGATTGTGAGCAGGCTGCCCACCGCCGTTTGTCCGTAGACCAGCCAAGCCACAATTAGTGCTATTGTGATGACAATGAGTCCAGCCACCCAGTAGACGATGAGCTTTGCGAGAGTGAAAGAGAATCGGCTCACGGGCGTTACATTTATCTGCTCGATGGTTCCAGCTTCTTTCTCGCTAACTAAGTTGAGGGCCGGTAGAAACCCAGTTATAATAATGATGAGAATTACCAGTATAGCTGGTATCATGAAGTTGCGGTATTCCAGTGTGGGGTTGTAGCGGTTTTGAATTAAAACAAGGTCGCCCACTTGTGCTGGTGAGAGTCTTGCGCGCATCTCCTTGATGCTCGCGGCTAGAGTCTGTGCAAGATACTGCGAACCCAAGCTGCCCTTGGTGGCATTCACACTGTTTGCACTGATGCTCAACTTCTTGGTCCTGCCAGTAACAAAGCCTTTTTCGAAGTCTTGCGGAATTTCGAGAATGGCATCCACATCACCGTGCTCCAGGCTTTTGAATGAGAGGTCAAAACTACCGGTTACGCTGTGCAGTGTGAGGTACTCGCTGGCATTGATTTTGTTGATTATACGCTGCGACATCTGCGAATGGTCGTTGTCGACTACGCTCACGTTAACATGGCGCACGTCCATGGTCGTCACCCAGGGGATGATAAGCATTATCATGATGGGGAACGCCACCACGAGTCTGGGCAGGAATGCGTTGCGCTTGAATTGCAACACTTCTTTTTTCAGTAGTGCTTTAAGTGTGGACATAGGCGTTTACTCTAGTTTGTCTTTGAAATTCTTTAATGCGATAGCCAGCAGAGCGAGAGTCATTCCCACAAGGATGAGGAAGTCTTTGAGAATGAGGCCGAACGAGGCGCCTTGTATCAGTAGTTTGCGCATAGCGTCGATATACCATCGCGCCGGCACTATAGCCGAGACAGGTTTGAGCACAGCAGGCATATTCTCAACGGGGAACATCATGCCAGAAAGCATAACGATTGGCATAATCATCACGGCTGCCGAGATGAGGAGAGCCACAATCTGCTGCTTGGCTATGGTGGAGATGAGGAGCCCTAATGAGAGCGAAAGCAACAGATATACCAGCGAAACCACGATGATACTACTCAGGTTGCCCGACATGGGAATGCCCAACACAAATCGCGCCAAGAGCAGTATTGTTGTGAGGTTGATGCACGAGAGAATGAAATAAGGTGTCATCTTGGCAAGGATGATTGTGAGGGGGCGCACGGGCGAGACAAGTAGCACATCCATAGTGCCAGTTTCCTTTTCGCGAACTATCGCTACCGAGGTGAGCATGGCGCATATCAAAATGAATATCATGCCCATAATACCTGGCACGAAGTTGAAGGCGCTCTTCATTTGCGGGTTGAAGAGCATGTGGGTCTCCACTAGGCTATTGCTCTGCATGAGTTCGCCAGCAAGGATGTTGTTGAGGTATCCCGCCCCAGCCTGTGCTGTATTGGTGTTGGATGCGTCCATGATGAACTGCATTGCTGCCTTACCATTGCCACTTTGTTTCCATTGGGTCATGAGTCGGTCGAAATCGTGGGCAAACACTACAATGGCATCCACCTTGCCCGAGCGCAAATTTTGGTCAATCTCGTGCTCTGCAATGGCGCCTTTGTAGGTGATGTATGGGTTTGAGGACAATTTATTTACACTCTGCCTAATCTGCTCGTCCCATTTAGGCACAACAACTGCCACGTTCACGTTGTTTAGCTCGGTGGAGATGGCGAAACCGAAGAGAAGTATCTGCACCACAGGCATGAGCAGCGCAATAAGCATCGTGCGACTGTCGCGCAAGATGTGAAGTGTCTCCTTCTTTATAAATTTCAAAAAACCTCTCATGTCAGTTGTCAGTTATTAGTTATCAGTTGATTGTGCATTATGAATTAAGCATTGTTTCAGTCTCCTCGTTGGGCATCGCGGGCAAGCGTGCGGAACACCTCGTCGATTGATGCGGCGTTATAAGATTTCTTCAGATTGGCGGGGGTGTCGAGGGCTTTGATTTTGCCGTCTACCATCATCGAGATGCGGTTGCAGTACTCCGCCTCGTCCATATAGTGGGTGGTGACGAAGATGGTGGTGCCCTGGCTTGCTGCATGGTAAATCATCTCCCAGAACTGGCGGCGCGTGATGGGGTCGACTCCTCCTGTGGGCTCGTCAAGGAACACTATCTCGGGACTATGCAGGGTGGCGACAGCAAACGCGAGTTTCTGCTTCCATCCCAGTGGCAACGCTTTCACCATAGTGTCGCGTTCCTCAATGAATTTGAGCTTTTGGAGTAATGTGGTTGCTCGCTTCTTGAGCTCGCGTCTCTTGACTCCATAGATGCCCCCGAAAAGTTCCATGTTCTCCATGACCGTGAGGTCGTCGTAGAGTGAGAAACGCTGACTCATGTAACCAATGTGGCGCTTGATTTTTTCGCCTTCTTTTACCACGTCAAACCCCGCTACAGTGCCACTACCGCTAGTGGGGTAGCTCAAGCCGCACAGCATGCGCATGGCTGTGGTCTTGCCGGCTCCGTTAGCACCCAAGAATCCAAAAATCTCGCCGCGCTCCACCTCAAACGTGATGTGGTCGACAGCCGTGAAAGTGCCAAACTGCTTGGTGAGGTCCTTCACTTGGATGATGTGATTGGTCTCAGTACTGCTCATTGCTCAGGAGTTTTATGAATATGTCCTCAATATTGGGAACGATAGATTTTATTTCAACATCACTATGTCCTTTTGCGATGAGACGTTGCTTCAAGTCGCCTAGGTCAAATCCTGCACCTGCCAATAGGTGGTGATATTCGCCTGCTGTATAGCAACTGGAGATGCATCTGTTGTCGCGCAATTCTTTGAGCAGGTCGTACATGTTGTGTGACTTAATCCCGTAGATCCTGCCGTCGAACTTCTCGACCATGTGCTGCGGCGAGTCGATGTCGAGCACTCGGCCTGTGTTGCAAAGTGCGATGCGGTCGCAGCGGCTTGCCTCGTCCATGTAAGGGGTGGATGCGAGAATCGACAGCCCTTGCTCGCGCAGGTTGTGAAGCATATCCCAAAACTCGCTTCTCGACACGGCATCAACACCAGTAGTGGGCTCGTCAAGGAATAGTACCGATGGCTTGTGGATAAGGGCGCAGCTTAGGGCGAGTTTCTGCTTCATACCGCCCGACAAACGCCCGGCACGGCGTTTCTTGAATGGCTCAATCTGCTTGTAAATGGGTGCTACGAGGTCATAGTTCTGCTCTACTGTCACACCAAAGAGTGTGGCAAAGAATTCCATGTTCTCCTCGATTGTGAGGTCGGGATAAAGCGAAAACTTGCCTGGCATGTAGCCCACGCGACTGCGTATTGTGCGGTAGTCTTTTACGATGTCGAGCCCATCGACCGTAGCGGTTCCCTCGTCGGCGTTGAGCAGAGTAACCAGTATTTTGAATAAAGTGGTCTTACCGGCACCGTCGGGACCTATCAGACCGAAAATTTCGCCACGGCGCACATCGAGCGACACCTTGTCAAGAGCTTTGACTGTCCCATAGCTCTTGCTGATGCCTTTCACCTCTATAGCCAGTGTGCTAGTGTCCATGAGTAATAGCTTACTTGAGTTTTACGTTGCCCGTGAGGCCGAGTTTCAAGTATCCGTCGTTCTTGACGGCGATTTTGACAGCGTAGACGAGATTGGCGCGGGTGTCTTTGGTTTGTATGGACTTGGGAGTAAACTCACTCTCGCTGGAAATCCATGTAATCTTGCCTGTGTATTCTCTTGTTTTGCCACCGCCGAAGTCGGCAATTACTTTCACTGCCTGGCCGAGTTTTATGTCGGCAAGCTGGTCGCTGGTGAAATAGGCGCGCAGATAAACGACGCTCATATCGGCAACTTTGAAAAGGGGTTTGCCTATTGTTGCATATTCGCCTTGTTGAGCATATTTTGTCAAGATGGTACCGCTCACAGGTGAGGTGATAATTGAATTCTGAAGCTGTTTGTCGACAATTGACTTTTGGGCTTCGATTCCGCGCTTTTTGGCGTCGATGCCTTTCTGTTGAGCTTCAACGCCCTTGATTTGTGCATCCACTCCCTGTTTTTGAGCAATGTAGCCTTGACTTTGGTTATTGAAACTTTGGTTGTTGGAGTTGATTTGGTCTTGAGTTGCCGCAAGTTGCTTTTCAAGGACAAGAATCTGATAGGTGATGTCGTCAACTTGCTTTTGCGAGGCTGCGTTATCGTGGAGCATGGCAGTGAAGCGGGCTTTCTCCTTTTTGAGGTTGGCAATTTGCTGCTTGATGCTAGCCACCTGTTTTTCTAGGTCGAGAACGTGGCTTGTTGTCGCACTTTGGGTAGCGTCAATCTGCATCTTGTTGCTGCTCATCTGCTCCTTGCTGGCATCGAGCTGTGACCTTGTGGCATTTAGATCGTCTTGATTGGCGTCGAATTGTGACTTTTGCAGTTCTAGCTGGGTCATGTCGAGGAAGCCAAGTTGCCGGCCTGTCTCTACTTCTTGTCCTTCTTCGATGTTGAACGACTTTATCTCGCCAGAGCATTGTGCCGATACCACCACTTCGGTTGCTTCGAAAGTGCCGGTAGCATCCCAATCGTTGTCGTTGCTGCAAGCAGTGGCAATTGCAGTGATGCTAATGAGGAATAATATTTTTTTCATTGGTTAACAGTGTTTTTTAAGTCATATATAGTTTTCAGCAGTTCGATGTTGTGAATAATCTGTGTCTGTGCGGCGGAGTTCTCATCAGTGATGCGCTCCACAAGGCGGTGAATGTCGATGACGCCGTTGCGCAGTTTCGATTCCTCGGCGAGGCGCACGTCGCGGCGCAGGTCTATTATTGTCGCGTCGCTTGCGATGAGCTCACGCAGGCGGGAGATGTCGTCGTTCTCGCGGCTGACTTCTAGTTGTGTGTTAAGTAGGAATGCATCGCGCTGCAGCTCGGCTTGCTGGCGTGCTGTGTTGAGGCGGTTTATATTGTTCTTGCGATCGTAGAGGCTGCTCAGGCTCCATGAGGCACGCACACCCACCAAGGCATTAAGTGACCACTTGCGACTGGTCATGTTCTCAAAGGTGTTGTAGCCCGGATAGCCATAGAATGCTTGTCCAAAGACGCTGATAACAGGCAGCACCGAGGCATTGATAGACTTCTCTCGAGCGTTGAGGGTTCGAATCTTGGCATCGATGAGTCGCAATTCCGGTCGGTTTATTGCGATAGTTCCTGGCTCGGCGGAATTAGGACGCACAAGATAGCGGTCACCCACTTGCTGGCCTATTAAAATCTCGAGCATGTGTTTATAGGCCTCGCGGTTCCACACCATGCTAGTTTTACTTTGCTCCATGGTAAGAATCTCGGCGCGGAGCATGCTCTCGTCGGCACTGGTGGCGATTCCGTTTCTCACATGTGACTGAAGCTTGTCGAGGTTGCCATTGAGCATCTCAAGTGTCATGTCGGTCTGTTTGATCCGGTCGTCCATGAGCAACACGCCAAAGAAGATTTCGTTTACTCGCTTGTTGAGACCATAGATGTCGACGTCGGTCTGTGCTTTTTGCTCTAAGTCTTGAGTTTCGTTGAGAGCTCGCTCGCTGCTGGCTTTGCCACCATCAAAGATCTTTTGGTTCACATCAAGCTGCACTCGGTATTGGTCCTTGGCAAGCCCCTGCATTTCCAAACCGCTTGCAGCAAGCATCGTTTTCATCTGATCGGGGAATGACGGGGTCTCGCTCTGGTAGGTGGCTTGAGCGCTAAGATTTACTTGCGGTAGCCACGAGTGCTTGAGATTGTCGAGGGTGTACTTGCTGCTTTGCTCAATGAGACCATATTGCTTGATGAGAGGGAAGTTCTCCCGAGCAAGCTCCTGGCAGCGCTCAATTGTGAGTTGAGCATTGGCACCTAGTATCATGAAAGCACCTAGTGTTAATAAGATTATTCGTTTCATGCTTTTAATGGTGTTAGTCGTCGCATTATTAGTTCAATGTTTTCTTTCTTTCGTAGTTCCCAAAATTTGCTGTCGTCGTTCAAGTCTAGCCCAGTGGCTGCTTCATAAACTGGTTTGACAATGAATGGGAACGCGTTGAGCGATATCATATCGAGCAGCAGAGTAGTGGCATCAATAGGGATTATCTCACCGTTAGATACAGCTTGATCGATATCCTTTTGCATAGTGATGAGTAGATTACCGGCGAAGGTGCTTATCACGTTCTTGATAACGGCAAAACGTTCTGGTCGTGAAGCGACTTCCCTAATCATAAACAGTGGTAGCCGAGGATTCTGTCTAATGACCTCAAAATGGATGTCAAGTGCCTCGCCCATGCGTTGCTTGAATGGCTTTTCAGTTTGGGTAAATACCTCTAAGATGCCTTCCACGAGCATGCCCATGGTCTCATGGAAGATGCGTTCAAAGAGTTGTTCCTTGGTCTTGAAGTAATAGTGCAGCATGGCATGGGTCACACCAGCATTGCGTGCTATTGATGTAGTGCGAGCGCCGTCATAACCCTTGTCAAGAAACTCCTCCTTGGCAGCAGCAAGAATCGCCTGCTCTTTATTGTTATGATGCTTTGTCATATTAAATATTTGAATAACAGTATGTTGTATGAGATTATTGTATTGTTAACAAGATTGTTAATAAATTTCATGTCGCAAAATAAATATAAGTTTTTATATTATGCAAGAAAATTCTAACAAAATTGTTAATAAATTTCTTTTTAAAATTTATTTTTTGTATAAATTAGGCGGCGCTTCAGAAATAAAAATCAAAAACTTCGTCTTTGATTTTGTATTTCTCTCAGCTTGCACTAATTTTGCACCATGAAGAAAATATATATCTTTATAATATGTGTAGTTGCTGGTCTTTCATCATGGGCTGGTAACAAAGACGAATATATCCAGGTAGACTGGTATCCACTCTGTAGCGACAGTGTGGGGTGGAACATTTACACTGGCGGTTTCGTGATTGGTTGGAACAATGCTAGTGGCATAGACGTGAACATGGGCCGCAGCGTCGACATTGGTTGGCTTAACGTGATTGGAACCAAGTTTAAGACCAGATGGGGCCAGCGCATTACTCTGGGCGTGGGAATAGATTGGCGCAACTATCGTTTAAACAGTGATCAGCGATTTGTAGACGATGGCGACATGCTTGGCATTGATGCATATCCCGAGGGTGCCACTAATCGACTCTCGCGCGTGAAAGTATTTTCTCTCACCATGCCATTGATTATCAGGCAACGCCTGTTCAGCACAGTTGACATCTTTGCCGGACCTGTGGTGAATTTTAATGTTCACGCCAGTGTCCTTACTCAGTATAAGGTGGGTGAAGAGAAGATTAAGGTTTCTCACACCGGTATCCATCCAGTGCCAGTGACGGTCGACATCTTGGGCGGTATGAAGTGGAAGTTCATTGGCGCCTATGTTCGCTACAGTCCATGTAATGTGCTTCAGGAGCGATATGCACCTGCCTTCACTCCTTTCACAACCGGTATCATCATGGGATTTTAAACAAAATATTTGCTCATTCAATCAATTTGCAGTAATTTCGCACGATTATTAAGAAAACATACAACATTACACAATATGAAGAAATTAATGTTCTTGGCTGTTGCCCTAATGGCGCTTATGTGCTCTTGCAACAGCAACAAGTTTAAGGTGAGCGGCACTGTGAATGGTGCTGGCGATACCACTACTCTCTTTCTTGAAACTAGTATCAATGGTAGTTGGTTTTTAGTAGATAGCGTTAGGACTAGTGGTGATGATTTCACTTTCAGCGAGGATGCTGCTCAATATCCCAACATCTATCGCTTGAGCTATCGCAACAATAGCATTTACTTTCCCATTGACAGCGTAGAGCACATTCAAGTCAAGACCAGCATCAAGAAATTTGCCCAGGACTACACCATCAGTGGCAGCGACAATGCTGTGAAAATGATGAAAATCGACAAGCAGATAGCAGAGTTTGCGCGCAAGGGCGACACAAGTAGCGATACCTACAAGAAATGGAAAGATAATCTGAGCCGGGATATTGTTAAGGATCCAGCAGGAATTGTGTCGTTCTATCTTATCAACAAGTATATTGGCAACAAGCCACTTTTTGACCCGCTTGATAAGAGAGATTTCAAGATAATAGGCGCAGTGACCAATGCTTTCGCCAATTTCCGTCCCAATGACCCTCGCACAAGTTACATGGTCGACAATTTCAAGCAAGGGTTGAGCCAGCGTAGGAGTGAGATGGCTGCCAGCCGCGACACGATTGTTGCAACTCAAGCATCGCTCATCGACATCAAGCTTATGGACAAGAACGGTAAGACGCAGAGCTTGCAAGAGGTGTCGTCACATGGCAATGTTGTAATCCTTAACTTCACGATGCAAAATCAGTCGTTCTCGCCATCATTGAATAAGCTGCTCAACGACATGTATGCCAAGTATAAATCGCGTGGACTTGAGATTTTCCAGGTTTCGCTTGATGACAACGAGGCTCAGTGGATGCAGAGTGTGGCAAAGTTGCCTTGGATTGTGATGCGTGACCCCGATGGAGAGAATTCTAAGTGCGCAGGTGCCTACAATGTGACTAACATCCCCACAGCTTTCATAATTGGTCGCAATGGGGAGATTGTGGAGCGAGTGGCAAACGTTGAGCAACTGGAAACATCGCTCTCGAAACATCTATAACAGATTGCTTAAATTTTGTGATAATGCTGGGATTGGAACCAAAAACAGGAATCCAGTCCCAGCATCTTGTTGCTTGAGTGACCTTGCTTATCGTTTGCCGCCGCCGTTGGCTGCAGCGATTATATCCATAATTGACGGACCCACATTAAAAAGAGCGTCGATAATCGACATGTAAGGCTCAAAATGGTCTTTTCCCCACTGGGTGTAGACAGGGTGTGAGAAATTCTGGAACTCTACCGGCAAGTCCACGATGCTCATGTCCATATAGTCGGCACCGCTTTTGCCGGCAATATATTTGTCGGCATCCACTTTGTGGAGGATGTCAAGCAGCAGCTCGGTCTTTTGTCCGCTCACATTGAGCTCGCTGGCGCGCATAATCTCCACTTCGATGCCCAGCGCACCGAGAATAAACCTTAACAACCTCTCATTAAACTTCGCCAGCGATTTCTCGCCACATTGATAAATGTTCAAGAAATCTTCACCATAGGTTCTCCAATATGGAGCTTTGCGATAGGCATCGGTGATGGTTATAACGTTCTTGCGGCAAGTGCGCTTGAAAAAGTCTTCGGCAATCTCTATCTGGTTAATGTCCTCGCGGGTGTCGTAAACGGGCACTGTGATGTATCTCACACCACTGGCAGTGTAGATTCGGTTTCGGTTCTGAAAGTAGTTTTTCTCATACTGCACATTGTCGAGCAGCACAAGTGTGTGTGCCATTGAGACTTTATGGAAAAAGCCTAAATAAGATAAGTGCTCGGGTTGGTGTATGGTGACTACTTTCATAGTATCATCTTTTGAACGTAGAACATCTCGGCATACTTCATGCCGCATTCAAGTCCCCTGATTGATGCCAGCGATTTTATTCCGCTCTCGTTGAGTGGCGAAGGAGCATCTTTAACTTGGCTTGCATAGAGGTTGAACAGAGCAACCTTCTCATCGATGTTGTCGGTGATGTCATGGTAAATCTTTCCGCCTCTCACGATGTCGAGACCATCGCTGACGAAAGGATATTCATAGAGTGCAATGAGCTTGGGCATATATCCTTCTTTAAGGCGCATTGATGCCATAGCGCAGTCATACATTTTAATGTGATCTTGATGACGGCTGCGGTAATTAATGAATATCTCGTCGGGGCGATATTGTTCAATATACCGATCAAGCTTTGCTGTTATCTCAAGCGAGGGAACGGTGTCGAGCATCGCATCTTTGTTCTTGAACAAGTAGAAGAGCTCAGAGCCTAATTTCTTGTTGACTTGTGTGGCCTCGGCTAGGCGCATCTCAAAGTTTTGACGCTCATTTACGCCGCCAATGGTGCCGAGTACTACCACCACTCTAGCGCCTTGCTTTACTTGGTGCAGCAAGTATCCGCCACAACCCAGCACTTCATCGTCGGCATGAGGGGCGATTACCATTATTGTCTTTTGATGTTTTTCCATTATTGTGTGTTTATTTCTTGCAAAGGTAGTCAATATTTAGATTATTGTGGCATTCTACGTCTGTTTTTAAGAATCTCAGGGTGATGTTTCATGTAATTTATGCCCTTGAAAATGTGTCGTAGACCGTGGAAGAAAGGAACCTTCTCGTTGCGTTTCAGGCGCCAAGCCTTGAGCAAGGCACGCACATGCTTGGTGCTACGGTGAAATATCTCAAGGTCGGCACCGTGAGCCATTAAGGTTCCTGTGTCCATCGATCGGTTGAGGAATTCCAACGGTTGCTGGTCATGAACAATGGTGATGGGGAAGAACCTGCATTTCAAGCCCAATGCCAAGGCCTCTTGGATGAATAAGTTCTCCTCTCCGCAATGGAATGGTTCAGTGCCGAGGCCAAAGTTTTCGTTGAACCACACCTTTCCTTGTACACTTTTGCGCTTGAATGCGACTTCTATCGACGACACGTAATATCCTTTTGGAAAAGAGGCAAGGTCGGTGCTCTGCTCTGGATAATATTTGTTGTCGCCTTCGCCCGAATACTTGAATGTGGCTATGTCTACATCATGGTTTCGCTCAAATGTGTCTATCACAGATTGCAACTGCTCAAGAGTGTAGCGGCAGTCGTCATCGGCAATTAGGCATACATCAGCTGAGGCATGTTCAATGCAGTTGTTGCGGTTGCGGCTCAGACCACGACCATCTAGGTCGCAAATTTTCACATCGTCGCGTTTTAAGTTTTTTGGCAGCTCAATATCCTTATTGCTGCTATGTTGCCACGAGACAAGGTATCCAATATCTTCGCATGGTGGCAGCAACATTGCGTCCACACGTTCAATACCCTCATCAAGTGTCGCTATAAGTATCTCGAGTGTCATTTCTTAGTAAGTATTTTGTCATAGAAATCTAGGTGACGCTGCGCTACAATGTGTGCTTCATTGTGTTTTTCTACAAACTCACGGCTGCAGCGGCTAAGGTCGGGTAGCAGATGCTTGTTTTTGACAATCCATTCCAGTTTTGTGTCGATGTCACCTTCAACGAGTGGACTTACGTTGATAATAGGCTGATTGTCGTGCTCGTTTATTAGGTCGTAGAATTCAGGCTCGGCACCGCTCACCGCAACAAGTCCGCGTGCCATGGCAAGCAGGGCATTGGTGGCGGGAGTGTAGGAGTAAAGCTGGTCGAGTATCACGTGCGATTGCATGGTAAGGTCCACATATTCATTATAGGGCATGCTCTCAACCACGGTAAGCTCACACAAGTCAGGGTAACGGTCCACTGTGCGGCGGGCGGCTTCGAGTAGCAGGTCGGTACCTTTAAGGACGTTGCGGTCACGCTGAACACCGATGAAAAACTTCACCTTCTCGGGCTCATGGTCCAATGTGATGGGCTTGATGTCGCTCATGTCAATGGGAATGCCGCCATAGGCGAGACGGTCGCCAAAAATGTGCTCATAGCATGCTTGATATTCCCACAGACATGACACCGCACCGTCATATCGCTTGAGCAAGTAATCGTTGTGATCACGCATGAAAGGAGCTCCCCACAAGTCTTCACGCTTGTCGATGTATTCTTGCGAGAGCACAAAAGGCGAAGGTTTGTCTCCAACCATATAGTCACTGTAACGGTAAGTCTTGCCGTCATGACATGTAGTGAAGTAGGTATAGTCGGTGCCGATGGCGCCAAGCAGGATGCTGCGGTTGTGGTTTTTGAGCCAGTCGAATAGCCAACGCACCTTGGATGGCTTGAGATCAAAGAACACTTGTCCGCAAGTCTCCACCACATCGAAATCGCGCATCTTTGGCAGTGAATTCAACACTTTCAGACCATATTTTACAGCACCAAGTTTGCCTGGACCTCGCTTGAGATCTATGTCGCGATTAGTGTTCATCCAGTGCGAACCGTTGCTGGCAACAACAGCAGTATGTCCCAAGTCTCTCAAGGCTTGGGCAAGGCAGTTGTGCATATTGCTAGCGTCACCAACGAACAGTATCTTCATTTGTAGCGATTTTTACCTTTTATTATGCAAAATTAGTGCAAACCGAGAGCAGAACAAAATAATAAACGAAGTTTTTTATTTTTTATGCCGAGGTTCAGCCTAATTTATCTAAAATTATTGTTTTTTTTGTTTTTAACCAAGAATTTATCTAATTTTGGAGTCAATATGAAAACAGTTTCGATAATCATTCCCGTTTATAACCGCGCAAATTTGGTGCCTCGCACGCTCAAGACGGTTGTTGAGCAAACCTACCGTCCACTTCAGGTGATTCTTGTCGATAATATGTCTACCGACGACTCGCTAGTGGTGCTCAACCAGTTTAAAATTGACAACAACGGCCCTGATTTAGAAGTGGTTGTTGCCCAAGAGAGGCAGCAAACAGCGAGTGCCGCACGCAATCGAGGTATGCAGTTTGCTACAGGCGATTACCTTATGTTCTTCGACAGTGATGACCTCATGGAGCGACGACTCGTACAGAAATATGTCGATGCCTTTGAATCGTCACCACAGCAAGCCGACGTCATCATTTGTCGTCGCAACCAGATTAACGATATTGGCGAGAAAACAGCAATGCCACTCTTCAAGAAGGACTTGGTTGCTAATCACATCCTTCATAGTGTACTTGCCACTCAAGCCTTCTGTGCGCGTCACGATTTTATACGAAATATAGAGTGGAATAACAACATTTCGCATTGGAACGACTTTGAGTATGGACTGAGGGTTCTCTTGGCAAAGCCTGTGATAGGTTACCTAGAGGGCAAACCTAGGGTCGATGTAATATATGGCGGTGAGAACTCTATTACAGGAACTAATTTCAGCTCCAATCATGGCAAGTGGGAAGTCGCGTTACGGACAATGGTCCTCGACATTAAGAACTCATCGCTCATTAACAAGCAACGTTATTATGACTTGCTATACTACCGTCTGCTTGTGCTGGCTGCTCAATATCAGCGAGAAGGACACCCCGAGTATGCTAAACCTACAGCCCAGAAGGCCTATTCGGTTTTGAACCGCAAGTGGTCTTATCACATGGTAATTCCACGTCTTTTCAAGCGCATAGTGCAAGGCAAGCGTGGGTCTGCTCGCATAGCCAGGTGGATCATTAAGTAGAGGTTATTAGGATATAATAAGGGCGTGATCAGTTATTTGTCACGCCCTTGATAGTCTATTTATGTAAGTTGTTTACTTAATTATCACTTTCTTGCCATTATGGATGTAGATGCCGGCGGGCAAGTTGTTGCTGTCCATCTTGCGACCCATGAGGTCATAGTAGTTGTTGTCTTGAACCTTTTCAATGTTAATCTCGTTGATAGCCGATGGCTCAGCGGCAATAACGCTCAGGTTGTCGATGGTGAGAACAAATTGGTCAGCGTCGCTAATGGCATGGATGCCAATATAGTACTTGCCATTAGACTTGCTGGCGGGAACGAAGAAGCGACCAGTGTGGTGAGCCACATCGTAGCCCTCAACCACAACTGCTGGAATGATGGTGGTGGTCATGGCCTCAATGGTGGGCTCGGCGCCAACCATCACCTCAAAGCGCTCGGGATATCCAGAAGCCTTGGCATCAATACTAAATTCATACTCTACGTCAGGCTCCATAATGAGAGCTGGAGTAATTAGCCAGTCGTCGGCAGCGTTGTTGCTATCCCATTGGTAAGCAACGTTTTGCCCAACTGTGCCGCCATAGGTCCAGGTGCGGCCATCGTTATTGGCATTGATAACAGTGAACTCGCTGAAAGCAGCCTGAGTCTCGAAGCTTTCGCTGTAAGGAATGGTGTAGGCACCATCGTTTTCGTTGCGAGTGATGACGATGTTGTTAAATGCCTGAACATAGTAAACAACGCCCTTGGTGGTGTTCTGGAGCAGGTAATCGGTGACGTTTGTGTAGGTGTCGGTAGCTTCGTCATAGGCGAGAACGAAATCGCAAATGTCTTTTTGACCAGAGGCATTGGTTTGACCACCTGCCATATAGTTGGGTTTGCCAGCCACATGGCCAATGTACTGGTCTTGAGCGAAGGTAACGGTGTTGCCGTTGCGAGTACCCTTAATCCATGATTGGGGAACGTCGCTGAAGATGCCCTGGATATAAACGTCGTTGTTATCAACACCCACGTTAACGTTATACTTGAATGCGGTGCCGTCATAACCGTTGGCCTGGAAGGTGTAGACTTGAGTCTCAACACCTGCAGGAAGCTCAACGAGCACGTCTTCGGCTTGAGTGGTGGGAGTATAGACACTGTTATAGTCGGCATAGCCTGCCCACTCTTTGCTATTTGCATAAACTGCGCCAAATACAACATAGGTCGAAGTGCCAATCAAGCTAATCTTGTCTTCAGTAACACTGAATTGAACGTACTGAGCACTGTTGCGCACCGCAAATTCCTCATACTCATCGTCATAGTCGAGCACTGCAAGAGTGATAACATCGTTAACCTCGGCGTCATAAGCAACGTTCTGGCCCATAGGAACGGTAATGGTAGTACCGTCATCGCTAAGTGTGCCTTCAATCCAAGAGTTGATTTCAAGCTTCGAGAGTGGCTGCTTGAAATAAACTTTGTTGTTTTCGCCAAACACGATGTCGATTGTTCCGGTTTGAGCGCCACGGCGAATATACTCGCCACTGTAGTAGTAGGCATAACCAGCACGGTCGTAGGTTCTCAACTCACCGGCAGGTTGTTCCATAATGATACCATAGTCGCTTGCACTCTGTGCCCAAGCGCCTAATGTCATCACAGCCATTGCTGCAATAAGTAAAAGTTTCTTCATTCTTGTTGTTTGTTAAGTTTGGTTTCGAGCCTTTGTTTATTATTAATACAACTCGAAAGGCTCTTTTTTCGGGTAGTACTATTTTTAATGGTGCAAAAGTAGTATTTTTTTCTATTATTGGTTTCTGGTACGTTCCTTTTTAAGATATTTATAACAAATATTCTTGATAATTAAACGAGCGAGCCACCAATTCTCATGAATTGGTGGCTCGCAGTAGATTTATGCTTTCTCAAGGCACTCATCAAGGTCGCGTGTGAGTTGTTCACGGTCTATGTTTTGACCTATGAACACGAGTTTCACCATGCGGTCTCCATATTCCTCGTCCCAATCCTTGAGTATATCGGGATTTTGTTCCACCATGCGCTTGAGTTCATCTTTCGGAGCTGTGGCGAACCATAATCCGCTCTGTTGAAGCTTCTTCTGCACTCCTGCCTGCTCAAAGAGGAACGACATGTCGGGATTGCTGCTGAAGTAAATAAGCCCCTTGGCACGGATGATGTTATTTGGCCACTTGGTGGCTACGAAGCGGTCGAACTTGTGAATGTCGATTGCCGGACGGCGATAGTAAACGAAGGTCTGAATGCCATATTCCTCGGCCTCGCCCTCATCGTGGTGATGGTGATGATGATGATGGTGGT
>JAFSPZ010000017.1 GCA_017451225.1 Muribaculaceae bacterium | reverse complement strand
GTTAGAGGTTAGAGGTTAGAGGTTAGAGGCTAAAGACTAAAGGCTAGAGGGGAGCGCTAGATAGACTCGGTCATACTCACCCTCATCTCTTATGGGGAACTATAGTAAAAACTCCTCCTCTGAAACAGAGGGGGAGTTTGTGCGTTATACTATACTTTAATAATGTGCCTTATCTAACGATGAGGACCTTGGCTGTGCCGCCGCCTGAGCCTTCGGCTGGCGCTGCGAGGATGGTGTAGACGCCAGTGGGCACAAGGTCGCCGTTGTAGTTGCATCCATCCCATGTCACCATGCCACCGGTGGACTTGAGTGAACGGATGACGTTGCCCGATGGATCGGTAATCTTGACGAGAGAGTTCTCCATGAGCCCGTTGATGGTGATTGGTCCGCCATAGTCGGGTCTCACAGGATTGGGGTAAGCATAGATGTTGCTATAGTCGGACTGCCCCGGAGTGGCGTCGCTCTTATACTCGGCCACGCCCAGTGGTGTGGTTACAAAGACAGAGTTGCTTGTGGGATCGCAGCACACAAAGTAGATTTGGTTGCTGCCCATGACGCTATTGCTGGCGTTGAAGTTCTTAAGCACCTTCTGTCCATCGGCACTCACGAGGAACAGTCCCGATTCCTCGGTGCCAATCCACTTGCGGTTGGCTCCATCGACGGCGATGCAGTTGATGGTCTGTCCGTCGAGCAGATAGTCGGCAAGGTCGGTTCCGTCGTTGCGAGGCACCTTGATGTGGGTGACATTGAAACCAGCGTCAAAAGCTTTGCGAGGGTCGAAAGCAATCATACCGGTAGTGGTTCCCATCCACACGATACCGTTATTGTCGGCGGTGAGGCACCTGATGTCGTACCACGCAATGTTCTTGCCGTCCTGGTCGGGCAGTGTACCCGAGGCAAACGAAATGCTGTGCTTTACCGACAAGTCGGGATTATTGTCCCAAATAACAATCGGCTTCTGATAGTGTCCACAGGCAAACACCTTAGTGTCGCCAGCACCAATGGCAAACTGCGCTCGCTTGAAGCTATTGTGATATAAATTGCTGATGTGAGAGCTGTTATTATAGACGAAATCTTGAGCCGTGAGTTTTGTCAACTTCTGCTTGGCAGGTGTCAGAGCCCTGACAGGATGCTCACTGTCTTGTGGCTGCACAATCCACAGGTTGCCCTGCGAGTCAAATTGCATGGCAGGCATACGGGTCTTCTTGATAAAGCCACACTCCTCGCCGTTATAATTTGCCACAATCTTACCGTCGGTAACCTTCATGATACCCTTTTTGCGAGTGCTGAAGAAATAGGTGTCAGCCTCGTTGGGTGATATCAAGAACCACCCGGGGCAATAACTACCCTCGGCATCGGGTTCGGGCATATCGGCAGGTGTGACATCCTTCCAGAACACTCCATCGTAGGTGTTGAACTGAGTTTTGCTGGCAAGCACAAAGTCGATATCATCGTCAAGAATGTCGCTAAGAACGGCATTGTCGCTGGTGCTTGTGAGAAACAACCTGTCGGTAGCAACGTCATAAGTCATCCAGAAGGGGATTGTAGAGATAGAGATTGCGTTAGGCACCACCAAATCGGTGAGCACATCGCCATTGTAATGCTGCAATCCATCCTTTTTGAGTATCCACATGCCGCTGCCGCTGTCGAGGCTCGAATAGATGCCTGCTCCCTCGTGCTTCACCGCGTTGTCGCCATTGGCACCAAGAGTGTAGTAGAAGTCGGCTCCAGCAAAACTTGCCAAGAAGGAGCCGTCTTTGGCCTTATTGATTGCGACAGGCTTTCCGTTGTCGACTTTAGTGGCCGAGAAAGTGTACTTGTCGCCCTCGCGGGTTGCTGTGACAACACTGAGCCTATCGGCTCCCAAGACAAAGAAACGATTGTCGTTGATGGGGACAATGGAGCCACTGACTCCCACCCATGCCGAATTGAAGTCGCTCAAGCGCTGAATGTGCTTGCTTAGGGGCGCATAATAGAATGTGCCCTCCTGAACGACAACGAGATTGCCGTCCATTATCAAAGCTCCGTTGAAAACCTCATCGGAGATAAATGAGGACACGACCTCGCACTTGCTGTCGTTGAGGATTACAAAGCCAAAGTCGGTAGCCACGACCACATCGTTGCCCCTTGCGAAAGAGATGTCGTTGATGGTCTTTGAAACCGAGAGGTCGGCGTTCTTTATGTCGCTTATGTTGGTCACATCTCCATCGTCCAAGTCGATGACGTCGATGTTGGAGTTGAGGTAAGCGACCATGATGTAATTTTTCTCCTGGTTGTAATAGATGTTCTTGATGCCCGAGTCGCTGAGGTAGTTGGCTCGGTTGAGGTGCTCGTTCTCCTGAGTGTCCTTGTCATAACGGAACAGGTTTCCACTTGCCAAGTAATAGACTTCGCTACCCACATCGATACAGTTGGTGATGTTCTCACCTGCAAAAATGGGATGAAGAACCCACTGTCCGTAGTCACTTTGCGCCTGTGCCATCAATGCGGCAAGTGCCATTACCAGAGAGATGATATGTTTCATTTTTTGTCGGTCGTTAATTATATCATTAAAAACGGGGGCATGTGAGCTGATGTGCAGGTTGCCCTCTACTCCTTTTTGCTACTTGATTACAGTTATCTTGGTCAAAGGCTTGCCAGTGGTGCTGGGAGTACCTTGCGAAGCATATACTTTGTAAACACCTGTCTTGACAGGCACACCCGAGGAATTGCAAACATCCCACAATGCTACGCCGCCTGTAGAAGTGAGGGTAGTCACTTGGGTTCCGGCAGCATCGGTGATAACCACATTGGAATTCTCCATCAAGCCCTTGATGGTGACATATCCGGTGAATGTAGACTGCACAGGATTGGGATAGGCATAAACGTTGCTGTAATCGGCTGCAGTTGGCGTTATATCGTTATAGTACTCAACTACACCCTTGGCAGTGACTATCATCACTGAATTGTTGGACTTGTTGCAGCACACGCTGTAAACCTGGTCGGTAGGCATCACACTGTTGTTGGAGTCGAAATGCTTGATAATCTCGGTACCGTCGGCGCTCACGAGATAAACTCCGGCTGTGTTGGTAGCAATCCACTTGCGGTTTTGCTCATCGCAGCTGATGCAGTTGACCTGAATTCCATCGAGGAGAAACTCATTGACGCTGGCTCCTTCACTCTTGGTGACCTTGGGGCGAGTAATCCTGAAATCGCTATCAAAGGCATTCCTTGGGTCGAAAGTGATGACGCCACGAACAGTAGACATCCATATCATACCGTTGTTGTCGGCCGTACTGTTAACCCATCCATAGGTGGTAAAGAGCTTGTTGTCTTGATCGTTGAAAGAGTTGAAGACTTTGTACTGCTTTAGGCTCAAGTCGTCGTTGTTGGTCCAAATGATGAGAGGGTCGTTATAGTTACCTGCCGAGAAGACCTTGGTGTCGCCAGCGCCAATGGCGAAAGAGATGCGCTTGAAAGCGCCACTATCGCCCAAATAGCATGCTCCTCCCAGGCTGTTGGTAACAAACATAGAAGGATTGACGTTGTGCTGCAACTGATTTTGTGGGGTGATAGCCACAACATCGGCAGTAGAGCTACGAGTTTGCGGCATCCACAAGTTGCCTTTAGAGTCAAACCTCAACGCCAAAGCTCGGTCAATAGTCGGGCTGTTATCGACAGTGTAGGTAGCCACGACGGTGTCGTTCTGCACCTTAGCCACACCTCCCAACTTGCGATAGCTGAAGAAGTAGGTGTTGGGCTCGTTGGGAGACACTACAATCCAATAGTTGCCGCCAAAATCTCCGTTGGGGTTAAATGGAGTGATATTGCGCCACTTGTTTTCATCCCAAGAATTGACTTCGGTACCGGTTAATGCATCATACTCCTCGAGAACGAAGTTCTCGCTAGTGCGACACAGAAGCACACGCTGCTGATAAGGGTCGTAGGTGGTCCAGTAGGCGCGAGCCTTGATAGTTATTCCGTCGGGTTCGGCTACAACGTTGCTCGCTCCATTTACGATGTGGTTAAGCCCTTCAGAACTAATAACCCACCAATTCCCATTTTCTTGCGAAGAATAGACGCCGGCGCCATCGTGCTTTACTTGACTGTTTCCATTGGCATCGAAAGTGTAATAATAGTCTCTGAAAACCTTATATTTAACACCATAGTTGCCTGACGCGTAATAATAATAATTACTTGCCACAAATCCTGAAGGATAGCGCTGGATGGTTGTGGGGATTTCTCCTTGCATCTGCGTTGGACTGAAAGTCAAAGTTCCATCGCCAGCTTCGGTCATTATCACTCTATACAAGTTGTTGGCAGAGAGCAAGAAGAAATGATTATCGTCGATTGGGATTATTCTACCTTTTTCGGCACTGTTGCTGGCCTGCTTGTGTGAAGTTATTTTCTCGATTTGCTCATCGACCCCGCTATAAAAAAACTTATTGCTATAACTAATAACCTTGTATCCACCCACAATGGCAACCGAAGCAAGATCGGTAGAATAGTTTCTGACCTCGGTCACTCGGAAGGTATCTTGGTCAATAACGATATATCCAAATGAAGTGGCAATATAGGCTTTTCCATTGCCGAAAGTGATGTCGTTGATGACTTTCGACTTAGGAAGCACAACATCCTTGATAGCACTGATGTTGTAGACCTTACCTTGCTGGTCGATGACGTCGATGTTGCAATCGTCGTAGGCAATGAAAAGAAGGCCCTTGTCGATGCTGTAGTAAATTTGCTTTACATTATTGCCATTAATATCTCCAAGAGCATCGATAGGCCCACTGTATTGAGAAGCCTTGTCATAGTAGAAGAGGCTTCCGCTCGAGAGATAATAAACACGAGTTCCGGCATCGATACTGTTAACAATGTTGTCAACCACAAAATAAGGGTGTATTTTCCATTGCCCAGAACCAACCTGAGCACTAGCGATTAAGGTCACTATAGATAGAGCTATGCTTAAAAAAGTCTTGCGCTTCATATTATTATAATTAACTAGTTTTCTTTAAGTATTATATTTAATTAATAACGAAAGAAGTGGCAGTAAAATTGTATCAAACAGCTATAAACTCTCTAACCCACTTCAAAAAACATGAGCTCTGGCTCTCGGTGTGAGCGCCAAAGCTCATGTCATGATCAAGGCAAAAAGAAGTTACAGATGAAAAGTACAGAAGTCACTTTCTGCCTTTTAGTCGCCTCTACTTAATGATTGCAATCTTGGTGAGAGGCTCTCCGGTGGTGCTAGTATCGCCTTGTGAAGCATAGACATTGTAGATGCCAGTGCTCATGCGCACACCACTATCGTCGCATCCGTTCCACAACGCTATTCCACCATCGGAAACCAATGTTTTAACGATGTTGCCCTCATCGTCGGTAATTACAACGTTAGAGTTTGCCATCAGGCCCTTGATAGTGATAAGGCCTGTGAAGTTAGGTTCCACTGGATTAGGATAGGCATAGACGTTGCTATAGTCGTTAGCCGACGGGGTTACATCGCAGTAGTATTCTACTACTCCTTGTGGAGTAACAATAATAACTGAATTAGTTGCACGATTGCAGCACACGCTATAGACCTGATCGCTTGGCAATGGGCTGTTGGTGGTATCGAAATGCTTATAAACCTCCGAACCGTCAGGACTCACAAAGAATACACCTGAAGCATTGGTGGCAATCCACTTGTTGTTATTGGCATCCACATCGATATTGTTAACCTGCAATCCCTCGCACAATACTCCTTGAATATCCACACCTTCGTTCTTTGTGTAGGTTATTCGATTCACACGGAAATCATCGTTAAAAGCGTCGCGTGGGTCTAGTGAAATAACACCACTCACTGTACCAATCCATACCATGCCATCGTTGTCGGCTTTGATGTCAACCCATCCCCATGGTGCAAAATTCTTGTTGTCCTGGTCATTGAATGAGTTGTACAACTTGGTTTGCTTCAAGCTCAAATCATCGTTGTTGGTCCAGAACATGATAGGAGCATTCCATTCGCCCGATGAGAACATCTTGATGTCATCGGCACCTATTCCAAACACCTGACGCTTAAAGGCATTTCCCCAATTGTACCCTGGGTCAATTACGACAAACTTAGACGAATCCACTGCAGTCAACAATTGGTTCTCGGGTGTGATGGCCATCACAAGGGATGTATTATAGGCTTGAGGCATCCAAAGATTACCTTTTGAATCAAAAGCCAAGCTTACACGGGTAAAGTAGGGGGAATTAGTCCCCTTGTAAACAACCTCGACAATGTCGTTTTTGACCTTACATACACCACCAGTTGTTCTAGTACAGTAGAAATAAGTATTAGGCTCATTGGGTGACACTACAATCTTGGTATTACCTGTAGCATTAGGTGCATTAGCAGGAGTGATATTGTGCCATTGTGACCCATCGTAGGAATTTATCTCGGTTTTTGCTCCCGAGTTCGCTGTCGGAAGTACAAAGTTGTCGGTTGTTCGATTCAAGATCACGCGTTGCTGATAGGGGTCGTAGGTGCTATAATAGGCATTGGCACTGATGCTGATGCCGTTAGGAGTCACATATTGACCCGTCACGCCGCCAACAACATGAGCTAATCCTTTGGTTCCGAGCACCCACCAATTGCCCTCTTCCTGGCTAGAGTGGATTTCGTTGCCTGTAACCCTAGTGTAATTACTTGCATCTGGCACGATGGTGTAGTAGTAGTTCTGGGGAGCAAAACTTGCCACAAAACCACCTGAATAGGGTTGCACTGTTACTGGCTTGGCAGCCACAACTTGCGTTGGAGTGAAATTAAGTGTATCAATGCCGAGGCTGTCGGTTCCGTGACCAATAGTCATTATTTGGAACGTGGCATTGCACGAAAGGAAGAACTTATTGTCATTGATTGGGAAAATTTGTCCGTCACCCTTGGCATTGGCAACCTGCTTGTGCAAGCGCGCAGCTTCCACTTGATCATTGACACCACAATAATAGAACTTGCCACCCAAGCTCATTATTTTGTATTGCCCCACTTCGGCCACCGACGCTACGTTAAGTTCATATACGCGCACTTCCTTCACGTTGAACGATTCGTCGTCGAGTACAATATAGCCAAATGATGTTGCTACATAAATCTTGCCGTTGCCAAAGGTTACATCATTGATGGTTTTGGTATTGTGCAGCACAACTTCTTTTACTGCTGGCACATTTATGACCTCGCCTGATGAAAGAATGATATCGATGTTGCAGTCGTTGTAAGCAACAACAAGATATTGCTTGCTGTAGTTATAATAAATCTGCCTGACATTCAAATCGTTAAGACTGTTATTAGCATCAAGCACGTCGTTGGTTTGTGACTCTTTGTCAAAACAATAGAGAGAGCCACTTGCCAAATAATATACTTTATTGCCTGCATCGATGCAGTTCTTTGCATTTCCACCAACGAAATAGGGATGTATTTTCCATTGCCCTGCTCCAAGCTGTGCGCTTGCCAACAATGGTAACGTCAAGAAAATCGCCAAGAATAATTTCTTTATCATAGTTTCTTCAAGTGTATGTATTTTTATTATCTAATTACTAAAACGAAAAAAGCGATATTAAATTGTGTATCAACTTAACTAATAATGCTTAATGAGAGACATCAGTATCTCATTTCACGTTCGACAAAGTTGCGTGGAGAGTTCTTGAATGAGAGTTTACACCATTGCCCTGTGACACTGCTGTCGTATCGCACATAGAGTTTGCTATCGGCAGGTATAAAGTCCACAACAACACGCCCTGAGAAGCAGCTTTCCCTTCCTCCCAGCGCCGATGCCTTGCCTTTCTTCTCCTCGATAGAGAGCTTGTCGTCGACAATAGTTGCGATGATGTTCACTGTCTCGCCATCGACAAGCCGCAAGCCAGTGCGCTCGATAGTCACTGTGCCGTCGTCGTTGCCTGTGAACTTGAGAGTTCCTGTTGCTGTTTCGTCACTATCGTTTTCGGGTTCCAGCTCAAATGCATTGATACACGAAGTTGCAGGCTTAATCATCTTTTGACGGAGAAAGAAACCTACAAAGACCATTGCCAAGCAAAAGGCTATAGTGTAAAACTCTATTGATGTAAAGTCCATAATCGGTCAAAGGTAGACAAAATCTTTGACATATCGACGCTTTTCCCCAAAAAAATCATGAAAAGCTCTTTAAATGCTAATAAAAACACTTTATATCTTCCATTTTTCAAACATGAAAAAAAATAATTATTAAAAAATTAAACACACGACAATAATTATTGTTATTTTTGCAAACTGAAAAATATGGAAAAACTAGACAACATCAAGCTTTTGATTGGAGAAGAGCTCAATCAACTTAACAAAGTTATTGAAGAAACTCTCAAAAGCGACAACGAGTTAATGAACTCCATAGTCTCCCAATATCTCAAGACTAAGGGCAAACAACTGCGCCCCATTCTTGCGTTGCTTAGCGGCAAACTGATGGGAGGCATCAACCCTCATGTCATTACTGCTGGAGCAGCTATAGAAATTCTTCACAACGCCTCGCTCATTCATGATGATGTCATTGACCAGAGCAAACAACGACGTGGCGCCAGCACTATAAATCATGTGTGGAGCAATCATGTTGCAGTACTTGTTGGCGACTTTTTTGTGAGCAAAGCCCTGGTGTGCTCAATGAGCTGTAACAATAGTGATATACTGGGTGTGCTGGCCAATTTGGGAGCCAACCTGTCTTTGGGAGAGATCGACCAGTTTGACATGGCTCGCAGCCGCAATATCAGTGAAGAATCTTATTTCAACATCATTGAGCAGAAGACAGCTGCATTATTCACAAGTTGTGTGGAGGTAGGAGCCCTAGCTGCCGGTGCACAAAAAGAACAGATTGATCCCCTCAAGGAGTTTGCCCGTCTGTTAGGTTTATGTTTCCAAATCAAGGACGACACTTTCGACTATTTCCATGACCCAATTGTGGGCAAGCCCACCGGTAATGACTTGCGCGAAGGCAAAGTCACATTGCCACTCATCTACGCTTTGTCGCTTACCGACAGACCAGAACGAGATGTAATGATAGAGATTCTCAACAAATCCACCTACGAGGACAGTGATATAGACTGCCTTGTAGAATGGGCAAAAGACTGTGGCGGCATAGACTATGCCTATGACAAAATGCGTGACCTGTGCCAACAAGGAGAGTCTCAACTTGACACTTATGGTGACAACGAGTGCACTCAAGCGCTGAAGTCCATTTTCCACTATATAATTGAGCGGAACAAGTAATAGTGGAGGGGGAGAGTTCTGAACTTTAATTCCTTTGATTCCATTTAATTAAACTAAATAACGAAACTATGAACAAAGTAATCATCATTGGCTGCGGCGGCGTGGGAACCGTTGTGGCACACAAGTGCGCCAAGAATCCCGACGTGTTTAACGAGATAGTTATCGCCTCAAGGCACAAGGCCAAGTGCGATGCTGTGGCACAGGCCATTGGATCCCCCAACATCACTACCGATGAAGTTGACGCCGACAGCGTGGAGCAATTGGTGGCTTTGTTCAAGCGTCACAATCCAAAACTGGTGATCAACGTAGCACTGCCCTATCAAGACCTTACCATCATGGATGCTTGCTTGGAGTGCGGTGTGAATTATCTAGATACTGCCAACTACGAGCCGCGCGATGAGGCACACTTCGAGTACAGCTGGCAGTGGGCCTACCGCGAGCGCTTTGAGAAAGCTGGCTTGACTGCAATTCTGGGCTGCGGTTTCGACCCAGGTGTGAGCGGTGTGTACACAGCACGCGCTGCCAAGCATCACTTCAAGGAAATCCATTATCTCGACATTGTGGACTGCAACGCCGGCAATCACGGCAAGGCTTTTGCCACCAATTTCAATCCTGAGATCAACATTCGCGAGATAACCCAAAAAGGCCGCTACTACGAGGACGGCAAATGGGTTCAGACTGGCGCCCTCGAGATTCACAAGCCTCTCACCTACCCCGAGATTGGACCACGCGAGAGCTATCTGATGTATCACGAGGAGCTTGAGTCGCTGGTAATCAATTACCCCACTATCAAGCGCGCTAGATTCTGGATGACCTTTGGCGAAGAATATCTCACTCACCTGCGTGTGATTCAAGACATTGGTATGGCTCGCATTGATCCAGTCATGTATCAAGGCATGGAGATTGTCCCATTGCAGTTCCTCAAGGCTGTGCTTCCCAATCCACAAGACCTGGGTGAGAACTACACCGGCCAGACCTCTATTGGCTGTCGCATTAGCGGTATTGGCAAGGACGGCAAGCCGTTAACCTACTACATCTACAACAACTGCGACCACCATGCAGCATTTGAGGAAACAGGTATGCAGGCCGTGAGCTACACCACCGGTGTTCCTGCCATGACTGGTGCCATGATGTTCCTCAAGGGGCTGTGGTGCAAACCGGGTGTACACAATGTAGAGGAATTCGACCCCGACCCATTCCTTGATGTTCTCAACGAGCAAGGGCTGCCCTGGCACGAGCTGTTCAATATCGACCTTGAACTATAATCACAACTACTATTTCGACCAAATAACATGAAGTGGGTGTGTCAAATTTGGCACACCCACTATTTCTCCATAGCCTATTGTACTATGACAAAGCTATTTCTTGCTGTTTAGATATTCTTGATATTCATTGCCTGTTGCTTGATAATCTCTAGAAGAGATTTTTGAGCCTTTACTGCTGGTTTTTATCTTGACCGAGACACCAAATTCGACATACTTAAACGAATGAGAGAATTCTGCTTGCTCACCAGGAGCCAAGTCTACTCCAGCCTTGCTTTTGTAATCGTAAACATCCTTAGTGAGGTCCCAGTCAAAATCATGAGCTGTAAACACTACTGAATAAGCATCGCCAGGCACTTGGACATCGCCAGTGTTCTTGACAGTCACAATTAGACCTGCAGGCTCCATTGCACCACCTTCTACTTCGTTATAATCATAGCCTTTTTTTGAAACTATTTTTAATCCATCGGTTGACGGGTGCATCTTACTTTCCATAAACTTGTCAAACCCCACATCGTTCATTCGCTTGAACAGCTCAATATCGGGCATGCTATCTACCCATTGTCCTGTTTTCTTAGCAAGTTCAAATTTCTCAGGATTATAGAAAAAGAGGCCATGGCTCTCAATAATGCTAAACGAACCATCGATAGCTCTAAACACCTTTAACGTTACATCCCCAAATTTCACGTTGAATGTGCCTGGTGTGTTTTCATCTTCTTGGGCAAAAGCATTGCCACTCGGTGTGACAAATTGCACCGACATAGTATCCAATGCTGGATACATTGCACGAATGCTATCAATAGTAGAGTCGGCCACCAATTTTGCAAATCTATTGGCAAATTGCTCCACTTCTACTTTGTAATCGGTCTTTCCCATTCCATTACAAGCTACTAAGAGAAACAAGCTGGCTACAACACAAAATACTAAAACAATTTTCTTCATAGTGTATCAGTTTATATCATCTTTCTTGTTTGCAAAAATAGTGTTTTTTAAACAAAAAAACAAACTGTCCTCAAAGGGGGCATCCCTTTGAGGACAGTCTTGAAGATGTAATTGCAATGCTCGTTAGAGCTTGAATACTTTGCGCAACTCATCGATATAGTCGAGTTTCTCCCATGTGAAGAGTTCCACCTCGATGTCGCGGTCGCCCTCATAGAGCGACTTGAAATGTTTAGTGATGAGCTGTGGCTCACGACCCATGTGTCCGTAAGCCGCAGTCTCCTGATAGATGGGATTGCGCAGTTTGAGGCGCTTCTCGATAGCATAAGGAGTCATTGGGAATACCTCCTTTAGCTTGAGAGCAATCTCGGCATCGCTCATCTCGACGTGGCTTGTGCCAAAGGTGTTGACATTGATGCTAACGGGCTCGGCAACGCCAATGGCGTAGGACACCTGCAAGAGCATCTCGTCGGCTATACCGGCAGCTACTGCATTCTTGGCAATGTGGCGTGCTGCATAGGCGGCACTACGGTCCACCTTACTGGGGTCCTTGCCACTGAAGGCACCACCGCCGTGGGCTCCACGACCTCCGTAGGTGTCAACGATAATCTTACGTCCAGTAAGACCTGTGTCACCATGAGGGCCACCAATCACAAACTTGCCTGTTGGGTTAACATGCAAAATGAGCTTGTCGTCAAAGAGCTGTTGCACCGATTCGGGAAGTTTGCCAATAACACGTGGCAGCAGGATTGTCTCCACATCGTGACGAATGCGCTCAAGCATCTGCTTGTCGGCCTCATCTTGAGAGATGCCTTCGGGCTTTACGAAGTCGTCGTGCTGAGTGCTGATAACGATGGTGTGAATGCGCACTGGCTTGTGATTGGCATCGTCATATTCCACTGTGACCTGGCTCTTGGCATCGGGACGCAAATAGGCTATCACACCCTCCTTGCGCAGAGCAGCAAGTTCTTTGAGCAGCATGTGTGCCGAGTCGAGAGTGAGCGGCATGTAGTTAGGAGTCTCGTTGCAAGCAAAACCGAACATCATACCTTGATCGCCGGCACCCTGTTCCTCGCTGGTTTCACGGTCCACACCACGGTTGATGTCACCGCTCTGCTCGTGAATAGCCGATAACACGCCGCACGACTCGGCATCAAACTTATACTCGCTCTTGTTGTAGCCAATCTCATTAATAACCTGACGAGTGACTTCCATCAAGTCGATGTAAGTCTTACTCTTCACCTCGCCAGCAATCACTACCTGTCCGGTAGTTACAAGAGTTTCACACGCCACGCGGCTGTTAGGGTCAAAAGCCAGAAAATGGTCGAGCAATGCGTCGCTAATCTGGTCGGCAACTTTGTCGGGATGTCCTTCCGACACCGATTCACTAGTAAATAGATAGTTCATTTTTCCAAATTGTTTTAATGTGGAAAAACGCTAAGATTCTGTGAAAGATTTGAGGGATAATTCGCAGTTTTAGCATTTTTTCAAGTGGTTGCAAGCAGCCAAATTTTTCCACTATATTAATACTTCTTTTGTTTTTTGCGGCTGCAAAGGTAATGCTTTTTTAGTAAATACCAAACAAGTTGAGTAAAAAAACGAGAGAAGGCTGAATTAATATAGCCTTCTCTCGTTGATTATCATTAATGATTGATATTCATCTCTATTGACGTCAATATTCCTCCTCGTTGAAGAAAAAATCGTCATCGTTGGTGGGATAGTCGGGCCAGATGTCTTCGATTGACTCGTAGGTATCGCCCTCGTCTTCTATCTCCTGCAGATTCTCAATAACCTCCATGGGAGCTCCACTTCGCATTGCATAATCGATGAGCTCATCTTTAGTTGCAGGCCATGGTGCGTCTTCAAGTTTTGTAGCTAATTCTAGTGTCCAATACATAATCTTATGGTTTTTGTTATTATTTCTTCTGAAAAATTGCGCAAAAGTACTACTATATTTTTTTTCTGCAAGCAATTAAACCGAAAAAATGATGCTATTATTGCCATTAGTCAGTTAAAAAATGTCAATCAACTATTGTAGACGCACATGCGCTAAGGTCTAAGTGACTTGATTATGAGATTTTTTGTAACTTTGTCTTTGTATAATCTCTAAACACATCAACACATTGACCGTGATTGTGGAAGATGTGCACAAAAACTGATAATACTATGATTACTACCAAGGATTTTAAAGGTGTAGAAGGCATAATAGACTGGCTCGACGAAGTGCCCTATGATGTTACCCGCGACAGTCTTTATAATGCTCACGACCTTTATCAAGGCTATGAGCCATCAAGTGATGTCCAAGCCGACAAGTCATCATACTCCAATAGTTATGATGGAAGGACTTATCAATATTACTTGATGATGGGAAAGAATGCCGAAAACGTGAACGAAGCCCTTGCGCGCACGCTTCACGACCATAGAATCCACATTGCCCTCAATGCATTTCTCGCCAACCACAACGGCAGGCGGTGCGTTGGCGTAATGGGAGGACATGCCATGCTTCGCACCGACCCCAAGTATGCCGATATTGTGATGCTGAGCAAGAGGCTCACCGAAGAGGGTTTTTATATGCTTACCGGCGGTGGTCCTGGAGCTATGGAGGCAACCCACCTGGGTGCATGGATGGCTGGCCGCACTCGTGAAGAAGTAAACGAAGCGCTCAAGATGCTTGCTGTCGCTCCTTCATTCAAAGACGAGGGATGGCTGGCATCGGCTTTCAGCGTTATCGGCCGTTATCCCCAAAGCAAGTATGTGAGCCTGGGCGTTTCGACATGGCTATATGGTCATGAACCTTCAACACCCTTTGCTACTCACATCGCAAAATTCTTTGAAAACAGCATTCGTGAAGACAGCATTCTCACCATGGCCTTTGGCGGCATCATCTACACTCCTGGCAGCGCAGGCACCATGCAGGAAATATTCCAAGATGCGGTGCAAAACCACTACCTCTCATTCGGATTTGCTAGTCCAATGATCTTTTGGGGCAAGAAATTCTGGACCGAGGAGATGCCAGTGTATCCACTGCTTCAGCAACTGCTTAAGGCAGGAAAATACAAGAACTTGATTTTGAGTATCACCGATGATAGTCGCGAAATAGAGGCTTCGCTGAAATCGTTTCTTGAAAGCGCTCCCAGCCAATAAGCTGCCAGCCACAACCACGTTAAAAATCCATTTCAAGTGAATTACAATAAATAGGGTGCCGTCATATTCAGTTGACGGCACCCTATTATATTTGTTATTTACCTTTATTCTTTTCGGCCTCTTTGCGCTCGCGCTCACGCTGCTTACGAGCCTCTTCGCGCTCCTTCTGCCGCTGTTTAGCAGCCTCCTTGCGCGCCTTGGCTTCTTCTTTCTTGCGTTTCTCTTCTTCTTTCTTCTTTTGCTCACGCTCCTTGGCTCGCTGCTTGCGCTCTTGCTCACGCTGCTTGCGTGCCTCTTCCTTGGCCTTGGCTTTGTCTTTGCGTTCCTGCTCGGCTCGCTTAGCAGCTTCTTCTTTCTCTTTCTCGCGCTGCTTCTCGAGCTCTTCGCGTTTCTTCTCCTCGGCCTTTATTGAGTCTTCACGAGCTTTCTCGGCAGCCTTGAGTTCCTTCTCACGCTGCTTCTCGGCCTTCTTTATCGAATCTTGACGAGCTTTTTCCTCTCGTTCAAGCTGCTTTTGTCTTTCTTTCTCGGCCTTCTTTGCCTCTTTCTCGGCTTTCTCACGAGCCTTGGTTTCCTCGTCTTTCTGTTTCTTGAGATGGCGTACGTTGTCGTCTCCGCTCTTTTGCTCGGTTTGGTTGCCATCACTTGTCACTTGTCCCTGGGTGGCATCTTGGGTCTTAGGAGGCTCCTGAGTCTTGGGAGGTTCCTGAGTTTTGCCCGAGAGTTGCTGTCTTTCGGCCTCTTCTTGCATGCGCTGCTCCTCTTCGCGCTTGATTCTCTCCTGGCGCTTGCGCTCTTCTTCTTGTTTCTTGGCCTCTTCTTGCTTGCGTTTTTCTTCGGCCTTGCGCTGTTCCTCTAGCTGACGCAACTCGGCGCGACGGCGAGCCTCCTCAAGCAGGGCAGGATTGCCTTGCAGCTCGGGGGTGTTGGCTTGTGGCTTGGCAGTTGTCTCCTCGCCATCGGTTTTCTCGGTCTCCTTTCCTTGTCCCTTCTTCACCGACTTGCCTGGCTTATCGGCCTCAACGTCAACGTCTTGCTCTTCATCGTCTTGAGCTTCCTCGGGGATTTCACCTTCTACTTTCTCCTCGTTGAGCTCGTCAAGGTATCGGAAGTATTCCTCAAATGTGCGTCCCTCCTGCAGCAAGAGGTTGAAGTTCTCCTCGCTGATGATGACATAATGGGCTTGACCAGGAATTGCCTTCTCTTCATCCTTCTCCCACACACCTCGATAGTGATCAACCTCGGGATAGTTGGCAAATCCTTTCACAACAATAAGTCCCATGTTTCCGAAAGTCATTGGCTCAAGTTCAAAGTCTTTCAAGAGGAAAGAGTTGAAGTTGTGCTTAGCCACTTCATAGAGGAGCTGGTTGGACGACACCGAGTCGGTAGAGAAGACGAGAACAAAGTACTGAGGCTTGTTTCGTCCCTCCTTGAATGGCGTAAACTCATTTCTCTCTCCACCTGCTGTTGTATCGTTAGAGAGTCGCATAGACCATATCATGCCTCGAGTGTTGGACGAGCCGCCATTGATTTTGCGTCCCTGGTTGACTTGTTTCAACATAGACGAAGCAGTTGGTGTGATATCGGTTTGCGGATATCTTTCAAGCATCTCCTTGATAGTGTTCTTGAACATCTGCGGATTGCGCTCGGTGACGTAGGCAAGAGCATGGAGGAACATGAATTTGGGCATGATCTTGGACAACGGATAGGTGCGCATCATCTCGCCATAGGCGGCATGTACTGTGGCATTGTCGTTGTTGAGATAGGCTGTATAGGCCTGATCATACAGTTCCTCTTGAACAAGGTTCATGCGCTTGAGATTCTCAAGATAGTTGGGGTCTTGCATCGCCTTACCGTACTTAGAGTCGGCAAAATGACTCAAGATGAGCTGCCGGTATCGTTCGGCATCGGAATATTGCCCACTCCTGTAATAGAGCAGGTACATATTATAATATGTGTCGAGCCGGTAGGTGTTGTCGGGATAACGATCGAGCAACTGCTCAAACTCATAGGCTGCAGCCGGGAAGTCTTCGAGCTTGTCTTTAAGAATGACACCCATGTTGTAGAGGCCTTCCTGAATGACATCGTTGGAGGTTTGGATTTCCTCCTCGGTCTTAGGAATTTGCTTGAGGTAATACTCCTCGTAGTGTGGATCCTCGGCGCGTTTTGCAGCCTCCTTGTCGACCTGTGTTGAGTCGTTAGCGTCGACCTTAGTGCTGTCGCTTCCTTCGGTCTGCTCCTCCTCGTTGGTGTTTTCATCGAGAGAGAAGGTGTTCTTGTTTCTCCGTCGCCAGTTATCCTCCAGCTTGCGGTTACCCCATTGTTGCTGGAAGGCTGTCTTACCAGCGTTCTTGGTGGCCGTGTTATAGAAATACCACGAGTTGTCGTTGTTGATATTGTAGGAAGCAGGCTGCTGGGTGTTGTTTTTCAACCCTGTTCCCTGTCCTTGCTGCTGAGCCATATAGGCTTCACGGTCGGCAGCTTCTTTTTCTTCTTTTTCTCTCTTCTTAAGGTCTTCGATAATCTTGGCAATCACTTTCTTTTGTTCCTCAAGCGGTAGCTGCGAGAGCCTGAGCAGCGAATCTTGAAGAGTGACGTTACCCGAATACACAGCAAGTTCGTCGAGGACGTCGCTTCGATGCTTGAGTTCCTGATAGTTGGGATAGGTCTCGCTGAGTTGCGGAATTGCCTCACTGTAGCAAGGTTGGGCCTTATCGTACTTGTGCTGTGCGAAGTAGATGCCACCCAGAGTGAGCTGGCTGATTGCCTTGTCGATGCCATTGCGCGTGCTCTTCTTGGCTGCGAGCTCATAGTTCTCTACAGCTTTAACAGTATCGCCGCGACTGAGGTAGAGGTTACCAATGGCATAGTAGATTTGGTCAAGATATTCCTTGTTGCGGTCATATCGAGTCATGCGCTTGAGGGCTTTCACCTCACTGTCGATGTTATTGCCCTGGAAAACGGCACTCTGCTTGATGCGTGCGTTGAATTTAGTGCGATAGGAGGAATTGCTGCCACTACCTGCCCGTTTATAGGCTTCGTAGGCCTTTTCCTTTTGCCCAGTCTCGTCGTAGAGCTGTCCCAGCAGGAAGTTGAGTCGCACTTTCTGTCCTCCACCTGCCCCTTTGACGGCTTTTTCCAAGTAAGGTACAGCCTCGGCATTCATCTTGCACTTGATGTAATAGTCGGCAAATGCAAGGTTTGCAAGCTGCTGCAATCTTGAGTCCTCTATTTTGTTGGGATGGATGTGTGCGAGCACATTGTCGGCCTCGGTGGTCCAGTTCAAGGCGCAATAGCTGAGTGCTTCCCAAATTTGCGCTTCCAGCACCAAGTCGGGTTTCCACGAGAAATGTCGCGAAATGTAGTGGAAAGTCGCAGCCGAACTGGTAAAATCGCCTTTCATGTACTGTGCCTTTGCCATCAAGTACCATGCATTGTGAATGAATGGGTTATACTCTTCTCGCTTGAGCCATTCCTTGTATTTTGGGTCATTGCCCTTGCCCGCTTTACGCGTTGGTTTCTTCTTGATAGAATGCAGGGAAATTGCCTTTTGCATCTTCTCGATGGTTCGGTCAAAATTGGTTGTGGGCTGCGTGGCTTTAGGGTCATTGTAGGCTTCGGCCGGGTGAATGAAGAGCTGTGTTGAGTAATCGTCTTGATAGTCGTTTTCAAGAATTTTTATCTGCTCATTGTAGTGCTTTTCGCCATTGTAGTACACGTTGTAGCGTGTGTTCATGGCATGCCAAAAGCGGGAGCCGGCAGTGTTCTTCTTAGTGCTGCACGCACCCAAGACCACTGTCGCAACGATTATAATAACGGGTATGTATCGATACAATTTCTTCATTACCCAGCTATATCTATCCTGATATATCTTCTATTAAAACGAAGGAAGCGTGGTTTTATTGCATTTATGGAAGGAGTTAAAGGAAGTAAAGGAAGAAAAGCTTTTAGCTCTTTGATGATTTAATTTATGTTCCAAAAAAGATGCGCCCCGGAGGGACGCATCTTTAAAGTTTAACGTGCAAGTTAGTCAATTACTTAATAACGACTTTCTTGTGACCGTTGATGTAGATGCCTGGAACAACTGGCTTGCCGTTGAGCTTCTGACCGTTGAGGTTGTACCAAGCGTTGTTGTCGTAACCGTCAACACCGATTGTGCTGATTGCGCTTGGATCCTCCTTGGTGACAGTCATCACAACTGCGCCGTTGAAGTCTCTCAGAACAGCCAGTTGAATGGTGTAAGTGCCAGCCTCTTCAATGCGGAAGTTTGCTCCGTTGTCACCTTGCACAGTCATGATGCCCACGCCCATGAGGTCGCTATTGAGCAGGAAGAAGCCAGCGTTGTTATCGTCTTGACCTCCGAACCAGATAGTGCCGTTCTCGTCAAATGCGATAACCTTGAACTCGGCACCAGCCTGGAGCTCAACACCTTCGATCTTATCATTCTCGTCAAATGCTAAGCGGCCACCCTCAGCAGTTTGGTTCCATTCGTTGAATGAACCCACAAGGAAGAAGCCATCCTCAGGCTCAGGAGCAGTAGTAGTGAAGAATACGCTCTCAGTCCAGTTGGTAATTGCCTTAGCTCCGTCGGGATAAACACCTTGTACCTGAGCCTCATATTCAGTCTCTGGATCAAGACCCTCGATAGTGTAAGGACTTGTTACGTTCTCAACAGTAGTCCACTCTCCAACAGGAACATTCTCCTCGTTATTGTAGTTGTAAACGAAGTCGTCGATGTTCAAGCGGAACTGGTCGGTGCAGTTGAAGTGACGGATAGCGATGTAACCAACCTGTCCATCATACTCGCTAAGGTCGGCAGTAAACTCGGCTAATGTAGTGCCAGCTACTGTCTCTTCGCCAACTTGTACGAAGCTTTCGGGGTTGGTAGGATCGCCAGTAGATACATATACTGCGAAGTGCTCGGCAGCATAGCTTGGATCCTGACCACGATACTGGAATGATAATGTGCCACCAAGGTTAACTCTTGGAGTGATCAGCCAGTTGTCGGGAGTGAGAGCATCACTTGCATAGCTTGCCGAAGTGATGCCACAGGCGCCATTAACAACGGGATTGCCTGAGTTGTCAGTGACAGAAGCAGGAGCCCAACCATACCAGCAATTGCCATCGCCGTCGGCATCAATCATAGTCCAGCCCTCGGGAGGATTGCTGCCAGTTGTCATAGTTTCGAAGTCCTCGTTGATTTGGTTCAGAGGAGCAGCTGCCTTGCGGTAGCGCAGGTTGTAAGCGTCTTGAATGCCTTCCCATTCAGCAGTAGCTGTAGTGGCAGTAACCTCAGCAATTTCAAGACCCGCTGGAGCAACGTTCATGCTAAGAGTTGTGAAATCAACCGATTCGGTCCAATCAGAAGTGTCTTCAGCATATACAGCTTGTACTTGTACCTCATAATTAGTATTAGAGGTCAAGCCCTCGAGAACTTCAGGAGTAGATGCGTTCTCAATTACTATCCACTCACCGGCAGGAATATCGGAACCATTGATAGAAATAGCGTCAAGGAACAAGTAGTAACCGCCAGTGCCACTGCTCTGGTGACGGATAGCGATGTAGCCCTGTTGTCCCTCATAAGCGCTTAAGTCGAAGCTTTGTGCTTCCCAGTTGTTGAGACCGCCAGGAGTAGCGATGTTCTCAGCAAGTGCAGTGAAATCGGCTACATCGGTACCAGTAGTAGAAACATAAACGCTGAAATTCTCAACATAGCTTGCGCCAAGGTCTGAAACAAAGAACTTGAGAGTGCCCTTGAGGTCAACCTGTGGACTAATTGCCCAGTTGTCGCAAGCGATGTAATTACTGTTATCATCAATACTGCATGATGCCAAAGCGTAATCACCATCGGCAGCTGTCATAGGCGTACCACCCATGTTGTAATCGGTCATCTTCATAAGTGCCCAGTTGTCACCGTCACCGTCGTTGTCAACAACAGTCCAGCCACCAATACCATTCTCGAAGCCCTCTTGATAGAACTTCTCGGTGTCGGCTTTAACGCGGTAGCGCAGGTTGTAGGCCTCAGCCTCGCCAGTCCAAGTAACTTGTGCGGTTGTTTGAGTAATTTCACTAACAGCAAGATTCTTGGGCATTGGGTTAAGAATTTCCACATAAGTGTAAGAAGCAAATTGACCTGCTGCAGGTGCGCCGCCAGCTGCACACTCATAAATTACATCACCAAACGGATCAGTGAGGGTGAATGAGCACTCACTTGGATAGCTACCTGCTACCCAAACGAAGTTATAAGTTTCACCATAGCAAATACCAACGGTGCCTGTTGCCGAAGATCCACTGCTAAGAGTGAGTGTCTGAACTGTTTCTCCTGTAGCGGCATCAATCACATTGATTGCAGCACCGTTCCAACCGTCACCATAAGAGTCGGTGAGAGTATAGGTAATATAACCTATGTCATCGCACTTAAGTGTAGTGAAAGTAGCATTTACCCAAGAACTCAGATTGCCCTCACCATAGTCGGCCTGAACACGAACTTCATAGTTGGTATTGTTTTCAAGAGCATCGAGGGTGAGCTCTGGAGTGCCAGTAACGGTCTCAGAAGTCCAATCCTCGTCGGCAGCCTTCTTGTACTCAACGTTCCAAGCAGTCTCGGTACTACCAGGAGTCCAAGTAAGTTTAGCACTGTTGGTAGCGATGTCGCTAACAACCAAGTTGGTGGGCTTGTAATAAACGGGGCCTTCACCTGGAGTGTAGGTGAACGTAGTCTTTGGAATAAAGTTCTGCTGACTAGCAGTCACATTATCCAAACTAGTGCCGTTAGAACCCGATACAGATGCTCCATTTACTGTTTGGCCATAGAAATAAATGTTTTTGTACTGCGCATCGGAGGTATTCTCAATGCCAATAAGCAGATTACCGCCATTGTAGGTGTAGGGTGTAGCAAACGTAATGGTCATTGTTCCACCATTCTCATCAACTGATACAACATCTACAATGCCTTGATACACCATGGTTGCGTTAGCTTTGGGCTCAAAAGCGCTGATGGCAGTGTAGTCAACTTCCATCAAGTAAACATCGGCTTCAGCCAACGAGGTGTAAGGAACATTTTGAGTGGTAGTGTAGAATGTTATGGCACTGATGGTGCCACCATTCATTTCCTCCAAATCGGCAGCGGGAATAACAGTTTGACTTCTTGTGAAGTCATCCCAATAGTACATGTATGCAGGAATGTGGTTGTTGGTTACCGTTCCCTCATACACCGTCAATTCTGCGGCTCTAGCAGGCAAAATTGCCGCCATCACCATCAGAACGAAAGAAAAGAATAATTTTTTGTTCATAGTAAAACGGTTTGGTTAATAATATAGAAAATAAACACTAAAATTCATATTTTACAAAATTGATATTATTTCGCAAATTTATCAATTTGTTATCAAAAATGCAAGTTTGCAACAAAAAAATATTCAATTTGTTGAAAAACCATGAAAGAAAGATAGAATTTAGAAGGAGCAAAAAAAGATGCGCCCCGAGGGACGCATCTTTTAAAATTTTACTCTGAGCAAGTCAATTATCTAACGATAACCTTCTTGCCACCGTTGATGTAGATGCCAGGAACTGTTGGCTTGCCGTTGAGCTTCTGACCGTTGAGGTTGTACCACTCGTTGCTCTGGCTGTCAACAGCGATGTTGTCGATGCCAGTAATAACCTTAGAAACAACCATTACGAGAGGCTCATTGAGACCACGTGGCTCCATTACACTGATAGTGTACTTGCCAGCCTCCCAGATGCGGAAGTTAGCACCGTCGATCAGAGAAATTGGATTGTCGAGCAGGCCTTCGTTAACCAGGAAGTAACCAACTTGGTTGTCGTCAACACCACCGAACCAGATCCATCCACCGTCGGCAGAAGGAGTGATGATCTTGAACTCGGCATCAGCCTCAAGCTCAACCTCACCAGTGTAAACGCCTTCGTCGCCCTCAACGAGCTCGATGCGTCCACCTTCCTCGGTCTGATCCCATCCGTTGAATGAACCAACTACGTAGAACTCATTCATGCCTTCCTCAGCCTCAGTAGTTGTGAAGAATACACTTTGGCTCCAGTCGGTAGTAGCCTTAGCCTCATAGATGCCCTGTACCTGTAACTCATACTTGGTGTTAGGTGCAAGACCCTCGATAGTGTAAGGTACCTCTACGTTCTCAACAACTGTCCACTCGCCAGCAGGAACATCAGGAGTCTCACCAGCCATGTAGAAGTTGGTTACGTTAAGAACGTACATGTCGGTTACGTTGAAGTGACGGATAGCGATGTAGCCTTGCTCACCAGCGTAAGGACCAAGGTCGAATGTGTAAGTAGTTTGAACGCCAGTTGCAACGATTTCCTCGCTGATTGGTGTGAAGTCGGCAATCTCGGTGCCAGTAGTGCTTACATAAACCTGGAAGTGCTCGCTAGCGTAGCTAGGATCCTGTCCCCAAGCATCAAATTGAACAGTAGCGCCAAGAGTAGCTTGTGGAGTGATTGCCCAGTTGTCGGGAGTCAAAGCGCCATAGTTGTTGATGTAGCTGTTAGAAGAGAAGGTAGTTTGAGTAGTACCATCCTCGAGTTGGAGGTTCCATACATACCAGTTCTGACCGTCGCCATCGGCGTCGATAAGAGTCCAGCCAGTAGGACAATCGCCAGTCTCATAGCCCATGAAGTCCTC
>JAFSPZ010000016.1 GCA_017451225.1 Muribaculaceae bacterium | reverse complement strand
CCAAAATGCAAGCATGTTGTTGAGCCACGTACCGTCGACCGTCTGCTTTGTCAAACCCATGATGATGGTGAGAATTATTGCGTAAATCATCGCAGGGACAGCTGCTTTGTAGGTTCCAAGAAAACGCAGTGCATCAATTCTATGCCCTAAAAGATATATGGCGAGAATAATAACAAGGAATACGGCAAGAAAGATGGCATTGACAGGCCAAGCAAAAGCGTCCCATATCACACCGCCAGTAGTTGTTTGCAGCAATAGTCCGGCTACAATGATACCTCCTCCCACCATGAAGCCGTCAAAGAGTGTGAATGCTTTATTCATTGGTTGCTATTAAAACATCAAGGCAGGCAATTGCCTGCCTTGATGATGTTGTGTTTTTATTAATTAAATCTCTATCAATCGACCTTTCTTCTTGGCATTGTCAATCCATTTGGGTGCGACTTGCTGCAAGAATTTTTGTTTCTTGGAATTGAGTGTATTCATGTCGAGGCCAATGTAGGCTTGTGCTTTGGCCTTGGTGCTGATATCGGGCATTGGCACGTCGCCAGTGAATCCGTGCTTAGCAAGTACTTTGTAAATGAGCAAACGGGCTTCTTGTGCCTGCACCAATCCATCGCTGAATAAGCGCTGTACTTCTTGTGGCGCATGGAATGATGCTCCATGAGATGCAAAGGCATAATCCCATCGCCATTGACTGCTTCGTATAAGCTGCAAGATAGGTTTCATCTCGTCTTCAGTAGCACCTTTTTCCCACGCAAATTTAGCCTCAATATGGGCTGCTGCCAGTTGTTTTTCGAGCTTGGTGCGCGAATCACGTGTCTTGCGCTGTCGTTCATATACGTTCTGCTTTAGCACTTCGGCGTCTTGACGATGACAAATCTGACACGTGCGGTCGATGTGTGCTAATGGTGACATGATGTGATGGTCTGTGAACTTCACGCCACCGTCCTGTATATAAGGCATGTGACAATCAGCACATGAAACACCACGCTGGCCGTGGATGCCTTGAAGTGCCATCTCATAACCTGGATGTTGTGCTTTGAGAATAGGAGTTTTCGACAATGGGTGTATATAGTCGTAGAAACCTATTGAGTCAAAGTAGTGCTCAGCATCCTCACATGTCAAGCCATAGTCTTGTGGGAACATCAGGTAGTTTGCCTTGCCTGGATTTTTAGCGTCGTCGGGTTTGATGAAGTAGTATTCGGTATGACATTGAGCACACACAAGCGAACGCATTTCTTGGTGGGAAGCTTTGCGCACATCTTTTCCAGCGCGTGCCCATGCTTCATATAGTGCTGGACGCGCAGGCCGCAGGTCCATTGTGCGTGCATCATGGCAGTCGCTGCAGCCGATGGTGTTAACAATCTGGTCGCCCAGGCCGCTCCATTTGCCGGCGAAGGCATAGAAGTTTGTTGGGTCAAAGACCGATTTGTTGGCACTGAGTTCACGCATCATGCGTGGCACATCGGGTCCTTTACATGTCCAGCAAGTTGCTGGCTGCATGTCCTCGTCACCGTCGATTCCAGGATTGCCCGTGCGAAGGATTTTTGTCAAGTCCTCAATGCAGTGCTTGTGTCCACGAGGTGTGTTATAATTGCGCGAGAATGCATATCCGGCCCACAATATCACCATCTCAGGACGATCTTCGAGCTCATCGGTCTCATTGGAAGAATTGTACTCCGATTTGAAGGTTGTGTCTTCGGTCATTGACCAAGTCTCGTACTCACGAGGGTAGTCGGCCTTGAATTTCTCGTTTTGTGCAATGATGGAGTCGGTGAACTCGGTGCGCTTGTTGTTGAACACGCTGGCGACCTCGGCCCTACGTTCCATGAGTGACGAAGCGAGTAGTCCCAGGAGGAACACAACAATCATCGATCCTCCAAAGAGTGCCCATCCTTGCCATTTTTTAAGATTCTTTGCCATAGCTGTATATCGTTTTGTTTATTGTTCTTAGTGATTCATTATTTTGTTTTTTGAAGCCATGCAGGTACAGGACTTGGTGGTAGAGGAACCTGAGTCTCAGCATTTGGAGTCGACATTAGGGAATTCATGCCGCCATGCGGAACGTTACGGTGACAATCCCAGCAGGCCTTACCATCACCTGCTTTAGCCATCATATAGTCAATGCGTCCAGTTTTTACGAACTCCTGGTTGAGTTGCGTGTGGCATCGAATGCAGTTGTTCATGATAACCTGTGCGCTGGCGTCTTCGGCCATAATTGCCTGATGCTCACTGTGTGTGAGGAAATAGGCCACGTGTTTCATTCCATCGGTTGCCTTGAAAGCATATTTCGACATCACGTTATTGTGTGGAACATGGCAATCGTTGCATTCGGTGTCACGAGCGTGGCTCGAGTGACTCCATGAGGCGTAGTATGGCGACATGATGTGACAGTTAACACATGCACTTGAATCGTTGCCTAAATAGGTGTGTGCCCTTAATAGATATCCAAAAAGTCCTCCCAATCCTACTATAACACCAGCAATAACAATCAATCCTACCTTTTGACGGTAAGAAAGTTTGTTGCAAGCATTTATAAAAAATTGCTTTATCTTCTTGAACATAGTATGGATTGTTTATTTGGTTTAGCAATTTCCAAAGTTAGTGATTTTAATAGAAAATGCAAAATAATCTTCAAAACGTTAATAAATTTTAACTAAAGGTGTTGAATAGTAAGTCTTCGGTCTACATTTCGGCGAAGAAGGTGACGAGGAATGGAACGCTGAAGTCGACGATAAATCCGTGAAATATTGAGACAATGACGAAGTCCTTGCCGCATGCTTGGGTGAGGATTGGCAGCGTGGTGTCCATTGTTGTGGCACCACCCACCGAAATGGGAGCGAGAGGTCCGAACCAGCGCACCATCAACGGCGCGCCAAGCAGGGTGATTACCTCACGCACAATGTTTGCAAGCAGGGCGACTGTGCCCAGTGCCGCGCCCTTATATTGCGTTATGAGAACGCTTGAAAGAGAATAGTATCCCATTCCCGACCCTACAGCCAAGCATTCGCTCAGCGAGCGATGCGGCATTAGTAGAGTAGTGATGGCGCATCCCGCCAGAGTCCCCACTATCGTCATGAGTGGCAGTAGCATGTAGAGGCGGTTTAGTCGCTTGAACTTCTTGAAAATCTCGTCGTCGTTGCCAATCATGAACCCCACCAGGAAGATGAGGGCGCATAGTGTGATGTAGCTCACATTTCCAAGGTTTGCAACTCCAGGAATGAGATGGTACACTCCCACCACGATTCCTGCGATGAAGAAGCCCACTATCACAAGGCTGCCTTTCACTTGTGGCCTCCTTCCTTGCGCTTGATTATTTTCCACAATGCCCATGCCGCGGCAATGCTTCCCGCAGTGCCGGCAATCGAGAGCAGAAGGGCTTCCAGACCCAAGTCTTTGAGACCTTTAATCACCGCAGGGTTCTCACCGGCTTCCACTCCCAGGAAGAACAGTAATGCCCACACCAGCACAATGAGCAGCGTGTCGAGCCACTTGAAAGTGCGCTTGCGTAGTAGCCAGCCTGCGGCAATTCCTGCCGCCATTATGGAAATTATTTGTAACATTGGTTTGCAAAGATAGGTTAACGTGTGGTTATTTACAAGAAATTGCTTTATTCTTATTTGATAATTGCCGAAAAAAAGTTACTTTTGTGGCATAAATATTAATTATAATCTAATAATAAAATGAAAAAATTATTACTCTTTTCTCTTATAATGCTTATGGCATCGACTATGGCTCTGCGTGCGCAGGACCGTTGGGGGTGGAATCCCAACTATCCACCCGATAATGAGAATGTTCAACTCACTAAGACCAATCTCCCTATTGTGTGGATAGAGGTTGATGGTGCTACTATTGACCGCGAAGAGCGTATCACAGCGCGCATGAAGATTATTCACAACGGTAATGGCAACCTCAACTATTCTGATACTGTGGCACATCCTGGACAAACGGTTGACTATGAGGGTTATGTTGCCCTGAAGTATCGTGGCAATTCGTCATTCGATGCCAGCGACAAGAAGCCATATTCGTTCCGCCCGCTCAATGCTCCTCTTGAGGAAGGTGGCACTAAGGAGAAGGTGAAAATCCTAGGCATGGGCAAAGATAATAACTGGGCTCTTCTCGCGCCCTACAACGACAAGAGTATGATGCGTGACCTACTTGCTTTTGAACTCTCGAGACCATGGATGGACTTTTGCCCTCATGGCAAGTACTGCGAGCTTTATCTCGACGGCATTTATTATGGCATCTACATCATGTGCGAGCTGCCCACCAAGGGCAAGCAGCGCCTCAATCTTGACGACCCGGGCGAGGAAGGCGACGAGCTCACTGGAGGTTATCTGCTCGAGGTGGACCGCACCGATGAGCCTACATATACATCGAAATATCACCCTGTTAATTCTTTGGGTAGCCCACTCAACAATCGTTACATCAACTACCAGTTTAAAGAGCCGGAATATGAGGATTTGACAACAACCCAATACAACTACATCACTGGAAAGATAGATGAGATGGAAGACGCTCTTGCTTCGTCAAACTATACCGACCCAGAGACTGGCTACCGTCAATATATGGACGTGATGTCGTTTGTCGATTTCCAGATTGCCCAGGAGCTTTCTCACAACGTTGACGGTTATCGCCTTAGCTCTAAAATTTTCAAGTGGCGCGACAGCAAGGACCCACGTTTCAAGATGGTGCTTTGGGACTTCAATATCGCCTACGGTAACAGTGATTACTACAATGGATGGTACACCAACAATTGGATCTATAAGAGCAATGACCTCCTGAATTGGAACAACGACACCCAGCTAGTTCCTTTCTGGTGGTACAAGCTTAATAAGGACCCTTATTATCAGGATCTGCTCAAGAACCGCTGGGCGCAATGCCGTCGTGCCAACATGCGAGAGGACCGCATCTATGCTACCATCGACTCTATGGCAACTCAGCTCACGGCTCAGGGCGCTATGAATCGCAACAGCCAGGCATGGCCACGCTGGGGACAGTATGTGTGGCCCAATCATTATGTGGCTCAGAACTTCACCGATGAGGTTAGCTATCTAAAGAGCTGGATTCACGACCGCTTGACATGGATGGACAGCCAGCTTGGCTTCGATCCTAACGCAGTAGTTGTGGGTGATGTGAACTGCGACGGCGATGTTACTGCAGCCGACATTACTGCTCTCTATGACTACTTCCTCAGTGGCGATACTACCTACTACAACACTAGTGATGTTGATGGCGATGGTGAAGTGACATCAAGCGACATAACGGCAGTTTACTCTATTATGTTAGGAAACTAAATTAGTGTAACATATTATCTAAAAAAAACGTCAGGCCTAGTTCAGACCTGACGTTTTTTCAATTATGCATTAGTTTAGTTTTCAGGGCAGAAACCGTTGCCGTCCCAGATGAGTCTTCCTTCACGTTGGAGTTGCTTGGGGATGGCATTGGGGTCAGCCATGCGATAGATTATATCCTTGCCAGTTCGTGGAAGGATGAAAAAGGGTTGAAGCCTATTAGCATCTTCGTTGTGAGAACCAAGAACTATTTCAATAGTCTTTCTATCGGCTTTGTCTTGGTCGACGAGGTCAATAGGGTCGGGTTCACGGTCAAACGGAGCTTCAATGAGCGTCATTTTTCCAGTCTTGGTGTTATACCGGTAGAAGATAAGATAGCTCTCGTTATATTCAGAGTCGGGACTGGGTAAAATAGTGTTCACAGCAACTAGTTTCTCGTTCTTGTTGTCACAGTTCCAGTAGCACATTTCAAGCGTTTCTGGTTCTTCTTGGTCGGCTGAGCTATATTTGACATATCCGTTTTTGCTGTCAACCACACACTCTACTTTCCCTTTCTTGAAAGTACCTTTACTAAAAGCCGCAAACGCTATTTTTTCAAAGCTGGTGCTCTCGTCAAATTGAGAGCAGTATGCTCTTGCAAAATCAATGATTGTGGGATCTTTGCTAGTGAATGTCACTTTGCACGACTCGGGTTGTGCAAGACACATAGCTGGTACTGCAAGCAGCACTAGCATTAAGATGGTTTTGGTTGTGATTTTCATAAAAAGGAGTTATAAAAAATAAATTTGATTAATATTCTTGTGACTGCAAAAACTAATGTTAGTTTAATATATAACGATAAATACAATATATATTGCGTGCGCGTGCAATAAAGACAGGTTTAGTTGCGTTTATTTTTTTAGAGTGCATATCCATTTTGGGCTATGTGTATTTTTAGAAACATGAAGAAGATTTTATATATAATAATATTGGCATTGGTGGCGGTCACATCTGTTGAGCTGACGTCGTGTAAGACTGCCAAGATGAAAGATGCCGATGAGAAATATGAGCGTGGCGAGTATTACGCCGCAGCCGAGACCTATCGTAAAATCTATAACAAGCTCAATCGCAAGGAAGACCGTTATCTGCGAGGAGAGGTTGCTTTCATGCTGGGCGAGTGTTACCGTCACTTGAACCAGAGCGCTCGTGCGGCCGCTTCCTACCAGAATTCCCAGCGTTATGAGTGGGAAGACAGCCTCATTCCCTTCTATCTGGCTCAAGCTCTGCAGATGGAAGGCCAATATTCACTTGCCGAGCGCAACTATAAGGCCTATCTTGACACAGCTCCCAACAACTGGCAGGCCAAGGAGGGATTGCGTGGCAGTCAGCAGGCACCCAAGTGGCGCGATGCGGGCTCTCGCTACATTGTGAAAAATGCACGCCTGTTCAACAGTCGCCGTGCTGATTTCTGTCCTATGTTCCTTGACAGCAAGAGCGATGTGCTATACTTCACTTCTTCACGCGATAAAGCCACTGGAACTGTGAAGAGTGAAATCACAGGCACTAAGAATTGCGATGTGTTCTTCTCAAAGAAGGACGAAAAAGGAAAGTGGAGCAACCCCGAGCTTGTTGAGGGTGACCTCAACACCGAGTTTGACGAGGGAATCACAGCTTTTACACCCGATGGACAGACGATGTTCTTTGCCAAGGCTTTGCGCAAGACCGATGCGGGAACGAGTGTGGAAATCTACAAGGCGAGCCGCAGCGAAGCTAAGTGGACTGGTGCTGCAAAGTTTGAGATTACAGCCGACACTCTGTCGGCCTACGACGATCCTGCCGTGAGCAAAGACGGCAAGTGGCTCTACTTCTCAAGCGACATGCCAGGCGGACAAGGTGGCAAAGACATTTGGCGCGTGATGATTAGCGATGGCCATGGTACCCTTGAGAATATGGGTGATAAAATCAACACTCCAGGTGATGAGCGATTTCCCTATGTGCGTGACGACAGCACTCTCTACTTCTCGAGCAACGGACATGCTGGAATGGGTGGACTTGATCTTTTCAAAGCACGTCTTCAGCCGTCGGGAAGGTGGTTTGTCGAGAATATGGGCTCTCCCATGAACTCAAGTGGCGACGACTTTGGCATCACATTTGAAGCCGAAGGCGAGAAGGGATTTTTCTCTAGCAATCGCAAGGACGCTCGTGGCTATGACCACATCTACAGTTTTGAGAAACCTGACCTTAAGATATGGATTTCGGGATATGTTCTCGACAAAGACGAAGAGCCAGTGCCCAATGCCATTATCCGCATTGTGGGCAATGACGGTAGTAATCAAAAGGCCGTTGCAAAACCCGATGGCTCATTCCGATTTGATTTGCAGCGTGGCGTGAGCTATGTGATGCTCGCCGGTGCCAACGGCTACCTTAACGGTAAGCAGCAATTCACCAGCGATATTGAAGAGGCCGATGCCGAGTATGGTGTGGACTTTATACTTGCTGCTATGACCAAACCCCAGGTAATAGAGAATATTTTCTATGACTATGACAAGGCTACACTGCGCCCCGAGTCGAAGCAAGCACTTGACTCGATGGTACAGGTGATGAACGATAATCCCTATATTACCATTGAGATGGCATCTCACACCGACCGCGTGGGAGGCGATGAGTACAACCTCAAACTCAGTGACCGTCGTGCCAAGAGCGTGGTTGACTACCTCATCGAAAATGGAGTAGATAGTGCACGATTGCAATATCAAGGTTATGGAAGGTCACGACCTAAAGTGGTGACCAAGCGCATAGCCCGACTCTATCCTCAGTTTAATGAAGGTGATACTCTTAACGAGGCTTTTGTCATGGCACTCTCGAAAGAGGACCGTGCTGCAGCCGATCAAATAAACCGTCGCACCGAGTTCCAGGTCCTCACTACCAATTACTACCGCACATTCGACAGTTCACTAAGAGCGCCAGGTGAGGAGGATGCCGATTCGGCTCAAATTGCCGATTCACGTGATGGTCTTAGCGAAAAAGACCTGGAAGGCAAGACTCCCGAAGAGATTGCTAAGATGAAGCAAGAAGCGGCCGAAATGAAGAAAATGGAAGCCGAGAAAGAGAGGGAAAAAGCTATTGCTGAAGGCAAGGAGGCCGACCCCGAAGGCAAATATGGCGGACAATCCAAAGATAGGCCCAAACTTGATGGCGGCAGCCTTGGTGGTACCTCTAAGCCCAGTACAGGGAACAATTCGGGTAATAGCGGAACAGGCAATGGAGCCGGAACGGGTGCTACTAGGAAGTCGGTTGACCCCAACGCTACAAGAAAGAGGTAGTAGCAGGTTTTGACGCTTGCAGATTGACTTTTAGTCACTTAAAAACTTTTCATTTAAACTTAACACTTAAAATTAATGTTCTCAGGAATAGTAGAAGAAGCTGCTCGCGTAGTGGCTCTCGAGAAAGAAGAAGGAAACTTGCACATCACGCTCAGATGCAGCTTTGTTGATGAGTTGAAAATTGACCAGAGCGTGTCGCATAATGGAGTGTGTCTCACTGTCGTGAAACTGCCGGGCGACGGCACCTATACCGTTACAGCCATTCAAGAGACGCTCGACCGCAGTAACTTGGGCTTGCTTCAGGTGGGCGATGAAGTTAATGTGGAACGTAGCATGCTCATGAACGGACGCCTAGATGGGCACATCGTTCAGGGTCATGTTGACCAAACCGCCACTTGTACCAGTGTGCGTGAGGCCGACGGTAGTTGGTACTATACCTTCCATTACAACGTTGACCCAGCTATGGCTCGCAAGGGCTACGTCACCGTCGAGAAAGGCAGCATCACCGTCAATGGCACAAGCCTCACAGTGTGCAACTCTGAGCGCGACAGCTTTGAGGTTGCTATCATCCCTTATACACACGAGCTCACCAACTTCCACAATATAGTTGAAGGGACAGTCGTGAATCTTGAGTTTGACATCATAGGTAAATACCTTGCCCGTCTCATGGAATTTAAATAATGCAGAATTCATAATCCCTTACTTGTTGTCTCTACAACTCGTTTGCTTTTTTATAATTATGAAAACGATAGGAATCATAAGTGACACTCATTGCTACTGGGATGAACGGTATGCTGAACATTTTGCCGATTGCGATGAGATTTGGCATGCTGGCGACATAGGCAATGAGGCTCTCATCGACATGATTGAGGCTATAGGGCCGCAAGTGAGAGCGGTGTGGGGGAATGCCGACGGGCAAGACTTGCGTCGTCGCTTCAAGGAAACCGAGATTTTCACTGTCGAGAACGTTAAGGTGATGATGACTCACATTGGCGGTTATCCTGGCCGCTATGCTCCGGGCATAAAGTCAAGGCTCGACCTTGTGCAACCCAAAATATTTGTGTGCGGACATAGCCACATCCTCAAGGTCATCCCCGACCGTAGTCTGGGCATTCTGACCATTAATCCTGGGGCTGCAGGCCGTCAAGGGTGGCAAAAGGTGCGCACTCTCATCAAGCTTACCCTTGACAAAGGCAATATCACAGGCTGCCAAGTGATTGAACTAGCCGACGACCGCGATAATCCTCAAGGAAGAGTTGTTGAGTAGTGTTTTAGTTATAGTTTTTTTAGATATTGAGAAAATGAAAAGGTATTATAACATATTTTTGCTTGTGGGGCTTGTTGCCCTGTTGTGGTCGTGCCACACAACCGAGGAGAACTACAAAGCTAGCTATGACAAAGCAGTTGAGGCGAGCCGCACGGGCGAGAGAGGCGAGATATATCGTCAAGAACTCGAGAAAAAGATGAAGAATACTGATGTTGTCGATGGCGACAGCATTAGGATGCTCCGTCGCGGTTTCAACATCGTTGAGGAAGAAAAAGGAAAAGGTACTGCCAGTGCGATGAAATATAATGTTGTGGTGGCCGAGTTTGTTCAGTTGTTCAACGCCAAGAGCTATTGTCAGCGCTTGCGCCAAGAAGGGCGTCTGGAGCCTTTTGTGGTTTACTTGCCCAGACAAGAACTTTATTGTGTAGTTGCTAAGACAACCAACGACTTGAGTGTGGCGGCAACATTTGCCAATAACTACGAGAAATATATGAAACTCAAAGCCTATGTGCCCAAGGTGTGGATCATAGAAAGAATTTAACCATAGCATGAATAAACAAGCTAAGATATGGATTGAGGCAATGCGGTTGCGCACTTTGCCAGTGTCGTTGAGTGGTGTGTTGATGGCGATAGGAATTGCTCAATGGCAAAATCACTTTCGTTGGATTCCCGCAATCTTATGCATCGTTTTTGCGTTGCTGGCACAGATTGTGTCTAATTTTGCCAACGAATACTACGATTATAAACGAGGTGCCGACAAAAAGGGGCGTGTGGGACCACGGCGAGGGGTTACTGAGGGCGATATATCACCCAAGACTTTGCGCAATGTCACCTACATCACACTTGCTGTGGCGTGCCTTGTAGGCTGCGGCCTCATCCCTTATGGAGGGTGGCAGATGATTCCTGTGGGTTTGGCTATTGCGATTTTTGCTCTTGCCTACAGTGCAGGACCTTATCCGCTTTCCTATCATGGGTTGGGTGAACTCACAGTCTTCATCTTTTATGGACTTGTTCCTGTGATTTTTAGTTATTATGTAATAGCTGGTCGTATGGATGCGCTGGCTTTCCTGGGTGGAATCACTATAGGTTTCATGGGAGTTAATGTGCTGCTGGTGAACAATTATCGCGACATGGAGGACGACATTGAGGCCGGCAAGCGCACTGCTGTGGTGATATTTGGTCGCCAGCTTGCTGGAGCTGCCTATCTCTTTAATGGCTATATGGCAATTGCCATGCTCTCACCGTTGTGGCTCATGATTTACCTCAATGGTGATCTGTCAAAGTGGATATACATTGTGCCACTGCTTTATCTTGTGATGCACACTGTCACATGGGTGAAACTAACACATCGCACTGGTGCTGCACTCAATCCTTTGCTCGGTGCTACGGCACGCAACATGCTCCTGTTCACAATACTGATGCTTATTGCTTTTGTTATATAAAGAATGTGTTATGACTTTTATTAAAAAAATCGTCACACTGGCTGTGTCGATTCTCATGTTAGGTGCTTGCAAGAACGGGAATGTGGAGCAATCCCAGTCGGACGATTCTCCTGTCTTCGTGTTTCCACAAACTCACAGCTATGACATAGCAACAAATCAAACAAACGATACCATAATTATCTCTCAGCAGCCCAAGACGAATGCCGCGACCACTCATTCTCATGGAAGTTCTAATCGTCGCTATCATAATAGCAAAAAAGAGGTGAACCGTCACGGTTATGCCGAAAGAAAGAAAACCGATGAACTGGAAGAGGAATACTACGATGTCTTTGGCAAAGACTATCTTTACCACATTGATGACGAAGAGTACGAAGCCGGTGAAGATGAGTATGACTACGATGATTGAATAATATCATTAATGTCCAGGGAAAGTGGAGATAGCTGTTCCACTAAGATAGGGGAGCAGTTGGAACACAGCAAATTAATTTCGTCTTATAGTAGAATCATGAAAAAACTGTTGTTAAAAGTCTATAAAAGAAAGCACGCAACTATTTGATAGTCGCGTGCCTAAATGTTATTCTATAGTTTTGTCTCTTTTAGCGCTTGCGGTTGCGCACCGAACGTGTAGCACTCTGATTAGTGCTCTTGGGCTGCTTGGGCTTGGCAGCAGGTTTTTTCTTTGTTTGCTGCTTTTTATCATTGTTATTGCTGCCTCGCTTGGTGGTGCGAGTCTTTTCTTTCTTGTTGTCGGCTGCAACATCTTGTGTCGAATCTTCGAGCTCTTCGCCATTAAGTTCGGCCTCGGCTTTGCGTTTTGCTTCTACTTGAGCTTGAAGCTCTTGACGTGAAGGCGCCCATAAATCCTTATCAAACCTGTGCAGACGCTCCTCAATAGAGTCTTGCGCATGCTTCAGGTCTTTAGGATCGGGATAAATCTCAGCGAGCATTAGATTGCGCAGGTTCTTTACCTTGTAGATGTCGCCTTGATACATATTGAGTTTGAAAAAGTCGTCAAGGCTGTAACGAGCAAGGTTGTTGTCATCGTCGGTGAACACATATTGCTGCGCAATGTAAGGCCTGATGTCATTGAGCTTGACCCAGAACATGGGGAAGCGGATGGGGTCTCCTCCGAACTCGTCCTGACGGTGAAGCACGGGACATAGTGCGTCGACACGTGATGTCATCTTGTTGCTACGAGTGTCGAACGACCACTTCTCAATGATATAGTAGCTCAGAATTTCAAATCCAGGTATATCGGCATCATCAATGGCATATTTTGGGTGCTTCTCGCTGCTGCCCTTGGCCTCGCTGTACAAGATGTGAAAGCGGTCAAGCATATCACTTACCTTTATCTTGTACTCGTCGGTAAACATCTCTCTACCATCAAGGTACTCATAGGCCGAAATCTGGTCGTTGGCAAGGAGTCGCATGATGATGAAGAACATGCTTTGTCCATCCTCGTTGGGTTCTTCGGGATAGTACAAGGCAGGATTCTTACCTTTGTTAAGGTCTAGAACTCTATAGACGGTCTTGGTCCACTGCAGGTCGGCCTCGCTGGGCTCGTTCTGCTCGTAGAAAGCTTGCTGTCGTCCCGAGACTTTAACTCCGCTATTGTTGCTGTTATTGTCTCGTCGGTCTTGTCCGTCTCTCTTGACAACTTGTGCGCTGGCACTAGACCATGCTAAAGCAATCGTCAATCCCAAGAATAAAATTTTCAAATATTTCATTATAATGAGTTTAAGATGTAACAAAACTATATCTTAGTAAATATCAATGTCAATTAACTATCACCTCCATGGGCGAGAGGTCACGGGTGATACCGTCGGGGCCTCGGGCCTTGATGCGTGAGATGTAGAAGCGCTTGCCACGCTGCAGGCGTCGGAATGCGTTTCTCTGACGGTCGGAGAAGCTGCTGCCAGCCGAAATTTCGGGAATGGCGTTACCCATAGAGTCAAACACGATAGTCTCGAAACTAACCACTTGGAACTCGATATTGAGCAATCCGTCGTCGATAGCTGCATGCAATCCGCTTGCACTCAACAATGTGCCTTTGGGGAATGGACGGCTGCCCTTGTAACGTGCCGCATTACCCTCGGCATCACGATAGACGATATAGGCAGTTGGGTCGGGCAGTTTTCTCACCTTGAACGTGGTGGAGCCCACATTGGTTCTCACACCTTCCATTTCCACGGTTACAGTAACCACACATTCGGTTCCCACCTGAGTGGGGTGTGCTATCCATCCGTCGCCACTCTTAACGAGCGAACCATTGGTCATAGTGGCGCTAACTGTTCCGTCGCCAATTCCAGGTACAGAAATCGATACTGGGTTGTCGATACCTGCATAGAACACGTTCATCATTGTAGCGCTCACTGTAGCAATTGGGTCGATAACGGTATAACTTGACTTGAATTCTCGCTTGTAGACTTGTCCGTCTTGACCAACCACTTCGATGTGTCCTGAGTAGTCGAAAGTGCCCGATTTGCTTGTTCCCACCTCATAGATTCCATCGCGGTTGCTGAGTCTTGCTCCGTTAACATAGACGATGGGTCGTTGAGTGGAGTCGATTGCCGCAAGCACAATTTGTGACTTGTATTTCGACCCACGCATTACCACCCTTGATTGTGGGATTACAAATGCGTTTATCCAGTTCACCTTGAGCTCACTAAGGTCGGCATTGGTGAGAGCCAGCAAGTGGTTGAGCACTTCACCCTCGGCAAATCTTACGTCGTTCTGCAGTTTAGTGAGCAGCGAGACGGCCGCCACGGTGGGCATATTTTCAAAGAGGGTCTCTTCCCATGTTTTACTACTGATGTCATCTTTCACTTTGAAAGGCTCAGTAGATAGCGCCGACTCCAAGTTGCGTCGCTTGTCGGGATCTTCCAGGAACTTAGTCATGTAGTTCTTGAACTGGTTGATGCGCAAGCGCAGGTCGGTGCCTCGGCGAGTGTCGGGCGAAAGCATTACCACGTTGGCAGCGTCGAGGTTGTCACGGTTGACGATGTTGTTCACGTCACCTGCCGGTCCGTCGGCGGCTTTGACAATCATCGCTTTAAGAGTGTCGATATAGAAGTAGAGGCTGTCGGTGGCATTTCTCACCTCATTGCCCGAGTTGAGAAGTGGCAGTCCGTTTTTAGGATCTTCATTGTAGAAAGCCTGTAGTTGAGCCATTATCTGCATGTTGCGTGCAGTGATGGTTCGGTTAGAGCGCTTGAGTCCTTCCTCTACCTGGCTGAATCCGTTGAGCACATCGTTCGACACATTGAGCGCAAGCATGGCCGTCAAGACGATATACATGAGGTTTATCATCTTTTGACGTGGCGACATTTTCGCCAGAGACTGATTTCTTCCAGTTGCCATTATCTATCTGTCAAATGTGTGAGTGAATTATTGTTCGTAGTTGTTGTAATCTTCGTAGCTGTCGTCAACTTGCTGATCAGCCTGATTGTTGCCCATATTAGCCATCATGTTGCCTGCCATAGGGTTGTACATGTTGACTGTCATGGCCTTAATCATCTTTTCATAGACACTGTTGAGCTGCTTCATGTATCGAGCCATCTTCTCGGTCTCATCGCAGTAGTGTGCACTCTCGGCTGCCGATTTCTCATACATGTCTCTGATGTCCTTCAAACCACGGTTGACGCGGTCGATGCTCTCTAGCTGTGAAGATATGCTCTTGAGCTGAATTTCATAGATGGTGTTCAAGCCACCAACGTTACGGTTGAGAGCTTCCATCTGCTCGATATATCCAGTTGTATTTTGAGTGATGTTCTCACTGTTGCTGGTAATTGACTCATAGCTCGAGAGAAGAGTTTGCTGAACATTGTTAAGAGCAGTTGTTGTCTCGCTCAGTCGCTGCATTTGTTCGCTGATAGCCGACATTTGAGCAAGGTACTGCTGAGTGGCATCGGTGAGCTCAGCCATCTTAGAAAGCTGGTCGCTTGCCGAGTTCATCTTTGCGATGCTGTCGCTGAGTGATTTGGTTTCGTTCTCGCTAAGTTGGATTCCTTGAGGCAGACCCATCACGGCTTTCACCTCTTGTGAGCTCATTGAAGCAATGGCTGCAGCAACTTCGGGGGTTGCAACGATTGTTGTTCCGTCGCTTGGAATTTCACCGCTTATAGCAGGTGGAATTGCTTGGATAGAAATTTGTCCACCTTCGCCACCTTCGGTTGCTTCTCCTGCAACTGTTGCAGCGCTGATGTCGCCATTGATGGTTACATTTCCTCCAGTGCCACCTCCCGAGAAAGGAGGACGGTCTTCAGGGTCGCCCGAGTCGAGAATAGGGAATACGTCTTCCCAGTGATACTCTTTCTCAGGACGCTCAAATGCAGTGATTATAAACATCAGCACCTCGGTACCCATACCGATTGTCAAGAGGAAGTTACCCCAAGGCATGTGCAAGATTTTGAAAAGAGCACCCCAGATCACAATTGCTGCACCTATACTATAGGCGAAGTTGAAGAAGCGCTGGGTTACCATCTGCCTTTTTCTCTTGCGCTGAATTTTTGTAGTTTGCTTGTCAGTAGCCATATTATTGCTATGTTATGAGTTATTTCGTTGATTTTTAGTCGCAGCAGTTGTTTTTGCGTTTCGACTTGGTAAAGCCCACTTTAGTGCGCACGCAGCGGAAACCGATATAGGAGCGTTGCTCGTTTTGGTATTCCCACATTCTGATGTCGCTGCGAATGTTGTGAGCAACATCTTTCCAAGAACCACCTCTTACAATCTTGCGCGACATCTTATAGGGATCTTTGTTGTTGCCGTTCATGTCGCCTATCGAAATGTCGTAACGATATTCTGGGTTGAGGTCGTTGGTCATACGGTCGATGCTCTCGATGTAGCTCGTCGAAGTCCATTCACTCACGTTACCTGCCATGTCAAATAGTCCATTGTCGTTGGGTTCATAGGTCCCAACGGGTGACGTTATGATGCTTCCGTCCCTCACATAGTTTCCTTCGTTGGGTTTAAAATTGGCATAGAAGCATCCTTCGTCTTCAGTTAGCGGTAAGTTTCCGTCCCAGGGATAGATGTTCTCATTCTTACCTGCACGTGCGGCATATTCCCATTCGGCCTCGGTGGGCAGACGGAAAGGCTCAATATAGACACCATCCTTGCCAAGCGATTTCTTGAGGAACTCGGTGCGCCAGTGGCAGAATGCGTTGGCTTGCTCCCAGCTAACACCCACTACAGGATGATTGTTGTAGTTGCCATTGGCAAAATACAATCTCACATAGGGCTCGTTGTAGCTGTTCTCAAAGTCGTTGATCCAACAAGTGGTATCGGGGAAGATGTTCACGATATAGGTGTTCAAGAAGTCATAGTCGCTCTGCAAGGCGCGAGTGATAGTCTGCCTGATGATGCGTCCATCGTCATCGATATAAGCTGTGTCCTTACTGATGGTAGGAGTTGTTGTGGGTACAGCATGATCGGTGTTATAGTCGCGGGTTTTTGGATCAAAACGGTTGCGACGCTTAGCAGCCTCGGTGAGGTTGTAGACTTCGTAGCGATAATTCATTTGCCTTGGGTCGAGTTCTTTCTTGCCAGTGATGGGGTTGTATCGATATACACTCTCAATGGCTCTCTCCTCGTCCTCACTTGGGTTTTTCCATGGAATGTTACGGTTCCAGTTGAGGCGTGGTGTGATGGGGTTTCCTTCTTTATCCTCCTCAATCTTGAACTCCTCGTTGCCGCCATAGGCAGGGTCGGCAAGACGTTCACGGATAATGGAATCCCTAACCCAGTATACAAACTGCTTATACTTGCTGTTGGTAACCTCGTTCTCGTCCATCCAGAAAGCATCGACGCTTACACCTCTCGCTGTTGAGTCAATACCCCACAAGGAGTCGCGCTGCGCAGGTCCCTCTTTCATTGATCCACATTCAACAAGGACCATTCCGTAGGGTGTAGGCTCGGAGTAGTAGGTCGCTCCCACGCCTGTTACCTCGCCTCCACCGCTGTTGATAGACTTGCGTATGCCACTGCAAGAGGCTAATGTTAATGTCGCTAAAAGAAAAATCAATAACTTTTTCATTATTCTATAGAATTGTTATCTTTTTTATGTTCTGTCTTTAATGTGTGGAAATGTGAACTTAATGCCGTTACATTATCCTGATGCTCTTGTGCTTGTTCTTGTTCACCTCGCCCATGTTTAGCTTCACGTTGTAGTTCAATATGAGCTCATGGCTGCCATGGGTTGCTTTGTTGATAGACGAGATGGGATAGTCATAGGCATATCCCACAAAGAAATTCTTGAATTCTGCACCTATCATAGCACTGACAGCATCTTTGTGTCGATAGGCAACACCTCCCGAAAGGAATTTGTTGTACCGAACACGCAGTGTCGCCTCGCCTTGCCAGAACTTGGTGTCGGTTTTGACAAGAACAGAGGGCTGTATTTCAAATAACGTGTTTTTTATTGGAATATTGCTACCAGCCATTAAATAAAAAAACCTTCCAGTGTTGAACTGGTACAAATCCTCCTCGTTTTCTCCAGCTTTCATATTGATAGTAGGAGAAGTGACGTGAGTTGCCGAGGCCGCCACCCAAAACCACTTGTGGGTAAATGAAAAACCGGCAGCCATGTCAAGTGCCCGTCCTGTGACCACCCCCTTGGGTATTGCATCGTCCACGCTGGTGTGGGCATCATCGTTCTCGGGCATAAAAATCGAGTCGCCTTTGAAGGTTTGGTTGAGCAGTCCCACCTGGAATCCCAAGCTTAAAGTTCCTCCCAGCATCTTTTTCTTCCATGCCAGTTGAGCTGCTACGGTTTGCGAGCTGAATAGACCCACGTTTTCTTGCTGAAGTATTATACCTGTTGCCCAACGCTTGCCCAGAAACTTGAATGGCATGTCGGCCATTGCAAAGAAATCCATCGGTGCATGCTTGATGCCAAGCCACTGTAGCTTGCTGCCAGCAGTGATGTGGATAAAGTCGACGTTGCCAATGGACGACGGGTTGTAGTAGGAAGGCAGCGCCCAGTACTGTGTGAGCTGTGCATCGATTTGAGCGTTGGCCATTTGTGGAATAGCTGCCATGAGTGCCACCATCCACAGAGTCAAGGAATAAATATTTTTTTTAAGCTTCAGCATAGCTTGTGTTATTCAAAATAAAATGTCACAACCACCATGTTGTTTTTCACTTTGCTCACACTCTTTGAGAAAACCTCCATCGCTGGGTTGTCCTGGAGGTCAGGACGATTGGTCTCTAGCAGGTTTTTGAGGCCGAAACAGAACTTCACTTCAGGGCACAGCTTGAAGAACGGCAGGTAGATGTCGCATCCCATGCCCACAGTTAGCATCACGTCAAAGTCTTTGAGACGAATCTGCTCGGGACGCTCCTTGCTCAAGTCATAAAGCGCCATGGCGCCACCAGTAAGGTAGGGCCTCACATTGTGATATCTTCGTGAAGAGATTTTCAGGTCGATGGGAACCACGATATAGGTGGCTTTCACGTTCTGGCTCTGCTTGAATATTGATGGTTCAAGAGCGTCTTCGGGTGCTGTTGCGTTATAGTATTTCACTACCTTGTTGCCAAAGTACATGCCTGGCGAGAAGCGTAGGTTGAAATGGTTGGATAAGCGCAAGTCGGCAAGCACGTTGACGCTGAATCCGGGCGAATGGTTGGGAATTGACGCAAACCACGACTGTCCGTCTTCACTCACGTATCCGTTGTTGGTGATGAGCAGGTCCTGGAAATTGGCGCCTACCGAGAACCCGTAATGGATGCGTTTCATGTCGGCATACTGGCGGTTCAGAATCTTATCGTTGTCTTGTGCCAGCACCGATAAGGCCGTCAATAGCAGAGCAAAGAATGCAATATGTCGGTTGTTGATAATACTCATTTAACTTTAATAACGCATTTTTTGCACTCTTATTGCAATAAATATTAGCTTTTTGAGCCTTAGTGGCATGTTTGAGGCAATTATCATCGCGTTATTTTGTTCTTTTTTCTGTTAAAAAGCCAGTGCACAGCCCATGCTGTTATGATGAGCAAGGGTATTGTGCCTTCGAAGCAGTAATCATAGACGAAGAACCCAAAATGTCCGCAGAATGGTGCAATAACGTAGGTGAAGACATTGTTCACGAGCTTTTGCATCAGGTATACCTCGAAGCTTATCTCGCCCAGCCACACCAGTGGTCGCAAGGTAAGAATTTTTCCCACCAGTCCCTCATTGCCATTGAGTCGGAAGCTTGTGACTATAAGGAGTGATGTGGGAATCCACCATAGTGACGAGTTCTCAATGTTCAGTGCAAAGGCGTTTCCACAGGCATGAATAGCTATAAATACTGCAAAAATGAGAAGGACACTCATTTCGATGGCAGTGGCTTTAGCTATTGAAATTTTGGATAATGCTTGTTGTTCACGCATGGTGATGCCTAGCATCATGCCCAGGGTGTAATCTACTACACGTGTCAGAGGGAATACATAGAAGTAGCTGTGCCAGAATGTGCTGGATGCAAAGGCGGAGCCTGTAACTATGACACACGCTGCTATCACTACCACCCATGCTACCTTGCGAGAGAGTCGGTTTAAGAACTTGATGAGCAATGGAGTGGCAATGATACAAAAAAGCAATGAACTCAAAAACCAAGAGTGAATGCTATAGTTGTAATGAATATCAGTTTGTGGGAACCACGATTGCAGAAGCAATGTGTGAAAAGGCAAGTCCCACCCATAATGGAACTTGTGCATCCACAAGAGGTCGAGCGCTATCATGGCAGACAAAACCAGCCAGTGTAATGGGAAGATGCGGCTCAGTCTACGATTGTAGAATTGCTTTGTCGATGCAATATCGCTGTGTTTCAGTGTCACCAAGAAACCGCTGAGCATGAAGAAGAAAGTCACGCCAGCAAGAGTCATCTGGTTAAACTCATGCATCGCGAAGTGAAAACACACGATGCATATGGCAAAAATGCCGCGCCAGCTAGTGAGGGTCTTAATCATAGACATGGTTTAGACTGAAAACTCCTACATTATGGAGGTGTAGTTGTTCTTGCGGGTGAACAGGCCCTTGATCTTGTAACCAATATTGATGACAGGGCGAATTAGCGTGAACAATGGCACTGAGAACAGGAGCATGGGCAGTTGCAGCAAATAGCAGTTGCGGAATGTGGCAAGCATCATGGGCAGCCACGTGATGAGAAGTATAACAGCTGCTGCAGCTATCACAGCAAGATTTGTATAGCACAGACTCACTGCTGCAGCTAGAGCTCCAAGTCTTAGCCAGTAAAGCAGCGACATCCAAGCTTGAGTGTGGAACTGGCTTTTGTGTTTCACATGAAGCGAAGTGAAGTCACGTCTTGATTTCAGCGTGCTGAAAGCGTGTGACAGGTCGTCGTAGTGTGCCGTAGTGAAGCTTGTAGGCAGCATTTCCAGGCGCGTGTTGCGCGAGGTGGCTATCTCGCTTATGAAGATGTCATCATCTCCCCATTTCATTTCAAGCGATTTAGAGAAACCTTTGTTCTTGAAGAACACCTCTTTACGGTAGGCGAGGTTGTCGCTTATGCCACGGTAGGGCTTCTTATTGGCAGCACTCAAAATCCACTGCATCGCAGTTGTCATCTCGTCGAACACTCGGTAGTTTTTGCCCAAGCCCTTGTCCTCGCTGTGGTCGAAATGAGAATATCCCAGAACAACGTCTACGCCTGGCCCAAAGTTGCGCATCATTGCCATGAGCCAACGTTCGCTCTTGATTTGGCAGTTGGCATTGGTGGTAAGAACGACATCATACTGCGATGCCTTGATTCCAAGCATCACTGCAAGTTTTTTGCGCGATAACGAGCGAGTTTGGTCGGGCACGGTAACGATTTTCAAGTGGTCGAAATAGACCATCATTTCACCAATCAGGTCCTTAGTTCCGTCGAACGAGGCGTCGTCAACCACAATCACTTCGAAAGGTGATGGGTATTTTTGGCGCATGATGGCGGGGAGGTATTTATTGAGCCACTTCTCGTCATTGTTGGCAAAGACGATAATTGACACCGAAGGTAAATCCTCAGGATAGAGGTAACGGCGAGTGCGTTCCTCATATTTCATGAACTTCAAGAGCTTCATGCTTCGGCGGTTGTACCACACCACCCACACGAGCGACAGTATTAGTGCTACTGCCAGCAGTGACCATATAATATAATGTATATCAAGCGAAAAAATCATTTACTCGAATCCTTCTCATTCAAAATTCACTGCAAAGGTAGAAATTTTTTCTTTACATCACTGAAATTTAAAATACAACTTATTAACAACCACCGAGTCAAGTTGGTTTTGTGTTGTGACTGATAGTTGATGATGATGGAAGCTGGGTGAAAACTGTCATTTACGGTTCCACCCAGTCACCGTTATCTTTGATTAGAGCGATGAGGCGGGGGATAGCCTCAGCTTCGGGGATGTTTTTCTCAATGCATTCTTTGCCCTTGTAGAGACTAATTTTTCCTACTGCTGCACCCACGTAGCCATAGTCGGCATCGGCCATTTCGCCAGGACCGTTAACCACGCATCCCATCACGCCTATTTTGAGGTGGGTGAGGTGAGACGTTGCCTCTTGAACACGGTGCACGGTAGTTTGCAGGTCAAACATGGTTCGTCCGCAGCTAGGACACGAAATGAACTCGGTCTTGGTGGTGCGTAGTCGTGCTGCTTGCAGTATGGCGAACGCAAATCCAACCACTTCGTTTTGGTTCTCATAATCTGGCGCTTCTAGCCAAATGCCGTCGCCCATGCCGTTGAGCATTACAGCGCCAAGGTCGGCACCAGCCTTCACTTGAAGCCACTCGCTGTCAATGTCAAGATATGTGTTGTGAAGAATGACAGGGCAGTTTATATCTTCATCTATTAGGGCATGGATGAGCGCCTGCTGGCAACCACCGATGTTGATGTTGTCGGGGGTGACGATGAGTGCCGCATTTGTGCAGCCCTTTAGGAAGAGCAGTCGCTCAACGGGGGTACTCGCAGGAACATTGAGCCACTTGACTTGAGCTTCAACAGTAGCATCCCAGTTGTCGAGCGAGAATAGGGGAGTAGTGTTGCACTCGCCGTGGTAGTTGCTTGCAGGTACTATAAAATTGTCGGTATCGTTCAGAGCGCCACATGCACTGTAGAAAAAATCGGGACGTCGGTTGCCTGTTATTTCTTCAGGATGACACGAGGCTATGACAATGGGTTTCTTTCCTCCCACTAAATCAGCTATGGAAGCTCCCACGTGCCGCTCGGGCATTAGAGGGTTGTAACCTTTACAGAAACTACCGTCGATGTGAGGATGATTCTCGCGACTGGCGATATAGTCGACAAGCTTGTTTGCAACAGGAACCTCAAGCTCGGGGTCTTCGCTCAGTGACACACGGATTGTGTCGCCCAGACCCTGACTCATGAGCGCTCCAATGCCAACGGCACTCTTGATGCGTCCGTCTTCGCCAAATCCGGCCTCGGTAACTCCCAAATGCAGTGGGAAGTGCATGTCCTCGGCATCCATGGCGGCAACAAGACGTCTAACAGCCTCTACCATCACGACCACGTTGGAAGCTTTCATTGAAATCACTACGTCGGTGAACTTTTGTTCAACAAAGACGCGCAGATATTCCATCACGCTCTCTACCATGCCAGCGGCGGTGTTGCCGTAACGGCTCATGATGCGGTCGCTCAGTGAGCCGTGGTTTACACCTAGGCGCACTGCTGTGCCATGCTCTCGGCACAGGTTGAGGAAAGGCAGTAGCTTGTCATGAATGCGCTGTAGCTCAGCTTGATATTCCTCATCGGTGTAGGTCAGGCTCTTGAACTGGCGTGCTGGGTCAACAAAATTGCCTGGATTGATACGCACCTTGTCGGTGACCTGAGCAGCTACCATAGCGGCACGGGGATTGAAGTGTATGTCGGCAACCAATGGTACCTCGCAGCCTCGGTTGCGGAGTTCGGTGCGTATGCGTCCCAGATTCTCGGCCTCTTTAACGCCTTGAGTTGTGAGTCGCACATAGTGAGCTCCTGCGCCTGCTATGCGCAGGCATTGCTCCACGCTTTCCACGATATCGTTGGTCGAAGTGTTGGTCATAGACTGTACTCTCACAGGGAAGTCACTGCCCAACGGCGTGTTCCCTATGTTGACTGTTGTGGTCTTGCGGCGGTGGTAGTTGAACATTTGTTATCTAAGTGTTAAGTGATAAAAAATCAAACCTCGTTCACGATTCTCGATTCCGATTCCGAACTCATCCAAAAAGTCGCATCATCAGAGAGACACACACTACTCCGTTAAAGAAACCTGCCAAGATTTGGAGTATGTCGTGGCGTTTGAGTAGTAGACGTGCTGTCCCCAGCACTCCGCACAAGCCTATTGTAACTAAGATGAAGAACATCATCCACACAGGGCTGATGACCTCCAAATCCATGGCGTCGAGCTGCCAGAGCAGTGCTAGCACTCCGCCCATTCCAGCCATGTGAGCGCTGATTTTCCACTTGATGTTGACAAGTGTTGAAATGAGGCATGCCAAAGTGCCTCCTACGGCGTACATAATCAGCCATTTAGGTTCATGGGTATAAACCATGTACCACACAGCAATCCCATAATAAATGGTACCTGTGATGTAAGGAATCAAACGCTCTTCACGTTTCAGCATGCGTTTGTCCTTTATGAGCTTGAAATTGTGCAGCACGGCAATAGTCGCCATTGGCAACACGCATGTTATGCCAAGAATAATTATAAGCAGCTTGATGCGTACTCCTGTGGGGTCTAGCACTTTGGGTGAAATGCTCAGAGCCATGAACAACCCATAGCTCGGGGTGAGCAGCGGGCTGAAAATGGTGGAGATGAATTTAGCTATCTCATCGAGAAGTCTTATTCGTGCGAGATGGGAAGCCATAGTGATATATTAAGCTGATTAGTAGTGTGATTATAAAGATTTTCGTTGTCGTGCAACAGGAATGTTTAGACTGTCGCGATATTTTGCCACAGTGCGTCGCTTGATGGGGAAGCCTTTATCTTGTAGGGCTTTACACAACTGTTCGTCGCTTAGTGGCTTTTTCTTGTTTTCGCCATCAATGAGCTGCTTTAGTGTCTCTTTGATTGCAGTCGAAGAAACTTGGTCGTTGTCGTCAAGTCCCTTGCTGAAGAAATATTTCAGGTCAAATATTCCCCAATTGGTGTCGACATATTTGTTTTGATGCGCCCTCGAGATTGTAGAGACGTCATATCCAGTAGCTTCGGCTATATCGTTGAGGACCATTGGTTTGAGTGTCATGGTGTCGCCAGTAATGAAGAATTCTTGCTGCTTGAGCATGATGGCTTTCATGATGTTGAAGAGCTTTTCTTGACGCATTTTGAGCAGCTTGATGAAGTTGCTGGCATTCTCATATTGTCGCCTGATGAGTACGTCTTCGTCACGTTCTTTTACCTGTTTGTTCTTTTTGCTGGTGATGCGACGATATTCCACTTCATAGCTTTCGGAGATTTGAAGCTCGGGAATGTCGTTCACTACAGTGAGCTGGAGCTTGTCATTATCGCTGGTGATGACAAAGTCTGGGGTTATGTGGGTGGCATTGCCCATGCGCTCTCCCGAACCAAAGATGTTGCCTGGCCTGGGATTGGTGCGTTTGATGATTTGGTCGGCACGTTCAAAGAGGTCTTTGTCAATGCCCATGTCATTGAGTATCTTGTCATAATGGTGCTTCTCGTAGGCGCCAAAATAATCTTTGATGATTTTGTGGGCAACTTGAGCGGCATCGATGTCCACGCCTTTCATGTCCTCTATTTGGAACAAAATGCACTCCTGAGTGCTTGTTGCGCCAATTCCTGCTGGTTCCAGATCGTGAATAACTTCCAGTACATCTAGTACCTCTTGAGGTGTGACAAATACATTCTCTCGCGAAATGATATCTCCGCAAATCGATGATACGGGTCGGCGCATCAGGCCGTCATCGTCAATTTCACCAATTATGTACTCGGCAATGAGAAGCTGTCGCTCGTCGAGGTCTCGCTCGCGCACTTGGTTCATCAGCACCTCATACATCGACTCCTCGTTGACAACTGGAGGACGATAACCATCGTTGGCACCGCTGTTGCGTCGGCGAGTTTGAATGAAGGCGAGCCCGTCGTCATTTCGGTCGTTGTCATCGTCATCGCTTTGAGTGTAAGGCGAATCAAATGGGTCATCGTTGGCCGAATCTACGTCATTGTCATCCGAACCGTCATCGCTGTTCTTGTCATAGTTTTCGTTGTTCTCGTTCTCATCGGCCTGTTCAAGAGCAGGATTGTCATCGAGTTCAAGTTCGATGCGGTCTTTTATCTCCTCATCGTTCATTTCGATGAGTTGTCCCAAGATTACCTGATTCTGGTGAGCGCGCTGCACCTGAACCTGTTCTTGGCTCATCTTCTGAATCTGTTTAAAGTCGTTATTCTCGCTCATAGTAGTTTATGATTCGGGTTCTAAAGTTGGAAAGATATCGTTTTCAATGTGGTCGAGTATGGCCATGAGTTCGTCTTTAGTGTTAGCGCGAAGCATGGCTATTCGAGTTTCGCGGAAGTTCTTGATGCCCTTAAGCAGCGGTGTGGCTGCGAGGTGACGGCGAATGTGCAAAATGCCTCGGTATTCGTCGATGAGGTCGATGCTCTCATCAATTTGGCGTCGCAGTAGTTCCATCTTTTCATGTCGGCTGATGGTAGGTAATGTTCCATCAACCATGTACTGCTTCATCTCACGGAATATCCATGGTGCACCAATCGATGCTCGTCCCACCATGATGCCGTCCACTCCGTAGCGGTCGTAGTACTCAGCAAGCTTCGGCGCACTGGTTATGTCTCCATTGCCAATGATGGGAATCGTCATGCGAGGGTTGTTCTTAACCTCGCCAATGAGAGTCCAGTCGGCCTCGCCGTTATACATCTGAGTACGTGTGCGGCCGTGTATTGTCAAGGCTTGTATGCCGCAGTCCTGCAACTGCTCGGCAAGTTCCACTATGATTTTGTTGTTGCAGTCCCATCCCAGACGCGTTTTAGCTGTTACAGGCACGTCAACAGCCTTTACAACCTCGCGAGTTATTTCAAGCAATAGGGGCACATTCTGAAGCAAACCGGCTCCGGCACCCTTGCGGGCCACCTTCTTTACAGGACAGCCAAAGTTTAGGTCAAGCACGTCGGGATTAGCCTCTTGTGCAATCTTAGCCGCTTCGACCATGGGACCCACCTCACGACCATAGATTTGTATAGCCGCCGGGCGTTCGCCTGGGTTGATCACCATCTTGCGCAAGGTGCTGTCAATATTTCTAATTACTGCATCGGCACTGACAAACTCGGTATATACCATATCGGCACCCTGTTCACGGCAAATCTGCCTGAACGACACATCGGTGACGTCCTCCATGGGAGCGAGCATCACCGGCCGGTTGCCTAAGTCTATGTTACCAATTTTCATCCAATTATTTTTAGACTGCAAATATACAAAAAAAAGTGATAAGTGTGTAGTTTTTCAATGTTAATCTGTCACCATTCCAAAAACTTGCATATTCTCCCAAAAACTACTATCTTTGCACAACTCACAAACAAAAAAACGTGAACATGAAAAGATTAACAATACTTCTTGAGTTACTTCTGTTGTTGACAACGACATCCATTGTCGCTGCTCAAGAAAATGACAGCATTATGGCAAATATGGATGACAAAATAAAAGATTTGTATCTTAACGCTCAGCAAGACGATGCCCTATCTCAATATAATCTCGGAGTGTGTTATCATAAAGGTGAAGGTGTAGCACAGGACTATATTCAAGCCTTCTACTGGTTCGGCAAAGCAGCTGTGCAAGGCGTTGCCAAAGCGCAATACAACCTTGGCATGTGTTATTTTAAAGGTGAAGGTGTTGCACAAGACTATTTTCAAGCCGTTTACTGGTACCGTAGAGCGGCCTATCAAGACAATGCCAATGCACAATATAATCTCGGTGTGTGCTATGATAGAGGTTTAGGCGTTCCACAAGACTTCTGTCAAGCCGTTTACTGGTACCGAAAGGCTGCCGAACAAGGCGACTCTGATGCGCAATTCAATCTTGGCTTGCGCTATTATGATGGCGAAGGCATATCTCAAGACTATTCCCAAGCAGTATACTGGTTTCGCATAGCTGCCGAACAAGGCCATGTCAAAGCACAAAACGCTCTCGGTGTTTGTTATGCTGAAGGAAATGGTGTGCCGAAAAATGAGAAAATAGCTATAGAATGGTACCGCAAAGCTGCTAAGCAAGGCAACGAGAAGGCGCAAGATAATTTAAGAAGTCGTGGAAAATCTTGGTGATGTTTAGACGTTTCTATCCCTTCTTTCGTCCCTTACCATTACACTCATATACAATCATTAAATAATAAACACTAAAAACTGAGAACTGGCACCTGAAAACTATTATGCTTTAGCAAAACTTGCGGAACCAGATGATTGTTTGAACCAAGCTGCGTGTTGTGAGAAATGCGATGAATGATATCCATAGGGCATGATTCCCCAACGAGGTGGGAAGTGTGAAATAAAGAATGAAAAAGACAGCACAAGCGGTAGCTACTGCCGTGAGCATACCTCGAGTGGCTGTGACTCCTATGAACACGCCGTCCCACACAAATGCTGCCATGCTCACGATGGGGACCAAAGAACACCACCAGTGGTAATACATGGCAATGTCCACCACTTGCTGCTGGCTGGTGAACATGCTGAAGATGGGGTGTGGAAAGATGCTGTAGGCAATGACGAAAATCATAGTTGTGGCAGTGCTCCACACGAAGAGCCATCGCACGCACTTGTGCATGTGCTTGTGGTCTTGGGCACCATAATATTTGCCAGCCACAGCTTCGCCGGCGAAGGCGATTCCGTCCATGAAGTAGCTATAGAGATGGAACAATTGCTGCATCATGGTGTTGACTGCCAGCACCAGGTCGCCACTGCGGGCACCAGCGCGAATAAAGAACAAATTCACTATAAGCATGAAAATGCAGCGAACAAAGATGTCGGTGCTAACCTTGAAAAAACGCCCGCTGCCCTTGAGGTTGAAAGCTCGGGAAAAGTGCAGGCTGCGAGTGATGTGTGCAAATTTTCTTCTTACTCTCCAGCATGCATAAATTGCCCCAACCCATACCGAAGTGAGAGTTCCCAATGCTATGCCTTTGAAACCCATGTCGAGAACATAGACGGCAATAAGGCTCATTATGACATTCAAGACATTCACACCAATGGAAATTATCATGGGGCTTCGTGAGTCTTGCATGCCAAGCAGCCATCCCTTTATAGACATAGTCACAAGTACAGCCGGTGCTCCCCACACAACAATGCTGAAATAGGTGGCAGCAAGCGCCCAAACCTCGGGGCTAGGTCCCATGATCCACAGCAAGAGCCATTGTATGGGTGCCTGTAGGAGAACCATGACAATGCCCACGACAAGTGCTATTGCACTGGAGCGCTGGAGGGTGTCGACTTGCTCTTGGTGGAAACCGCTGCCATAGGCCTGAGCTGTGAGTCCCGATGTTCCCATGCGAAGGAATCCGAAATTCCAGTATAGCACGTTCATCATCATGGCGCCCACAGCCACAGCTCCAATGAACTGAGGCGCTCCAAGATGCCCGGCGATTCCAGTGTCGAGCAGTCCAAGCAGTGGCTCTGCGATATTGGCGACTATCGCCGGCAGCGAAATCGCCATTATTTCTCTATTTATTCTTGAGAGTTTCATAAAAACGGTACAAAGATAGTAAAAATAAGCTTTGTGTGGCATCTGTTGAGTGTTAAGAGTGTGTCAGTTTGTTAAACTTGTTTAATGACTTTTGGGAGTATAGGTTTTGTTGTTAACTTTGCAAGCAGTAATAATTCAAAATAATAAAAATATGAAACTGGCTAAATATCTATTGATTTCATTGGTTGCAATAACAATGGTTTCTTGTGGTGACGATGAGCCCAAAAACACATTTGTTCGTGACTTTACAATGATTTATCCTCAGCATGCCGCTGGGCATAAAATGATTAGTAAGATTGAGCGCAACTATGATAATGGCGCATCGAGTGTTGCCACTGCAAACTATGATGGCGACCACCTTAAAAGTGTGAACGTAGTGAACCGTGATATGAAAGGAGACTTGATCAGCGAAGAAACCATCCACTTTGACTACAATAATGGTGCTATTATTTGTGACAAAAGTATCCAGGATGTGACTTACTCCTTTGAGGTGAATCGTTCAGGCTCCATTACCCGTCTCAAGAATGAAACCACAAGTCGCACAGCAGCATCGTTGACTTATAGCAATGACAACGAGGTAGAGATTGCTCAAATAGTGAGCCCATCTTCAAGCGATGTGACTAAAGTTGTGTGGGACAACGGCAAACTCATGAACTGGGTGAGCACTGGTGTTAACAAGAAGGATACCGTGGCCTATGAATACGGCGAAGGTGCCCCTCTTAATAAGGGTGGCATTGATATTGTGGGCAACGAGTCGTTCACTTTCACTATGTTTGTATGTGCTATAATGCGCAATGCTGGCTTGTATGGTGCAACCAGCACCTACCTTCCCACAGTTTTCAAGAAAGGTGTTGACCACAGTCAGGATGGAGAGAGCTCTCAAGATGAAGAAAATCAACTTAAGCGATATAATATTAGTTATGTGTTTGACAGTGATGGCTATGTGACTAGCTATACTACTAATGAATCGCCTAAGTATACAGTGAAGATTACTTATAGATAAGTAAACCATATTTTAAGAAGTAATAGATTATAATGCGTGAGTCACAACATATAGCTTGTTGTGACTCATTTGTTATAATGAAGATGATAGAATTCCCTTGAATTACACTCCCAAGAGGTCGCGTAGGATGTCGAGGGCGTTTTTCATGGTGTCGGGGGCTATAGTGTTGTCGATTGTGAAATCTCCGCACTTGTTGAGCAAGGTACAGTTTATCTCACCATCACGGCTTTTCTTGTCGTGCTGCATGAGAGTGATGAGGCGGTCGTAGTGGTAGCAGGTGATAGATGGCGCACCATAATTCTCACGCATAAATCGGGCGAGACCATACAGGTCGTCGCTGGGAAATCCAAGTGTCAGGTGGGAAATCACGGCTTCGGCAACGAGTCCCCATGCAACGGCATATCCGTGAGGCACGGGTTTGCCGTGCTCCATTGCGAGGCTCTCTATGGCATGCCCCACAGTGTGCCCCAGGTTGAGTGCTTTGCGCAAGCCTTGTTCGGTTGGGTCTTGAGCCACAATGTTTTCTTTTATCTTTACCGAAGATTTCAGCATCTCAAGCAGTTTTTCATAATCAATATTGCTGAGGTCAAAATCCAGCAGTTTAAAGAGCTGCTTCTGGCTGCTTAGCATGGCGTGTTTTATCATCTCGGCAAAGCCCGATTTAAGTTCTCTGTGTGGAAGGGTGTTTAAAAAACAAGTGCTTACTATCACCGTGCTGGCAGGAGCAAAGACACCAATCTCGTTTTTCAATCCATTGAAGTTTATACCCGTTTTGCCACCAACGGCAGCGTCAACAGCACCAAGTACTGTGGTGGGCAAGTTGATGAAAGCAATTCCGCGCTTGAATGTAGCGGCAGCCAGTCCTCCCAAGTCGGTAATAGACCCACCTCCCACATTCACTAGCAGTGACTTTCTTGTCGCTCCTGCATTGTGCATGAGCTGCCACACGTGGACAAGTGAGTCGAGGTTCTTGTTTTCGTCGCCAGGAGCAATTTCTATGATGTGAGCGTTGCTCAGGCATGGAAGTTGTGGCAACACGAGTTTGCATGTGTTGGAGTCAACAAGAACCATTACAGCATTGTAGTTGCCACCCCCAATGATGTTGTTGAGGGTGGCATCTACGTCATTGCAATATAGCACTTGTTGTGTCATTGCTGAGTTTTGAATGCTTGCATAAGTTCTGGCAGCGCCTCGAGCATAGTTGCCATGTCTTTATAGACTACGTCGGCACCAGCCTTGTACATGTCTTTTTCGGGAATGGGGCCAGTAGTCACGCCAACGGTGAAGCATCCAGCTGTGTGTCCCGATTGAACACCGAGAGGAGCATTTTCTAGCACTATGCATTCGTTGGGTTGCACGCCCACCTTGGCCATTGCCTTGAGATAAGGCTCAGGATTGGGCTTTCCACGTTTCACATCGGTGGCTGTGATGCGTTGCTCATCAAAGATTTCGGGATACTCATCATCAATGCGGTCGAGCATCATTTGAGTTCCTGAACCAGTGACGAGTACACATTTGATTCCTGCATTCTTAAGCGCTTTGAGAACATCGAGAGTGCCGGGAATCACTTCTACATCACCAAGCTCGGTGAAATAGCGCGTTTTAACCTTGTAGAGCGCCTGAGCTTCGTCGTCGGTGACATTCTTTCCGGCACCATTCTTGAATTTCATTTTGATGATGTCGCGTCCTGTCATGCCTTCATACATGTAGAACTCATCTCGTGTGCACTTGATTCCGTTCTTTTTCATTAGTTTCACCCAAGCTCGGGTGTGATTTTTCATTGAGTCGAATAGCACTCCGTCCATGTCGATGAGTGCTGTTGTGAAGTTGAACGATTTCTTGCCAGTATATTTCAAGTAGTTGGCAATTGCGGTTTGTTCAGTCATGTTGTTATATATGGTTTATGAAAGAAAATTTATTTTACTGTGATGTGGAAACAGCACTGTCCCTTCTCGTGAAGGACGGTGCATCGGTTCTTGTTCCTGAAGTCGAGCAGCACATGCCCCAGGATATTTTTCAAGTCTTCCCGGTTGATGCGGTAGTCGTTGTTGTAAGGTTCGTAATGTGTCCAGCTCAAGTCGAAAGTGGTGCCATACATGTGGCATGAGCGTGGCGTGGCATTGCGATTGACCCTCAACAGCTTGCTCACGGTGTAGAGGGAGCGCGTGCAGCTTGTTACTACAATGCGATATTGGCTTCCGCCGTGGGCCATCACCGAGTCGGCAAAGGCGCATCCTATCTCTTCGAGCAGCTTTGCCGCCTTGGGCACCAAGAATGGCATGGAGTGAGTGAGCGAGTCAAGATAATAGGCCTCGCAAGTTTCGATTCTCACCAATGGCTGCCTCAGTCGGTAGGCATCGTGGAAGTTTCTTATGGGCTCGATGCCGTTTTTCTCGGCATAAGGAATCTGCACAGCGTTGTAGTCGACAAAGATGCTGTCGTAGCTGTCGGGTAATGGGTCAATGAGAATGTGGTGGTCGCCATTGGCGTCCTTCCAGTTGGTGTCTAAGTCGAGATGATGGTCCTGCACGGAGGGGTGTGTTTTCCCAATCTGTGCTATCACATCAAGCTGGCTCTGGTCCAAATAATCGTGATAGTTCTGTTCCTCTTTACAAGATTGCGTCAGTAGTGTCACCGCTGCAAGAGCAACGATGAACGCTAAGATTGATTTTGCTCTGGGCATAATAAGTCTTTTTAGTTATAAAGAATTATTTGCCTACTGTTTGAACAAACATAATGCGCTCGTTGGCAGGCAACTTGAGTGCCTGAGGCAGTTTCTCTCGGTCGAAGCCTGCGCGCACTACCGACTTTAGCCCGGCTTGAGCGCAATAGAGGTAAATGTTTTGAGAAGCAGCTCCTGCCGTGTAGCCTTGGAACTCGGGGCGGTCCTGCTTGCTTGTGTCAACAGCAATCACTATGTTGATAGGGGCTATTGCGGCAAAGTCCTGCAAGGTCGTGAGCTTGCGGAAGTCGCCAGTATTAACTACAGTGAGAGTGTTGGCTTCGGGGTTGTAGCGGCTTGCCTCGGTGGGTGTCACAACATAGAGCACCAGTTCCTGTCGGTTCATTGCTGTTGCTATTGTGTGTTTGCCGTCGTGTGTCACGCCCCAAGCGGCCCAGAGCATGTTGCTCAGGTCTTGCTTCGACACGGTTTGGTTCTCCTGGTAGTCACGGCTCGACTTGCGCTCACTCATCACTTTCATGAGTGGCTGGCCACCGGTGGTTTGTGGTGCTGGAAGCACCTCGGCGTTGATTGAAAAACTTGCCATAAGCGTTATTGTCCCTAAAACGAAAAATTTCAAATTTGTCATAATTCAATAAATTTGGGACAAAAATAATGAATAATCTTGAAAAATCAGCTCCCGTGACGTGAATAAAAATTAAAATGACTAAATTTGCACCTAAAAACAAAGAAAATTTCAACCGATGAAAATAGGCTTTTTAGTTGTTACTCTGGTCGCTGTGCTGGTTCATGTCTATGTGCTATGGCATGTGTATCAAGTGCTTCCGTTGCCTGCATGGGCTCGATGGAGTGTTGTGGCGCTCATGGTGATATCGCTGGCGATGCTCTTTGTGGGTTTTTCCGGAATTTATGACCGCATGCCGCTTGGGCTGGCGTCGTTGTGTTACGAGGTGAGCACGTCCTGGCTCATAGTGTTTCTTTATCTGCTACTCACGTTTGTGGTGCTCGACTTGGGCCGACTTGTGCACTTGGTCCCCAGAGAATGGCTACATAGCAATGTCTGGACAGCGGGAGCAATCTCTGTGCTGATTGGTGGCTTGCTCGTGTATGGCAATATCCACTACCGCAACAAGGTGCGCCAGCCGCTCGCACTCGGCACTGCCAAGCATCTCTCCAGGCCAGTGAAGGTGGTTATGGTTAGCGACTTGCATTTGGGTTATCACAACCGCAAGGCCGAGTGGCAGCGATGGGTAAAGATGATTAACGACGAGAAGCCCGACTTGATTCTCGTGGCGGGTGACATCATTGACGGATATGTCCGCCCATTGCTTGAAGAAAACGTGGCGGCCGATTTCCATCGGCTTAACGCTCCTGTGCTGGCATGCTTGGGAAACCATGAGTACATTACTGGAATCGACAGGTCGCTCGATTTTTACAAGCGGGCAGGAATCACACTGTTGCGCGATTCCACAATCACCGTGGGTGACCTGGTGATAGTGGGCAGGGATGACCGTTTCAGTCGCGCGCGCCGTCCGCTCAAGCACTTGCTCGCGGGGGCCGATAGCTCAAAATTCATCATTCTTCTCGACCACCAGCCCTACAAACTCGAGGAAGCACAAAAGGCCGGAGTCGATTTCCAGTTCAGTGGTCACACCCACGAGGGGCAAGTGTGGCCTGTCAGCTTGATGGTGCATCGCATGTATGAGAAGGCTTGGGGGTTCTATCACAGGGGCTGCACACGCTACTATGTGAGCTCAGGTATCGGCATATGGGGTGGCAAGTTCCGCATAGGCACACGCTCCGAGTATATTGTCGCTACCATCCAGCCCATGTAAGATTCTCGATTCACTTGGCAATAACAGGAAAAAGAGCTGCCCAAAACACAAGATAAAAAACAGGCTCATTTTCCAGCAATTTATACAACTCACACAGATTATATGATAGTAAAAGAAATCTCCCTGTGGGGCGCAGTACTGGTTGCCTCTTTAGTGGTTGCAGCGATAATAGCGTTTGTCTTCATCGACAGGAAGATGCTGAAACGCATGTTGGTGATATTTGGAGCGACAGTGGCGCAGATGGCTGTAGTGGTTGCCGTCGTGTGGCTGGTCTATCAGACGAATGCCTGGTGGGCCTATCTGCTTTGGTATCTGCTGGTAGTGATACTGTCGATAGGCTGGTGTCTCTATCCGTTTCAATCCATGTGGAAAAAGATGCTTGTGCCTGTTGCTGTTTCGATGTTGGCAGGCAGTATGGTGGTAGCAGGCAGTGCGATGCTGTGTCTGCCGACAAGTGTTTTTCTAACAGTCTATTCGGTGCTGATGGCTTGCTTGACGGCTTCGATGCTGCAGACCATTCTGAACTACCAGCGCAGCATGCATGGAGAACACACCCCCAACATGTCATGGCGTGAGAGTATATTGCCTCAAGTGAGGTCGATGGCTCAGCCTCTGGTGATGGTCATGCCCATGTTGTACGCAGGTATGCTACTTGGAGGCCTTTCGGCGCTTACCAGCTTGGTAGTCGTCTTGCTGCTGATAGGGGCCGCCTTCGTTGCCAACGTACTGGCAGGCATGATAGCACTGCTGATGCTTAGAAAAAAGTAACGCTGGAGAGTTGAGTGAAACTAATCCTGTTCACCACAAACAAAAGCCGTTGACATGTGCACGACATCAGTCACCGGTGGCATGTCTATATTCCAGCATTTTGGTTTGATAGTCGATAAAAGCATCGGTGCGCTGGTCGCATGCTTGCTGATATAGCAGTTGCGCTTCGAGCAGGTCCGACATTTTGGATATTCCGGCATGGTAATAGTCTTTGTTGAGCCTCAAGTTCTCACTTGCCTGCTCAATGCTGAGTTGCGCCAGTTGCAGCTGGTTGTAGGCTTCTTCAACGCCATTCCAGGCATTCTCCATGCCAATGATGAGCAATTGTGTGTTCTCTGTGAGCTGTTCTTGAGCTTTAAGAGTCTCAATTTTGCTTCTTTTGGTGGCATGTGACCCACTCCACCATCCCGAAATGGGTATGCTCACAGTGGCGAAGACCATGGCAAAACTGTGGTTTTTATCAAGCAAATTGTGAAAGTTGTATCCAGCGCCAACGGCAACCGAAGGCAGATTTTCTCCCCATGTTATCTTCTCTTGTAGCTTAGCAGCCTCGACTTGCTTGGCGAGGAGTTTGTGCTCGGGAGTGCTTGTCACGGCAAGATTGTGGTTCACTTTAAAAGTTGCTGGTGGCAAAACCTCATTGTCGTAGGTTATCACAAATGCCGTGTCTTTCAATCCACAATATTGCGTCATTAGCATTTTCACTATTGAGATGGCATTGTTGAGTTTCATCTTTTGGCTTGCCAAATCATTCTGACGCAGTTGCACTTGCAGTAAATCGTTGCGCATTGCCACTCCCACTTGCACAGCAAGACTGGCATCCTTGTGTATAGTGTCGAGATAGGTCTGTGCAACATGGATAGTTTTAAGTTTTTCTTGTAGCGATGCCAGTTGCCAGAAGTATTTCTCTACATTCCTCTCTACCTCTTTTTCCGACATCTCAAGCTGAAGAAGACTAACGTCTTCGCCCAACTTGGCAAGACGGTTGCCGTTGATGATTCTTCCACCTGCAAAGACGGGTTGAACAGCAGTCACCGAGGCTATAGTGCCATTCTTCATCATCGACACTTCGATAGGGTTGGCAAGGGCAGCGAGAGACTCGGGAGGCATGCTTTGAGCAAGCGCCATGCCCAGTTCTTGCGGGATGAATTCTTGGGGATAGATTGTGGTCTCGGCCATTCCTTTGTTAGCGTTGAACCACATTCCTGTAGCACTCACGTTAGGGAAATAATTGGTGAAAGCTTCTTTTCGTTGCAATTGTGCCGCTTCAATGTTATGATGGGCTGTTTTGACGGCATAGTTGTTGTGCCGTGCCAGTTCATACAATTGCTCAAGATTATAAGAAGGTTGAGCTATGCCCAGTGAGAAATATAATGCACATATTCCTAATGAAAAGAAAAGTCTCATAAAGCTATTATTTTAAGTTTGTTTTCCAATAAATTACCGGCAGCATAGTGACAACAAGAATCAGAGCCCCGATGCCTCCGGCAAAGATGGTTACACCCACTGGCATCCAGAATGAAGATTGAGCAATGATCATGGGCACAACGCCCACTGCTGTAGTGGCAGTGGTGAGGAAGATGGGTACCATGCGTCGCTTTCCGGCCTCATAGGCGGCGCGCTTGACGGCTTTGTTGTAGGCCCGTCGATCCACTTTCCAGTCGCCATGCTCTTCGATGTGTTTTTTAATCAGGTCGTTGGCGTGTTCAAAGATGAGTATCTCGTTTCTCATTATTATACCCATGAGCGTGATGAGACCAAAAATGGAAGTTAGGCCAAGGTCACGGTCCATCAGTCCCAGTCCAATTAGAGTCCCTGGAATCATCAGCCCCAGAGCAGAGATGCAAACCAGAGTGATTCCATACTTCTTGAAGTTGAACAACAAGAAGAAGAATACGATGACGATGGCAATGGCAATGCCGCCAAAAATCTGTGGAAGAGCCTCGTCGCCATATTCTATCTCACCACCCACCTCGGTCCTGACGCCTTGAGGCAGGTCGATTTCGGTTTGCATGATTTTAGCGATTTTCTTCTCAATTGGAGCGGTGTACACTCCTTGGGCAAACTGTGCCATGACAGTGATGCATCGTTCACCGCCGCGGTGCGTGATGCGGCTCTCGCTCCACTTGGGCACGACTGTGGCCACTTGCCTGAGTGGAATTGTGGTGTTCTTGCTGTCGATGTTGCCCATGAGAGCCGAGCTAGTGGATGTCAGCCCAATGTCTTTAATGCTTGAGAACGAGAGCGTGGCATCGTCCTTGACGATAACGGGCAAGTCGTAATTGCCTTCCCACACCTGTCCCACCTTGAGGTTGCTGGTCATGGCGCCGAGAGTGAGTTGAGCTGTGGTTCGGGTGATTCCAAGCTGTGCTGCTTGGGTGGGGTCGAGCTGGACGTTCACAAGCGGGTAAGGCTGGAAATAATCGGTGTGCACCCATTCAAGCTCGGGCATCGGTCGCATGCGTTCCATCAGGCGCTCCGATACCACGTGCAGCGAGTCGATGTTGTCGCCATAGAAGCGATATTCCAGCTCGTTCACTTCAAGATAATCAAGGCGTTTGAACTTGACGTAGGCATCGGGGAAAGCTTCGCTCAACTTGGGCTGATATTTCGACAGTAACTCAAGTGTGGCTTTGTTTGACTTGGTGTTCACAATAAATTGAGCATAGTTGTCGCCTGCCATCTGTGGAGCGTAGGCATCCATGAATCTTGGCGATGAGCACCCAATGAAGCTAGTTATACCCACAACGTTTTTGTCCTTTTTCAATACGTTATAAACCGAGTCGGCAATGTGCTCGGTATCGGAAATGCCTTTCCCGTCGGGGAGAAACACTTCGACGGCAAATTGGTCGCGGTCGGCATAGGGGAAAAGACGTATCTTGAGAGTTGGAATAATGACCGAAGAAAATAGTATGACTGCGATTCCTCCCAATATAGTGAGCCATGGGTGCCTGAAAGTGAATTTCAGCACTCGGTTGTAGGCCTTTTGCACCCCGTTGGTGATGGCATTGCCACTGGTTTTCACCTTGCCGGGCTTGATGATGCGCACTTCAAGGAACGGGATGACCATCACAGCGATGAAGAGCGAAATCATGAGATTGATGGTAATGGTGGCAGGGAAGTCTTTTAACGCGTCATAGAAAGTCCCCTTCATTGTTATCAAGAAAGGATAGAAGATGATGGAGATGCACATTGTGGCAAGCAGCATGGGCATGAAGTACTGCTTAGCCGAGTCGATGGCTGCCCGCTTGGGCTCGTAGCCTTTGTTGAGATACTCAAGATATCCGTCAATGACCACAATGCTGTTGTCAACAATCATTCCCAGCACCACAATCAGGGCTGCCAGTGTAACTATGTTGAGCTCGACGCCAATCATGTACATGATGGCTACCGAGACAAATGTACTCAAAGGTATGGTTATTGCCGCTACTACTGCCGAGCGCAGCGGGAAAAGAACCATCATCACCAGGATGATGATAAGCATTGATATGAGGAGGTCTCGCAAGAAATCGCTCACACTTTGAGCCACAACCTTTGGCTTGTCGGCGATGCGAGTCACATTCACGTCCTGGGGCAGTTCGTTTTTACGGTAGTCGTTGAGCACTTTCTCGACTTCGCGGCCGTATTGCAGCACATTGTTTCCTGGCGACATTTCCATCGACAAGAGAATGCATGGGTGTCCGTCCTGTTCAATGCGGCTTGTTTGTGAGTCATATTCTCTCGTCACACTGTCGATGTCCCTCACCCTTACAACCTTGGCGGTGACGGGGTCGGAATAGATTATTTGATTGGCTATTTCTTCCACACTGTTTCCGGTCGACTCCACATGAATGGGCACTTGCTGGTTGGCATTGCTGATGCTGCCGCTCATCGTGGTGAGGCCTTGGGACTGCAGTTGCGAGAAGAGCATCTGCTCGTTGATGCCGTAGGCTTGAAGCCGCTGGCGGTCAATGTGCAGACTGATTTGTTCCTTCTTCTCTCCATAGATTTTCACGTTGGCAACCGAAGGAATTCGTCGCAGCCTGTCGCTTATCTCGTCGCTGTACTGTTTCAGCTCACGGTAAGTGCGTTGCTTGCTGTCGATGGCAATGAGCAAAGCCGAGGTGTTGCCGAAGTCGTCGTTGACTACAAGGCCAAGCACTCCCGAGGGCAATTGTGCCTTGAATGAGTTTAGGCCATGCTTTATCTTGCTCCATACTTCGTCTTTGTTGTTCACATTGTCATTGAGTTTCACCATTGCGAAGCACATGCCGTTTTGCGAAGTGGTTGTAGTCTTGTCGCGGTTCACTTCGCCATAGGTGAAAAGGTATCGCTCCAGCGGTCGGGTGACTTGCTGTTCCACTTCTTCTGTTGTGGCTCCAGGATAGACCGCCACTACCACACCTTGACGCACAGTGACGTGTGGAAATTCATCTTTAGGCATGACATACATGCCATAAATTCCCATCACAAACAAGATGCCCACGATGAGCAACGAAATGGGGTAGTGTTCCAGTGGCCATTTGAGCCAGTTCATTCTTTTTCCCATAGCTTAATCTTAATACACCACTTTAGACCCTTCGCTCAGTTTTTGATGTCCGTCGGTGATGATTCTTTCACCGGGGCTTATGCCGTCGAGAATGGCAATGCGGTTGCCTGCTGTGTGGCCAATCGTCACCACGCGTCGATGAGCTTTGTTTTGCTCGTCAACCGTCCACACAAAATTGCTGCCGTCGGGTTGCTTCTGCACTGCATTTACTGGCGCAAATACATGAGCGTTCATTCCTGACTGAATGCTGGGAAACATAACCGAAGCCACCATTCCTGGCAACAGCAAGTGGGAGGGATTGGCGACATTAATTCGTATGTCGTAGGTGTGTGTGGTGATGTCGGCTTGTATGCCCTTTTCAATGTGCCCTCCGTTGAATGATTTGTTTATAGCTTCAACAACAACAACCGACGGAGTGTTGGCACCAATGTTCTTTAGTTCGGTTTCGGGAATGGATACTTTTACTTTTACGGTGTTGATGTTGAGGATGCTCACCACAGCTTGCGATGGCAGGGCAGTCTCTCCCACGTCAAGTTGCCTCTTTCCCACAACACCGCTTACGGGTGCTATCAACCTTGTGTCGGCTACGCCTTTATGAGCAATTTTCTCGGTTGCTTGGGCCGATGCAACTCCTGTTCGTGCTGTGCTCAGTGCCGTCTCGGCCTGTTTGATCCTTGTTTCCACTTCAACCCACTTAATCTCGGGCAGGGAACCGTTGTCGTGAAGAATCTTCATGCGGTCATAGGCGTCTTTGGCTTGGGCATAGGCATCTTCGGCTTGCTTGACCATGTCCTTTGATTGATTGACACTTGCCTTGGCAATCTCTACACTGTTGACCGATGTTGATGCATCAATCTCGGCAAGTAGCTGACCTCTGCTCACCATCTGTCCTTCTTTGACAAGCATTCTCTTGATAACTCCCATTGATGTGAAACTCACAGCAGTGGCTTCGCTCTCTTCCACAACTCCCACATAGGACATTCCCTTTCCATTGGCACCCACCATGGCAATTTCGGTGTCAACTCTTATGGGGTCTTTTGTCTTTTGTTCCGTTTTGTCGCTGCATGCGGTCAAAATAGAAACAATTAACAGGATTATTGTGCTTTTTCTCATTATAGTTGATATTTTTGTGCAAAAATAGCAATATAATGTGTCTTTTGTGTGTTTTATTTGGCTTATGTGGTGTTGTGTTTTTCCATTTGTTTTCAAATAGAATATTTTTTGTGTCATATTTTACATTTGTTTCTTGGGGGATTTAGTAATTTTGCAAATGAAAAAAACATGAAGACATGAATCAGAATACCGAAATAACCCTGCAGTCACTTGCCCAGCAGGAAGAGGTCAACATAGGCTACATAGACAATGAAATTGTTGTTGTCGACAGCATTCAAAAGTTTGCCCAGGTGAATGAGGCTCGAGTTGCTATGAACGTGATCATGATTTGCACAAGTGGTCGCATCGATGCCCGGATGAATGACATTAACATGCAGTTGACAAAGAATCAGGTGGCTATAGTGCCGCAAAACATCGTGGTAACCGACATAATGATAAGTCCTGATTTTGACCTTAAGGCCATCTTTCTCACTAACAGTGCTTTGCAGAGCATGCTTCGCGAGAAGATGAGCATTTGGAATCATGTGATGTATGTGCATCATCTGCACATTTTGACCTTGAACAACGATAATCTGGCATTTTATTCACGATTCTACGATCTTGTGTCTATAGTGGTTGAGCTTGGCAAAGATAACCCATTCAGGACGCAGGTAGTGCAATCGTTGTTCAGGGCGGCAATGCTGGGGCTGTGCGGTGAAATAATGTTGAAGTTTCCACTCGACGCGGCAGTCGACAAAACTCAAATCTCAAACGGTCATTTCCAGCGTTTCCTGTTGTTGCTGCATGACAGTGATGTGAAATATCGCTCGGTGGAGTCCTATGCCAGCGAGCTGTGCATCTCGCCCAAGTATCTCACATCAATCTGCAAGAACTATTCAGGCAAGACTGCCAGCGACTGGATTCGCGAACAGGTGCTGGAGGATATACGCTATTACCTGAAAAAGACCGACTTGAGCATCAAGCAGGTAAGTGCCAGGGTTGGGTTCTCCAATGCTTCCTTCTTTGGAAAGTATGTCAAGGAGCATCTGGGCATGACGCCTAATGAATTCAGGAAAAGTTGACCTTAGGTCCCATAACAACACAAGAATCCACCTTTCACAAGGGGGATTCACGGTTGAAGTCAAACAAATAAAAACGAGATTTAATACAATTTTTTCAATTAAGTTTTCACGGTATCAAGAAAAGGGTATTTCTTTTTTCAAGCAAATAGAGATGCCTGATAGTACTGGTTGGGGCGTGGTGTGAGGCGTGTGGACTGGCAGGGTCTGTTAGCGAGTGCCATATTCATTGTCCAGCCTTGAGTCATGTTGCGGATGTTCAGGCGTGCCAATCCCATGAACTTTCCTGCGATAGAGCATATGAACCGCACTACGTCGTTGATTGTTGAGAAGTTGTTCTTGTTGACGCTCGCCATTATCTTGCCTCCCACTTCGAGAGTAGCGAAAATCTGATCGCTGGTCGATAAATTTGTTGATGTGTTGCTCATAATTTTGTCCTCCATTGTTTTTTCAATCACTCATGAGAGAGCGCGTTGACTGATTTTCACATTGCAAAATTATAGGGCTGTAGCGCCAAAATACTGCCCACGCATTAAAAGTTAAGTTAAAATGTGGTCTTTTTCAGCAAAAACACCCGTTTCACCCCTCGAAATCATTCCTTGCTGTGGGCAAATCTCAAAAAATGTGTTTATCTTTGACATTCGTAAAATAAAGAGAAATAAAATATATGAAAAGCAGAGTAACCGAACTTTTTGGAATAGAGTATCCCATCATTGCCGGTGGTATGGTGTGGTGCAGCGGATGGAAACTGGCGTCGGCAGTGAGCAACGCCGGTGGTTTGGGACTGATAGGGGCTGGGTCGATGACCCCCGAAGTACTGCGTGAGCACATCGTGCAGTGCCGTGAGGCTACTCAGGCCGATGGCGAGTGTAGGCCCTACGGCGTTAACGTGCCGTTGATGAAGCCCAATGTTGAACAGATGATGCAAATCATAGCCGAGGAGAATGTACCAGTGGTGTTCACCAGCGCAGGAAGCCCCAAGAAGTGGACGTCGTGGCTGCACGAGCGTGGTATCAAGGTTGCTCATGTGGTGGCTTCGTCGGCGTTTGCACGCAAGTGCGAGGAAGCTGGTGTCGACGCAGTGGTTGCCGAGGGGTTTGAAGCAGGCGGTCACAATGGCAAGGAAGAGACCACAACAATGTGCTTGATTCCTGCTGCTCGAAAAGCCACTTCGCTACCCCTGATTGCTGCTGGCGGCATTACTAGCGGTGAGGCGATACTTGCCACACGGGTGCTGGGAGCTGAGGGTGTGCAGATAGGAACCTTGTTTGCCCTCACCCAGGAAAGTGGTGCCCACGAGGCTTTCAAGCGTCGCTGCCTTGACCTGAACGAGGGCGACACAAAATTGCTGCTGCGCAAGCTTTCGCCAACTCGCTTGGTGAAAGGCGGTTTCTACAACGCCATTGAGGAAGCCGAGAATCGCGGTGCCAGCACCGAGGAGTTGCTTGATATAATAGGAATAGGGAAGACCAAGGTTGGCATCTTTGATGGCGACATTGAAAATGGCGAACTCGAGATAGGGCAGGGCGCGTCGCTGCTCAAGGGCAACGACATCGAGCCTGTGGCGATAGTCATGCAGCGCCTGGTTCTAGAATATGAGCAAGCCCTGGCAAGCGTGAGCTACTAACGGCTGTATAGGCCGAAAGATATCTATAAAAGAACAGGAGTGAAAGGATTCAGTTCCTTTCACTCCTTTAATTCCTTTACATTCTTTACTTCTTTTCTTTCTTCTTCTGTTCTTTCACAGGCCAGTGTGAGTGGTTGAGAGGAATGTTGTAGTAAAGGTTGATGCCGAAAGCCCAGTTCCCGTTGCGGGTGCCGTAGCCGGGTATGTACCAAGGCTTGCCGCTGGCGTTCTTTTTTTCCTTGAAGATGCCGTGAAACTTCACTTCCCATCCCAGTGCCCAGTTGCCAGCGATGCCCACTTTCAATCCAGCAAGGAACTCACCCCACAGAGCATTGGAGCTCACACCTTTCATTTCGTAGTCGTTGCCGAACTCACCCCAGTAAGGATTGTTGATGTTGACATTGGTGATGTCATACTTGAAGGCGCTCATTCCAAGCCTTGCTCCGACATATAGCTGGTAGCGTGGCTCGTTCTTGAACAGGAAGTTATAGTTGGCTCCCAGCTTGAAGTAGGGCGAGAGTTTGCCGCTATAGGTGAAGTTCATGTCTTGAGGAGTGTCCTTGGCACGTCCTAGGCCCATCACCACCACTGGCTGGAATCGGTTCCACATGTTGAGCGTTGCGTTCAAGTCCACCGAGGTGTACTTCTGGCCGAATGCCGTCATGAGCAGGTCGCCAAAGTTGAGCCCCAGCGAGAGCTCGGTGAGCTTGGGATAGTGTGGATAGATCTTGGCGAGCGAGTCCTTGCGCTCTTGCGCTCTTGCCTGTGCGGTGTCGCCCGAGAGGTACTCGTTGATGATTTTCTCGGGTGTTCCTTTGGGCGGAGTGAGCGTCTTGTTGGTTTTGGGCTTTACAGGAGTGACCTTGCGCTGTGGCTGGTCCTGAGCCTGGACAGTGGCACATGTCAAAGCAACCATCAAGCTTGCGACACAAAATATTGTAGCGAGGTGTTTCATTACATAAAGATTTTGATGGTTACGACGTCGCTGTTGGTGATGCTAGGGTTGGGGATAGCAATAGAGTCGATGAAATGCTGTGTGTAAGAGTATTCCTTGATATCGAAATTATACATCGCTCCACACTCTCGAGACTCAAAATAAGGGATGATGTCGTAGTCGAATGTGATGGTGTCGTTCTCTATCCCGTCAATATTGTAGTCAAAGACATACTGGCACTTGGGCTCGGTTATGCGCAGTGGCAGATATACCTGGCTGGCAGTAGCGTTTCTAATCACAGCGCTATCGTTAGGAGCGCCAATGCCATAGACCGTGATATCGCTGAGAGAAATCTGTTTGTCACCCTCGTAGAATGCAGCAAGGGGGATGCCTGTGCTGTTTCCCATGCAGTTGTCGTTGTTGCACGAGACCATAGCCACCAGGGCTATCACAGCTGCACAAGCGCAATATTTAATCTTGCTAGTCATAAATGTTTATTTGATTTCCTCTTCTATCTCATAGTGGTTGCGACCTGCCGAATTGCGGGCAATGAGCTCGCCCAGGAATCCTGTCAGGAACAGCTGTGTGCCAAGTATCATGCAGGTGAGGGCGAGGTAGAAATAGGGCGAGTCGGTAACCAGGATGTAGTGGTTGCCTGCGTGCATGTTGTAGAGCTTGATGGCTCCCACAGCAATAACGGCGATGAGTCCAATGAAGAACATAAGGCTGCCAAGCAATCCGAAGAAGTGCATGGGCTTTACGCCAAATTTAGACTGGAACCACAGTGTCATCAAGTCGAGATATCCGTTGACAAAGCGGTCGAGACCGAATTTCGATTTGCCGTACTTGCGCGCTTGGTGCTGCACCACTTTCTCGCCTATCTTGTCAAAGCCAGCATTCTTGGCAAGATAAGGGATGTAGCGGTGCATGTCGCCATAGACCTCGATGTGCTTCACCACGTCGCGGCGGTAGGCCTTGAGGCCGCAGTTGAAGTCGTGCAGATTCTTGATGCCGCTCACCTTGCGGGCGGTTGCATTGAAGAGCTTGGTGGGAATGGTTTTCGACAGTGGGTCATATCGCTTTTGCTTCCATCCGCTCACCAGGTCATATCCGTCTTCCTTAATCATGCGGTAGAGTTCTGGAATCTCGTCGGGTGAGTCTTGTAGGTCGGCGTCCATGGTTATCACTACATCACCTTGCACTCTCTCAAATCCAGTGTACAGGGCTGGTGACTTGCCGTAGTTGCGCCTGAAGCACACACCCTTGACGCACGGGTTCTTCTCGCTGAGCTCCTTGATTACGTTCCAGGAGTTGTCGGTGCTGCCGTCGTTAATCATCAGCACTTCGTAGGTGAAGTTGTGCTCTTTCATCACCCTCTCAATCCATGCTGCAAGCTCGGGCAGCGACTCTGCCTCATTATAAAGTGGTACTACAACCGAAATGTCCATATCTAAATATATTTAATGTGTGTGTATTTATTTCTTTTTCAACTTGGTCTTGCCGGCAAAAAAAGCTGTCACGGCACTTCCTACGCACCCCAGGCTTGTGGTGAGCCAAAACATCTGCATGCAGTAGTCGATGGGGGTGGGAAGCAAGTTATTCTTGACCATCTTTTGCATCACGTCGGCAACTTCCTGCATCTGCTTTACGGGTTGGGCCTTGTAGATGTCGATAAAAGCTTGCGCCTGTTCATAGAGGAAGTCGGGCCTTAACATGGTGATGACGCCATAGGTGATCAAGCCACATATCATGGCTCCGCCAATGGTGGTGAAGATTCCCAGTGTCCAAAGCTCGCTGTAGGTGGCAAAGCCGTCACTCTCGATAAACCTTTTGCGTTGAAAACGGTAAATGACCACTGGCGCCAATATTGCCACCAGCAGCGTGACGAAAGACAGGAGCGGCATCTTGTCGGCGTACATCTGTGCTATCGAAGCCACAAGAAGCATGGCCCCGAATGGTACGCCCAGCTCGGCGCTCTTGATAAAAACATTTTTATTACTTTCCATTATCGTTTTCTCTGAAAGGCGCAAAAATTGCTTCCAAACTGCAAAGGTAGTAAATAGTTTTTAGTTTTTAGTTGTTAGTAGTGAGTTTTTAGCTTTTTATTAACTATTTGAGCATGTCGAGGAATTGGTCCTCGTTGACGATGTCAATGCCAAGTTTCTGGGCTTTCTCGAGCTTGGCGGGACCCATATTGTCGCCAGCGAGGATAAACGAGGTAGCCTTGCTGATGCTGCCCACATTCTTGCCTCCGTTCTGCTCAATCATCGCTTTGTACTGCTCGCGCGAGTGATGCTGAAAGACACCGCTTATCACGATTATCTTGCCCTCGAGCTTTGTGGTGCGGCTGGCAAGTTCTTGCTCGCTCAGAGCCATTTGCAACCCTGACCATCGCAGCCGTTCTACAATGTCACGGTTGCTGTCGACGGCAAAATATTCCACTATGCTTTGGGCTATCTTGGGTCCTATTTCGGGTATGGCAGCAAGCTCCTCGGCACTCATCTCCATCAGACGGTCGATGTTGTGTACGTTGCGCGCAAGTACCTTGGCTATGGTTTCGCCCACAAATTGGATTGAGAGCGCATATACCACTCTCTCAAACGGCACTTGCCTCGATTGCTCTATTCCGCGCATGATGCGCTGAGCGCTTTTCAGCTGGAAGCGGTCGAGGCTCACGAGTTTGTCCACAGTGAGGTCATAAAGGTCGGCGATGTTGTTCACGAGTCCACTGTCATGCAGCTGCACAGCCACTTCTTCGCCAATTCCGTCGATGTTCATGGCATGGCGTGATACAAAGTGCTCGATGCGTCCCGTGATTTGTGGCTTGCATTCCCACTTGTTGGGGCACACCCAGGCTGCCTCGCCCTCAATGCGTTGCAACGGTGTGCCACAAACTGGGCAATGTGTGACAAACTTCAATGGCTCGGCACCTGGCTCACGTTGCTTGGTGTCGATGCCCACAATCTTGGGTATGATTTCGCCGCCTTTCTCCACATAGACCATATCGTGGTCGTGAATGTCGAGCTGGCGAATTATGTCTTCGTTGTGCAGTGAGGCGCGCTTGACGATGGTTCCGCTCAGCAACACAGGCTCAAGGTTGGCAACAGGGGTGATGACGCCTGTGCGTCCCACCTCAAAGCTCACCGATTTGAGCTTGGTGCACTCGCGCTCAGGGGCAAATTTGTAGGCTATTGCCCATCTGGGAGACTTAGCTGTAGCGCCTAGGTTGAGCCACTGCCGCAGCGAGTTCAGCTTGAACACAAGACCATCGGTGGCAACAGGTAGTGCCTTCCGCTCTTTGTCCCAGCGCTCTATGAAATCGCTCACGGCGTCTATCGACTCAAGCACCTCGGTGTGAGCTACCTTGAATCCCCAAGACTTTATTGCGTTCATTGCCTCGGTGTGGGTCTTGTAGGGCAGATTGTCGCCTAGAAGGAAATAGAAATAGGCGTCGAGACCGCGGCGGGCTACCTCGGCGCTGTTCTGCAGTTTCAGGGTGCCTGCAGCGGCGTTGCGGGGATTGGCAAAGAGCGGCTCCTCGTTGAATGCGCGCTCCTTGTTCAGGCGTTCGAAGCTTGCCCATGGCAGCATGATTTCGCCACGCACTTCAAACTTGTGAGGATACTCCATGTCCTTGGGCAGTTCCAGTGGAATGCTTCTTATAGTGATGACATTGGCTGTCACATCATCGCCACGCACGCCGTCGCCACGCGTAACGGCACGGACCAGTCGCCCGTTCTCATAGGTCACCGAGATGCTTGTACCGTCATATTTCATCTCGCCTACAATTTCCACTGGCTCACCGCCCAGGCCGTCTTTGGCGCGGCGCAGGAAGTCCTGCACTTCCTCAATGCTGTAGCTGTTGCCAAGCGACATCATGGGGCGCTCGTGCACCATCTGCTTGAAGCCCTGGCTCAAGTCGCTGCCCACACGCTGGGTGGGCGACAGCGGGTCGGCCATCTCGGGATGCAGAGCCTCCAGGTCCTGCAACTCGCGCATCAAGCGGTCAAACTCCTGGTCGCTGATAGTGGGCTGGTTGAGCACATAGTAGTTGTGGTTGTGGCGGTTGAGCGCTTCGCGCAGTTCAAGGATGCGCGCCTCATCACCAGTGAGTTGCTCCTTTTTTACCTGTTGCTCTGCCACATTGTTGTCATTATTCTCAAAATCGTCAAAAAGACTTCGTTGTAATTGCATTTTTTAAAAGGAGAATGGTTATTGTTCAAGCTTTGATCCAAATCGGTCATTTGGGTTTATTTCATATTTGCTATCACCTCCTTGATGAGGGCTGCGTTGAATTTTTCTATGTCGGTGAGAACAACGGCTTTGTTGCTTTTCTCATACCAAGGTTGCTTGTCGAAGTATTGCTGGCTAGCAACACTCTTGAAAGTGTCACCGTGGCGTGCGTAAATCTCGGCACGCATAAGTTCTAGCACGTCTTTTGGAAAAAGTTTAAGCAATTCATGAGTGAGTGGCATTACCGATGCAAATGCCCACTTGCCGTCCACTCCCTGCCATGGACATTGCACCTTGGTGAGCACATTGGGGCCGTCATTGTTAAGCCTGGGTGAGTGGTCTACAAACTTCTCGTCGCGAGTCACTCTTGCTTCGAGCCCTTGAGCAGTGAGTTTCAGCTGCCATTCCATGGGTCCCATGATAGCAGCTGCTCCGCCTCCTCCAGGCATCTTGCCATACTTGGGGCTGCTTGGATCACCGTGGCTCACTCTTCCCTCGCCATACTCAATGTCGATGCTGTTGTCCTCGGGATGCAAGTAAAACTGGTAGATTCCAGGGTCGGTGTTATACTTTTTGCCGGTGTAGAAGTCTTGCTTTATTCCAAATACCGTGTTCTCATCGTTGCTTAGCATGTAGTTGCCATCTAGAATATAGTGCAGGAAAATGGTCCATGTGCGATTGTTGACATCGTCGATTGAGATTTTGTAATAGGCCTTGAGTGGAGTGCCTTGAGCATCGCGATACACAAGCATGGTGTAGTTGCCAAGTTTCTCTACGGTTGCATATAGCTGAGAATTGCCTTTTACTTTCGCTTTCTTTCCTGCCACAGTTAGTTCATGAGGTTTCTCCATGTCGGGTGTGGGTTCCATAAAGCGATTGAAACCAGCTTGGATTACTCTCGCTTTATGGTTGTAGAAAGTTGATAGAACAAATCGCCCATCGGTCCATAACTGCTCTTCATAGCTCAGGAGAGTGCTTTTTGGGTCAAGCACTTGCCGCTTGTCGAAGCGGTGCTCGAGTTGTGATTGTAAGCCTTCGTTAAGCAACGAATAGATGTCGTTTGGGTTGCATCTGAACAGGTTGCGATTGTTCTGTGTGTGTCCCATCAAGGATGCGCCCAATATTGAGAGAAATATAAAAGCTGTTCTTAGTTTCATGTCAAGTCGTCCTTTTGTGATTATATTGCAAAAATACTCAATAATTATCGCACAGGCAAATTTTGTGCATTTATTTTTCATATAACGTGTTTGTTAAAAAAGTTTTGCGGTTTTTTTGATTTTTTGTTTGTTGATATAAGTATAGGGCTTGTGGTTGTGATAAAAAAGATGTATCTTTGTGGTTTCATTGATGTGTGCATTAAGTGTTGCTATACTCATTTATGTTAGTTGATTTTTGGCATTGAGTGGTATGGCCACGGCAAACGCTACATTTCATCATTAAAAGCTGTTATTTCGTCCAATAAGTGACAAGAAATTTGCATTTGGGCATTAGTTTGTTTTAATTTTGCAATGTGGTTCTTGAACACCGTGCACAACAAAACATGGCACATGGAACTTAAAACATAAGATGACATTAAAACAATGAAAAAAATTACTGCACTTCTCGTTCTTGTAATCTCGATTTTTGTGATGAGCGCTGGCGTTTCGGCGGCCAATTCTTTTGCCTTGTGCATGGGATTATCGAAATGCAACGCTCGCAACTACAAGGATATCACAGCTGCACAAAACGATGCTATCGACTTTAAGAAAGTGCTCGCTAAGCAAGGTTACAAGGCTAGTGTGGTGACCAACAAATATGCAACACGCGCCAACATTCTCTCCCGCATTCGCAACATTGTCGCTGCCACCAAGTCTAAAGACGACCGAATTGTTCTCTTCTTTGCTACACATGGCTCAGAGAAGGGTTACCTGTTGACCTATGGCGGTGAGTTCATCGAGTATCGCGAGATTATCGATATCCTTTCGAGAAGCAAGACCAGGCACATCTATATCTTTGTGATGGCATGTTATTCTGGCACTGTAACATCAGGCCTTACAAGCGACCCCAACTGGCAAAACAGCATGGTGAAGAGCGGAATAACCTTTATGGTGTCGTGCCGCCCAGATGAGACATCCAAGAGCATCAATATGGCGCACTGGAAACACTCGGTCTTTGGGCAGGCGCTCATCAAGGGACTGCGTGGAATGTCCGACACTAATTCCGACCGCAAGATTACCTTGTTGGAACTATATCAGTATGTGTATCGTGAAGTGGTGGGCCGCATGAACGGTAGCGCCGAACTTGGAGGAGAGACTCAGCATCCACAACTGATTGGTCCATCAAGTGAACACAATACTGTCCTGGCACGATGGTAAACGCGCGAAGAGAGTGAAAAGCTCTGTTCCAACAAGAAATTATTAATCAAGTCACAATAGTTCAAGAGACAAAAAAGAATAAAGACAATGGATAAGCAAAAAGCAGTAAACAAAGTGTCGCCTCAAAACAAAAAAAATGACAATACTGCAACCGTGGCATTGGGCGCAGGAGCTGCAATAGCGTCGGTTGTAGGGGCCTCGCTAGGCTCGGTTTTGATTTATGATCATGCTATTGCCAATGACGATGTTGACGAACTGCTCGCCGAGCTAATTCCCGATACTGATGAGTCCTCTCATCACTCTTCAAGCCACTTGCATCATCATTCAGGCAATGTCACAATGGTTAATGATGGCAGCATGGGTGGCGGCAATGGAGCAGTTGATCCCAGCGGTCTTGCCAATAATGACCAGATTGACCCAGGAGCCGACAGTGGACTTGAACCCGTGGGATGGCAATACATCACCGATGCCGATGGCAACAGAATGCGGGTAATGGTTTTCCAGGACGGGAACGGCAATAATGTGGCTTTTGCCGAATCCACTCCAGGCTCAGGAATCTATGACACCTATGTGGATCCAAGCACTGGTGCCGTTGGAAGAAGCATCTATGATGGGTTTGCCTACACCGTTGGTGACTTTGAGGAAATGCTGCATGATGACGGCGGGTATTTGGCACCAAGGCCCGATGATTATCACTATGCCTACAACGACGAGATTCGTAGTGATATTATCAACACCGATAATGGCGAACTTGTAGCTGTCGCTGACCGGCCTTCGTCAGGTGGCATGATGGGTGGTGGACTTAGAAACCCCAACATTGTGACTGCTGGAATTGACGAGGAAATAGAAGTGACTCACGTCCTCAACGAGGAAGACGATGAGTTGGTTGCCCAGTTGCTGGGTGACGATGACGATATTAACAACAGCTATGTTGAGATTGTTGACGACAATGATAACCAGGACGTGGCTGCGGTGCAGGAAATCACAGGCGTGAGTGTTGTTGAGGAAGATATTAATCCAGTTGCTGTGCACTCGCATGTTGCCCATGAGTCACATTACAGTCATGAGTCAAACTTTGTTGAACAAGCGCCCGAAATGCACGAGGCTCCTGCTCAGGTTCAAGACACCGCACACGACTTTGCCGACGCGGCCATGGGAATGGAGGCTGATCACAGCGCCGCCTTCTCGGTCGACGATATACCTCTTGATGCTTGAATCCTTTGTTATTGTTGAAAAAAGCTTGAAATAATGGATAAAACAAGTAACAGTAATCCTCCTGCTCAGCTCCGACTGACGTGTGCAACATGTGGAGGGCATTTCAGGATAATAACTCCCACAAGGCTAGGCAACTATGCTTTGTCGTGTCCTCATTGCAATGCACAAATCAAGCTTCGGTTGACGCCCAAGGCCAAGGATGATGTGCTTGTAAAACCCCGACTGGTTGAACCCGTGCTTGGTGAACCACTTAAAGTGAAGGACGGCGTGTATGTCATCAGGCGCCGGGCGATTGTCTTCAGGCCTTATAAGGCTATCTGCCCCGACTGCGGCAACGATATCGTTCTCTTGCCTAAGCAAGCAGGAAAGCTGCTGACTGCAAAATGCAATAACTGCAAGAGCATGATTCTTTATAAAGCAGTGGAAAATCCCGATAGCAATGCGCCAGTAGGTTGAAAAATAACAGACTTTGTTCTGTGTTAATCAATTGTTCGATTCATGGAACAAACATGATATAAATTAAATTGAGTAAACAAATTTTATATAAAATGAAAAGATTCAATATTCTATCAATTGTGGTGGCTTTCTTGCTGCTTGCAGCGTGGATGCCAGTTAATGCACAGTTTAGACCGAAAAGTAGTACAGTGCCTAAGAGCAAAAACGTTCCGGCGCCAGCTCCTAAACCAAAAGCGGTTAAGCCTGCGGTTCCCCAGCAACCCGATGCACAGGTCGAAGAGCCTCAAGTGGATAAGAAAAATATGCTTAAAGGTCTTCAAAACGGCAATAACCAGAACAAGTCTAAGAGCCTCCTTGATATGATTAAAGAAAAGAATCAGTCGGGAGAACTGCTGGTCGATAAGATCGATCCAGTTGCTGAGCTTAAGTTGAAAGCAAAAGATGGTGATGCCGATGCAGCCTATGAGCTTGGCATGTATTACTACACTGGCGAAGAAAAAGATTTTAAAGAAGCTTTTAAATGGTTCAAAAAAGCTCACAATGGAGGTAACACTCAGGCCACATTGATGATAGCAACTTGCTATTACTATGGCGATGGTGTTGAAAAAGTTGACCATGACAAGGCTAGAACCTATTATATGATTGCACTTCAGAAGGGTGATGAATCGGCATTGGAACTTCTCAATCTTCTTGCTGAAGATGATGAAACGTTTTTCCTTCAGCTGTTAAGCGATATCTATCGTGATGGAGTTGTGGATGATAATGGTAAGACTATTGTTGGGGTTGATTTGGAAAAGAGCCTTGAGTATTTGAAGCGCATAGCCGATAAAGGTGATGTGGACGGGCAGATTGCCGTGGGCAAATTCTATCTTGAACAGGAGTCTCTCACAAAAGCCCAGCAACAAGAAGCTTTAGACTATCTGGACAAAGCTGTTTCGGCAGGAAGTCTTGAAGCAATGCTTTATATGGCCGAAGTGTATGAAAAAGGCAAGGGCGGAGTGAAGAAAGACAAAACCCAAGCAAAAAAATATACCGAGCTTGCTGCCCAGAAAGGCGACGAGAAGAGCTTGATGAGTGTGGCTATGTTATATTATAATCAGAATCCTGCTACCGCCGAATCACGCAAGAAGGCTTTCCGCTATTTTGACATGGCAGCCAATAAAGGCAATCTTAATGCTTTGTATTTCCGTGGCTTGATGCTCTATGACGGTGATGGAGTTGATATGGATAAGGATGCTGCAATTGGTGTTCTAAAAGAAGCTGCTGGTAAAAATCATCGAGAGGCAAAAGCCAAACTTGGTGAAATTTATCTGGCCGATAAAGATAAAAATCGTCAAGACCAAGGGCTGGAATTAATAATTGATGCTGCAGGCAATGGAAGCAATCAAGCAAGATGGATTCTTGCCAACTGCTACCTCACAGGCGCTGGAACTGGAAATGTCGTGCTTCGCGATTATTATAAAGCCGCCCATTGGATGTCGCTTGTGGCACGTGGCTCACATTCGGCCCAATATGATGGTCTTATTGCTGAGCTTAAAGAGAAAAAAGACCCCTTCTATGTTTATCTCAAGGGATTGAAAGAGTTCAGTGACGAGAATTATAAAGAAGCTATCAAGCTGTTCAAGGAAGTGAAAAAGTCTTCTAAAGCCGATGGTCAAACTATGGAGGCTGCTTGTAACATGAAAATGAATAATTACAAGCAGGCCGCCGCGCAACTCGAGGAATTTATTGGCGAATACAAGGAGAAAACTGTTGTTGAAGAAAACGGGAAGAAAAAAGAAGTGTATGAAAAATATAAATGCTATCCAGCAGCATGCTATTATCTTGGTACAATACTGCTTGTGGGTGAAGACCCTGTTCCCAAAGATGAGAAACAGGCGATGAAGTTGCTTGAAACCGCTGCCAAAGAAGGAATTGGTGTGGCAAATTGCAAACTTGGTAACATCTATTATGACAATGATAACCAGAATAAAGCTTTAGACTACTATCAGCAGGCCGAGAAACAATGGGCTTTTGCTGGTTATCGCGAGGTGGCAAGCAGGCTTGCTCTCGCCTATGAAGATGGCTCGTTGAAGCCAATTTTCAAGGGCGATGAAAAAATGGATAAATACATTATTAGTTTAAGAAGTATTCCTGAGGATTACAATCCTCTTAAATCCATGCTTGATGAAACTGAGTTCTAACAAAAACTGATAATGAGGTGTTCTATATATTCTGTATAACATGGAATGTATGGAACACCTTTTCTTTTTTTAAAACACCTTTCCTTAATTTATAATGCAAAATGGTGAATAAGAACCAGATAAAACGATATCTACAGTGGGCTGCCTATGTGCTGGTGGTGGCTGCGCTGGTGGTGCTTTATGTTAAGAATGGCGGTGATAATGTGGCCGATGATGAGCAATCAAAGGTCTTAGATTGGGAAGGCACCAATGACAATTACAACTACGAGTCGGTAATCTTTCCCCGGGGGACGAGTGACCGAGTGGTGAAATACAAAGGATATACTGCGCATTTCAACAAGGAACTGCACATTCCCAATTGCGTCACCTATGAGATTACTGCCAGCGAGGCACGAGGGAAAGGCGAGAGAAGAGGCCAATTCGAACGCGACAAAAGCGTGGCAGGCTGTCCCAACTGGTGGGATTATCGCGACTCGGGTTACGAGCGTGGACACATGGTTCCGGCAGGAGATATGAAATGGAGTGATGAGGCAATGAACGAAACGTTCTATTTGACTAATGTGTGCCCTCAAGACGCATCATTGAATGGAGGTGTGTGGAACGATATTGAAATCAAGGTAAGGGAATGGGCACGACGCGACAAGTCGCTCATTGTTGTTACTGGTCCAATTATGGGCAAGAATCCAAAAACTATTGGTCAAGATGTGGATATTGCAGTGCCTGAGGCTTTCTTTAAGGTGATTCTTTCGCCATCCACCTCTCCCATGAAGACAATTGCTTTCATCTGCCCCAATCGTCCTTGTGGAGGTTCACTCAGTAGCTATGTTGTGAGTGTGGATGAAGTGGAAAAGCGCACAGGTATGAATTTCTTTAATGTTCTTCCCGACGATGTGGAAAACACAATCGAGTCTACCAGCAACGTTCATCAGTGGCTCAATCGTTAATCAGTGACTAAATTTGGCACATTTTTTGTTATCACACACTTTTGAATCAAATGTTATTAATTTAAGATAGCTGAAAATGATGAAAAAGTTAGGAAATTTTGGAATTGTGTGCTTGGTGGCAATAGCCACTGTCCTGATTGTGTCGTTTAGTGTTGATGCCAAGCGCAAGAAACCTAAACACAACCGCAACACTGTTGAGCGGGTGGATAATAATTATCATGGCAATAGAAACGTTGAATCAAGTAAGTCTCGAAACGTTGTACAAAATAAACCTGGAAATGTCACGCCTGATAGTTATGGAAATGTTAAGCCAGTTAATTCTGAATCATCTGCACTGACCGATGTGAAGGTGAACTCGAAATATAGCAATGTGACAAAGCTTTACACTGCAATGACAGTGAATTTCAATCCTTCCTATCGTGTGCCCAATTGCGTGAGCTATGTGCTCACCAGCGACATGATTGACGTCACCAATGGACCTAATTCTGAGCGTCGTCGCAACTATAAGTTTTATGCCGACCCGTCGGTGAGCGGATGCCCCGAGTGGTATGAATACAAGGGCAGCGGCTACGACCGTGGCCACATGGCCCCTGCCAATGACATGCGATGGAGTCGTCAGTCGATGAGTGACTGTTTCTTGATGACAAATATCTGCCCTCAGGATCACGACCTGAATGGCGGTAGTTGGAACAAACTGGAGCTAACGGTTCATGACTGGGCAAAGCATTATGGCAAGATAATTGTTGCTACAGGTCCTATTTTCAATGGTAGCAGTCAGCGCATTGGAAAGAATAATGATATCGTAGTACCAAGTGGATTCTTTAAGGTTGTGCTTGACCCCAGCCGCAACCTTGCAATAGGCTTTATCTACGACAACCACGAGGGTGGGGGAGGCGTCGCTCGTCATGCCTGCTCGGTTGACGACGTTGAACGCATCACAGGTCATGATTTCTTCAGCTCACTGCCCGATAACGTTGAGCGGCAAGTAGAAAGTACCTGCAGCTTCAACCAGTGGAACTAATTGTGAAGTATGAATGCTTGGGAAAACTATGAACTAAAAACAATGAACTAAGATAAATGGACACAATTTGCGCAGTATCTACCCCCCATGGCATGGGAGGAATAGCGGTAATCAGGGTGAGCGGTGACGATGCCCTCGCCATAGTGCAACAGCGGTGGCAAGGTAAGCCGCTAAGCGAAATGGCGAGCCACACGGCTCACCTCGGGCACGTTGTTGACTCTCAAAGCGAACTACTTGATGAGGTCGTGCTCACGCTGTTCCGTGCCCCTAACTCGTTTACTGGCGAAGATGTTGTCGAACTCTCGTGCCACGGCTCGATGTGGATTCAGCAGCAGATTGTCAGCACACTCATTGATGCAGGCTGCCGTGCGGCAACAGGTGGAGAGTTCACGCAGCGCGCCTTTGCCAATGGCAAGCTCGACTTGTCACAGGCCGAGGCAATAGCCGACGTCATAGCATCGCAATCGCGCGCCTCACACCATGTGGCGATGAACCAGATGCGTGGCGCTTTCAGTCGCCAGTTGAGCTCTCTGCGTTCCCAACTGCTGCAGTTTGTGTCATTGATAGAATTGGAACTCGACTTCAGCGAGGAGGACGTGACCTTTGCCGACCGTGAGCGACTAACTACGCTTGCAACTAGTATCAAAAAAGTAATTGATTCGCTCGCGGGCTCCTATCAGGCAGGAAACGCAATCAAGAACGGATTACCTGTAGCCATCGTTGGGCCTACCAATGCAGGCAAGTCCACATTGTTGAACACGCTATTGGGTGATGATCGTGCCCTTGTAAGCGACATTAAAGGCACAACTCGTGACGTGATTGAAGACACAGTGGTTATGGGTGGCACACTGCTTCGCTTTATCGACACCGCTGGTATTCGCGAGTCGAACGATGTGATTGAGTCCATGGGCATAGAGCGCTCGTTCAAGAAGATGGACGAGGCTCGCATCGTCTTGTGGGTGGTCGATGCCACAGCTCCCATTGCCGAACTCGAGAACTTCCACAAGCAAATTGTAGAGCATTGCCAGGACAAAGCTGTGATAGCCGTAGTCAATAAGATTGACGCAAGCGACACACAAGCTATCGTCAAGAAACTAAAGGAACTTGATGTTAAAATTGCCGAAATATCGGCACGCGAAGGCACTGGCGTGGAACAACTCAAGCAAGACATTATTGAAGCAGCAGCTTTGCCACAGGTTAACGATGAGAATGCCGTCATCGTTACCAACGCCCGCCACTATCACGCCTTAGTGCGAGCTAGTGAGGCCATCGACCGCACACTCCAAGGTTTAGCAACTGGCCTAAGCGGAGACCTCGTGAGTCAGGACATTCGCGAGGGCATGCACTATCTGGGTGAAATTACCGGCGAAATCTCAACCGATGATATCCTCGGTGAAATCTTCGCCCACTTCTGTATCGGCAAATAGATTTTGTGTGGGAAAGTGACCTCACTGCTAGATAAATAATATAAGGAGAGAAATCCACTCTTTGAGCCTGGTACACCGAAATTGCAACTTCGCTAGAAAAATAGCAATAAAATGGCTTAGTTTCGTTGGAAAAATAGCATTGATTGTTGTAGAATTCGTTGAAAAAATGTATTTTTGCGGTCGAAAATAATACTACAACATGATATTAAAAAGAAGATTATCAGATACTTTGGAAAAATGGAAGGACAATCCAAACCATTTGCCACTTGTAATTATAGGTATACGCCAATGTGGGAAAACATTTATCTCGCAACAATTTGCTAGGGATAACTATAAGCATGTGGCCTATATCAACTTCATCAAGCAAGAGGAGATAAAAACAGCCTTTTACGGTTCAAAGGATGTGGATAGTATCATTCTCAATCTATCTGCCCAGATGAGAAACACTAAATTCGTCCCAGGAGAGACTTGCATTATCTTAGATGAAATCCAGGATTGTCCAGAAGCTCGCACCAGTCTGAAATTCTTTAAGGAAGACGGACGATACGACGTTATCGCTACCGGATCTTTACTAGGTGTACAAGGCTATGGGCAGAGCAAAAAGAAGAGTCGCACAAGAAAGGCCGCTCAGCAGGAAAGAGGAAGTAGTTCCGTACCTGTTGGGTATGAACAAATCGTAGAGATGTACCCCCTTGACTTTGAAGAGTTCCTGTGGGCAAACGACATAAGCGATGAAGTTATTGGTGTGCTGAAACGCTGCTTAGCTGAAGAAACCCCAGTTCCAGAAGGCATCCACGTGGCGATGAAAAAGCTGTTGAACCGCTATGTTGCTGTTGGTGGACTTCCTGCAGCCGTTAACGCCTTGATGGAGACTGGCAACATGAACACAGTGGACACCGTTTGGCAATCCATTCTTAGGGAGTATCGTTCAGACATGGTAAAGTATGCCGACAATAAAGACAAACCTCACATTAGGGCATGCTTTAATGCCATCCCTAAACAGTTGGCCAAAGAAAATAAGAAGTACCAGTATTCGAAAGTGAAGGATGGAGGCCGCGGAACGTTTTACAAAGATTCACTGCAATGGTTAGAAGACGCTGACATCATACGACGGTGCTACAACACTCACATTACCGGGCTCCCGTTGGAAGGCAATGCGATAGACAACGTTTTTAAAGTCTATACTGCTGATATCGGAATTCTTGTTGCAATGTTAGGCTCTGCGGCTAGAGTTGACATCCTTCAAGGCAAACTGGGCGGTTATAAAGGTGCAATATTTGAGAACTTGATGGCCGACACTCTTATTAAGAAAGGTCAGAGCCTGTACTACTTCCAAAAGGACTCCGGCCTGGAACTGGATTTCCTCATCAGATACAAGGGCGAGTGTGTTCCAGTGGAGGTAAAGGCCCGAAGCGCCAAAGCCAAAAGCCTTGCCACCGTAAGAAAACACTCAGAGAAATACGGTGTGAAGCATTTCATCAAGTTCGGCGACTACAATATCGGTCGCGATGGAGACTTGCTCACTCTGCCAAACTATATGCAATTTCTTCTTGACCTTGAGCCAGAAGAAGTAAAACTTGAGTCGATAGACACTGATGAACTCACGCAATTAGCAAAAGAGGTTCTCGAAAGATAAAAACAAGAAAGAACGTGAGGAATCAACGACACAATCGAGTGTGACATAATTAGATATGCCGTTAATCTAAGTCAAAAGTGTTAAAAATGAGGTTTTTTACAGTTGGCTTGAACAGTTCTACCATATTTCTACCATATTTCCACCATTTGGCTTATAAATGATTAATAATCAATATATTTGATCTTCTGCATCGGCAAGTAGGTGTTGCGTTGGCAAATAGGTATAGTTTTGTACTCTTTACATGTAAAGTGAGTTAAACTAGACCTTTTTTAAGTTGACAATCAAAATTCTTGATTGTCAGATTTTTTTATATATATGGTAAGGAAGATATTTATTTATTATCGCTATAAAATGCCAACGCTTGGTTACATATGCTATTGACTTTCGCTTGTTAATGGTTGCAATAATTTGATTAGCAACTTTTTCAACTGGCATCACCCAAAACAATCCTTCGCCTTTTGCCATTGCCGTATCAACGAGACCAGGGCGAATATCAGTAACTATTATATGTCTTCCATATTTGAAAGCCTTTTTGTTTAAGGCTTCCAAGTAGTTGATTTGATAGGCTTTGGTTGCGCTATATGCTGGCGCCATAGGTTCACCTCGCAGACCACCAATAGAGGAAATAGCAACAAGATGGCCATGACTTTGTTGCTCAAAAATGTGGTAGAGCGTATCAATGACAAACGTCCATCCCACAACGTTAGTGTTAATGATTGGATGCTCCACAGCATAGTCCAAAGTGGCGTTAATGTCCCCTATACCAGCACACACGATAGCGAGATCGATGCGTCCTAGTGCTTCTTTAAGAGTATTAATGACTTGTTTAATTTCTTCTATATTGGTAATGTCTGCTTGGGCTGGAATGGTCTTGAATGGATTCTTCTGATACAATTCGTCTAGCAAATGTGCACGTCGGCCAATGATGCCAATTCTATTGTTCTCATTTGAATATTTCTCGAAAAGAGCTTTACCAATACCAGAGGAGGCTCCGATGATAACGATATTCATATTGTGCTTTTTGTGTACAAAGGTAATAGTTTACCAGTAAGCCTAAGCACAAAAGAAAAGCAAAAGAACCCACTTGGTTGCAAACTCTCAAAACATTTTGAGAATTACAGTTCAAAAGTTATCTCTCTACGTATGTTGCTGATAGTTGTAGGTGTAACTTTTAGAAAGGAGGCTATATCTTTTAGGTTGATATTTTGTATTATTTCAGGACAACGAAGTAGCAAGCGCTTATAACGCTCTCTGGTAGTCATTCGATACATATCAAGATATTGTGTATAGATCTGCGAAAAGAGATGATCGGATATGGTTTGTTTGAGGCCTTTCATGCCATCTGAATCTAATAGTTTACATAAATCTTCACCTGTTAATTGAAAGACATTACAGGAAGTTCCTGCAACAATTGCTACTTCTGATGTCATACCATAAAGACAATTAGGGTAATCACCCACGAATTCACCCTTAAATGCAAAACCTGTAATATAGTCTTTTCCTTCAGGGAAATTATGCACTTTGTAATTGAAATATCCACAATCAACATAAGCAATATAATGAGACTTTTCACCTGCTTTGACGAAATAATCGCCTTTAGAGTATTTTGTCACTCGTCCATTATTAATAAAATACTTTTGCAGGCCTGATAGGTCAAGACCATCGATATAAGAATTGAAGTCTATCATATAGCCAAACGTTTAACTTAAATATTGGTGATTAATATGGAAATATACCTATAAATTCGTGTTTTTAGCGAATTCAGTAATTTTTTTATAAAAAACGATCTCCGAACTAATATATATTAGAAATAATATTTTTAAAAGCAACATTTTCATCACTACTTATACTGTTCGATAAAGTCGCGAACCATATTGAAAATAGGCTCATAGCTGTCGAAGCGAACAGTCTCATAGGTGTCGAAAATGGTGTGGTAGTATTGGAATGCATCGCCTTTCTCATTCTCTAGGAAGATGCAGGGAACGTGGCGAGTGGCAAATGGGTAATGGTCGCTGTTTGCAGCCAGTTCGCCACGATTTAACGCATTGAAATAGTGCTTGCTATTGTTTATCTGCTCAAAGAGCGAGAACCCACGCATGCCTTCATCGCTCACCTCGCAATACTGAACAGGATTGTTGTCGCCAATCATATCAATATTGAAAAGATACTTTATTTGCTCGAGAGGTACGATGGGGTGCTCCACGTACCAACTGGAACCACGCAGATTGGCATCCTCGCCCGAAAAAGCCAGGAAGTACATGTCATATGGTGGGCGATTCTTTGCGTAGTATTCTGCCAGTGTCACAACAGTCGCTGTGCCTGAAGCATTGTCGTTGGCTCCAGCATAAAACACGTTTTTGCCTAGATTGCCAATATGGTCGTAATGTGCCGTGAAAACGTAGCAACTATCGTGACGTTGCCCAGCAACTTTGGCAATTACGTTGAAGCACTCATAGTCCTTTAAGAACTTATTGTCAACATTAACGCTGACGTTCTTCACACCTTCAATTGCTTCGGGTGTCACCCAAATGATTGGTTTATCCACTATGTGGTCACCATAGGCCTTGAAAAACTTGATGGGTGATGCCCATGTGTAGATGAGCCCGGCATTAGTGCATTCTCCATTTTTCTGAAGGCGAGAGAATACATCTCTATGACGATAGGTAAACCAGAATTCGCAAGCGACAAGGCAGTTGGCATACTCGGGCTTTGCTAAGTCGGCAAATATGCGCTCGGGATTAAAATTCAGGGTGTCAACATGATAGACGGGGAACTTTCCGTGTACGCCAGGTGAATATTCTCGCATTGAGAAATCAATGCCAGGCCTGAGCTTCTTGCCGTCGGCACTCATTTCCATCTTGCCGCCGAAGGTGTTTATGTCCAATTTAAAAGGTTGGATAATAACCTCGTCAACACCAGCTTTTTCATACTCTTTCTGCAAGAATTTACCTGCCTTATTAGCACCATCCTTGGCATAACCACGTCCTTGATATTTTGAGGAACTCAACTCTTTTATAATGCTTTTGTAGTGCGCCAAGTTTTGCGCACCAACCTGCATGCCGGCTAGCACTAAAACAACCAAAAAGACTATCTTTTTCATATCAATAAAGGTATTAATATTTGACTATTAAACACAAAGGTACAATTTTTATTCAAAATCGAATAATATTATTGAAAAATATATTGAAGACTAATAAATGAGCGCCTTTGAAATAGTAAATACAAAAGAAATCTACACACGCATAGTCGGGATTGTATCCTTGGTTTACTGCTTCACAAAGTGTGGATGGTTTTCGTCGCCAAGATTTGGGTCGAAATAAAATCCCTCGTAGCTTAACCCCTGCAAGAGCAATGGGTCATTAATGCGATTTTCAATGATGAATCTTGTCATTGCTCCTCGGCACGTCTTTGCCCACACTGCTTGCATTTTCAGGGCATTGCCTTTCTTTACGTAGAAAAGGGGTTGCACAATGCGCACCTCATTAATCACGCGTTGCCAGTCGAGAAGGTGCTGAAATTCCTCAGTAGCGAGGTGGATGAGCACGCCGTCATCGGCTTTTATTGAGTTGATAAGTACATCTGTTAGGCGTGATTTCCAGAATCCAAACATATTCTTGCCCTCGCCACTTGGCAACTCTATGTTACCTTCCATGCGGTAGGGAAGGATGCCGTCAAGAGGCCTGAGCATGCCATAGAGGAACGACATTATCCACAAGTGCTGCTGCGAGAAATTGAGCTGTTCAGTGGTGAGCGTCTCGGCCTTCAGGTGCTTATAGGCTTGTCCATGATAGGCAAGGATGGCTGGCATAGTGGCAGCATCCTCAAGGTGGTGCATAAAGCGCAGTTTGTTCCGTGTGGCTATGGCCTGGCTGCAACCCAGCATCTCGGCAATCGTCTCGATTGGATAAGACGCCATGTCGCGAGCGAAAGCCGTAGCCTCGTCTTGAAACCGAGGCGTGGTCATGTCAACATTGGGCATCGACTTCAACTTGTCGTGCATTATTTTAGCCGAAGCGAGTATTATCTGCATAGCGTTAAAAGTATTACTAATAATTATTTTCCATGGCGGCAAGGCCTGCGGGAGTCATGAGGCCACGGCGCTTGAGGTCGCAACAGCGTTGTTTGTTGAGCTCGGTCCAGTGGCTGCGCTTGCGACGTGGTGAAAGCCTTTGGACTAATCGCCCGTCGGGAAGTTTCTTGCATGTGGAGTCAATCCATCCAAAGCATAACGCCTCTTCCACAATGTCGAGATAGAGCAGCGCGTCCCATTCAGGCTGCTTTTTGCGGTAAGATACCACCCAGCACTCTCGCTCAATGGTATGGTTGTCCATGAGCCACTGCCGCAGTTCGTTCCTCTCCTTGAAACACAACAAATTAGTCACTTCCATAGCAAAAAACTATTTATTCTTAGAATACTTGTCCTTTACTAGTTCATAGGATTGGAGCACCAGCGTTCTTAATGTGTCGTCGTTGACGTCACTATTCACTTCTATGCTAATCCAATAGCGCTTGTCGCCGTTGAACGGCTCACCAATGGCTTGATAACGCTCTTTTAGCTCCGCCATCTGCTCTGGGTCGCACTTTATGGTTATAAATCTGAAATCATCAATGTTGAAGTAGCAGAACATGTGTCCATTTACATAGAACACAAGAATCGTGTATCTGCCTCTCGAGAATTTTTCGAAAGGAGTTGCCTCGGTCACATCAGGCAATGAGAGGCAGTATTCACGAAAATCCTCGATGTTCATAGTTCTATCTTTTTGATGACTTTGGCAGGGATTCCGCCCACAATAGTGTTTGGTTCAACATCTTTAGTTACAACTGCGCCAGCTGCAACCACCGCTCCATCGCCTATTGTCACACCAGCGAGCACAGTGGCATTGGCGCCAATCCACACATTCTTGCCAATGTGTATGGGAGCATGGGTCATGCCTCCACGCTTCTCTGGGTCAAGATAATGATTTAATGTAGCAAGCACCACGTTGTGGCCTATAAGTGCACCTTCATCAATCGTGATGCCTCCTTGGTCCTGAAACTTGCAGCCCATGTTGATAAACACTCGTTCGCCCAGAATGGTGTTCTTACCGCAGTCGGTGTGGAATGGCGGGAATAGGCCCACGGTATTGGGCACTTCGCGGCCAAAGAGTTGCTCAAGCAACTCATGCAGTTCCTCAGGCGTGTGATATCGGCCATTAATCTCAGCAGTGATTTTCAGTGCCTCCTGTGAGAACTTGTGAAACACGGCATGCACTGGCGAACCGCCATCGATGGGTTCGCCAGTGGCCATGAAATCTCGAAATTCTTGTACTGTCATGAATTATATATTGGCAACAAGGTCAATAATCTTCTGTTTGATTTCGTCGGTCTTCTGCTCATCGTTTTTGGCAGTTACGATGCCACAATCCTCAGCACTCCAGTAGTTGCAGATGTCGCGATACTCGGCTGTTGCACCGTCATAAACGCCTGGCGAATAGCTTGACATGAGTAGAGCCATTTTCTTGACTCTGGCGGGGTTGTTCACGCAGTACATGCGCTGAATTGGAGCCTGAATCTGTGCGCACAATGTAAAATAGTAGATGGGTGCTGCGAGAACCAGAACTTCGGCCTCGTTCATCAATGGATAGAGCTCCTGCATATCATCCTGCTGGATGCAAGCGCCGTTGCCTTTGGTGTGGCAATACTCACAAGCGAGGCAGCCTGCTATCTTCTTGCGAGCAACATTTACAAGTATTACGTTGTGACCTGCTGCTTCAGCAGCCTTTTTGCACTCCTCGGCCATCCAGGCAGTGCTACCATTAGCTCGTGGCGAGCCTTGTAAAATGAGAATGTTCATAGTTAAGTTTAGTTTAGTGAAATTATTGTGAATTAATTAGTTGTATATTTATTATTCTTGATTTTAAATGCTACGCATTGCTATTATATTGCTCTAACCTTTCATTTAGAATGTCAAGAAGTTCTTCGGCTCTAATATTCAAGCCATCGGCTAACAATGTTTCTTGAGCACCCACAACTCTAACATTGAAATTACGCATAGACTTTTTTATTTTATTGGCTTCT
>JAFSPZ010000015.1 GCA_017451225.1 Muribaculaceae bacterium | reverse complement strand
GCTTTGTGCAAGCCTCGTCGGACAAGATCGTGATTTATAACAGAGCAGCCCACGGATATTTTGAGGAGGACCAATTTGTTACTTCTGACATAAACAGTTCATACATTTGCCACGTTGTGGAGAGAGCAGCTGGCGGTTTCTTTATCCGCTATTATCATACCGGTGATGGTAGGTATTATTATCTTTATGAGTATATTGGTGACGGACAGGATTTTTTAAGTTCAGCTTCAGCAGCGTTATCGACTAGTATCTTTAATGTTAATGAAGTTTTTGTAGAAGGTGATAATGTGCCTGTTGCCGGCGACGTCAACGGTGACGGCAATGTGACAGCAGCCGACGTGACAGCCCTCTACAACTGGCTACTCAACAATGACAACAGTGCTATTGTCAACGGCGACCAAAACAGCGATGGAAACATTACTGCAGCCGATGTCACTCTCGTCTACAATATCTTGCTGGGAAGTAAATAATTTTTGTCATCTGCGCGCAGTGTGACCAGTACCGAGAACTGGCAATGATGGGCAGCTACTGCCTTCTTGAACTCACGACACGAAACAAGGAAAGGAGGCAACAATAAGACCGACAGAGAGAACTTGCTACTTCTGCAAATTTGCCTGTGCCTGTGGATGGCACCTATGGTATAGCGAAAAGCACGATGAAGACGTGAGCGAGCAGAGTAGCTGTGAGGATTGGGAAGAAGATAACTAAACACGGAGAGGACATCGAACAATGACTTGATCGGTGTCCTCGCTTTTTGGGCGCGGCTCGCTTCGCTCGATGTTTCCTACTATGCCGCATAGAAACTCACGGTAACCCTAATCGGGATCCGTGAGTTCTTTTATATCTTCAAATTGTACTACTTTAACTCATTCACATTTATAGTATATATATTTAATTGTTTTAATCACTTCATCTGTATAATTTACTTCTGCTTTAAAAAGGTCAAATTTAGTTTCAGGGATGTATTGATATACTGAATAAATATCATCAAGTTTGTTTCCTTGTGGGTCATAATATGACTTAATACGTCTGCCTGCACGATATTTTGTAATTGCTGCAGGTTGACCATTATTGTGAAAAACAATTCCTTCTCTTACATCTCCCTTGTCAAAGATAGCTAACATTGTTTTCCCGTCACTTGACCAAGCCCAGCCAGTGTATGGTTTACCATCTTTAAGATAAACAGACTCTCCATCTTCAGCCTTTGCCCATGTTATTTCATGAAAAAATACTTTAGTGGAATCTTTATCCTGGGCATTTAAAGAAAAGCATGAGGATAATACAAGAAATAATAAGATTGTGAGTAAATACTTTTTCATAATTATTATGCTTTAGGTTTGTAGTTGCAAATATACAAAAAAGTGTCTTTTGTCAAGTAACAAACACAAATTAATTTTGCCACATAGAAATCTCGCTTCGCTCGGTTCTATGCTTTTATGGTAAAATGGAATGATATGGTTATTACACTCTCAACTCAAATACCGCAGCTCTTGTTCTCATCAGCAATCCCCGAATTCGCTATCAACACCGATGGCAAGGTGGAGATTGCATTAACCTCGGCTGTTCTGAACAGCTGTAACTGTAAAGATTTCATGCGTGATAATTTGTGATATGAGTTTTATTTGTACCTTTGCATCATCATGGTAAAAGAGATTCTATACATAGGAGCTGGTGGATTCATTGGCAGTGTACTGCGCTATCTGATTTCACAGTTGATGAAGCAAACTGGTAACGGTTTTCCCTGGGGGACTCTTGTTGTCAACCTGCTCGGTTGCCTGTTGATTGGAATTCTCGGAGGGCTTATAAGCAGGAATGGTAATATCTCACATAATCTGGCGCTGTTCCTGACAGTGGGTCTGTGTGGAGGCTTCACCACATTCTCTACATTCTCAAAAGAGGCATTGTTGCTTTTGCAGAATGGGTGCTACATGAGTTTCATTGGATATATCGCCACAAGTGTGATATTAGGTGTCCTTGCCGTGGCTTTAGGATTATGGATTACAAAATAAACATGAAAAACAACACTTATGGACATTAAGCTTGTGCCTTTGACGGCTGACGACCGTGAGCAGTTTATAATAGATAATCAGCAAGCATTCAAATATGGTGCCCAAGAAGAGTTTGGAATGCGCGATGACCGCATGGAAGAGGGCGAAGAGGTTATCTCACGGAAGACAATAGAACGCTGCTTGGATGACAATCAGGCCGAGGCTTACCGGATAATGCATAATAAAGAGGTCGTTGGCGGCATGATTCTTAAAATTGACAGGCAGAACGCAAAGGGTGAATTGGAAATATTGTTTATCAAGCCTGATGCCCATAGCAAGGGGCTTGGCCAGGCGGCTTGGAAGGCAGTTGAAATCATTCACCCCGAAATCAGTGTGTGGGAAACCATGACACCTTATTTCGAAAAACGCAACATACACTTCTATGTGAACCGACTGGGTTTTCACATCGTTGAATTCTGGAACAAGTATCAACGAGGCCCTGCAGTGCCCGACGACATTGAAGAAAACTGGAACGACGATGATGAAATGTTCCTGTTCAGGAAGATAATCACAAAGCAATAATGTAGTATTATGTTAAGCATTTATTCTTGACCTTTTTTATTCAAGATTATATTAAAACACAACCCTGGACTTATTGCCCAGGGTTGTTTTGTTAAGTTTGGTTGTTGATTATTTCATAATCTTCTTTACGGTGCCGTCGTTGTAACGAACGATGTTGATGCCCTTTTGCATCTCACGCATTTGCTGACCATTGATGTTGTAGATGGCTTCGATGGTGGCATTGCCGTCATTGCTCAGTGTCTCAATCGCGGTGTTGCCAGGGTTGAGAATGATAATGATTTCCTCGTTTGAACCGGCTTCACAAGTCACTACACCAGCGGGGATAACCACATAGTAGGTTTTGTTGATATCACTTGTGAAATAGTCAACGTAGCCGTCATAATCGCTGCCCCAAACGTGCAGTGTGGTCTCGTTGTTCATGGTAGCGTACCAACTGTCAAGTGGGCTGAGGGTCTCGCTGCTACCAATTTCGCCAACGTAGATTTTTACATCGGGATTGTTCTGTGCGATAGTCACTGGCTGATTGAAGGTAACTTCAAACGAGAAGGTTTGATACTGTGCGGCGTTGTCGCCAGTCATGGGGTTGGTTGAAACAACTTCAAGTGGCATAGCCTGCTCAACAATATTGTAGTAACTCCATTCGGTAGCCTGATAAGCACTTTTGCTGCCCTTGGGAACATAGAGAATAGCGTTTTCGTTGCTATTGTAGAATGGCATGTCATAATCCTCATAGTAATCCATGATGGTGGGAGGCACTGCGCTAAGACAGGTTATTGTCTGCAAACCGGTACAGTTGTTTAGGGCGTGAGGATAAATCTCGGTGATGCCCTCGGGTATAGTGAGTGATGTCAACGATGTGCAGCTTGCAAATTCGCCATCATTCAGGTAATATGGGCTGGATGGAAGAACAACCTCGGTGAGGCGAGTGTCGGCAAACACCTGCTCGTCTATAAAGTTGATATTCTCGGGACCATCAAGATTGATTTCGCTCAAGAGACTGCTCTCGAAGCAAGCATAACCCAGTGCAGTCAGTTTCTTGTTAAGTGTGATGCTTTGCAGCTCGCTACCCCAGAAAGCGCCGCCCACGATGCCCAAGCAGTTTTCATCTACCTCATGGGTGCTAACGCCAGTCATCGGTGCCATTTGAAGCAAAGTTTTGTCGGTTGTGTAGAGCACGCCGTTGTCCATGACGAATGAGGTGTTGGCAGGGTCTAGGGTGATTGTGCTCACAGCTGTGTTGGCTATTGCACTCTCACCTATGCTTGTCACACCAGCGGGGATGTTTATGGCGGTGAGAGCCTTGTCGTTAAGGAAAGCCTCCATGCCAATTTCCTCAAGTGTAGATGGCAAAGTGATGCTGCTAAGGGCAGTACAGTTGTTGAATGCTCCATCGCCTATTTTCTTCAGGCCCTCGTTGAGAGTTACTGTCTCGAGTTTGCTGTTAAGGAAGCATGTAGAACCAATTTCCTCGGTCGATGCTGGGATTTCTATGCTGGTGGCTGCCAGTTTGTAAAATGCTGCATTGCCAATGTGTTTAACGCCATTGCCCAGGTCTACCTGAGTTAAGCAAGGTTGGTAGCTTGAGTTGTGTTGGTTGTAAAATGCGCTATTGCCAATCCACTCCACGCTGTTAGGAAGGGTGAGGCTGGTGAGGCCCAGGCTAGAGAAGGCATAGTCGCCTATGTACTTCACTCCGTCGCCAAAGGTCGCACTCGTTAGGTCGCTGTAATAGAATGCCTGAGCTTTGATTGTTTCAACCGAACCAGGAATTACAACTGAGGTGAGATTGCTCCACTTGAATGCGCCTTCGCCAATGGCTTTAACATCATAGGTTACACCATCGTTCTCAACGGTTGGGGGAATTTCAATACTGGTAGCTGCGTTGTCCACACCGCTACATTCAACAGTGTTTTCACCTGTCACAGTGTAGGTGATTTGACCCGACGTGAAGGTTGTCTGGGCTTGCAAGCCGAGGGCAAATAATGCCGCTGCGGCAGTCAAAAGGTAATTTTTTTTCATTTTTTTGAATTTAATAATTTAGGTTAATAGGAATAAGTTTTACAATTAGGTTGCAAATGTATTAAAAAAAACAATTCACACCAATTAATCCCCTTTTTTAATGATAGAAATAATACCCTATTCAAATGGCCCCTATGCCCATAGTTCTTCTGGTTCAGTGGCCTCATTGACATAGCCGGGCATGATGAATGCATCAGTGAGTAGAACACATGGGTGATTGCAGGGCTTGCCCCTGGGGGAGCACAAGTATGGCTCAAACTAGGGCACAATCTTATGGCAGGGACCTCGCTACCTGAACAAGTGATATTTACCTTGTCGGTTTCTAAATCTTGAATGAAAAGCTTGCAGACCTCAAGAATTTTGACGAAATTTGCACATTAATTCCACAACAGACATTATTTTTAACTTCTACACACAACGAGAAAATGGAACGCTTAGACTTGACTCTTGCCGAGAAATTGCTGAAGATAAACGCTATCATGCTGCAGCCCGACATCCCTTTCTTGTGGGGCAACGGATGGAATGCGCCCCTCTATAACGACAACAAAATCACTCTGTCCTATCCCGATGTGAGACGTTTTGTCAAGGTGGAGCTTTCTAGAATGATTCTGGAGAATTTCCCCGATGTGGAAGTGGTGGCAAGCGTTGCCATGGGGTCCATTGCAATGGGCGCGCTGGTTGCCGACACTCTGGGGCTGCCGTTTGTCTACGTTCGCAACGTGCCCAAGGATCATGGGCTGGAAAATGTGATTGAGGGAAATTTCAAGCCTGGCAAGAAGGTGGTGCTCATCGAGGACCTTGTCTCTACAGGACACAATGCCATCAAGGCGCTGCACGAGATGCAGCTGGCAGGTGGCGACGTCCTGGGAATGGTGGCTATGTTCACCTACGAGTTCCAGCAGGCGCTCGACTCGTTCAGGGAGGAAGGTCTGCAGTTGATAACTCTCACCAACTACAAGGCTATGATGCAGGCTGCCATCTCAAGCGGCCGAATCAAGGAAGATGATGTTGCCACTTTCGACCTGTGGCACGACGACCCCGAGAACTGGACCCCACGCTCGCTGGAGCTGGACTAGACGGCGCCCGCTTTCCTGCACGGCAACAACAATGCTAGCACGACGGATAAAAGCAAAAAAATGCCCCGCTGCGATTCACATCGTGCGGGGATTTTATTGTTTACTTAACTATTTTATTTCTTCATGCATGTGAGTGTTTCAACTAATAACTAATTCACTTTAAAAATTTCACATTGCAAAATTACGGCCGCTGGCGGGAGTGAGCAATCCCTATGTTTGGGTAATTTTGCCTGAACTAGTCCTTATTTTTTGTGGTTTTACTCAAAAATAGCTATTTTTGTGCTCTAATAGATAGGAATTAATCACTTCTAATATTAAGTTTTTTACTTATGAAAAAGCTATTAATTACACTTGTTTTAGCATTTACCGTAATGCAGATAAATGCTCAGTTGCTGTGGAAGGTTAGTGGCAAAGATTGTTACAAACCCTCGTTCCTGTTTGGAACCATTCACCTTGAGACAGGGGAGTATATTGACAGCGTGCCGGGGCTCAACGAAGCAATCGAGAGTGTAGATGCCATCTATGGAGAGATTTACAGCGAGAACATCCTGGACAAGGCGGCAATGGGTAAAATAATGAAAGACGTGGTGGCACCAGCCGACAGCACTATCGACAAGCTCCTCACTAAAGAAGAGTACAATATCGTTGATTCGGTGGTTAGAGCCTACATGATGGGAATCATTGGTCTTGAAAATCTTAAGATGCTCAAGCCTGCCGTTGTTTATGAACATCTCTATGTCATGCAAATGCAGAAGTATTTTCCTAAGGCTCAGGATCTTGCTAACTCCCTAGATATGGCAATACAGAATAGGGGCATTCAGCTCGGTAAGCATGTTGATGGACTCGAGAGCGTGGACGATCAAATTAAAGCACTCTTCGGCACTCCTTTGACTAAGCAGGCACAAGACTTGGTCGATTTCTGCCGAAAGGACAACACCATCGAGCAATATGGAAAGCAACTGTGTGACGCCTATCACGCTCAAGACATCGCGGCCATAGAGCGCATCATCTTCGACCCCGAGATGGGGATGAGTGAGGAGGAGATGGAAACGATAAGCTATAAGCGCAATCGCAACTGGATGGAAAAAATTGAGATGACACTCCCTGTGCAGAGCGTGTTGATAGCTGTTGGTGCCGCTCATCTCCTTGGCCCAGAGGGGCTCATTCAACTGCTGCGAGACCGTGGCTATACAGTGGAGCCAGTTAAGGATTTTCACTGAAACAGATTGTCCATAATGAAAGTAATAGTGTTCTGAAATGGCGTGAATGTAAAAAAATGCTGCATAAAGGACCATATTAGGATAAAAAGAGTTATTTTTGCACATTATTTAATTGAATTTGTCCATAATGAGAAAAATATTTGCATCATTCTTTGTGGCCTTGCTGGGGGTCTCGGCCACCGCACAAGTATCGCTTGATTCGTGCCGCAACATGGCGTTGCGCAACAACAAGCAGATGGAGGTTGAGCAGCTCAAGATTGAGCAGGCTGGATACCAGCGCAAGCAAGCTGAGGCAGCTTATAAGCCCTCAATTGACTTTGTAGGAACCTATCTTCACATGGGACGTAACGTCTCACTAATCGACATCGATAATATTACCCCCACACAGTTTTTCAATCCTGCTACAGGAAACTATGACTTTGTTATCGATGCTGCGCAAGGCATTGGCATCTCGGTCGACGGAAAATATGTGTCGGCAGCAACTCAAAAAGTCAAGGATGCCTTGACATTCGACACCCACAACATCTTTGCAGCAGGAATCTTGGTGACTCAACCCATTTACATGGGCGGTAAAATCAAAGCGCTTAACCAAATTACCAAGTATGCCGAGGAAATCGCCCATAAGCTTCATGACCGCAAGGCCGAGGATGTAATATGCGACGTGGACCAGGCCTACTGGCTGGTGGTGTCGCTCAAGGCCAAAGAACGTCTTGCCGAAAGTTATTTGGAACTTGTGACCAATCTTGACAACGATGTCAAGAAGATGCTGCAACAAGGAATCACCACACAATCCACTCTGCTCAGCGTCGATGTCAAAGTCAATGAGGCTAATATCGCGCTTACCAAGGTCAAGAATGGACTGGTGCTCTCGCGCATGGCACTGGCGCAACTGTGTGGTGAACCTCTCAACGAGCCCATGATTCTCGTCGACGAGAACCGTGCCGACCTTGACGTGGCCTTGCATCCCAAAGAGGTTGACATGAGCCAGGTCTATGACCGCCGCAGCGATTTTGGCGCTCTTGAACTTGGTGTGAAAGTCTATGACGAGAAGGCCAAAGTGGCTCGAAGCGAGATGCTTCCCACTATTGCCGCAGTGGGTAGTGTGTTTACATCTAACCCTCATGTCTACAACGGCTTCAAGAATGAGTTCGGTTTCAACTACGCCATCGGGGCAGTAGTCAAGATACCGCTATGGCATTGGGGTGGACTTAACAACAAGTACAAGGCAGCCCTCGTTGATGCCAAAATCAAGCACCTTGAGCTGGAGCAGGCCAAGGAGATGATAGAACTGCAGGTCACTCAAGCCAATTTCAAGTATCAAGAGGCTTGCAAAACCTACGAGATGACAAAGGCCAATCTTGTTAAGGCCGACGAGAACCTGCGAGTGGCACAGCTGGGATTCCGTGAGGGTATGGCTACAAGCGACGACGTACTAACGGCTCAAACTGCATGGCTCATGGCTCACAGCGAGAAGATTGATGCCGAAATCGAGGTGATGATGTGCGACGTTTATCTCTCTAAGGTCACCGGAAATTTGAAATATTGATTTAATACATCATTTAAGTCATGAAAGAAGAAAAAAATAAAAAGTTGCAAGACAATGAGTTCAAAAAACAGGCCGACATGATTCAGCCCATTCAGGAGCAGGACGAGCAAGCGGCTATTGTCGAGCATCAAGAGAGCAATGATGCGAATGAGGTAAAACCCACTTGGACCAAGCCCTCAACCAAAGAAGAAGAGAAAGCCAAGCGGCTGAAAATAAGGCAGAAAAAGCGTCTGGCTCTCATCGGAGCCATGCTCATTCTCGTGGCCACAGTTGCAGGAATGGCAATTTGGGGAATAATACATCTCAAACCTGCCGACACCACAATCCAGGGACAGGCCGATTGCGAGGTGGTGCGCATCAGCGGTAAGCTTGCAGGACGACTGGTGGAACTATATGTCAAGGAAGGACAGTTTGTTCGCAAGGGTCAACGATTGGCAAAGATTTACTCTTCCACCACCGATGCCACTCTCTCTAAGGCCAAGGAGATGAAGAACGTCGCCTCGAGCCAGAATCAGAAGGTTGAGCGCGGTACAAGATATGAGATTGTTACTTCGGCTCAAAAAATGGTGGACCAGGCCAGGTCGGCTAAGCAGCAGGCTCTCGCTGCCGAGGAAATTTGCCGCAAGACCTATGAGCGACTCAACAATCTCTTCAATGAAGGGGTGGTCAGTGAACAGAAACGCGACGAGGCCAAAGCGGCTTTGGATGCTGCCACTGCCACAGTGAGTACAGCCAATGCGGCAATGGAAGCAGCCGAGGCTCAACTGGAGATGGCACGCAACGGCGCTCAGGCCGAGGACAAGGCTGCCTCTAAAGGCATGGAGAATGTGGCTCAAGCCACAGTGCGTGAGGTGGAGGCTCTGCTCGAAGACGAGTATCTCATTGCTCCTTGTGATGGCGAAATTGAGAGCATCTATCCTCACCTTGGTGAGCTTGTCATCATGGGTTCTCCCATCATGACCATCTCTCTGCTCGACGATATGTGGGTGTCTTTCAGCGTTCGTGAGGAAAAACTCAACGATCTTGCCATGGGAAGTGAGGTGAAAGTTATGATTCCCGCACTCAAGAACAAGGAGACCACTATGAAAATATTCTATGTTCACGATATGGGCAGTTATGCCACATGGGGTGCTACTAAGGCCTATGGCGACTACGACAGCAAGACCTTTGAGGTAAAAGCGCGGCCAGTAGATAAGATTGAAAACTTCAGGCCGGGAATGTCGGTAATACTCAAATAAGTTTTAAGAGTTAAGTTTTAAGTGTAAAGTGATTTTCTCTCTACATACATTATTGTTATGGATGCAAAGCGAATAAAGTCAAGAGATTTTTCTCTAAGAATAATAGGGCTATATCGCATCCTTATAGATAACAAAGCCTATGATATAGGGAAACAAGTTTTGCGTTGTTGAACTTCAATAGGTGCTAATATTGCTGAATCAGAATGTTCAGAAAGCGATAGTGACTTTATTCATAAACTAACAATCGCACTTAAAGAAGCAAATGAAACAGAATATTGGTTGGATCTATTATGGAGATCAGATTTCATCTCTTCCGAACAATATGAATCACTTAACAATGACTGCATTGAGTTAATAAAGATATTAAAATCTATAATCAATTCAATGAAACAAAAAAAATTATCAACTTAACACTTAACACTTAACCCTTAACACTTAACATTTAACCCTTAACATTTAACCCTTAACACTTAAACTTGTTTTGCTTCGAATAATTGTCAACTCGATAATACGTGGCTGGAAGCAGATGGCGCGCCGGCCCATCTACATCTGTATGATGGTCATTGTGCCGCTGCTGAGCGCGTGGTTCTTCTTCGACCTGATGAAGGACGGCGTTGTCATGCGCACTCCAGTAGGACTTGTTGATCTTGACAAAAGCGACCTCTCTCGCAAGCTCACACGCAACTTGAGCGCTTTCCCCCAAGTGAGCATCAAGAAGACCTATGGCTCCTATCAAGAAGCTATCGATGCGGTTCAAAGCGGGGAAATTTATGGTTTCTTCTTTATCCCTAGCGATTTCTCTACCAAAGCTTTGGGAAACAAAAAGCCCACACTCAGCTACTATATCAATTATTCTTACTATGCACCTGCATCAATGCAGTTCAAGGGGTTCAAGACCTTGAGCGTGCTTGCCAACGGAGGAATAGTGAAAAATGTCCTCTCCACTTTGGGCATGCCCGACGAGATGGTGTCGGCAACATTGCAGCCCGTGGTCACGCATGTTCATCCGTTGAAGAATCCTTGGCTCAGTTATAACTATTATCTCAGCAGCTCGTTTGTGCCGTGCCTGTTGGCGCTCATTGTGATGCTCATCACAGTGTTCAGCATTGGTATGGAGTGGCATGCCGGAACCAGCCGCAACTGGTTGCGTACTGCCGACAACTCGATAGTTCTTGCAACGTTTACTAAGCTCTTTCCCCACACATTCATTTTCTTGTGCGTGGGGTTGTGGATTCAATACATGATGTATGTAAAGTATGGTTTTCCGCTCAACTGCAACCCATGGAACATGATTGCTGCCATGGCATTGATGATAGTGGCTTGTCAGGGATTTGCTCTCTTCATTTGTAGTTTGGTGCCTAATTTCCGATATGCTTCTACAATCTGTACCTTGCTGGGTATGCTCTCGTTCTCATTCTGTGGATTCTCGCTGCCCGAGGAGGCCATGTATTCTTGGGTCTCTCCCTTGGGCTATCTCATGCCCATCAAGTACTATTTTTTGATAAGTATCGATCAAGCGTTGAATGGTATTGATATATCCTATTCTCGCATGTACTATGTGATTCTTATCGTCTATTGCCTGCTTCCTTTCACCATGCTCTGGAAGCTAAGGAAAAACTGTCTTGAACCGTTCTATATACCTTAAGGATTATCATGAGTGCAAGAAAACATATCATAGGGTGGCTGCACAGCATTGTCATGTCGATGAAGCAGGAGGTCAAGCTCATCTTCCGCGACGAGGCTGTTATCATCTTCTTTGTTGTCTTGGCGATTGTTTATCCGCCTCTCTACTCTCTAATCTACAATCCCGAGGTTGTGCGCGATGAGGCAGTGGTTGTGGTTGATGATGACCGCTCGTCTCTGAGTCGCGAGTTCGCTCGTGACCTTGATGCGAGCCCCGATGTGTGGGTCAAGGAATATGCCAACGACATGGAGCAGGCGCGAGACCTCATGGCTCGCAAGCAATGCTATGGCATTGTCTATTTCCCGGCTGGTTTTGAGAATACAGTGAGAAATGGAGGTCAAGGCCATGTGTCGCTATATTGCGACATGGGCGTGATGATGCGCTACAAAGCCATGCTCACAGCATTGACCAACGTCCAGATGGAAATAAGTGGCAAGCTACAGAGCGAGAAGGCTAAGGGCCTCATTAGTCTCGATGGTGGTCTTGTCGAAAGCAGGCAGGTGCCACTTGGTAACACAGCTATGGGAATCGCTTCGGCTGTGTTGCCGTTCATCCTGGTCTATGTTCTGCAGCAAGGCATGATTATGGGAATTGCTATGCTACATGCAGGAAGCATGGGACGTCGACGCCGCAATAAGGGATTTGACCGTCTCGACGAAGTGAATGCCACACCGGGTGCCATGCTCATTGGCAAAGCAATGGTGCATCTTGTTTACTACCTCTTCCCTGCGATTTTCGCTTTGCACGTCGTGCCCATTATTTTCAAGTTTCCCATGAACGGCAGTTTCATTCAACTGGTGCTTCTCATGTTCCCCTTCTTGCTTGCATCGTCTTTCATGGGGCAGGTCATTAGAGTCTTTGTCAACAACCGCGAGGGCGTGTTCTTACTATTGGCATTCACATCACTTATCTTTGTGTTCCTCACGGGTATATCGTGGCCTCACTCTCAAATGGCTCCCTACTGGGACGTCGCCAGCAGGATGATTCCTGGATATTGGGCTTCTACTGCCTATGTTCAAATGCAGGTTGGTGGTGCCACACTATCGCAAGTGGGGCACATGTACATTGCCTTGTGGATTCTTGTGGGAGTGTTCTTCGTGATGGCCTACCTTGTAGAAGTTCTCGTTCTTCGTCCTCGCTATCGCGCCATGCAATTAGAGTCGGAGCTTGATCCCGAAGCCATTCAAAAACACATTCTTTTCCAGCAGGGTGACGACGACATGCTCAATCCCGAGCTTCTTGAGGAGGAAGACGAAGATTGACGTTAATTTATTCAGTCTATTTCAAAAAAGGAGAAGTGTACCTTACCGTACACTCGTTGCTGTGTGAACTGCGGCAGATGGCTGAAGTCGTTGGCACGTGAATGCTCAACGACAATCAGGGTGCCGGGCTTTATCATTGCACTGTTGATGATTAGCTCTGGAAGTTGGGGCAACAGTGGAAGGTCATAAGGGGGGTCGGCAAATATGAGGTCAAATTTTCGGGTACAGGAGCCTATGAACTTGAAAACATCTCCCTTAATCTGTATTAAATTGTTTTCTTTTAGTTGTTCCTTTACTTTACGTATGAAGTTGTACTGTGTTGAAGCTTTTTCCACACTGGTCACGCTTGGGCATCCTCTAGACAGGAGTTCAAAGCTTATAGCTCCCGTTCCCGAGAAGAGGTCAAGGGCGGTGGTTGATTCATAGTCCACAATGTTGTTGAGCACGTTGAACAGGTTCTCGCGAGCCATGTCGGTGGTGGGGCGGGCTGTGATATTTTTGGGCACATCAAACCTGCGACGGCCATATTTTCCACTAATTATTCTCATAGTAGTGCTATAGTTATCAGGTTGAATGGAATGGAGAGGGCGTCTCGGCCAAGTTGTAGGGCCTGGGCAGGCAACACCTCGGGCATGACAAATGATATCCACTCACGCAACTGCTCGGCAAGAGTCGAGCGCAGGGTGTTGTCGCCAGTGAGCATCACTTTGTCGCGTTTATTTTCAAGTTTGCAGGTCTTCCACATGTTGAGGGCATAATAAGCCACGTCTTCCAGAGCGCGGTAAGTAAAAGTGTTTGCCATCTGTAATTTGCCTTTCTTTATCACCACTATGTGGGCTAAGTGCTCGTTGAGGGAAATATGCATGCAGGCGGTTTCTTCGGCATAGGCTTTCACGCAGTAGGCGCACAGTGGCACAAGGTTGTGCATGATTTTTGCTCCCACAAATGTACGTCTCAAGAATCCCACCACTCCTTGTGGAACATCGCATGCGATGGCGGCATCGGTGCCAGCGATAGGGTAGGTAAGGAGGTCACCTTCCATGCTGGTAAATGAAGCGTTCATCACTTTTTCGGTAAGGCCGTCGTCCACCAGTTGTTGTGGCAGTAGGGTAAAATGATGGGCATGAACAGCAATGGTTGTATGGGCATAGTCATCAAGCAGGAACGTGTTGTCATAGACAGCGTTCTCAAGTGCTTGACGGTAGTCGCCCAAGTTCTGGTCAAGAGCTATCTCGCCTCGCTTTGATTCCTGGTCGCTACTGGCTATTAGATAATCTATGTGCTCCTCACCGATGTCGAGCATCAGTGAGCCTTGTTGCGATGTGTGGTGTGTAATGTCCATTATGGGTGCAAAAGTAACAAAATCCCGCCAATTGAGCAAATGGCCGGGATTTCGTTTTCAGTTAAGGTGTTCTCTTCCTTCTTTTACATCACTCGCTGCGAAACAACGCCACGATTGGCGACATGGTCAAGGCAATCGTGACAATGCCGGCGACTGCAAAATATATGAGGTCGCGCACGGTAATTACCGTAATGTCGTTGAAGAAGAAAAGCCATATCCAGTAGCCAATGCACATCAGTGCAGCGACAATATAGAAGAACCAAGCCATGCGTAGGCCTGTGTTGTCCTTCTTCATTGGCAACTTGTTAAGCACACGGTGGGTGAACCACTGGTTTTGCTCAGCATCATAGGCTTCCTGCTTCAACAGTTTGCCAAGTTCAATATCCTTCTTATCTCGTTTGCTCATGATTATTCAGTTTTTAGTGTTTTTGCCATTTTTTCTCTTGCCCGGTGCAAGTGCGACCTGAGCGTTGTTTCTTTCATTCCTGTTATTGATGCAATTTTCTTGAGCGGCATGTCGTCGATGTAGAAAAGGGTCACTACTGTTCTCTCTATTTCACTCAACCCGGCCATTGCGGTTTTTACGTCGAGTGACGCTTCGGTCGAGTCGGTGGGGCTGGCCGATGGCTCTTGAACTCCTTCAAGGTCCCATGTGGGATGCTGGCTGCGCTTGTAGCTGTAGAACTCGTTATAAGCTATACGGTAAAGCCATGTGCCGAATCGTGACATGCCCCTGAAACTTCTCAGCTCGATGTAAGCCTTGATAAACGTTTCTTGAGCCAAATCATCGCTCAAATACTCATCACCCAGAGTGAGGTTCAAGAAGAATCTTCTGAGTCGTGGCTGATAGGCCTCGACAAGCAGCCCGAAGGCGTGCCTGTCGTCGGCAAGCACGCATCGGGATATCAGCTTTAGTTCTTCTACTTTAGTAAGCACGGGGATGAATATTAAATGTTAAGTTTTGATTTAGATTCTGAGTTTTGACTTCTAGAACTTACTTCTTACTTGTTTGGGTCAAACTCTGGAGGAGTTTCGGGCATGGGAGGAATATTCTGACCTCCGTCTTGTGGTTGCTGGGCCTGTTGAGACCTCTGCTGTTGCTGTGGTGGTTGTTGTGCCCATTGCTGTTGCTGCCAGTAGTTCTTCATGTTCTGCTGCTCCTGGTAGGCGATGAAGAGCTTGCCCAGTCCAATGAAAATCACAATTACCATGAGTGCTGCAAGAGGTGTTACTCCCAGTATCCAGAAGAAGAACAGTAGTCCTAGTCCAATGGCCGTTGTCCTGAGTCCGCTCTTGAACGGTGTCCAGTCGGTGATGTTGTTCAACGGGTTGCTGCTATGGCCATAGTTTGGCATGGCAGCTGGCTGTGCGCCGTCGGCAGGCTGTGCGCCATTGGCGGGTTGCTGCATGGGAGGCACTTGGGTCACATAGACAGTGGTGGGCTGCTGAGGCATTGGCTGCGAACGCTTGCCAAAGAACTCGTCGGGCAGTGGATAGCCGGCCTGGATAGCGCGGTCCACAGTTTTGTATTTGCGGCGACGGTGCAGGTAGTAGAACAGGAGCGATAAGCCCACAATCCACACTATTGATATAAAGAATGCTGTGCTGATGTCGCGCGCCAGGTCCATGCCGTCTTGGGCAATATTGTAGGGGCCGCTGCCCACTTCCATCTTCTCGATATTTTCACCATCTACCTCAACGGTTAAACCATCGTCTTTGAGTAGTGTGTCATCGAGGTGGTTGTTGATGAATTTGCCCAGGTCGTCAACTTTCATCTTCACGGTTTCGCCATCTTTGTTCTTTACAATGACAGCGTCTTTGGTGATGCTGACATTATCGCTTACGGCAATGCTTTTTGCATCTTCTTGCTTCTCGCCATCTTTACTGTTCTGGTCAGTTTCTGTGGCCTTTTCTTCATCTTGTTCGGTGGCATGCTTGTCGGCTTTTTCTTTGCTCGACTGCTCGGTGTGATGTTTTTTAGGCTCTGCCTTTGCCACCGGTCCTGCCTCTGTGGTGGCGATAACCATCAAAGCCACCAGCATTGTAATGATAATTCGTTTCATATCTATTATAGTTTTTGTGTTTACTAACGTTGATCTCATGAATTCCACGTCAAAATTAATCGTTTTTCATGCATTAGATGCAACAACAAGTATAAAATGTTGCAACTATATTGAAAAAAATTATTTATTTTCTCTTTTTTTTGAATTATGGTTCTTTCTCAACACTTTATGGAGTGGTTTTTTACCTACATCTTTCTTCATTTCAATAATTATGACTACTTTTGCACTCGCAAAAAACAAAGAAATCAATACTTAATAATAAATAAAAAGAAGAAAAAATGAAGTTATTAGAAGGAAAAGTGGCACTTATCACTGGTGCTGCACGTGGAATTGGTAAGGCTATAGCCTTGAAGTTTGCTAGCGAAGGTGCTGATATAGCTTTCACCGATCTCGTGATTGACGAGAATGGAAAGCAGACCGAGCAGGAAATAGCAGCCATGGGTGTGAAAGCCAAGGGCTATGCAAGCAATGCTGCCGACTTTACTCAAACCGAAGAGGTGGTTAAGCAAATCAAGGAAGAGTTTGGCAAAATCGATATTCTGGTTAACAATGCTGGTATCACTAAAGATGGTCTCATGCTGCGCATGACCGAGCAGCAGTGGGATGCTGTTATCGCTGTCAACCTTAAGAGCGCTTTCAACTTCATCCATGCACTCGTGCCCATCATGATGCGTCAGCGTGGCGGTTCTATCATTAACATGGCATCGGTAGTAGGCGTTCACGGCAATGCCGGACAGAGCAACTACGCAGCTAGCAAGGCTGGTCTCATCGCTCTGGCTAAGAGTGTCGCTCAGGAGATGGGAAGCCGAGGCATCCGCGCCAACGCCATCGCTCCAGGTTTCATCGAGACTGCTATGACAGCCGCATTGCCCGAGGAAGTTCGCAAAGACTGGGAGCAGAAGATTCCATTGCGCCGAGGAGGCTCAGTTGACGACATCGCCAACGTTGCCACATTCCTTGCCAGCGACATGGCAAGCTACGTCACCGGCCAGGTTATCCAAGTCGATGGCGGCATGAATATGTAATTTACATTATTAAAAGAACTATAACGCATCAAGCCCACCAGCTTGATGCGTTTTTTTAATGTTACAAACACAATACCTCTTAACCTATCTTTGTGATATAACATTAAAAAAAAACTATGAGCAACAAACCTAAAATCTTTCGTAATGCACTCAGAGCAAGCGACAAGCAACACCGCAAAACATACTGCGGCATCTTCCCTTCCATCTTCACATGCGACACAGTGCGCAAGCAGGAACCCGAGTTCGACTCCACCAACCTATGGCAGGGACTATGGGCGCAAGGCGAGATGGCATGCCTCTTCGGTACGCCATGCGTCGGCAAGTCCATCCTCGCCATGCAAATCGCTAAAGAGCTGCAAGACAAGGGTCTGCGGATTATCTATTTCAATCTCGAGAACATCATTTATCCAGTCAGTCCACTTGTCGACACCTGTGCGCCAGGTAACGACGATTGCACTCCCGATGAAAAACTCGATTTTATAGCCAATGAAATTGCCGTTAAAAAACCACAGGCGGTAATTATTGACGACATCAGCTTGCTCACTGAGCCAAAGGACTCCGATTCCATGCGTAGAGCTCTCAATGGGCTGAGAGTCATATGTAATCACAGCGAAACTGCAATGCTACTACTCGCACACTCACGCAAACGCAAGAGCAAAGACCTCACAACCATTGATGAACTGTCGCACCCTTACGAGATAATGCATGCTTGCGATTCCGTCTTTTCGCTTGACACTACAAGCAGGCGCAACTCAACCATTTTCCACAAGTCGCATTATATCAAGCAGCACAAAAACCGCATGGCGCCAGTCATTCTAAGCGATGATGCTGTTATGGCGGCACAACTCGTCAACGATGACGAAGGGCATTTTATCTTCACCAATTTCCAGCGCAATGAAAGCGAGAGACGTCTAGTGCGAGACAACGGTTTTGACTCACGAAGCAAAATCAACAATGCAATTGCCCACTATCGCACTCTTTGCTATTCCACACGTGAGATAGCCGCTATTGTAGGACTCTCGCAAGCCCAGGTGTCACGAATAGCTAAAGCCATGCAAGAAGCCGATGCAAGTGATTCATGCGACGAGGAAAATAAGACAAGCGATGCAAGTGATTCATTCAATTCAAGTGATGTGAACAACAAAGTTGAGTCCAGTATTGCGAGCCGTCAACTCGCACCATTTACAGTTACCACCATAAAACCCGAAATCCCGGTAACACCCCGTCAAAACACTAATTCTAACCTTAAAAAACTAATGAAAAAACGCCACTAGAGTGAAATGAGTTAGAGTTTAGTATTGCGAGTTGTCAACTCGCATTATTGATTGACAGTGCACTCCTTAAGATGGGTCTACGTCAAAGTAGAGGCGGGTTGTTCGCATGCGTGAATCGGTGGCGAGGAGTTGCTCGTATAGGTCGCGCAGAATCTTCTTAACTTTAGTCATGGAAGCCGAGAGCTCCATTTTGAGCACAATTTGCCTAATGTAGAATGATTGCACTCGTGATATCATAGGAGCTTCGGGGCCTAGGACTCTGTTGCCGAATACACTCCGTAGCAAGTTGCTGTATCGCACAGCCATTTCTAGCACTACATCGTCCTGCTTGTGCTTGAGATAGATGTTGATTATTTTGGTGAAAGGTGGATAACCAAACTTTTGTCTATCGGCAATCTCTTGCTCATAGAACCCTTTGTAGTCGTGAGCCACCACGCGTTCAATAACACTATGATCGGGGTTGAAAGTCTGGATAATCACTTTGCCTTGCTTGTTCTTTCGTCCGGCACGTCCAGCCACTTGTTCTAGCATGTTGAAAGCTCGCTCGTGACTACGGAAGTCGGGGAAGTGTATCATGGTGTCGGCATTGAGAATGCCTACAATGCTCACTGCGTCGAAGTCTAACCCTTTGGTCACCATCTGAGTGCCCACAAGTATGTTGGTCTTGTGCTGTGAGAACTCATCGATGATGCGGTCGTAGCTCGACTTGCTGCGAGTGGTGTCGAGGTCCATGCGCGAGATTTTCTCGCCAGGGAATATCTTGTCTATCTCGTCCTCTATGCGCTCGGTGCCGTACCCCACTACTTCGATTGAGGGATTGCCACAAGCTGGGCACACGGTGGGAAGAGTGATGGTGTGGCCGCAATAATGGCAAGTAAGGGTCTCTACTCGCCGATGATATGTGAGCGACACATCGCAGTTCACGCAAGTGGGAATCCATGCGCACTCTTTGCAACGCACCATGGGGGCATAACCACGGCGGTTCTGGAATAGAATCACCTGTTCATTGTTTTTCAGCGCTTTGCGGCAATCGTCAATGAGCTCCTGCGAGAACATTCCGTCCATCTCGTGCTTTTTCCATGCTTGCTTAAGGTCGATGGTGTGAACTTTAGGCATCTCTATGTCAGCATAGCGTGTGCTCAGCTCCACTAGCCCATAACGTCCTGTAAGGGCCTTGTAGTAGGTGTCAATCGCTGGGGTGGCCGAGCCCATTACGGTCTTGGCGCCATGCATGTGAGCCAGCAGGATGGCAGTGTCGCGTCCATTGTAACGCGGTGCAGGGTCTTGTTGCTTGTAACTGGAGTCATGTTCCTCGTCTATGATGACAAGCCCCAGATTGCTATAGGGGAGGAATACGCTCGAGCGAACTCCTATTATCACGCAAGGGTCGCTGGCGGTGAGAAGTTTCTTCCATATGTCGACGCGCTCATTGTCGCTGAATTTGCTGTGGTAGATGAGCAACCGCTCGCCAAAGACTCGTTGCAATCGTTGAGTGAGCTGTGTGGTGAGGGCAATTTCGGGCACTAAATACAGCACCTGCTTGCCCAATTTGAGAGCATCATTTATGAGGTGCATGTATATTGACGTCTTTCCGCTCGAAGTCACTCCATGCAAGAGTGTCACTGCCTTCTCCTTGAATGAGTCGTGGATTTTGAGGTAAGCGTCTTTCTGTATAGATGTGAGAGTGGGAAGGTCAACAAGTCCTGTTCCAAGCAGTTCAAAGCGGTTGATTTCTCGCTTGTAGATTTCAAAGATTCCATTTTTGCGTGCTGCGGCGAGCACTGGTTGTGTGCATCCCGAGCGCTTGAGAAGTTCTTCTTGCGTTACTTCCTGCACAGGTTTGCTGCGTTGCAGCCAGTGAGAGAGGTCGAGGTAGGCAAGAAGCAGCTGCTCTTGCTTCTTTGCTCGATGCACTCGGTCAAAGAAGGCATGGAGTGCTTGCTCATCATCGCGCTCGATAGTTAGCTTGACGCAAGTCTCGGTCTTTGGGCGATAATTGTCCATTACACGTTCTGCCACATGCACAGCTCCCTTGTCAAGCAAGCGGCTCACTATGCTTTCCACGTTCTTGAAGCCTGTGACGTTGGTGAGTTCGGTTATTTGAACCTTTCCACGCTGGTTGGTGAAGTCGAGAATTACCTTCTCGCGGTCGTTTAGTTCGCCAGGAGTTTCCTCTTCGTAGTCGGGATTTGGACTGATTTGTGTCTCGCTCTCCACCTTGAGGCCGCTGGGAACAGCCGCTTTGTACACCTCGCCCACGGTGCACAGATAATAGTCGGCAATCCACTGCCAGAACTTGAGCTGAGGATGTCTCAAGATGGGGCCTTCGTCGAGCAGAGCAAGGATTTCTTTAACTTTGTATCCTTGAGGCTCAACATCGTGGGTCATGACCACAATCGCGGTGTAGTATTTTTTGCGTCCGAAAGGTACCAGCACACGAAATCCTGCCCCAACGGTCATGGAGTCGGGGATGCGGTAGGTGTAAGTGCCTTGAACCGCCAAGGGTAAAACTACTTCGGCAAACTGTGACATGTCTAGTGCAAAGATACAGTATTTTTCTTTTGTGGCAAATGATTTCTTTGTGCAATTGGAATTATTTTGTAGTTTTGTGCCACGAATAATGGGCAGCAGTAAGATACATAGGTTCCAGAGCGACGTGAGCAGTATTGAGCTGCCCAGCAAGTTCAGTTATCCCATGCACTACGTGCCGCACGAGCTGTGCAAGATTGCTGCTGGCGAGGTTGTGGACTATGCACTTTCTCAAGAATTGTGGCACGACGAACTCCAAGCTGGAAAGATGCTTGGGGTGCTGGTGGTAAAGGACCACGAAGGCAAGCTTGGCTACCTTGCGGCCTACTCGGGAAATCTCGCGCATACGGGCAATCACGACTATTTTGTGCCTCACATCTACAACTTGCTTGAGCCACAAGGAATGTTCCGCACCGGCGAGGATAAGATAAGCGAGATAAACCGCCAAATTGAACGGATGGAATTATCAGGCGAGAGGAAAGAGCTTGAAAAACTTATTGATGCCACAATTGCCGAGCAAGAAATTGAAATAAAGCAGCTACGCAGTGCTCATGATGCAGCAAAGGCCCGCCGTGACGCTTTGCGAGAATCGGGTAACCTAACTTCTGAGCAAGAGGCGGCACTCATAAAGGAAAGCCAGTTCCAAAAGGCTGAGATGCGGCGGCTCAAGAAGCAGCATCGCTCAAATGTTGAGCTATTAGAGCGGCGTTTGAAGGATTATAAGGACTCTGTTGACCAACTTAAAACCAAGCGCAAAATCATGAGCGAGGAGTTGCAGCGTAAGCTCTTCGGTTGTTATGTGGTGAACAATGCACTTGGCGAGAAACTCGATGTGGCAACAATCTTTGAGCGACGATTCAACCGCTTGCCGCCAGGCGGCACTGGGGAGTGCTGTGCGCCCAAATTGCTGCAATATGCATTTCTACATAATCTCAAGCCAATGTGCATGGCCGAGTTTTGGGTCGGGGAGTCTCCACAAGGCGAGATTCGTCATCATGGTCACTATTATCCTGCTTGCCGCAGCAAGTGCTTGCCGTTGATGGAATTTATGCTTCAAGGAGTTGATGTTGAAAGCAATCCACTTGCAGCTATGCCTGGTCTTGATGAGGTGGACGTTGTCTATGAAGACGAGTGGCTGATTGTTGTGGACAAGCCAGTTGGCATGCTCACCGTCCCTGGCAAGGATGAGGAGACGATATCATTGCTGGAGTTGATGGGTGAGCGTCTTGATGGCAAGTGTGTGCTTGAAGTGCACCGTCTCGATCAGGCTACAAGCGGACTGGTGGTTTTTGCCAAGACTCGTGAGGTTCAGAGTGACCTTCGCAGGCAGTTTGAGAATCGTGAAGTAAATAAAACCTATCTGGCTATGCTCGATGGTGTGCCAGTAGGGGATAAAGGAATTATTGACTTGCCGTTGCGCGCCGACCTAGAAGACCGTCCACGGCAAGTTGTGGATTTTGAGAATGGGAAAAGAGCCATTACAAGATATCAAGTGTTGGAGCATCGTGGCAATCAGACTTTAGTGGAATTTACGCCGCTTACAGGGCGCACTCATCAGTTGCGGGTGCACGCTTCGCATCCGCAAGGACTCAACTGCCCAATCTCTGGCGACATGCTATATGGCACTGCCAGCAATAGGCTTTATCTGCATGCTAAGTCATTGGAATTTCTCCATCCCGTTACTAAGGAGGTAATGAGATTTACAAGTAAAAAGCCTTAACGTATTGTTACTGGTTCACAGGCTTGGCTCTCGTTGTTGCAGCGGTCGAGGACTGTTACCACATAGGTTGTGCCCAAAGGTTTTGCTTTCTTCCGGTTTTTAGGTGAGAAGAGTTTGGGAACAGTTGTTGAAGTCTTGTTGGTGACAGCCATTATTGCCTTGGGATTGTCGAGATTGATGGGTTCGCCCTCAAGGAATCCATAAACCACAAAGCGCACCGCTTCTTGCATGGGGTCGTCGGTTATTGGGGCATTCCATTGGAGTAAAGCATCATTTGGGCGGCTCTCACAGCGCAGGTTAGTGACTGCGGCTGGTGGCACATCGTCTATCCAAGTAACTGCTGGACATAGGGCTTTGCAACTCATTTGGTTGTTGCTCAATGAGTCGAGAACGCCTTTGTAGTTCTTACTCACATCATATCCTGGCCACCAGGTCACACCATGCACGTTGGGGAGTGTGCGCATCAGTTCAATCTTGTGGTTTAGCTGGGTGGGATTTAGTGTGTCGGGAATGTCGCGGTGGTCCATCACGTTGCGCACGGCTTGGCCGTAGTACATGTGTCGGCCGTTGGCATGGTCGTTCCACCAGTAACTGAGAACGAGGTCGCTTGCTGCTTTATGCTCTAGCTCCCAGTATAGTTGCGGAACCATATAGTCAACCCAACCCATAGCGGTCCATTCAGGACAGTCGGCATAAAGGGCGTCATAGCATTCCAGACCGTTGGTCTCGCTGCCGTTGCGGTCGCTTTTCTTGTTGCGCCAGATGCCAAATGGGCTTATGCCGAAACGCACCCAGGGTTTAGTGCTCTGGATGGTGTTGTGAAGCTGCTCGATGAGCATGTCCACGTTGTGGCGTCGCCAGTCGCCCTTGTCGCCCCAGCCCTTGCCGTAGTGTGCGAACGAGGCGGTATCGGGAAACTCAACACCTTTCACTGGATAGGGATAGAAATAGTCGTCCATGTGTATGGCGTCGAGGTCGTAACGTGTAATCATGTCTTTAACCACAAGATTGATGAAGTCACGGCTCTCGGGCAGGGCAGGGTCGAAGTAAATCTTGCCGTCGGCATACTTCAGGAACCACTCGGGATGCTCGTAATAGATGTGGCCTGGAGCTGGCTTGTCTTTCTCGCCGCTGGTCACACGGTAGGGGTTAATCCATGCGTGCAGTTCCATGCCGCGGCTATGGCATTCGTCAATCATGAACTGCAGTGGGTCCCACAGTGGGTCGGGAGCTTTTCCTGCTTCGCCTGTAATCCATCGTGACCAGGGTTCAAGGTCGCTCATGTAGGCCGCGTCGGCTTGCGGTCTCACTTGCCAGATTATAGCGTTCACTCCCGCCTTGTCGAGTTGATTGAGTTGATCTCGCAGATAATCCTGTGTTTCTTGAGGGGTCATCTTGGCATATTGTCCTTGACCTATAATGTGTAGCCAGGCTCCACGGAACTCACGCTTAGGCGCATCTTGCGCACTTGCCATCATTGCAATGAGAAAAGCAAGCACAACTGCTATGTTTCTAAATGATTTCATGTATAAGATGTTAAAGAAATAAAATATGCATTGTTGATAATTGAGCGCAGCTCTGATTGTGCGTTATGCATTACAATAATGGTCCAAAGAGTCTCATTATCGATTCTGCGGCCTTTTGCCACATTGGCCGCTTGCGCCATGCGCGAAGGCTGATGCGGCTACACTCTTGCATGTCATAGAGCATAATGTCTTTCATGCGACTGTTGAATTCGTTGCTGTAGAGCAGTACATTCCCCTCGAAGTTGTGCTCAAAGCTTCTAAAGTCGAAGTTTGTAGAACCGGTAGTCACGAAATCATCATCAACGACTACCACCTTAGAGTGAAGCATGCCTGATTCGTAGAAGTAAATCTTGATGCCAGCAGTAAGGCACTGTTTGACGTAGGAATAGGATGCATAGCGCAGAAGGATGCTGTCGGGCTTGCGTGGAATCATCAACCTCACGTCAACTTTGCTCAGGGCTGCAACTTGAAGGGCTTTGAGCAAGCTGTCGCTGGGAAGGAAATAGGGAGTTTGTATATAAACGCACTTACTTGCGCTGTCGATGGCTTTTTGGAACACAAAAGCCATGTTCACCCACTGGCTTGTGGGGCCACTGGTGACAAGTTGCATGCCAATGGGGTTCTTGATGCTTCCTGGCTCTACCATAGCCACTGGCACCTCGATAAGTTCGCGCTTCATGAAGTTCCAGTCGATGGCAAATGACACTTGCAGCGCAGCCACTATATCACCCTTCACTCTCAGGTGGGTGTCGCGCCATTTCTTCATCTTGCCTCCGTCGATATACCGGTCAGCAATATTCATGCCTCCTATATATCCTATCTTGCCGTCAATGACAACTATCTTGCGGTGGTTGCGCCAGTTGATGCGGTTGGCAAACTCAGGGAAGGTGATTTTCATGAACGGGTACACTTCCACTCCAGCTTTGCGTAGTCGCTTGAAAAATGACATGTCAAAATGGAAAGACCCCACGTGGTCATAGAGCACGCGCACTTTCACACCTTCGGCTGCTTTGGCTTTTAGAATCTCGGCAATCTCGTTGCCCAGAGTGTCATTCTCGATGATGTAGTACTGGATGTGGATGTATTGCTCAGCTGCCAGCAGGTCACGCTTCAATGCGTCAAACTTGTCTTTGCCATTGGTGTAAATCTCGACTTCGTTGTTGGCAAGGTAGGGCGACCCTTGAATGCTGTTGACAAGATTTATCATCTGCTGTCGGTCGCTTTTCTCGTCTTCATAGCGCACCACTTGTCGTGAGCGCATCAGGTGTTTAATGTCGTCGCGGTTTGTGAGTCGCAATCGCTTTTTGCGCGAAATCATGCGAATATGTCGCAAGCTGCGTCCGAAGAATATATACAGAATGATACCCACCACCGGCAGGAGCACCAGCACGGTAATCCATGCCAGAGTTTTCACCGGGTTACGGTTCTCGCTCACTACTACTCCGATGATAGCCACAGCAGTAATACCATAGAGGATGGTGAAAATCAGGCGAGAATATGGAAAGAGTTCGGCAAGTATCATTACAGCTCGTTCATGTTTAGCTTGCTAAATTAATGATTTTACGGGAAACCAAGCCGCTTTATAACATTTTTTAATAATAGAGGGCGCCAAGCTATGCCGACGCCCTCAAAATCGAATATTCTAAGATATGTTTTACCTTATCATCTTCACAGCACTGCGGGTACCATCGCTGTACTCAGTTACCACAATGTTGATGCCTGGATGAGGCACTGCGCTTTCAATACCCATCAGGTTATAATAAACCACATGGGAAACGGTCTTATTTTCGCAAATAACGTCCTTAATACTGGTTGGAACTTGACTACTTTCACTTGCAGTCAAATTAAGTGGATAAACAAGTAATGAGTTGTCAGGGTTAGACTTTGATGTCTCAAAATTAGGACCATAACCAAAATCGGTACGGTTAACCACGGCTAAGAACTCATAGGCAATTTCTACTTGACTATTTTCTGTTGCCTGTGTCAGAGCCTCTGATACTCCTAATGGTTCATTATAATCCCAAGCAACATTAATTGAACCTGTAAATCCACTTGATGATGGAACAACAAACTTACTACCATCCCAGACGGCATAAGTTACAGTACAAACCTCCTGAATTTTTGGGTTCATGAAGAAATAGTTCTGATTCGGGTTGCCAGAGGTATATCCACCATCACGTTCATCTCCCCAAATGTTGAGGTTTTCTGGTAAGAAATTGGTTGTTGCATAAACATTGGGAGTATAAGACGCTTCACCTTCATCAATAGTGAAACTATTATTTTCGACTTCAATCATGAAGTTTTTATTATCAATATATTTTCCTGTAACGGTTTTCTCCTTAATGAAGCGTTTTTGCTTTTGTCCATTAATCGTAGGAACAGCTTCTGCGGCCTTGTTACGTCCCTCTGGACCAGTAAGTTTAAGTACAACCCAGTTGCTCTGATCCCATTCGTCCTTTTGAGGGGCATTATTACCTCCTTGACGCATAAAGTCAACCTGACCTTCTTTGATCTCGGACTTGTCGATAGATACATTGCCCTGGTCTTTACACCACAAGTAAACGTCATTTTCACCTACTTGACAATATTCAACAGCAATCAGCTGATCGGCAATAGTATATTGCTTGTCTATAACACCACTGCGCTCTATATCAGCAAGAGACAAAATAGGAATCTTGCTGGGGAGAATTACCTCATTAGTCACGCTCAGGTAAGCCTCATTGCCGTTTACTGTGCTCAACGCATTGCCGCCGAAGGCGAGCTGGCCATTGGCATTCCTATATAAGCCCTTGCAATTAGAAACTGGCGCAGGCTGGTTGGGGAAATACTTAGTGCTTACTTGCAGTAAGTTGCCACTTGGCACTGCACCATTAGCAGCGGTCTTGGTTGGCACCATGCGGTTCTCTTCAACGTCATTGCTATTGGTCTCAATAATCACAGGTGTGCCCGCAGGGATGATATTGCCAGTGATAGGTTCCATCTCAAATGTACCCTCGGTCTCATTAACACTCTTGACAATGTAAGGAGTCATCTGCTCAGGATTGAACAAAATGTTCCAAGACGTGCGCAAAGTAGTGTAATACTTATCACCAACATGTACTAACTTGTTTGGATCAAGAGAGAAATAGTTTTCTTTTGTATTTAGATCTAAATCTAAATGTTCTATTATCCATTTGCTATAATTATCTTGAATCGCTTGCATTTTTGGTGTTCCAGAATCATCTCTGAAGTTTGCCAGAGGTGCTTTAAAAGTCCAAGTTTTTGTTGTGTAATCATAAGGTAAGTTGCTTATCGTCACACCAGATTCGAATATGTAATAATTACTGGCTTTAGCATTTTGTACAGTAATGTCAACATAGTTAGCTGACGTTTGATATGGATTCTTCAAAACATCAATCTGTACAATTGAACCCGCATCGTATATTATCTCATTCCTATTATCATTCAATCTCAATAGTTCTATATTATCCATTAAATCCATAAAATTATTAGAACTTGCTTCATCAGAGATAGCTGAAACATAACGATGAGGTTCGCCATAATTCTTAATTCTGAAGAATCTATACCGATCTTCTATAACAGCTCGATATACTGCTTTTTTCTCGATATTCAAAGTCCAGGGGTTATCAGTACTTACAATATTCCCATCTTCATCAGCCCAACCAACAAATTCTTTTTCCCATCCTTTATCGCTTGTGTCGGCCTTTCTTCTTGCAGTAATAGTTATTGTATTACCTATTGCATTTGTTTGATAATCTACAGGATACTCAACTTCACAATTATCAACATCATATAGTATTGTAACAGCAGGAGTTAATTCCTGCTTTTCAAAAAGAGCATAAATGATAGCATTATTGGTATAAACAGGTGGATTACTATTATGAGCATTTATGTGTTCTTGGTCTCCTGTTGAGACACCATTTTCTCCTGTATATGTACATTTATTAGGAGTTTTAGCATAAAATGCATAACCGCCTAAGCTTTCAACATAGTCAGATTCCGTTAAATACTCATTAACAGTAAATTCAGCATTATTACCGCTCACGTGTTTTACAACAGCTCCATCTCCAGCATTTCCTGCATACATCCATCCTTTAAATATGTAGCTAACATCAGGATTTTGTGTATTAGGAACTGCCGATTTCATAACCCACTCATCTCCTTTTCCACCATTGTCAACATTTGGTGAATGTTGCTGGTAATAAAACCTGTTTTCTCCTAGACTATGTTGTGTGCTTTTTGAATAACCTCCATTCTTGTTTTTTTCTCCAACTTCTATTGTTCCAGGAACTTCACCTGGATCTGGGTCATATACAAGGCCTTCTCCTGTTACCAATTTAACATCAACTTCTATTTGGTAACACCACCAATTATTTCCCCATGCCTTGTTTCCTATAAAGGAAAATAGCATCAGCAAAAGAAGTATTTTAAAATTCTTAAATTTAAACATCACTTTTTATTTTTATGATTTTTCTTTTTTGTTTTAGACTGTGCGGCGGTAGCAACATTACGCTTTCCGTCGATATAATTAAATAAGCATCTTACTGCGAGTGTTGCGGTGATTAGCTGATGTAGAAGGTCGAGTTGTTCACTCAGTGGGGTAGCCAAGATGAAAAGTACCAGCACCGCTGTGTAGAACAAATAGACCTTATAGAATCCTTTGCGCTTGCGCCAGATAAGCCAAATAATCAATGGCAGTGGATTGAATGGGATAAGATACCAGTTCCAATGAGTTCCGAAGAGTCCAGAGACAAAGCTGGTGTAAATTAAGAAAAGCCCTACGATAGTAACGAGCACCATCAACAGCACGTCAAGCATTCGACCAAGCCATTTCAACTTCCATTTCAACTGAGCCAAGGTGATTAATGCCACAGCAAGAAAAAGCAAGCCGAACACCCACATAGGAGTTACTGGCGATGCTTTAAAGCTTTTTTTTAGAGGAAATATCTGTTTCTCACCGTTAATCATTGGACGGCGATTGCCATTTGCATCAACAATCTCAGCTTTCTTAATGACTTTTGTCAATAATGCAGGTGCTGCTCTTTGCTCTTGTTCCCAGTAAGCATCACTTTCTGTCCCGCCTAATGTAATACTAATAAATTCTAACCAAGGAGAAGATTTCGTCATTAATCTAAACACCTTGCCATTGTTCATCTTAAATTCATCTGGCCAGCCATTGAAGTCGATGGTCTCATCAACCATAACATTCTCAATCGCCATTAGCGAAACCGATGAGCAGTTATTCTGCAGGAGATTGAAATGTCGCACTTCCTCATCTACATAGTCATTATCAAGTAATCGCCAGAGTTGTTGTTCCTCATGAGTGGTGAGATTAAGAATGTGTTGTTTTACCTCGCGGCCATCTTTCTTAAATTCAGTTAGAAACTTTGCCGTAGGTACTGCAACCATATGAGCATCGGTCTTGCCAGCAAAAAACTTGACAAAACCTCCCATATTGGCTTCTTCCTCAAAGCTGAAACAGTAGTCTAAATTATGGACAGGACACTCCATGCGAATAGCACTATGACCATAAGTTGAGTATATTGCCTCTCCTGGCGATGCAATGAGCAAGCTCGCGGTGACGAAGTTGCTGCTGTCGGGGAGGAGTGGGCCGCCGTGGGTCCAAGGGATTTTATCTTGGGCATGGACGGCGGCGCTTGTGGCGAGCATTAAGCCCGTTACAAGTGTCACTATCCATATTCTCGAAGCACTACCTGCCATTTGCTTAATTCGTTTAATTCGCCGTTCGCGTCAGCCTAATTATGCATTGTGCATTAATTAGAGTACCACTTTCTTGCCGTTCTGGATGTAGATGCCGTGGGTTGGGTTAGTCACCTTGCGGCCCATGAGGTCGTAGATAGTGTTGTCGCCTTGGGCATCGTTGCCAACGGTTGTGATAGCAGTTGGGATGGTCTTATCGGCCCATGCCTTGTTGGCTGGCATGTAGTCAGCATTGTTGTTAACGGCAAAATTGAGACCACCTTGAAGGGTGAGCATGTTGGTCTTGTCGTTCTCGGTGTCGTCGTCAAAGTAAGTGCCCTTGAGCATCGACTTTGGAGCTTCACGATCCATCTTGCCCTCGGCAACAGGCATTATCATGTGATTCTCATCATTGTTGGTTTCCATTTCCAGCAACACTGGTGTGCCAGCAGGAATAACATCCATCTCTAGTTCTTCCATCTGGGGAACACCGTCTTCGCCAACCTTCAGCACGCTATAAGCAGTCAAGCTGCCCACAAGTTCGTAGGGGAAAGCGGTGTAAAGCGTGGTGTAATATTTGCCGTTTGCCTCAACCTCGGCAGCAGGTGCCAAATAGTTGTCTTGGGTGTCGATAAACTCAAGTTTCCACTTGGCATCATCGCCATAGTCGGCATAGTTGGCATCGCCAGCAATGGTAATACCGCCGTTGTCGCTGTGAACGAAATAGATAGCGGCGCGGTCCTTGATGAGGTCGCTGTGGCTCTCAAGTGCGGCAACAATCTCGCTGTCCTCGCCTAGTGCCTGAGTTGCGGCAGACACTACGTTGAGAGCGTTAACGCCCTCGTCGGGGAGCTGAAGCTTGAGTGCGTAAGCGTCATAGACAAACTTCTCGGCTGTAGTGTTGGTAGGGCACAGAGCTAGGTAAGAGCCCTCGATAGCTTGTGCTAGAGGTGCCAGGTCAAGACCTTGAACTGCCAGGCGGTTCACCTTAATGCCATCGACAGCGAGGTCAAACACTGCGCTGACGTCGTTATGAGCCTGTGCAAGGTCGACAGTGCTAGTCTTCTCATGCACGCGGCGCAGATAGGGATTCTCGGCAGTGGCCGAAGCAGTCTTCACGAAGCAGTAGCCGCCCTGAAGGTCCTCACGCACCATGAGGAACTTGATGTCGGTGCCTTCAGGAGTACCGGCCTCCAGGCGATAGCCAAAGCTGCCGTCGTAGTCAATGCCCATGTAGTGGCGGTTACCTGGGTGCATGTGGCTAATGTAATAAGTCACTGCGGTTTGTCCGCCAGCAGCCTCAAGAATGATGTCGCGTATTTCCTCCCAATCGTCAATTGGGGGAACGTCAACACACAGGAACACCGAGCCGTCGGCATCGCCGGTGGGCACGAGGTGCAGTTGGAACATCTCCTCAAGGAACCATGTAGGCTTGTTGTTATACTCCAGTGTTTCCTCAATAAGGCCCTTGATGAACTCGAGAGTCTCAATCATGTCGCCACCGTCGCCACTGAGGTTGGTGAGCAATGACTCGCCATTTTCGTCGCGCTCGCCATACCACACCAGCAGTGGGCTGGCTTCCTCGTAAGTGGGAGCAGTGATGTCGGCAAGGTAGTTGTGTTGAAGTTTTACCCACGTGCCTGAATACACGTTCTGGATTCGATACACGCCCTGGTCGGGTAGTGGCGTCACAGCGCTAGCACTGAATGCAGTCACCATCAAGACTGCAAGTACTAATAGAGTAGTAGTAATTTTTTTCATTTTTATTGTGGGTTTAAATAAATAATTATTTAGTTGTGATAATCCATCGTAAATGGTGGTGGTTAGTTGTTCTATAAAACTTACAAAAATAGTAGTTTTTCTGCTAAATTGCAATAGATTTAAGATATTTAACAGATAAAAGTGTGTTTCAGGGCAGTTTTAGTTGTCTTGTGCCCACCAGTTGGTTTTTATCAAGGTTTCGGCGGTGGACCAGGCTTGGCGCTGGTGGTTGAGTAGTGGGGATGATTTGTCGCCCATGGTCTCGCCGGGAGCTGGGACCACCGAGTTGATGTTGTTGCGCAGGAGGCTGTAGCCGAGACCTTTCCACCAATAGGCATTGGCTCCCATGATGTCGAGCAGAGTGGGGTAGATGTCAACTTGCCCTACAGGACCTTCTATGCGTTGCCCTTTGAGTCCTGAATTGAGGATGACGAAAAGGCACTCGATGCCATTGTTTGTGATTGATTGCCTTCCTTGTGGCTCGTTGTCGACAAAGTCGCTGTGGTCACTCGCAATGACGATGACTGTGTTGTCATAAGTGCCGTCCTGCTTGAGCTTCTCCAAGAACGTTCCTAACTGGCGGTCAAAGAACGCCACTTTCTCGAGATAGTTGCGAACGTTGACAGTGTATTGTTTTGACTGTGAAATCCATGTGGGCTCAATCTCCTCGAGAATGTTGTAAGGAATGTGGGTTGTGCCAGTGAAAATCATGGAGTAGAACGGACCTCGCTGCGCTGAGAGTTTGCTGGCGGCAAATTCTAGCAGCGTCTTGTCGATTGACTGACCAGATTTAATGTATTCCTTGCGGTAAACGTCTTGCAGATAGAGGCTGTCGAAGCCATAGGTGCGGGCTGTTGTCTCAACGTTCCACATGCCTGCGCGGTCGACTGTGATTTCCATGGTGTGATAGCGCTTGTCGGCCTTTTTGAGAGCCTGAGCGAGGGTGGGATAGTGGTTGTCGCCATAGTCCATAGCCACCGAGCCCCCAGTGAGTGGAAGCAGACCGGTGTTATAGATGAACATACCATCGCTGGAGCGTCCGTTCTTGACTTGAGCCATCATCTGAGTGCAGGCAATCGAGGCTGTGTCCGAAATAAGGCTGTTGAGAACTGGGCACACTTCGCGACCGTCAACCTTGAGGTCAACGACCCATGCGTTCAGCGACTCGACCATGAGCAGCACTAGGTTGCGAGATGGAGTGATGCAATAAGGGTTGTCGGTGTAGCGTGGTATTTCTTTGTCTATGAAGTTCTTGGCTTGCTGCTTTTGCTCGGTTGTTACGCCGTCGCAGGCTTTATAGATGCTGTAAATGACAAACGGAATGTTGCCGTTGTTCACAGGATAGACTTTTGTCTTGAAATTGATAAGTGAATAATAGTGGATTGAGAAGCCTTGAGTGAATGGAATCCCTTTTCTGATGCTGTGAGAGGCAACAGATAAAAGAATGAGAGCGGGAGGTAATATCAGGGTTGTAATGGCAGCGACCCATCGTTTGCTCCATTGCTTCAATATTATGTCGCTGGCGATGCGCTTGCGTAGCCACACAAGCCACACTGCGAGCAACAACAGCGGCAATGCAATCACTGCAATGGCCTCTGTTGTGATAGTGCCCAAGATGCTGTCGAATAGGACTGTGCCCAGGTTGCTGAAGTATAACCATGACGAGAACGGCATCATGTCGCTATAGGTCTCATTATAAGTAATGTGGGCAAAGCACCAGATGGTGACTACTGCGATGGGGAGCCACATCCAAGCCTTGCGGCGTGCTGGAAGGAGCCAATAGAATGCCGATAGGATGAGGGCGTCGCACATGTGGTTTTTTGCCAACAACCGCATCGCGGGCATGGGATAGAAAGTGTTCTCGGCGAGCTTGTAGGAGGTAACGCTCATTTGCGCTGTCATTACGATAACAGCGAGAATGAAGAATAGAAAAGTTGGTGATTTCAGTGCGCTGAGGATGCGCCTGGCGATTGCTTTCATGGGTTACTTAACAACCACCTTGCGTGACCACTTGCCTGCGCACTTGATGATGTAGAATCCCTTGGGCATGTCGATAGTGACCTTGGTGCCAGCATTCACGCGCACACTCTTGATGAGCTGTCCAGTAATAGAATAGATGTTGAAGGTGGCATCGTTTTCTCCTGCCACCATAGCGATGGTTCCCTTGCCTCCAATCACTGTGGTCTCATCGCTCGAAGCCTGCTCAACTCTGGGCACGGCATAGGTGCTCACACTCACCGAACCAACGGCAAGCGCGATGCTGAGAGTCAATATGTAGAGCAAACGTTTCATTTCAACTTGCAAAGTTACTAAATAATCTCGAAAAAGCAATAACTGAACACAATTTTTTGAAAAAAATCACGTTGAGTGAAGCTGTGTCTGGTTATATGACACGAAAAATGGGCAAGAGTTTAAAATCTTTTTTATCCGAAAAAAGTGGAGTAGCTGCTCCCTTAAGATAGGGGAGCTGTCACGAAGTGACTGAGGGGTATGCCAGAGGTGTTGATTTATAAGCATTTGAGATCGTCATACCACCCCCTTGCCCCTCCTATCTTAGGAGGGGAGTTGTTATTGCCTGACAGTATTCTCTTTGCTGTCAAGGGGGATGCTGTAAAAAAAGGCGGCCCTGAGGGGTCGCCTTTTTTGTGTGATATTTATTTCAGATTGACTGCTCGTTGACTTGTGACTAATAAATAATGTGTTATAAAAACGGGTGAGCAGTCACTCTTAATAAATGTCGTTTAGATTATTTTGCACCAAGAAGGATGTTGTAAATCATGG
>JAFSPZ010000014.1 GCA_017451225.1 Muribaculaceae bacterium | reverse complement strand
TATCTTGGATTGTACATAGTCTTGCGTTTTTTGAGAATCGCAAAATTACAAATTCAGATCCGTTCGCTCACAAAACCTCTATAACAAACTAAATATCAATTATTTCAAAGAACTCTTTCTTATTTTAATGGGACAGTAATGGTTTTAGTGTGAAACTTGTGTTAGAAGTTCAGTGAGATACCTCCAATGATTCCAATCTTTTGAGCTCCTTGTCCTGGCATGAAGTCCCACTGCTTGCACAGCAAGTTATTGGCTTGAGCCCATACCGAGAAGATGTGGCTGAAGCTGTAGCGGGCGCCCACATGCAGGTCAATTACATCTTTCAACTCGAGAGAGTCATAGTCGTAATATCCGGCGCTAATAATTGTACCTTCTTCATCCATGACGGGGTAAACCCAATCGCGGGTGAATGTAGATCGGTTAATGCGGCAATGTAGTCCTGCAGTTACAGTGAGTGGTTTGATGGGCCATACTTTTACCTCAAAGTTGAAAATGCTGGTTGGTCCATCATCACCAAGTGGATAACCGGTGTAGCGCATTCCATCGACATAGTCTTCATCGCTGGTAAATGTGTGAATAAACTGGAGTTTGGCCTCGGCGAGCGAGCGATATTTGTAGCTTGCCTCAATGCCCATATATGCGCCTTTACATTTTGATTTCTTGTAGATGACAGCTGCAAATTGATTGGTGAAATTGTAGGGTGAGTTTGGTCCATCGGGAGTTGGATTTTCTATGTCAAACTCTTTGGTAGCTGCTGGCACAACGGCATCAAGCATGCCTGTCATAAATCCATAGCCTACATAAACTTTTCCCATGAAACCTACAAACGGACCAACGTTAAAGCCTATCTTGCCGTCGAAAGGCACATAGGTGGTGAGCTCATAGCTTGCCAATGGGTCGTTGTATCGGTGGGCATCGTGCATAGCACCCAGGTGGTTGATTTCCTTGCCACCAGTAGCTTGGGCAAAAAGGTTTATACCTTTTATAATCTTGAAGTTCAAGTCAATGTCGGGCGCAAAGCGCACTGGCCCCCCCTCATTAAACGAGAAGTTGATTGTAGCACCAGCCTTAGCGCTGAAAATATCATTAGAATACTTATAGTAAGGATTCAAGGTGAGAATGCCAAAGGTTTTGTCATTTGCAGCATTGGTAATCATGTCATGACGGCGAAAATTAGCAACATCTACACCAAAAAGCAGTCCTACATCTCCAATCTTCTCAAGATTGTAACCACATTCAATCGAAGAGTTGATCCAGAATTCCTTGGCTCCGCTGATGCCCTCAAGATGCGACTTGTCGAAACCTGCATAGTCGATTGTGGCATTGGCCTCATATTCAATAGCATCTGTTCCATTGATATTGTATTTGCTTTGCCACTTGCCATCGACGCGGGCCTCGTAGAATGCTGTCTTGTTGTTCTTGAGATAATCGCTGAAACCGCCATAGTAGTTAAAGCTGTCGAAGTGCAGGCGGCCGTCAATGCCCAAAGTTCCCTTGTTCAACTCTTTGGTCCATCCAGCACCCAGCAGGTTGTCGTTGTAGCGCTGTCTTTGTCGCTGTGATGGTTCAATGAGCCTGGTGTTGTTCTTGCCGAGCCATGTGCTGTTGTGCTGCATCCACACTCCCAGCTGCTCGTTTTCTTTGTCAATGGCTCTATAACCAACACTGGCCACAGTGTTAAGATTAGTGCCCATTCCAACGTTGAGATATCCACGCTGATTGGAGAAATTGTGTAGTGTGCGATATCCATAGGGAAGCATGACGGGGATGTCGACGGGTACCAGAGTGGGTACTGTCCAGTCGCTGAACTGTGGTGCTACAGCGTCCTTGCTGCTCTTAGTTATTTCCTGTGGAAGAACAGTCTTCTTGACCACTTCTTTCTTCACTGGGTCAAATTCACGCTCCAAGTTCACCACCTTGTTGAGGTCGGTCTTGTCTTGATTGCTTGTTTGAGCCATGGTGTTCATGGGTATCATTAGCGCCAAGGCAGCTCCAGCACAAATTATTCTTTTGTTCATAATAGTATGTTATGCGTTATTCTTGTTGTGTTCTTAATAATTGACGAGAGTTGTTTTATTTGCCTTTTTTCGACCATTTAGAAAGGCGTGAGTCGATTTCGTTGAAAATATCGCCTTCGCGTCCTGGATAGTTCTCCTTGACGCTCCTCAGGGTCTCGATAGCATCTTGAACGTTGCCATTCTTGTGGTAGATGTCACACAGGAGTATGAATCCCTTGGCAAGCCAGTAGTGGTGAGGAGTTGCGCTGTCGATGAGGTTGTCGAGTGTTTGCTCGGCTTCTTCAAGGTCGTCCTCTTCAAACTGCATCTTTGCAAGTTCATAGGCAGCTTGAGCACCTGCCTCGCTTTGAGTGTTGCTTGCAAGTGTTGCCAAGTCGGCTTGTGCAGCAATGGTTTTGCCTTTCTTGGCATTGGCAATGGCTCTTGAAAGTATGATTTCCTGTTCAATCTCACTGCTCAGATTGGCGTTGCTGTTGAGAAGGTCGTCGGCGCAGTTCACTACATTGTCCCATGCTTGCGATTCTCTTGCCGAGCGCAGCATTCCAATCATAGCCATTGTGAGGTTGTCCTCGTTGGTGGCTTTAGTTGCCCACATCTCATAGATGTCGTAGGCCTCATCGCTGTGTCCCTGCTCGAGGAGTATTGCGCCCTTGAGTGCCATGGCACGTTGAGCAAAAGCAGCGTCTTCGTTGCCGTTGAGAGCGTCGTCGAGAGCATCGAGCGCACTGTCATAGTCGTGCTTGTTGTAATAGTAGTGGCCAATGTAGTATTTAGCTTCGTCAACATAGGCTCCTGCAGGGAAGTCGCGCAGGTAATTTTCGAGTTTGTTGATTCTCTCGTTTTCGATATAGTAGGTCTCGGCAGCTTCAAATGTTGCTTTTTCCACCTCTTTCACATCGATGCGTGGTGCACCTTCAATTCTGTTCAAGCGGTTACTGAATGCTGTGAGCTCGCCACGTTCGGCATATATGAGCTTCAGGTCTTCGGCAGCAGTCTTGGCCTCATTGCTAGCGGGATATCTCTCTATCACACCCCAGTAGTCGGAGATTGCCGCATCGTTGTTGCCTGCCGACTTCTCGGTGAGCGCTTTCTTGAGCATAGCCTCACGAGCTTCGGGGTGATTGGGGTATTTCTTCACGAGATAGGAGTAGGTGCTTATTGCGTTGTTCAAATCGCCGTTAAGTACCTGTGCGTTGCCTTTCTCAAGCATAGCCTCGGGCACCTTGCTTGAGTTGGGGTATTTAGCAATGAGCTCGTCGAGTTGGGCAATCTTAGAGTCATATTGATTCATGTCGCCCGCTATAATTGCATTGCGCAACATGGCATATTCCGATGAAGCGTCGACTCCGCCATGTGCAGCCTTGGAGTAGTTGTCTACTGCACTGGTGAAGTTTTTCAAGTAGTAGTATGCGTCACCAATGCGGTTGTAGGCCTCGGATGTCATGTCTTTACTCAAAGAGTTGGATTCTATGGCTTTCTTGAAAGCCTCGATGGACTTGTCATATTGCTGCTGGTTGAAGAGAGAAGAACCCAGGTTGTATTGAGCGATACCGTAGTTGCGGTCTTGTTCGGTCACAGCTTTGAGGTACTCCTCTTGGTTGCGTGAGGCGCTCTGATAGTCTTTGAGCTGATATTGGGCCTCGGCAAGCCACAACTTACTGTCGTTGTAGATGTCGTTTTCCTTGTTGCCCATGTCAACCGCTTGCTGCAGGCTGCTAGCCGCATCGCTGGGGCGGTTGTTGCGCAAGTGTTGAACACCCTTGTGATAGAGCACTGATTGCTTGGCCTGAAGTACCTTGTCGCTTGGATTGTTGATGTTGGCAATACTTCTCAACGCTTTGTCATAGTCGCTTGTGGCTATATAGGCATCAATCAGGTAGTTCTCCACGTTGGAGTAATAGGCCGAGTTGGGATATTCATTGAGGAACTGCTCAAACATGTCGATTGACTTGTTGAAAGGTGTTCTGCCACCTAAATTCTGGCTGATAGCATAGTTGTAGAAAGCAGTTTCACGCACATTGCGGTCCCATGTCATGTTGGCAGCACGCTCAAAGGCTATTGCAGCGCCGTTGTAGTCGCCGCTCTTGAGACGGCTTTGTCCCATGTAGAGGTAAGCGCTCTGTGTCATGGCGTCGTCAACATCTGTTACGTTTGACATGTTGGCAATTGAATTTTGATAGTCGCGGTTGTTGAAGTCGATAACACCCAGCATGTAGCTTGCGCTGCGTTTCTCGGCAGTGTCTTCTTCGTCACACATGGTGAGGAACCGCTCCAGATAGGGCTTTGCGTTAGTGTTGTTGCCCATTCGGTAGTAACTCTCGCCCACTATACGGTTGAGCTCGGGAGCGAAATACTCGTTCTGATTGTCCTCGATGAGCGATTCTCCTAGTTTCACAGCATTGCTATAATCACCTTGCTTATATAGTATCTGGCACATGTAGTACTGCGACTGGTAGCCCAACTCGCCCAGGCGGTCAACTGTCTCAAACTGATCATAGGCCTGTGGATATCTTCCGTTGGCATAGTCAATATAGGCGTTGAAGAAAGTCGACGCACTGCTATATTGCTTTGTCTTTGAAAGCTTGTCGTAAATTGTCTTGGCCTCGTCGTAGTTGTTGAGCATGAGGTCACAATAGGCTCGGCGGTAAAGGACGTTCTCGTCGCTGTCATCGTCGAGGGCTTTTTCACGCACTTGCTCATAATTGAGTAACGCTTGCTCATAGTCGCCATGGTAGAAATAATAATCTCCCAACTTGGCGCGAGCCACCATTGCCAGAGGTTCATACTTGTGATTCTCAATGAAATCCTCGAGCATGGTGATTGCTTGGTTGTGTCCAAGCTCAAACTCGTTGAGAGCTATTAATAGTTCGGACTCAACGTCCTGACTCCATGTCACAGGCAAATATTTTATGTAATGGTCGAGCTGGTGGGTCGAACCAACATAATTCTTGTTCTCTCTCATCAGTTCTCCACGAGAAAAGTAGCCATGACCCATGGTGCTGTGTGAAATGGGCTGGGCATTTACAGAACTGATTCCAAGCACAAACAGTGATAAAAACAATGCTTTTTTAAGATACATAAGTCTCTTTTTTAGGTGATATTTCTATTTTAATATGCAAATATAATTATATTTTTATTATTCAATACATCTTATTGACATAAAAAAAGAAAAAAAATAGCAGGTACTAATTTTATTCTAATTTTTTTGGTTTTCTCAAGAATTATTATCAAATTTGCATATTAAGTTTTGTTGAATTATCTATAGTTTTGCGGTCGGTAGTATAAATTGGCTGCTAATGAGTTAGTTATGGAATTAATCAAATGCCCTAAGTGTGGAAATGTCGTGCCACCGGGACACAGTAGCTGTCTTGTGTGTGGTAACAGCGATTTTACTATAATACCTCCAACCAATTCAAGCTCTCAGGACCCTAATTCAAGTGAGGGAGATTCTAAACCCATTTTGCCCACGTTTGATAGAAATAGCGACGAGAATCTTCAGCCCATTGGCCAGCAAGAGGACATGGAATCTTCAAGGGTTGTGCGTCGTTCCAGAGCTGGGCGCAAATTGAGGTTGGCACACCGAAACCTTGAGGAAGAAGAACAAGCACAACAGCAAGAAGCCGAGGATGCTGTAACGCCTAAGATTCCTTTTATGCCTAAGGAAAATGAGGCACCCCAGCAACCTGCTAGAATGCCTGTTCCTGAAGATCCTGAAGACCTTGAAGACCTGGATGAACCTTTGCTCCCACAAGAGCCCGAGGAACCTCAAGATGATAATGCTACAATGCAACCGGTAATTCCAGTTGTTCCTGTAAGGAATGTGGCTCCAGCCGAGCCTGAGCCTGTTCCTGAACCTGAACCAGAACCGGTTCCCGAGCCCGAACCAGAACCGGTTCCCGAGCCCGAACCAGAACTTGAGCCCGTTCCCGTTCCCGAGCCCGAACCTGAACCAGTTCCCGAACCCGAACCAATTTCTGAGCCCGAACCAGAGCCAGTTCCCGAACCCGAACCAATCTCTGAGCCCGAACCAGAGCCAGTTCTCGAGCCCGAACCAAAGCTCGAACCAGTTCCCGAGCCAGTTCCCGAGCCAGAGCCCGAACCCGAGCCCGAACCTGAGGTTCCTGCTGAGCCTGAGGAGCCTAGACAGAAATCTTCAAAGAAAGGCAAAAAGAATGGTAAGGATGCACGCAGGGCCGAGCGCAAGAAACGTCTTGCCGAGGGTGGTAAGCAAAAGAAGCAAAAGCCAGCTCCCGAGCCCGAACCTGAACCAGTTCTCGAACCTGAACCACTCTATGAGGATGATTATGTTCAAGAAGAACAGGCTCCAGCCACAAAGTCATCGTCAAAGAAGAACTTGTGGATGTTTATTATTGGTATTTTGTTGGCTGCTGCTATTGGTTCGCTCATTACCCTCTTTGTTTTGAACTCTAAAGACGGCGACTCTTCAAGTAAAGACGGCGTTGAGAATGTTGAAAGTTCAGGTGACGTTTCCACTAGTGGAGAAGCAGTTTCGAGTGAGGAAAAAGCCGAGGCTCCTGCCGAAGAAAATGTCGAAAAGTCGAGCGAAAATGCCAAAGAAGAAAAGTCAAAAGACGATGACAAGCACTCAAGCAGGCACTCTAAAGATGACAAGCAGGCTGCTAAGGCACAGTCTTCATCAAGCAGCCATCACAAGCAGGAAAAGGCTCCATCTCAACCCAAGAAAGTGGAGTCGGCACCTAAACCAGCTCCTGCTCCAAAACCAGCTCCTGCTCCAGCCAAGAAGAAGGAGAACACAAGTAGATATTACTAAGATTATTAATTAAACTTGAAACTATATAAATATTATGGAACCTAATAAATGTCCGAATTGCGGAAATATTTTGCCCGATAATGCAAAATTCTGCATGCACTGTGGTCAAGCTGTTGAACCTAAGACTGCGAACGTAAATAACACACCAGCCCAAGCTCCTGTAGTGCCACCTGTGCCGGGAGTTGAAGCGGCTCAAGCAATATTGGGCAGAGGAGAAGACACCGAATTGTTGGTGCCCGATATTCCCACTACACCCGATGTGCCTGAAGTTCCCGATATTCCTGAGGTTCCAGATGTTCCTGTAGTTCCAGAAGAACCAGTGATACCTGTAGTACCCGAGGTGCCTGAGGAACCAGTTGTACCTGTAGTTCCTGAGGTTCCCGAGGTTCCCGAGGAGCCAGTAGTGCCTGTTGTTCCCGAGGTTCCTGAGGAGCCAGTTGCACCTGTTGTTCCAGAAGTTCCTGAAGAGCCAGTTGCACCTGTTGTTCCCGAAGAGCCAGTTGTACCTGCGGTTCCTGAGGTTCCTGAAGAGCCAGTTGTGCCAACAGTTCCCGATGTTCCTGAGGAACCAGTTGTACCTGCGGTACCCGAAGTGCCAGCACCTGCGCCTAAGGCAGCTCCTGCACCGGTTCCAGCTCCCGCGCCAGCTGCAAAACCAGCTCCAATGCAAGCTGCACCCGTTGCCGAAGAGAAAAAGAAATCGTCAGGGCTTATCATTGGTATTATCCTTGGAATTCTCGCTCTTGCAGGAATTGGAGCTGCAGCCTATTACTTCTTAAGTAAGGATGATTCCAATCCCAAGACTGAGAATGTGGAAAGCAGCAGCAATTCTGGCGACGAGATTTCGAGCTATGAAACCTCGGGCGACAATGCTTCAAGCAATAATTCGGACGGTGGTGACGAAAGTGATCAAACCGACAATGGAGCGTCGACCGATGCCCAGACCGATCAAGGTGGCGTTGACAACACTGGTGATGCCAACAAAGCTGTTAATAAGCCTGATGCACCCAAGCAAGAGCAAAAAACTGCTGCTAAGCCTGCACCAGCTCAAAAGAAACCCGCTCAAACTCAGCAGAAGCCTCAAAACACTCCTTCATCACAATCATCTCAACAAGGACGCAATGCTTATGAGAGATTACATGGTAACGGCGGTCAGCAGCAACAGCAGTCCACACCTTCACAATCACAACAACAGAAGGGAAGAAATGCTTATGAGAAAATGCGTCAGCGTGGCCAGAAAGCTATGTAAAGCTTGATACATCTCATTAAACATAAATAAGAAACCTATGGGGCATTTTGAGGGGTTTATTCTCATAAGAACCCATAGGTTTTTTCTTAGTCTCAACATTTACACGATAACGATATATGGCAACAAACAATACCGATGTTAATTCGATGCTCAAGGTGGGAACGGTGCTGCGAGGGGTTTATCGCATTGATGACTATCTTGCCAGTGGCGGCTTTGGCAACACCTATTTGGCCACCAATTTGGAATTTGATGAGCATGTAGCTATCAAGGAGTTCTATATGAAAGGCGTGTCACTGCGCAATGAAGACTCCTCGGTGAGTGTGAGTCATCCTGAGAATGTGGAGATGTTTGACAAACTGCTCAAAACATTTAAGCGTGAAGCCAAGAGGTTGTGGCAGTTGAGCATGGGAAATGCACCGCATGTGGTAAAGGTTTTTGATCTGTTTGAAGCAAACAACACATCCTATTATGTGATGCAGCACATCAATGGTCGTTCCTTGAGCGGTGTTCTCAAGGCGAACAACAAGCCTCTCGACGAGGCATGGCTCATGAACAGCTTATTGCCACAGATGCTTGAGGCGCTTGATGCTATCCACAAGAACAGTATGTGGCATCTTGACATTAAGCCCAGCAACATCATGATTGATGACAAAGGTAATGCCTATCTCATCGACTTCGGATCGAGCAAACAGCTAGATACAAGCAGTGGTGTTTCAACTCTATCTAGCACTTTATCTTTCACTAAAAATTTTGCTCCACTTGAGCTACTGCAATTTGAATATAAAAAAATTGGTCCATGGTCAGATATATATTCATTGGGCGCTACTCTATATAACTTAGCTACTAATCTGAATCCTCCCTCAGCTTATGATATTTTAAATGAAGGTGATAATGCATTTAAATTTAAATATGGAACGAGAGATGATTTAAAGCATCTTGTTATATGGATGATGAAAACGACAGCATCTAATCGTCCACATAGTGTGTCCGAGATTTATTCTTTTATAAATAAAAGTAAAAATAAAAAAATATTGCCTGAATCTCTTCTGGAACAGAATCACAATATATCGGAAGAAACACTTATAATGTCTTCAAATGCATTTAAAGTGCCTGTCATTCCTGATATATCTGAGGTTCCAGATGTGCCAGCTCCTGATATATCCGAGGTTCCAGATGTGCCAGCTCCTGATATATCCGAGGTTCCCGAAATTCCACTTAGCCATGAATCTACAGTATATCAAGTAAAGCCAGAGCAAGCTGCACTAGCTCTACAGGTTCAACAAGCTACTGCCATGCCAGCTCAAGCTCCTATGGCTGTAACTGGTGAAAAGAGGAAAGGTTTATGGCTCGTTATTGGCATCATTGTTGGTATATTTACACTTGCTGTAATAGGAAGGGCAGCATATCACTTATTGAGTAAGGACGATTCTATACGTAAGCAACAAACGGAAAATGTTGCCGACGATATTGGCGAGATTCCAGGCAAAAACATCCCTACTGCTGTCCCATATACTTCTCGGGGCTACGAGACATATGAAACTGACAATGGGGCTTCTACCGACAACCAAACGTATCAAAGCGGCGTTAACAAAACAGTCGCAAATAAGCCTGCTGTGCCCAAGCATGACCAAAAGCCTGCACAAGGTCAACAAATACCAGCTCAAACTCAGAAACCTCAAAACAACACTCCATTACCATTAACTCAACAAGGACACAATGCTTATGAGAAATTACATGGTGGCGGCAGTCAGCAACAACAGCAGTCTAAACCTTCTGAATCACAGCAAACGAAGGGAAGAGCAAGAGATCTTTATGATAGAGTGCGTCAGCAAGGCAATCGAACTAATTAAAGCTTGATACATCTCATTAAACATAAATTAGAAACCTATGGGGCATTTTGAGGGGTTAAATCTCATAATAACCCATAGGTTTTTTCTAATCTTAATAAATTGCACGATAACGAAATATGGCAGATTATATAAATATTGCGCCGCACAGGTTTTGTGTGGCGCAATACTTTTATGTGTTATTTAATATGTAGAGTGAGGGTTATTTGTCTTTCTTGGTTTTCTCGAGCTGGCGCTTGAGTGCGTCGACTGTGAGGTCGATAGCTTCTTCAAAGGTGTCGGCAACTTTGTTGGCAAAGAGGTCCTCGTTTCTTGGGATGAGCAGCTTGATACTTGCCTCCTTGTTCATCGCTGTCTCGGGTTTTACTACTTTCAATGTCACCTCGGCATTGGTGATCTCCTCATGATGCTTTACTAGTTTCTCAACTTTCTTGTTGATAAACTGTTCGAGCTTCTCGGTAGCATCGAAATGAATGGCTTTTACTTTAATTTCCATATTAGCCTCCTTTTTTAAGTGCCCTGGGATGGGCGAGTTTATAATTATTTTTCAATTCACTAAATGTCACATGTGTATAAATCTGAGTCGTTGCGAGCGACTCGTGTCCTAGCAGCTCCTTGACACCGTTGAGCGATGCTCCGTCGTTGAGCATCGAGGTGGCAAAGCTGTGCCTGAGCACGTGAGGGCTGCGCTTGCTGGTGACCCCGGCTTGGGTGAGCGCGCCAACCACAATCCTGTAGACAAGGGTGGGGTAGAGCGCCATGCCATTAGGTCGCACAAAAAACTCCTCGCTGCCCGAGGTTGTGGCGTTGCGCAACTCGCGGTACCTCTCTATCCACTCTGCAAGTTCGGTGCCAAACGGAATTATGCGGTCTTTGTCACGCTTGCCGTGCACTTTGAGCTCTCCCTTGTTGGTGTCGACGTTCTTGTCGAGAAGCCCGATGAGCTCGGCTCGGCGCATTCCTGTTTCATACAACATCATAACAATCAACTTGTTGCGAACCTCCTCAAAGTCGTTCTCGTCGATTTCACTGTCAAGCAGTGTGTTGATGTTGCTCTCTCTCACCAGTTGTGGCAGTCGCTTGGGGATGCGTGCCATTTCGACCGATGAGGCAGGATTGCTTGTCACAATGCCCGCACGCATGAGCCACTTGTAGAGTGACCGCACTGCTTGCACCTTGCGGCGCAGAGTGCGTGGCCCATCGCCACAATTGCTTTGATGTACGAGCCATGCCCTGATGTCGCTTGTTGTGACGCTTGCAACATCAAGCTCTTCCTTGCCTGAGGTGAGATATTGCTCCCATTGGCACAGGTCGATGCGGTAGGCCGTTACAGTATGAGGTGAGAGGTTGAGCTCTAAACCTATATACTGCAAGAAGTTATCAATAATAACATTCATTACTCTAAACAATTGATGGCAATTAGTTTTTTCGTCACGCTACTAAATTATACAAAAATCGCAATAAAACCAAATTTATTGCGACTTTTTTGCCTAAAAAGCGATATTTTTTCACTTTTTTCTTTTTTGTCAATTCTTTTTACGGACAAGTTGTGAGAGGATTGTAGCAGATGTTGTCTTTATGAATCCATCCGGTGTATTTGCCGTCGGTAGTCACTGCTTTGACCCATTTTCCTTGAATGGCAATTGGTTGGAAATTGCGATCGGAATCGTTGCCTATTTTCACGACTTTGCCTCTTGTTGAAGGTTTAGAGCGCAGGCATCCGTCAGGGTCGCCGGCAATGGTGAACGACAGCAGTGAGCGGTGAATCCAGTAGCCAGTCTTCGAACCCTTGAGCTCTATTTCCTTTTCGTTGTCGCCATATTGCTCCACATCATCGTCGATTTGAAACCATTCGCCCTTGACCGACAGCAGCTCCACAACAAGCGCCTCGTTGGTGGGTAATGTTGCCACCACCTTGCCACGTGGCGCATTGCGTATGTTGGTGACTGGACCGTCATTATCGATGATATAGACATAAATTCCTTCTGCATTTGCCATTATGGGCAACAATAATGCAGCCATTAAAATCATTAAAATCTTTTTCATGTTATGTTTCTTTTAGAGGTTTGTTATTTGTGTAGTTGTCTTGATTTTTGCGACGCTTGAAAAATGCCTTCAGGCGCTTGTAGCCCTCAATGCCCAGGATGGTGAGGCCTGCATACTTGAATACATGTGCAATGGCCCACCATGTGGTCCACCAAATCCCCTTTACGTAGGGGTTCATCCACGACATCAAGCTCCAGTCTTTTATTCCCGGAATGATGGGTAGGAAAGCAATAGCAAAGCTCAGCACACACAGTGCCAGAACTATCACTCCTGTTCGAAACGAGAGCTTTGAGAGCCAGAGCTTTATTCTTTCCTTCAACTTGATTGTGGTGGCTATTAGAAATCTTCGGGGAACTTGCGTGCAGTTTCTTGTAGCATCTTGGCAACATCAAAGTAGAAGTCCTTGGTCTTGCTGTTGTCGTCTTCCTTCACAGCCTTGATGCAGTCGATGCCGCCGTCCATCTCGATGTGTTCTTTAGCGACATATCCCAGAAGGTTGATGATGTTGTACTCGTGCTCGGGGAAGATTACAATCCATGGCTCGGCCTCGGTGCCGCGACCGCTCGACATGATAGCTGCAACGAGTTTGTCAAGACGATACTGTCGAACTGCTGCTCGAGCGTATTTCTTCTTCTGCTTCAAGGCATAGATATAGTTGTTGAGCTGGTCTATGTCGAGCAGGTTGTTGTCGAGAGCCATGACTGCATATGCCTCGATTTTGTCGCATTCCTCACGTGTGAGGTTCTGGCGGTAATAAAGTTCCTCGACCTCGTCCTCACCTTCGAAAGTGGTCACGCGGAAGGGGTTGTAATCTTCTTGGAAAACAAATCCATAATACAACTCGCGATAAGCCTCGAAGTTCATGATTGTGTCGTTGCTCTTGAACGAGCGCACGAGCTTGGGATAGTAGTAGCGTGAGCCCTTGTCGAGGGTTTCGCGCTTTATTTTGTCAAAATCAACTTCTCTCACTTCAAAACGGTATTGAGCCATCGTCATGAATGATATCGAGGCTACTACTGTCAACAAGAGAGATATGAAATAGCGTTGAGTTTTCATTATATTTATTATTAATTAAACATCAAAGATAAAGCCTTCTACTGCCAGTCCAAGCATGGCCACAGCCACGACGACCGCCAGTCCTTTGGCGCAAAGGTAGTGAATAAAATTGGATTTTGGAAATAACAGCCATTTGCCGTTGGGTGTGCGGGTGAAGGCAACTTGTCCCATCACAGTGCCTATAATCGTGCCCAGAACCATGAATCGAGGTTCTATCATTCCAAGCAGGCAGCCCATTAGAGCTCCAAGCCCCAGATACAGGTTGCCGGTGTTTTTCTTGTCGGGCTCACCTTTTGGCGACAGGTATCTGATGCCCATCACCATTAGTGTTGCAGCGCCATAGAAGATGAACACCCAGGTGGGATACATGGTGTAATTGCTCCAGTGCAACAGCCACAAGCCGCAATAGGCGGGGAGTGCCGCTACATACCATGGCTTGAAAAGCAGCACCAGCGCTAGTACCATTAACACGATGCCTGCGATGAGTAGGATTTTGCTCAATATCATCTTTTATTTCACCTGTTTTATTTCTTAATAAATAACTTTTTTTATTTCTTTTTTGCAACAACAGAGGCCGAAGCCTATCATTGATGTCACATGCCTGAAATCACCTGGCACAGCTTTTAAAGAGAGTCATTTTCCATGATTTCTTCATCAACTATGGTGGTTTCTTCGGTTTTTTCCACCTTCACATCGTCGGGATAAGACACGCGGGTGTGATAGAATGTGAGCAGACGCTTGATGAGGCTTGCTTTTACCTCACTGATGTCCTTAAAGCTGATGGGAGAATCGTTGAACAAGCCTTCGGAAACCTGCGAGTCGATGATTTTGTTCACCAGATTGGTGATGTTTTCTTCGTTAGGCAACGAGAGACTCTTGGCTGCCGCCTCGCACGAGTCGGCCATCATCAGGATGGCGGCCTCTTTGGTCTGTGGATTGGGGCCGGGGTAGGAGAACGGAGCGGGGTCGACGTTGCCGGTGGCACTCTGCTTGAGAGCCATGTTATAGAAGTAACGCGTCTTGCCCTTGCCGTGGTGCTGAGCAATCAAATCTCTCACGACCTCGGGCAGACCTGCTTTCTCGGCGCGCTTGATGCCGTCGGTCACATGCGAGATGACGATACTGGCGCTTTGCTTGGGCTGAAGCACATCGTGAGGATTCACGCCGCTCTGGTTCTCGGTGAAGAATGCCGGGTTCTCGATTTTTCCTATGTCGTGGTACAGGGCACCGGCGCGCACCAGCTGTACGTTGGCTCCCACCTTGCGTGCAGCCTCTCCAGCAAGTGTTGCAACCTGCAGTGAGTGCTGGAAAGTGCCAGGACAGTTCTCCGACAGCTCTTGAAGCACAGGATTGTTGATATCGCTTAGCTCAACAAGTGTTACCTGAGATGTGAAACCAAAAATCTTTTCGACGATGAAGATGCCAAAGTAGGCAAACGACAACACGATGCAATTGACTGCAAAGTAGAGTATCACATGCCAGTCAATGCCCTTGAATGTGCCGTTGTGAACCAAATATTGCGCACCATAGGTGATGGTGTAGCACATGAAGATGAGGAATGCACACGCCACGAGCTGCGAGCGCTGCATAAGGCCCTTTATCGACAATATCGCTATGATACCTGCCAGGAACTGCATGATAATGAAGTCGGGGGCCTCGGGGGCTACCAATGAGCTAATCAGCACTACCACCATGTGGGTGAAGAATCCTAGCGGAATGTTGAAAAACACTGTCACCACTATGGGAACGAGTGCAAACGGGATGAGGTACATCAGCCCCGAACGCAGGTGAGCTATCAAATAAACAAGTGATACAAACACCATCACAAAGCAGAAGAGGAACACCATGTGGCGCAGGCTGCGGTAGATGGTGGGATACAGAATCCTGATGTACAAGTAGAGCACAAACATCAACAGGAACATCACAACCAGGCTTCCCAAAATCGAGAACCGACGGCCTTGTGTATTGATATTGCGCTCCTGGCTTAGGCGTTCATAAGTTTTAAGCAAAGTGTAGGTTTGAGGAGTCACTATCTCGCCATAGTCAATGATTCTCTCTCCTGTGAGTTTGACTCCTCGAGGTGCAAGCGACATGTTGTAGGAGTCTTCAAGCAGTGATTTAGACTTTATCGAGTCGTACATCAAACATGGCGACAGGTTGTTGTAGAACAGTCTTATCAACTCTTTGCTTTGACTGCCATTAAGATTGAGAACCGAATCGAGATAGGAATAAGCCTCCATAGCCGACCTTATTTCGCTCACGTCAACGTTGTGAGACTCGTTGCCCTGGTCGTTGATGATGCGCACCTGCTTGATGTGCTTGCTCTTAATCATCGTCTTGGTGGGGTTGTCGATAATGCCGTCGTCATACAACTGCTGGGTGATTGACATGACCTTGTTTCGGTAGGAGCTGGAGATGCCCGTCATCTTGTTCAGTGAGTCCTGGATGTTGGTCAATGAGTGTTTTTTAATGTCCTCATTCACCGATAGGATGGGGGCAAAACTGCTGTCGATGCTGTCTTTTATAATTTTGGCGCTAACCGAGTCATACTCGATTGGAATGTCGAATGGGGCAATGAGCTTGGGGTAGTTCCATGGGCGCCCTTCGTTGTAGACGAGGGAGTCCTCGGTTCCTCCACCAAAGAATATCGACAGGCTTCCAACCGTTAACATGATCAGGAGCATCACTATGATGTTGTTTCTAACCGATTGTTTCATTATTTTGTGATTTATCAGTTGTGTAGAAAATGCGCTTTCTTAAGACCGTCTTATTGCTTTGCTCACACCCTTCACCTTGCCCAGACGCTTGCACATCTTGGTAACGGTGTTCACATCCTCGACAAGCACATCCATCTCGCATGTGAACACTCCTGCGTTGGAGGTGATGTTGAGGCGACGAATATTAATTGATAAGTTGGTAGATATCAGGTAGATAATCTCTTGCAAGATGCCCATGCGGTCGATACCTTCCACTCTAATCGAGGCAAAGAATGTTTCATTGCCAATTTCCCATTGAGTTTCAAGCAAGCGACTGCCATATCCCGATTTAAGCTTCATGGCAGTGGGACAGTCAATCTTGTGGACTATAACCTTGTTGTTGGCATCGATGTATCCTAGCACGTCATCACCGGGAAGTGGATGGCAGCAATTGGCAAGCTGGTAATTGCTCGTGCCATTCTCGGTCCTGAGCACATACACCTTCTTGCGGTCGATTTTTTTGGAAGAGGACTTTTCGTTGCTCTGTTCCTTCTCGTTCTTATCGTTTTTGCTGCCGAACGACATCTTCCACCACTTGCTCAGGAGGTTCTGAGATGCTGGTTTGAGAGCCTTGAAAACAAGAGGTGTGAGCTCTATGTCGCCCTTGCCCACCTTGAAGAACAAGTCTTCCTTGTTCTGCACTCCCAAGCTGCTGATGATGCGCGTTAGGTTCTCGTTGTTGATTTCGGCATTGTTCTCGGCCATGAATTCCTTGAATGTGGCCTCGCCCTTGTCGACAACCTCGCGGCGCATGTGGCGGAAAGCATTGTTGAGACGTGTCTTGCCCTTGGCAGTAACCACCCATTTAGACCATTCATGCTGTGGACGCTGCGACTGCGATGTGAGAATCTCCACTTGGTCTCCGCTCGAGAGGCGGTGCGACAACGGCACAAGCCTGTGGTTTACCTTGGCAGCGATGCAGTGAGTGCCTATCTCGCTGTGCAGGGTGAATGCCAGGTCAAGTACCGAGGCTCCCATGGGCAGTGATATCATGTCGCCCTTGGGGGTGAACACGGTAATCTCGCGGGCATAGAGGTTAAGCTTTATCGAGTCGAGGAAGTCGAGTGCGTTGGGCTCGGGATTCTTCAAGATGTCTTCTATCTCTTGCAGCCATCCTCGCAATTGGCTGTCCTCTTCCATCTCGCCGCCTTCTTTATATACCCAGTGGGCAGTGACGCCGCGCTCGTCGATGTTGTCCATCTTGCGGCTCCTGATTTGAACCTCTACCCAGTCGCCGTCGGGGCCCATCACTGTCACGTGCAGGGCACGGTAGCCGTTGGGCTTGGCATGGGCGAGCCAGTCGCGTATGCGGTCGGGATGTATCTTGTTGTAAATCTTGGTGATTTGGTTGTAAATCGACCAGCACACAACATTCTCGTCTTTGCCTTCGGGACATTCAAACACGATGCGTGCGGCATAGATATCGTAGATTTCGTTGAGCGGAATGCGCTTGGCCTGCATTTTCTTCCATATCGAGTAGCACGACTTGATACGGGCTTTGAATTCATATTCCAGGCCCATAGCATCAAGGCGTTTACGTATTGGCGAAGAGAAGCGGTCAAACAGGTCTTGGCGCTTGCTCTCGCCAGCGGCTATATCTTCGCTGATTGCCTTGTAGATGTCGGGATGCTCGTATTTGAAGCTCAGGTCTTCGAGCTCGGTCTTGATGGCAAAGAGGCCTAGCCTGTGAGCCAACGGAGCATATATGTAAAGCGTTTCGCCGGCGATCTTGTACTGCTTGGCGGCTGGCATTGAAGCCAGGGTGCGCATGTTGTGCAGACGGTCGGCCATCTTTATCAATATCACGCGAATGTCGTCGCTCATTGTCAAGAGCAGCTTTTTGAAATTCTCGGCTTGGGCCGAGGCTTTGTCGCCGAAGATGCCACCTGAAATCTTGGTCAGTCCTTCAACGATGTTGGCAATCTTGTCGCCAACCTCCTCCCCGGTTCCGCAAACTAGCTCGTCACCAAAAATCGACTTGATGTCGTCGAGTGTGTATTCGGTGTCTTCTACAACGTCGTGAAGCAGTGCGGCGCATATCGATGTAGAGCCAAGACCTATCTCCTGGCTCACGATAGTGGCCACGGCTATGGGGTGGAGGATATAGGGCTCGCCAGAGCGACGCCTGATGCCCTCGTGGGCACGGCGTGCAAACCTGAAAGCCTTGTCGATTTTCTCCACTTTCTTGCGATGCTTGCTTGAAAGATAGCCGTTTATCAACTTCTCATAGGCTTCGTCTATTATTTTATTCTCCTCTTCTGGGCTCATAATTGTGCTTTTGTCTTTTATTCCAAACTACAAACTTACTAATAAATTATGAAAAAACATCAATTTCTGAGTGTGTTTTTATTTTTTTACACATTTTGTGGGTTGTTTTGTGTGTTGTGACAACCATTGTCATAATGGTGCCGTTTGGACTTTACGAGTTTTTTATTATCTTTGTAGCCTATTATTAACGTGATATTTTTGTTTATGATAAGTTTCATAACTTGGACAGCCAATCCGAATCTCCTTTCAGGTCCCGTAACAGTACGCTGGTATGGACTGATGTTTGCCATTGGTTTTCTCGTTGGCTACGAGATAGTGTACCGCATTTTCAAGCATGAGGGAGCACCCGAGAAGTGGCTTGCTCCGCTGTTTTTCTATGTGGTTATAGCTACTGTGCTTGGTGCAAGACTGGGCCATGTGTTCTTCTATGACTGGGGTTACTACAGTCAGCATCCTGCCGACATTTTCAAGGTGTGGGAAGGCGGCCTTGCGAGTCATGGCGGCACGCTTGGCATCATCATTGCCATTTTCATCTTTAGCTGGCATGTGACCAAGAAGAGCGTGATATGGACTCTTGACCGACTGTGTGTTCCCATTGGTTTTGTGGGAGCACTCATCCGCATTGGCAACCTCATGAACCATGAGATTTATGGTGGCCCCACCAGCCAGCCATGGGGATTCCGTTTCATAGAGAATATAGGTCAGTATATGCAAGGAGGCGAGCCTGTGTTCACGCAGCCCAGTCATCCCACACAGATTTATGAGGCTTTGTGCTATCTGCTTGTGTTTGCCCTGTGCATGTGGCTTTACTGGCGACGCAATGCTCAAGAGCGTCCCGGCTTGATACTGGGATGGTTCTTCATTGGCATCTTCGGTACCAGATTCTTTATCGAGTTCCTCAAGAACGTGCAGGAACCATGGGAAGTGAGCTTGCGTCAATCCATAGGTCTTGACCAGGGCCAGTTGCTGAGTATTCCGTTTGTGATAGCTGGCATATGGCTCATTGTGCGCGCCATGAGACGTCCACGCCTGGAGTTGGAATACCCTAACGAATTCTCCGATGCTAAAGAAAAAGCAAAACATAAAAAATAATTTACGATGAAGAAGATATTACTGCCATTTCTCGCACTTGCATGCGCCATGAGTGTCGTGGCTGCTGGTGAAGACAAGACCCCTCAGGAATTAAAGTTCACGACCATCAAGGAAAACCCCATTACACCCATAAAGAACCAAAACCGCAGTGGAACTTGTTGGGACTATGCTACGCTTGGATATTTTGAGGGGGAAATACTCAAGAAAACGGGCAAGACCTACGACCTGTGCGAGATGTTTGTCGCCAACAAGAACTATATGGATGAGGCGATTTATCACGTGCGCATGCACGGCAGCAGCCGCTTCTCGGAGGGAGGCAGTGCCGACGACGTGCTGTGGGTGCTTGCCAACCATGGCATCTGCCCCGAGGAGGCTATGCCGGCTCCCGGCACTTTGACCGGTGACTCACTAGCCAACTTTGCCGAGTTCTTCAAGGTGCTCACCCCCTATGTCGAAACCATAGCCAAAAGCCCCGAGGACACCAAGCTCACGCCACAATGGAAGGTGGGAGTGCAGGGCATCCTCGATGCCTATCTGGGCAAGTGCCCCGAGCATTTCACATACCATGGCAAACAATATACTCCAGTGTCGTTCTTAAATAGCCTCCAACTCAACCTCGACGACTATATCAGTGTGACAAGTTTCACACATCATCCCTTCTACAGCTGGTTCAACATTGAGGCTCCCTACAAGTGGCGCCAGCGACTCAGCTACAACGTGCCTCTTGACGAGATGATGAATATGATAGACACTGCCCTCGACAATGGCTACAACGTGTGCTGGGGCGGCGACGTGAGCGAGGAAGGATTCACCCGCACAGGACTGGCCATTGCCGCCGACATCGAGCACGCTCCCGACCTCACAGGCAGTGATGCGGCACGCTGGCTCAAACTCAGCAATCAAGAGAAAGCCGAATCGTTGAAAAAAATGGGCGCACAGACTCCCGAACTCGTGCCTACACAGGAGTTGCGTCAGGAGCGGTTCGACAACTGGGAGTCGACCTACGACCATGTGATGCTTATCTATGGAAAAGCTCATGATCAGAATGGCCGCGAATACTATATCGTAAAGAACTCTTGGGGCAAAGCCGGCGAATATGAAGGCATATGGTATATGTCGAAGGCTTTCATTGCGCTTAACACCACCTATGTGTTCTTTAACCGCAACGCCGTTCCGGGAAAACTCAATGAGGCTTATTCACGAATTTTAATTAATAAATAATTCGTTGTTTACACTTTTTGCATTATCTTTGCAACTGATACTATAAGCAAATAAAACAATGAACAAAGACAATAACACTACAGAACAGGCAGCTGTGTCAAGTGGCAAACCTCTTTACATCGTCACAGGCGCGACAGGTGCCATGGGAAAAGTAATATGCAAGCGACTGGCTGCACAGGGCAAGCCGTTGATTCTTGCTTGCAGGGACCTCGAAAAAGGCGAGAAACTTGTCAAGGAGCTGATTAGCCAGACTCTCAACAATGACATTACTGCTTTGCACCTCGACTTGAGCTCTTTTGCAAGAGTCAAGGCATTTGTTGCCGAGCTCACCGAGCTCAAGCGCCCTGTTGCTGCACTCATCAACAACTCGGCAGTGCTTCCTCGACGCCGCAAGACCTCGGTCGATGGTTATGAATATACCATTCAAGTCAACTTCTTGAGCACTGTATTGCTCTCGATGCTGGTGATGCCGTTGTTTCCCGAGAAGGGTGGCCGCATAGTGATGACAACTTCGCTCATGCGCAATCTCACTTCGCTGCCCTATGAATTCCCTGCAGTTAATAACTTTGTTCCTCTTACAACTTATGCTCAGAGCAAACTCGCCCTCACGCTGTTTTCAATCTACATGTCGACAACGCTTCGCACTCGCCATGTGACTGTGAACTGCGCCGACCCGGGCATCATCAACGCTGGTATGCTCACCTTGAGCCACTGGCTCGACATGGTGCGCGACCGTGTGGGGCAGACTCTCATTCACAATCCCGAAGACGGTGCAATTGCCGTGATGCGTGCTCTGGAATCGAGCGACACGGGATTTATCTTCAAGGGCTTAGACCGCCAGATGAAGACTAGCAGCTTGCTTAAGAACCGTGAGGTGTTTATCAAGCTGTGTAACGACACCATGCGCATCATCAAGAAAGAAATGCCTGCTTGATGCAATTCATAATTCATGATGCACAATGCTTGATTTAATGCACAATTGTTGATTCACTATGCCTGCTATACAAGGTATTAAAAATCTGCTTTTCGACCAAGGGGGAGTGATAGTTGACATTGAGCGCGACCGTTGCCTTGATGAGTTGCGTCGTCTGGGTATGGAGGCTCCCGAGAGACTCGTGGGGCTATACAAGCAAGACGGGCCATTTTTCGCCCTAGAGAATGGCGACATCAACATGCAGCAATTTCACGAAGCCTTGCGTCCTTACATGCCAGCCGGGGTGACCGATGAGCAAATGGATTATGCCTTCAGCTCATTCATTGTTGGTATCCCACTGCATAGGCTCCAGTCGCTGCGTGAGTTGCGCAAGCGCTATAAAACTTATATTCTGTCGAACACCAATCCTCTCATGTTTGAGGGCGTGATAGCCCGTGCCTTTGCACAAGAGGGACTTGATGTGAATGCCTATTTCGACGGAATTACCGTTTCCTATCTAGCACATAGCAACAAACCCGACCGCAAGATTTTTGACTATGCCATCGAAACAATGGGCATAAAGCCCGAAGAGACGCTGTTCTTTGACGACGGCCAGGTGAACCTTGATGCAGCAGCTGCTCTGGGATTTAAGACAGCACTAGTGGAACCAGGATGCGAATTTATTGATATCATCAACCAACTCGAACAAGAGCAATGAAAATATTGGGTGCAGGCGACTATTTGGGTGCCGAAAACGGCAAAGTGACAGCGACCATAGGCATGTTTGACGGCATGCATCGTGGCCACATCACCCTTATTGATGCACTCAAGCAGGAAGCGCAAACTCGACAGCAAAACAGTGCTGTTGTGACCTTCAGGCAGCATCCGCAACGAGTGGTGAATCCCAATGGAAGCCCTCAGGCACTGATGACACTCGACAAGAAAATCGAAGCTATAGAAGCTGCCAATCCCGATTATCTCATCTTGCTTGACTTCGACAGCAACTTGTCGCAGCTCTCGGCAAAGGAGTTTATGCAGTTGCTTTACGACCGTTTTCAGGTGACAACGCTGGTGATGGGTTACAACCACCGTTTTGGGCATGAACCCAAGAAATCGTTTGCCCACTATGTGGAGCTTGGACGAGAAGCAGGAGTCGAGGTGGTAAAGGCTCCTGAATATCTAGGAGAGTATGCACCCGTGAGTTCTTCTATCGTCAGGCAGCTCGTTGCCAGCGGCCGTGTGGAAGACGCCATGAATTGCATGGGGCATCCATTTGAACTTGCTGGGCGAGTGATTCACGGTTTTCACAATGGCAGGGGCATAGGATTTCCCACCGCCAACGTGGGAGACATTCCTCCCGAGATAATCATGCCACATCTTGGCGCCTATGCAGTGATGGTCTATATTGATGATCAGTGGCGCAAGGGCATGGTGAACATTGGTCATCGACCCACTCTTGATAATGGCGACAATATCTCGATTGAAGTCAACATCTTTGATTTTGATGATGATATTTACGGCAAGCCCATCACGCTGCACTTTGTGCGCTTCTTGAGGCTTGAGTTCAAGTTGGGCAGCATTGAGCAGCTGCGTGAACAGCTCACTCGCGACAAGCAGCTATCTCAAACAATTCTTGACAAATACATTTCAAACCAATCATAAATTGAAAATTATGGAAGTTATCAATCTTTGTGAGAACAATTCTCTGGTAAGCCAGTTTATGAGCGAGATTCGTGACAGTGTTGTGCAGCAAGACAGGCTGCGTTTCCGCGCTAACGTGCATCGACTGGGTCAAATCATGGCCTATGAAATCTCAAAACGCCTTGACTACAAGACGGTGGATACTGTCACACCACTGGCTGTGGCAAAAACCAATGTCATTGCCGACAATTTGGTGCTGGCAACCATCTTGCGTGCTGGACTGCCTCTACACGAGGGATTCCTCAACTTCTACGATAAGGCCGAGAATGGCTTTGTGAGCGCATATCGCAAGTATGACGCCCACGACCCTAACAAGTTTGACGTGAAAATCGAGTATCTTGCTTGTCCATCTATCCAAGACAAGGTGTTGTGCCTCGTTGACCCCATGCTTGCTACAGGACTCTCGATGGCGCTGGCCTACAAGGCATTGCTGAGTCGTGGCGTTCCCAAGCATGTGCACATGGCGTCAATCATCGCTACCGATCAAGCCATAGAGTTCGTGGAAAAGAATCTCCCTAACGAGAATCTCACAATCTGGACTTGTGACATTGACCATGAGCTTAATGAGCACAGCTACATCGTGCCTGGTTTGGGTGATGCAGGCGACTTGGTCTACGGAGAGAAACTTTGATTTAAGTTTTAAATGTTAAGTTTTACGTTAAGCCGCTTATGCGGCTTAAGGTTTTGATTCCCTTATTTTAAAAAATAATGAAAACAATAGAATTAAACATAGCATCGCTTGAGCAGCTCGATGATGCAGCTCGCGCTTTCATGGCCGAGATGGGCGACTACACCGTTTTTGCCTTCTATGGCGAGATGGGAGCAGGAAAAACTACATTTATCAACGCACTGTGCCGTCAGCTTGGCGTGGAAACTGATATTACCACTTCTCCCTCATTTGCCATCATCAATGAGTATCGCAGCGATACTACTGCCGAGCTTATTTACCACTTCGACTGCTACCGTCTTGAGAATGAGGCCGAGGCGCAGGACATAGGTGCCGAGGACTATTTTGACTGTGGCGCTGTGTGCCTCATTGAGTGGCCCGAGCGCATCGAGAGATTGCTTCCTGACGATACCGTGCGCGTTGATATCACAGTCAACCCCGATGATGACAGCCGCGTCGTGAAGATGACGCTTCCTAATGACTAAATAGATTTTTATCGATAATTTCTCATGCCTCGTTATATACTTTTGCAAGAGGTGCCTTCGACCAACACCTATCTCAAAAGCATGGCTCACATATTTGAGTCGGGAACGGTGATTCAAGCCTATGTGCAGACGGCTGGCCGAGGGCAAAAGGGCAACAGCTGGGAAGCTGCGCCAGGAAAGAATGCGACATTCTCGCAACTGATAAAGAAACCACAAATTGATGTCAAGGAGCAGTTCTTCTTGAGTGAGGCGGTGTCACTGGCCATTGTCGACGCATTGGAACAATATGTTGGTGATATCAAAATCAAGTGGCCCAACGACATTTACTACAAAGACAGCAAACTGTGTGGCATTCTCATTGAGCATTCACTGGGTGATGGTGGCATCGAGCACTCCATAGTGGGGGTGGGAGTGAACATCAACCAGCAATTGTTCATTAGTGATGCACCCAATCCGGTGTCGCTGCAAAACATCACAGGTGAGAACTACGATATTGAAGAGGTCACCTATCGCATTTGCGAGAACATTGAGCGATATTGCAACTTTGACGGAACAAGAGAGCAGCTCGACAAGCTTCATGAGCGATATCTGTCGAAGCTGTATCTTTACGATGGCAAGCCTCACCAGTTCATTACTCCCGATGGCAAGCAGTTTGAAGCCATCATCGATGATGTGGTTCCCGACGGCACACTCACGCTACGCCACACCAGCGACAACACCTGCCACAGCTATCACTTCAAAGAAGTGGGATTCGTGATAAACCGAGTCCGTTTCCTGTGAATTGTCACTTTTTAGGTTTCAGACAATAAAGGAAAGCATTTTTTTCTATCGGATGCCGCTGTCTAAGCCAATTTGGCTTCGAGGCATTAAAAACAATTGTTTGATAAAACAAGTAATCCCTGCCGTGGGTTTTGCGGCAGGGATTAATAATATATAATAATGAGTGTTGTTTGTTTAGAACGATTTCATCTTGTAGAACGAGCGGTACACGAAGTAAACTGCAATCAGCACGAATGCCCAACCGAAGTATGGTGCTAGGTCGCGGAAACTCTCGCTGATGGCAATCTCCATAGCCAGCACACCAAAGAGGGTGGTGAACTTGATGATTGGATTCAGTGCTACCGAGCTGGTGTCCTTGAAGGGGTCGCCTACGGTGTCGCCCACAACGCTTGCGTCGTGGAGCTCAGTACCCTTGGCTTTGAGGTCAACCTCAACAACCTTCTTGGCGTTATCCCATGCGCCACCGGCGTTTGCCATGAACACAGCCTGGAATAAACCAAACACGGCAATTGAAATCAAGTAGCTAACGAAGAGGCAAACTGCATCATCGCCGCCAAATCCGCTTGGCGATGACAGGCAAGCGAAGCCCAAAGCGAAGCAGAAGATGGCAATGAAGATGTTTAGCATACCTTTTTGAGCATACTCAGTACAGATTTTCACTACCTCTTGGCTTTTGCTGATGTCGGCCTTTTTGGGAGCGTTTGCATCGAGCTTGATGTTGTTCTTAATGAAGTCAACGGCACGGTTTGCACCAGTAGTAACGGCCTGCATTGACGAACCAGTGAACCAGAATACTACACAGCCACCCAGGATGAAACCAAGGATTGAGTATGGGTTCAACAAGTTGAGGATGCTTGCAGGATCAACACCCAGAGTCTTCTGAATCATGAGGATGAGCGAGAAGATCATGGTTGTTGCACCAGCAACAGCAGTACCAATGAGTACTGGCTTTGCAGTAGCCTTGAAGGTGTTGCCGGCTCCGTCGTTGGCCTCAAGGTAATATTTAGCTTTCTCGAAGTCGGGGGTAAAACCAAAGTCGTTCTCGATGTCGGTCTTAGCCTTCTCGATATCGTCCTCGATGAGCGAGAGCTCATAAACGCTCTGTGCATTGTCGGTAACAGGACCATAGCTATCGACTGCGATAGTTACAGGACCCATACCCAGCATACCGAATGCCACGAGGCCGAATGCGAAGATTGAAAAGTAGGGGCCAAGAAGTGGAACCATATCAAATTGTGATGATGCCACATAGGCGATGAACATGAGCAGGAAGAATACCAGTCCTGTCCAGAAGCCGCCAAAGTTACCAGATACGAGACCCGACAGGATGTTGAGCGATGCACCACCTTGCTTAGAGGTTTCTACAACCTCTTTAACGTGAGTTGATGTTGGCGAGGTGAAGAGCTTGGTTATCTCGGGGATAAGGGCTGCACCCAAGGTTCCGCAAGAGATAATGGTTGCAAGGCCAATCCACCAGTTGCTGCCCAGGTCGCTGAGCAGGAAGTAGCTTGCTGCAAATGTGGCGATGATTGAGAAGATAGAAGTGATCCACACCAGACTGGTGAGTGGCTTCTCAAAGTCGAGGTCGTCGGCCTTGTTGTATTTAGACTTTGACAGGGCGCCGTTGATATAGTAAGAGAGTACCGAGGTAACAACACCCAGGATGCGCATTACAAAAATCCACACGAGCAATGGCACTTGATATTCGGTGGGAACAGCAAGTAGGATAAACGATACAAGAGCAACACCAGTAACACCGTAGGTCTCGAAACCATCGGCGGTGGGGCCAATCGAGTCGCCAGCGTTGTCGCCGGTACAGTCGGCAATCACACCAGGGTTACGTGGGTCGTCCTCGCCAATCTTGAATACCACCTTCATCAGGTCGCTACCGATGTCGGCAATCTTGGTAAAGATACCGCCGGCGATGCGAAGAGCACTTGCACCAAGCGATTCACCAATGGCAAAGCCAATGAAGCAGCTACCTGCCAAGTCCTCGGGCATAAACAGCAGAATCACAAGCATGAGCAACAGCTCAACGCAGATAAGGACTACACCAATGCTCATTCCTGCCGACAATGGAATGTTCAACAGGTCGAGGGGACGGCGGCGAAGTGATGCAAACGCCATGCGGCTGTTGGCAAGGGTGTTCATTCTAACACCAAACCAAGCTACGGCATAAGAGCCGAGGATGCCAATAACGGTCCATGCAAGGATGAGAAGTACCGAACCGATACCCATTCCTGACAATAAACCAAAGTACAGAGCAATAGCAGCTCCAATGAAGAGGAACAAAATTCCCAGGAACTTGCCTTGCTGCTTGAGATAGGTTGAGCATGTTTTGAAAATAACGTTGCCAATCTCAAGCATTGAGCTGTGAGCTCTAAGTTTTTTCACTCGGCTGAATTGCCACAGGCCGAACAAGAGGCCTAAAATCACAATTAAAAATCCCCAATAGAGCACACTTGCATCGCCAGCAAAGCCCTCGGGCATTTTCAGATCGGCCTCGCTCGCCATGAGCGAAACCGGAAGCATTAACATTGCTAATGCAGAAAGTAATTTTTTCATATACTTTATATTGATTTGATTGAAATGTCTATGTTATAGATAATTAGTGCGTCATCTCATGGTTGGCCTATGATTTGAGCGTGTAAAATTACAAAAAAATAGCCTAAGTAACAAAAATTAGCATCAAATTTCAACCTTATTAATTAAAAATGCACTTGAGGCTAGGAATGATGGGCAGCGTGCTTGATAAAAGCCAAGGCACACCGTCCTTAAAAGTGGGAAGGCGTGCCTAGTTGTTGGGAATAACAGTCTTTTTTATCTGTTTTTCATGCTTTTTTAGTTTCCAAGCAGGATGTTGTAGATGACTGTGATGTCGCCTGCGGTAATGACGCCGTCGCTGTCAACGTCGCCGTTGACCATGTTGCTGCTGTCGTTGTTGAGCAGGTAGTTGTAAAGAATTGTGACATCAACACTGCTTACGATGCCGTCGCCATTCACATCTCCCACAGTGAACTGTGGTGCTGTACCACTGTTATAGACAAAGGCGATGGGCTCGCTATAGTCGGTGTTGGCTGCTCCGCTTGGAGTGTTGTAGCTGGCACGGGCGCGTGCATAGTAGGTGTTGCCATCTTCCATGAGTTTGTTGTTCACTTTGATAGAACCTGCAGGCAGTGTAGTGTGGTAGGCAAAGTCGCGCACGGTTTCGACAAATCTAGTGCGTCCCCATGTGGTGGCGCTTGTCGAAATCTCGATGGTATAGCTCACTGCAGCTTCCTGGCGCTCGACAGTGACATACTGGTCGCTGTAGAGGGTGCCGCCAGCAGTGGGGATGGCAAAGGCGGGTGGAGTGGCTTCGAGATAAGCGGTCTTGAAGGTCACTGTGCCTGTGACGCGGTAATTGCCGTTGTCAATCATGTGCACACGCATGTAATAATAAGTGCCTGGAACTAGGTTATACTTGGGAATCTCAAGTTCACCAGTCGATGATGTGCCACTGAACACGATGTTGTTGAACGAGTCGTCGGTGGCAATCTCCAGTGTGGCCATGGCATCAGAGCCTCCAGTGAGCCACTCGGCGGTGAATGACGGATGAACTTCGTCCTGGCCGTTCTCGGGATAAATGATGGTGAACACTTGAGGCGAGCACCAGCGGGTTTCACTCACACCGTCGCTGTAGCCCTCGGCGCAAGCACGCACACGCCAGTAGTAGTTGCGTGGCAGGAACTCGCCAAATGCGCTCGACGATATACTAGTGTCGGTGGTCGTCTGGCGTTTCACGTCGGTGAAATCCTCGTTGGTAGCCAACTCAATCATGTAGCCTTGGGCATTGGGGACTGCTTGCCAGCTCATGGTAAATGGGTCGGGGACAAGACTGCCATTGTCGGGTGAAAGGAGCACCGGAGCGTCGAGCTGTTGGTCGGCGGGCGGAATGAGGAATGCTGGCTCAAACTCATTGTCCATGCGGTCAACTGGGCACACGGCATAGTAGTAGCCGAAGCATGCATTCTCGGGAATAGTGAAGCTGGTCGAGTAGCTCACGTCGAGTAAGGACTCAGCGTCCTTGGCAAACTGTGATGGGTCCACACCGTTAGGTACGGCATATATTGAGTACTTATAGTTGTCAAATCCGCTCCATGAGAGCACATGGTCTTGACTAGTGAGATTGGCAACTATGCCAGGGTCGGTGCCTGGTTTCCAGGGCATTGCGGGTGGAAGGGCTGGTCGCGTGAAAGTCTTGCGCTTGAGATAGGTGGCAAGCTCCTCGTGGTTGCCTGTACGGTACAAGTATTTGCAACTGTAGAAAATGGCACCTGGCGCGTCGTCAAAACTGTAGTCGCGGTTGAGCTGCACCTCGTTGGCATACTCCTCGTGGTCGAGCTCGGTGCTATTGATGCCCAATCCAGAAATCGAGTTGGAAACAAAGAGCTGACGGTCGAAGTGGTCACACACCTGGTTCCACCAGGGCACAATCTTGCTGTAGTCGGCGGTTGCGCCAATCTTCCAGTAGACTTGTGGTGAGATGTAGTCGATGGTCTTCTCGTTGAGCCATGCCAGCGGGTCACTGTAGATGGTGTTGTACTGCCAGTCGCTGCCGGCAGGGCAATGGGGCAAACCATAGTTTGGAGCCGAGGTGCCTGCCACACCGGCCGGCGAAATGCCGAACCGTATGTCGGGACGGGTCTCTTGTATCATGTTGTACACCTCTCGGACCATGCGGTTAACATTGGCGCGGCGCCAGTCGCCAAAGGTCATGTCAACGTTGCTGTCGAGCCATTCCTGGTAGTCACCAGCACTGCTGTCGCTGGAGATGCCGTCGGGGTAGAAATAGTCATCGTAAAGGATACCGTCGACGTCATATTTAGTGATAATCTCTTGGCACACGTTCACAATGCGCTCAACAGTCTCGTCGCGAGCAGGGTCGAGAATGACATAGTTGCCTGCTGCTAGCAACAGCCCCGACTGGCGCAGTGCAATGTCTTGTGGATTGCCTGCAGCGTCCCATTGGTCAATGCCGTTGCTGCTGTAGCGGTAGGGGTTAATCCACGCATGACACTCCATGCCGCGCTGATGGCAAGCTTCGACAGCATAGGCCAAAGGGTCCCATGTGGGCACTTGTCCGCGAGTGCCAGTAAGATAGCTTGACCAGGGCTCGTAGCTTGATTCATACATGGCGTCGCACATTGAGCGCACCTGGAAGTTGATTGCGTTGAAATTGTTGTTTTTGAGCGAGTCGAGCATGCGGTTGAGCTGGGCTTTCTGCTTTTGCTCGGCGTTGGTGCCATAGGCCTGTGTTTCGGGCCAGTCAAGGCACCACACTGTTGCCACCCATGCCGAGCGAAACTCTCGTTTGGGCACGGTATAGGTAGCAGCCTGCATTACCATGCTACACATGAGCATCATCGCGAGCATGGCAGCTAGTAGTTTAAATCGTGTCATAGTATCTAATTTAATGTGTGATAATGTGTTTTATGTAAAAAGGAGACTAAAATGATATGGAAATTAGAATACGTCATAAATCCAATCTTCCCAATATCCATTCATTACTAATATCATGAGCAGAATGACCAGAATTCCATTAATGAAAATGAATTTCTTTTTCTTTAAAACAATCTCCCGTATATTGATTTTTAACTTGAATATCAAAAAATGTGTAACTAATGAAGCACATAGCACTAACACTGCTATGAACCAAAATAGGGTATTTCCATCAATATAGGAATTATTAAATATAAAGAATAATATTGTCAATAATAAAAATGCCAATAGATTCAATGCAAAGCTTGCAATGATATGAGATTTATAATATTTAAAAAGGGTGGGATTGTCGTTTACGTCTTTTTTTATGGTTATGCCAGCCGAAACCATGTTTCCAACGCATCCAATGATTGTGAAAATCGGCAGGAAGCGGAAAAATAAACCTTCAAAATCACTTGATAGCTCGCTGTTGGCCAATAATATTCCAACAATGAAAGTGATAACAAATCCAGCCGCCCAGAGTATAACTTTATCTTCTTGAGGCTCTTGCACTTGAGGTTCTTGGTCATGAAGCTTTTGGTCTTGAGGCTCTCGCTCTTGTTCCCCTTGAGTCTTTTGCTCTTCAGGTTCATTGCTAAGTAACAGGGTATCCTCGTCTGTTGAATAGTCTTTGTCTACTTGCTGTAGAGCCTTTAGTATTTCTTCGTCCTTTTCTGCTTCACTTTCAGTTTTAAATACAGGTATAACAGGAGCTGGGGTATGTTGTGCTGCTACTGGCGTTGATGTTGCAGCATTTGCTTGTCTTTCTTTAAGTTCGTTGTGTGCTTGTGTTAGCAAAAAGTCTTTTGCCTTACTGTGCCGCTGTTTTAGGCAAGATTTGAAATAGGGATAGAAACCTTCCTTGTCGCTAGTGAGCTGGGCGCATATGGCATACCATTGTCTTGTTGTTTTCTCATCATGTATGGCATATTGAACAATACCATCGTCAACCATTTTGATGATGGTGTCTTTGTTCTCATCTTTTTCAAGGGCTTGCAGCAACTGCAATCTTGACATTTCAAACACCTGTTTACTATGTGCTACCGATTGGGATTGTTTCTTAGCCTGTGCCTCGATTCTTGCTCGTTCTTCGGCTTCGGCTTGTGCTTTAGCTTCCTCCTCGGCGGCTCTGATCATTTCCTCGATTTGTTCTTGTGTGAATTCTTCCTCTTCTTCCTCTTGTTGGGGTGTGGCATAAGCCAATTCGGGATGTTCACGCTCATAGGCCTCCCGGTCGGTAGGTTGCTTGCAACCGCACATGGGACAGTACTTTAGGTTGTCGTCTATCTCATAGAAGCAATTTATACATTTCATAATTTGAAAAAATGATGAATTATAAATAATGTTGGGCAACTATTTGCACTTGCCTAGCAACTCACGAGTTGACCCAGAGTTGTGGTGTTTGTGTTGTTGCATGTTAATTAGCGCTCAGCATTCAGGAGGGAGAAGTCCTCATCTAATCATTTTGCTGGATGTATCACTCCCAAACCAGCTCTTCGCCACATTTCTCGCACATTTTCTGGTACAACTTGATTGGTGCTCCGCAAGATGGGCAGTCAATGGTCTCGTCGTCTTGCTCATTGTCATTGTCTTCCCATTCGAGTACCTCACCACAGTGGTTGCATACTACCTGGAATGCTTTGATGGGTTTACCACAAGCTGGACATGGATAGGAGGTATGGTCGTCATCAACTTTAATGACCGTATTTATCTTTTTGTCAGTATTTTTTTCTTTTGGAGAATCGGCTAAAATCTTTTCGGCTTGCTCGAGTGTTATTTTTGAGTTGAAAGCGTTGCACATGATCTTCTGCATGTCGTGTTCTGCAATAGTGAGCAACAACAGGCTTGCCTTGTTATAGCTTTCGGCCATGCATTGGTTGAAATAGGGCAAGAACCCTTTTTTGTCAAAAAGAAGCTTGGCACAGGTGGCATACCACAAGTTGGCTATCATTTCGCTTTGTGGTTCTTTGAGCTTGAGGCCTTCGTCCACAATCTTGATAATCTTTTGCTTATTGGGGTTGTTGCCTATTATCTTGAGCAATTGCGGTTTTGTGAGTTGTGGCAACAGTACTTGGGCTGCAAGTTTGACTCGGGCTTTGGCTTTTTTCACAGCTTCTTCCTTTGCTTTGCGTTTAGCCTCTTCTCTTGCTTTGCGCTCGGCTTCTTCTCTTGCCTTGCGCTCAGCTTCTTCCCTTGCTTTGCGCTCGGCTTCTTCTCGTGCTTTGCGTTCAGCTTCTTCTTTAGCTTTGCGTTCGGCTTCTTCTCTTGCTTTGCGCTCGGCTTCTTCTCTTGCTTTGCGCTCGGCTTCTTCTCTTGCTTTGCGTTCAGCTTCCTCTCGTGCTTTACGTTCGGCTTCTTCTTTAGCTTTGCGCTCGGCTTCTTCTTTAGCTTTGCGCTCAGCTTCTTTAGCTTTACGTTCGGCTTCTTCTTTAGCTTTGCGCTCAGCTTCTTCTTTAGCTTTGCGTTCGGCTTCTTCGACCGCACGAATCATTTCTTCGATTTGCTCTTGAGTGAGCTCTTCTTCAAAGTCATCGTCAATGGGGTTGTTTAAAATTTCGTCCAACTGATCGTCACTATTGAGGTTTTCGTCGCTCAAGCCGTTGTTGTCAAGTCCCGATTTAAGAAGTTTGCTGCCGCAATTAGGGCAGTACCTGAGATTGTCGCTCACTTCGTAATTGCAATTGCTACACTTCATGATGGTTAAGTATTTATAAAGAAACTACCGTCTTAATATTATATTGTTTTTTCAATTTTACAAATTTACGCAGAAAATATTGGAAATACAAATAAAAAGTTTTTTTACTGAGATTTTTTCAAAAAACTGACGCCAGTCATTTTCGATAGCAGTAAAATAATAAGGGCAAGACTTAATGCCTTGCCCTTTATTGTCTCTAGTTCGGTAAATAAATGATTATTTGCCGCTAAGAATGACGTTGTAAACGATGGTTACATCGCCTGCAGTGATGGCTCCATCACCGTCTTGGTCGCCATTTACCAAATTTTCAGTACTTCCATTCAAGATGTAATTGTAAAGAATGGTTATGTCGCTTGAGGTAACAGTTCCGTCGCCATCAACATCGCCTAGTACAGGATTCACACCGCCAACCTTCTCGATGAGGTTAGGATAGAACTGGAGCTGCTCTACAGTGCCGTCGCTCTTCTTGTAGTAAGCGAGGAAGCCTTCTACATTGTAATCAGCAGTGAAGTCGAAATCCTCGGCAATTGTAACCTCGTTGAAGTTCAAGCGCATGATCATGTCGCCGGTCTCGTCGGTGAGGGTGAAATTGCGAGTGTCGCCTTCGATAGCAGTGATTGTGCAGTTCTCGATGCGCAGATAGTGGTGAATCAAATCTTGGCTAATCTCCTCAATAGCGAGAGTCTCTGGAGTTACTGGAGTGCCAGCAGTTGCCTCGGTGAAGTAATCCGCCAGAGGAATCATCTCGGTCATGCCGTTGTAGATAGTCCAGTTACCAGCGATGCCAGTGAGTACGTCACCGTTGTTGTAAGTGTTGTTAAGGTGACCGTAAACCAGCATGAAGTCGTCATTGCCGTCCTTGATGTAGAGTTGGTTGCCGCTGTGGTAAGCAACAGTAACAGGGTTGCTGAAAATAGCATTTATACCTTGCTCAAGGCCAAGAAGACCAGCAATGTCGTCAACGTAGGTTGAGAGTGGGGTGTTGTCAACAACCTCAACAAGATAGAGCTGGAGATTGTTCTGGTAAGAAGTTACGATACCAATTACATCATAAGCGATGCTGTGGTCATTTGGAATAGCAATGCCGAATTGGTTGTAACCAGCTATGGTTGCTGATCCGTCAGCGTTAGTCAGAGTAACGTTTTTGTTGTTTACATTGCTGATGATAGCATCCTTGAGGATAACATACTTCCACATGGGCTGAGAGCTGAAGTTGGCAAAAGTAATCTCCTCGGGATCAACCGTAGCTGTTGATGTGGCAGCAGCAAAGCCAGTGAGTGGACTTGCCATTTCAAGACCAGTGTTGTAGATAGTCTTCTTGCCAGCGAAGCCTGCGGGAATAACATCGCCATGGTTGTACTTTCCAACAACCTCGTCGCCAAAGATGCACATGTAGCCTGTTGCATCTCTAACGTAAACGTTCTTACCATTGGCGAAAGTTACGTTAACTGGATTGTTGAACATTGCAACGGTGTTGTCATCAAGAGCTGCATAAGCTGCAATGTTGTCAACGCTTGGCAATGAAGAGATGGTGTAAGTTGCACTTGCAACAGGGCTGGTGAGCTCGCCATTAGAAGCGATAGCCTTGATGGTAGTGGTCTGGTTAACAGCGATTGGAGCGCTGTAAACGGTGCTAGCAGTTGTTGGGTCATTGCCATTGGTGGTGTAATAGATGGTTGCGCCTTCTGCTGCGCTGATCTCAACATTCTGTGCAGTGTAGTAAGTGCCACCTGCGGGGTTGAATGTAGGAGCAGCGAGAGTTGGAGTCACATCACCATCGATAGTAACTGTTATCTTGGTAATGCGCACCTGTGCACCCGAAGCAACGAGGTTAATCTCGTTGGCAGCGCCAGTCCAAGTACCAACTTTGCCCTCATAGGTGTAGGCAGCGTCGCCAGTGAAGTTGCCAGGACCATACTGAGCAGTTCCATTGGCGGTGCACTCAATCACAACCTTGGTGATAGTGGTTTCGCTAGCCACAGTGAAAGTAGCGTTCTTGAACACGCGATACTGGTCGGTGAGATTCCAACGGCCCTGGGTGCAAGAAATGGTAACACCACTCTTGGTAATCGATTCAGCAGCAGCTGTATCATCATTTCCCCATTGACCTTTGTCCACAGTAGGATCAAAAACAACATCGCCTGCAAATGCACTTATTGTGCACAAGCAAACAAATACGAGAGATAAAACTTTCTTCATAAAAAGTTGAGAATTAAAAAGTTAATAAATACTATGAATTGTTTTGTTCATGTCGGCATATATTTACGGCAAAGGTAATCATTATTTTTAAATAATGAAATATATAACGTGGAAATCTTTTAAAAAAATTGTGTTTGGAAAAATGCTTAAGAATGGCTTTGATTGTTCTGGGTTGTATATCGCCAGCCTACATAGAGGTTTCGGGAAAATATAAGTATTGAGATGCTCTGTCCAAGCATGAGGATAGGGTCGCGGCGGATGATACCGTAGATGAGGGTGAGCGAAGCACCCACCACGCTGATGAGCCAGAACACAGGAGGCAGACATGACTCGTGTCGCTTTACCGAATAGGCTACTTGGTAGGCATAGCGCGATAGGAAAACGAGCTGAGCACAAGTGCCATAAATCATCAGCCACAGTGGTATGTCGGGATTGTGGATAAATCGGTCCACAAGATGGGGTGCATTCATGGCTGTTGCAACCAGTGCTATCACAGGAATGCAGTAGAATACTATTCTAATGAGAAGTGGAATGCGCCTCCACGCCCCCTTGTAGTCGAGGTTCAAGACATAGACATAGAATGATAGCATCTGGCCAACAAGTATGACGATGTCCTCACGCAACCAGCCATACCACAGCATGAAGCAGCAGCCAGCGAGGCTGAACGCCCAGTAACCAGTGGGCGACACCACACGCTTGAGACGCTCGGTCATGATCCACTGCACCAGCTGGCGTGCGCCGTAGCACAGCTGTGAAATGAGCCCTATGAAGAAGGTGAATGTCAGCATTTGTGTGCAAAAATAGTGCAAGTTGAGAGCAGAACAAAATAAAAAACGTAGTTTGTTTATTTTTTATGCCAAAATACCGCCTATTTAATCCAAATGTACTAAAATAATCACTGACACTACTCGTTTTGTTTAATTTTGATTATCTTTGTCACACAAATGGTCAAGTATTGAGGAGCATTCTAAAACTTGACTATTAGAGATTAAGGATTAGACACTAATCAAAAAAAGCATTTAGAATATTTTTTTACCATTTTTTTGTTGTTTTTTTGAGATTTGTGCGTCTAACGTACGAGAAAAGCAGTAAAAAGAAAAATGAACTTGAATTAATAACTATCATGAATTTTATTGACGTTAATGATGTGGTGAAACAGTATGACGGTCACCTGGCTCTTGACCATGTGAACCTGCATGTGCCTCAGGGGTGCATCTATGGCTTGCTTGGTCCTAATGGTGCTGGCAAGACATCGCTCATACGCATCATCAACCGCATCACACGGGCCGACAGCGGCACAGTAATGATTAGTGGCAGACCACTGGAGGACAAAGACATTACGAACATTGGCTACTTGCCCGAGGAACGAGGCCTTTACAAGAAAATAAAGGTGACCGATGAGATAGTGTATCTTGCTCGCCTCAAGGGTATGCCCAAGCAGCTCGCAGTGGCCGAGATGGAGAAGTGGCTTGAGCGCTTCGACCTCACCGAGTGGCGCAACCGCAAGGTGGAGGAATTATCTAAAGGCATGCAGCAAAAGGTGCAGTTCATCACTACGGTAATCCACCGTCCGCAGCTGCTCATCTTTGACGAGCCGTTCTCGGGCTTCGACCCAGTGAACGCCGAGCAGCTCAAGCGCGAGATTATAGAGCTGCGCAACGAGGGGGCAACTATTCTGTTCTCGACCCACAACATGGCGAGCGTGGAGGAGATTTGCGAGCAAATCACTCTCATTAACCACTCTCGCGTGGTGCTTGAGGGCAAGGTTGGCGACATCAAGCAAGGTTACAAGAAAAATCTCTTTGTGGTGAACGTTGAAGGCGGCAAGCAAGTTGAGTCGTGTGATAATCTTTATGAGGTGGTACCTAGCGATGAGCATAAAGGCTCTCTCATCAAACTCAATCAAGGAGTGACTCTGCGCGACACAATCGCTTATTTGAACGAACATTACACCCTTACAGGCATTACTGAGCAGCTACCCAGCATGAACGAAATTTTCATCGAGACAGTTCAGAATAAGTAATAAAAGTGTAAAGTTCTAAGTGTTAAGAGAAGCCGCTATTGCGGCTAAAGGTTTTAACTTTTAATTCCTTTCAAAAAATGAATAAACTAAAACTGATAATACAGCATGAGTACATGACACTGGTGGGCAAGAAGTCGTTTATTATCATGACTTTGCTCATTCCATTTCTCATTCTTATTGTGGGGAGCATTCCCGTGCTGATGGCCTATATAAACAGTAGTGCCGACACCAGCGTGACACGCATTGCAGTCATCGATGAGAGCGGCAAATATGGCGCTGCATTTAAGAATACCCCCAATTATCGCTTTGTGATAATGCAAGGTGACAAAAAAGTTAATGCTCATGAGTTTTACAAGAATGCAGGTGAGAGCATTGATGCTGTGATTGTGATTCCTGCCAATGTACTTGACAACCAGCAAGCTACCATATATAGCGAGAATACTATAGACCAAGGTACTATCAGCATGTTGACCAAATGTTTGGATGACACGTTGGCACGTGCTAAGATTGCCTCGTTCAATGACCCTGACTTGGAGTCGAAAATCGAGCAATCGCAGATTAATGCCGAAGTCAAGAGCATCAAGTGGGACGAAAAGGGCGACGAGCAGGAGCAGAGCGCTCAATTCGCGTCCGTTCTGGGCATGATTCTTTCGTTCTTTATCTACACCTTCGTCCTTTCCTATGGCGCAATGATTATGAACAGTGTGGTAGAGGAGAAGACCAACCGCATTGTCGAGGTGATAGTGAGCAGTTGCAAACCCATGGAGCTGATGATGGGAAAAATAATAGGTGTGGGACTCGTGGGATTGACACAGTTTGCCATTTGGGCTGTGTTGCTGAGTATTGGCTACCTTGTGCTTGGATTAGTGGCTGGTGGAGCGATGGTGGCAACCAATCCTGAGGCTATTACAGCTGGAATGAATTTGCCTGGCGGAACCGATATGGCAAGTAGTGCTTTAAGTGATGTGATGACCGCACTGGCAGGAATCAATTGGCTGTCGCTGTTGGGTTGCTTTGTGATTTACTTCATTGGAGGTTATCTGCTTTATGCATCGCTTTTTGCAGGCTTTGGCTCGGCTGTGGACCAGGCAAGCGACAGTTCGCAGTTCACAATGCCCATTATTATCATCATGATTATCGCCCTCTATGCTGGCATAGCCTGCATGGAGAATCCAAGTGGTCCCATGGCAGTGTGGTGCTCAATAATTCCATTCACATCGCCCATAGTGATGATGGTGCGCCTGCCGTTTGACGTGCCCTGGTGGCAGTTGCTCTTGAGCATTGTGTTGCTATACGCCACAGCTCTGGGCTGCATTTGGATTTCGGCGCGCATCTACCGCACTGGTATCCTTCTTTACGGCAAGAAGCGTTCCTTCAAGGAGGTTCTCAAGTGGATTAAGTAATTTTTCGCAAGTAGTTACAATTACAAGCGAAATAAAAAATGCCAGAGTCAATGGTCTCGACTCTGGCATTTCTATTAGAAATATCTAATTAAGAGAAATTCTTTCGTGTTAATCGTTTATAAGCAATTTGGCTTGCTATTAGAGCTCCTCGTTGGTGTGGAGGTGCTGAACGTAAACAGCCTTCATCATCTTCTTGCGGTTGATAACGCTTGGCTTCTCAAATTGCTGACGCTGGCGCAACTGCTTGATGATGCCAGTGCGCTCCGATTTTCTCTTAAATTTCTTCAAGGCGCGCTCGATGTTCTCGCCTTCTTTTACTGGAACGATAATCATAATAGTTTGTATTTTAAATTGTTATTAAATTGATTTTCTGTTTCTTTGTGGCATCTCGCCCGACATCGGTGCCATGGGATGCCATGGCTGCAGACAATAATTGCCCACAAACCAAATATTTTTATTAAAAAGTAGATTTCCGCTTTTATGACCATCGACATGGCGCAATCTCTGTCGATTACGCGTCAATGTGAGGCAGTGCGGATCTGCCATGACTATAGGGTTATATGTCTATATATCAGTTGTTTCTGGTGGTTATATACAACCTCCTTTCAATTTTATTGCCTGCAAAGGTACTAAAATTTTTTAAATGACCAAAATTTTAGGCTTTAACTGCACGAAAAAATGATTTATTATGTGAAAGTGGGACTGTAAAAATGCTCATTACGACGTGTTGACAGAATGAGTGTTATTTTCTGGCATGGTTGCGTCGCTGAGAATTGTAGTTGACAGCTTCGTTGTCGGCACTGCTTTGGTTGCCCATGCGTCGGCGTGGACTGGCAGGACGGCTTTCGGCAGGTGTGTTTTGACTGCTGGCAGTTTCTTGTTTGCGCTGATTGTTGATGCGCTCTTGTCTGGTCTTCTCGAGATCGTCTTTGCGCTGCTGGTCACGTTGTGCCTGCAGAGCCTTGTCGTTTTGCGCAGCGTTATCTTTCTCCTGTCTCATCCTCTCTTGGGCTTGGGCATGGGAGTGCTGCTTGGCTTTCTCTTCCAAACGTCTCTTTTCTTCTTCTTTTTGTCTCTTTTCTAGTTCTTTGCGCTTTTTATCATGCTCTTGTTTCTTCTTTTCCTCTTCTTTGCGCTTCTTTTCCTCTTCTTTGTTTTTATTTACTTGTTCTTGTCTCTTCTTAGCTTCTTCTTTCTTGCGTTTTTCTTCCTCTCTCTTGCGTTTTTCTTCTTCTTTCTTGCGCTGTTCTTCCTCTTGTTTCTGGCGCTTGCGTGCATTCTCCTCGCCACGCTTCTGAGCCTCGCTCTTCTCGGCTCTGTTGCCGCCACTAGAAGCATTGTTCTTGGCAGGTGGTGGAGGCACTGTAGCTGGCTCTTTCTTCTCTTTGGGCTTGGGGCGAGGAACATCGCCGCGGTTGCGACGGGTTGGTTTTGGAGTGTGATGCCCCTTTGGCTTGTAAGAGATGTCTTTTACTCCGCAACCCTTGTTGAAGCGGCTCAAATCGACGAGAGCGTCAATGCCCTCGATGCGACCACGGTCGCTGAACTGCCACAATATCCATTTAGCGCCATAGCTCAGCTGTGGCTCGTTCTTGGAATATCGGGCAATGAACAAGGGATAGGATTTGAATGTAGCTCCCAGATAATTGTTGAAATAGTTGCTGCTGGCATAAATCATGGGTTTGCAGCCATAATAGTCTTCCAGTAGCTTGACAAACTTCAACACGCTGTCTTGCAGTTGCTTGATTGTCCATCCATCGCGTTTCTCCACATCGAGTAGCGGAACAAGGTCTTGTTCCTCGGGTTTTACCACGCTAATGAAGTTCTCAAATTGCTTTTGGATGCTGGCGGTTGTTGTCATGAAATGATAACTGCCCACCTTGATGCCACGCTTGCGAGCATGTTCTATGTTGGTGCGATAGCGGTGCTGCTTGTGTGAAGCACCCTCGGTAGCTTTGACGTAAACATACTTGATGTTGGCATCTTTTACCGTTGCGTCCCAATTTATGTCTTTCTGATAATTGGAGATATCTATACCATCATAAACCAGCGAGGAATTGTTTTGATAATTCTTGTCGCCCACTAGCTTAACCTCCTGGTCCTCAACATTGACGCCCTGGCAAACTAATGTACACAGCAAAGAAATAAAACCAATTACATATACTCGCATAAAGATTCGGTTTTAGATTCAGGTGCAAATATAGTAAAATGTGGCTTAATTAACCAACTTTTGGTATTGAGTTTAACATGTTTTTTGTGGAAACTCCAAAAAAATGTTAACAAAATGGTCTGTTTTGCTGAATTAATGCCCTGTGAATAAACCTTGCGACGCTGGCAGAGTCACATCTTGTGTGCGTTTTATAATTAATTAATGCTTATTTTTGCGCACATGAGATGTTTTTTTAGTAATTTTGCGACTAATAATAGCAATACAAATTAATATATCATCATAATGAAACGATTCATACTAATGGCTTTGGCTGTAATCTTGTGCCAAGTGGGAACATGGGCACAGCCTAAAGCTGCTTTTAAAGAGACAGTCTATGACTTTGGCACTATCAAGGAGGCTAAAGGACCTGTAAAACACACATTTGTCATTACAAACACTGGCGATAAGCCTCTCATTATCCTTGATGCGGTTGCATCGTGCGGTTGCACCAAGCCTTCCTACACAGCTAAACCCATCAAGCCGGGCAAGACTGGCAAAGTGGAAGTGACTTTTAGCCCTGCAGGGCGTAATGGTTCATTCCGTAAGACCATCAAAGTCAAGACCAACGGAGTAGATAAGATTTCTACACTCACTATTACAGGAGTGATTATTCCCAAAGGCAAGTAGCGGCTACTGAATGGTAAGTCGCTGGCACATAGCAGCCTTAATGTGTGTCGCCTGGCTGTGGCCATGTCTCACACAGGCTCAAAGTGTTGCCACATGGCAGGAGACAACTCACGATTTTGGCACTTTTCATGAAAGCCAAGGCAAGCAGTCTTGCGCTTTTGTTGTGACCAATACCGGTGACTCGGCATTGGTGATTGTGAGGGTACAATCCACTTGCGGATGCACCGTGGCAAGCCATCCCACAATGCCCATTCCGCCTGGTGGAAAAGACAGCATAAGTGTTACGTTTTCACCCACTGGCAGGCCCGGACCTTTTGAGAAGGATGTGTGGGTCTATACCAATTCAGCGACCAATAGAACACGGCTCACCGTCAAGGGACTCGTAATAGGGACTCCTGAGTCGGTGAGACGCTATTTTCCTGTCTCGGCAGGTGAGAATCTACAGTTTACCAGCCTTGCAATGGCAACTGGTGAGGTGAAGAAGGGCTTAATGCGCAACAGCACAATTACGGCCTATAACTCTAGTTCTGATTCTCTTGTCATCACTTTTGACAACAACACGAGCCACATTACCCCTAAAGCTGTACCCGACACGGTGCCTCCTGGTGGCATTAGCACTATGTCGTTCTTTTTCAACTCAATGCTAACCCCAGTGTGGGGTATTAACGACGACAAAGTGACGATAATCGCCACGCCTCTGCATGAGGGCATGCAGCCCATTAGCGTTCAAGCCAATGTTGTGGCTAATGTGGTAGAGGATTTTTCCGATTATAATGAGGATGACCTTGCTCATGCGCCCGAATGCAGCCTCTCAACCGACAAGTTGCTCATTCAAAACCTCACAAGTGGCACAAATTCCCAGTGCAATCTCACTATTACCAACACAGGCAAGAGCAACCTTGTGGTGCGGCGTGTTATGTCGCTCGACAAAGCAGTGAAGACCAAATGCGACAAGACAAGGCTCAAGCCTGGCGAGAAAGCAACTGTCAGCGTGACGGTCAACCCCGGCGCTGTTGATGGAAACGTGCTCAACTCCCAATTTACTGTCATTACAAACGACCCCGCCAATCCACGCATTACCGTGAGAGTTGTGGGCGAGAAAAAATAACAAGCTTTATATATTCTTTTTCCAACGTTAGAAAAAACATAATAGTATGCCTAACAGCAAGATAACACAGCACACAATAAATGACGGCGACAAGCGGTTTTTTACCCAACAAGAGCAGGAAGAAATTGCTAAGCACCACAATGTGGAAACTCCCGACATTGATCATCCTGAAAACGACGAGCAGTACACTGGGCTGCAAGTGAATGAAGGTGTTGAGCAGATGCCCATCGTTAACCCCTACATGAAGCATCGCAAACGCAAACCACAGCTCACTGTGAACGACTATGTAGAAGGGATCCTCAAGGGCAATACCACAGTGCTGGGACAGGCTGTGACGCTGGTCGAGAGTCTTAATCATGACCATCAGGTTATAGCTCAAGAAGTTATAGAGAAATGCCTGCCACACACTGGGGATTCGCGACGCATAGGCATCACAGGTGTGCCTGGTGCAGGTAAGAGCACATCGATCGACGTATTCGGACTACATGTATTAAAAGATGAGAACGCCAAACTTGCAGTACTCGCTATCGACCCGAGTAGCGAGCGAAGCAATGGCTCCATATTGGGTGACAAGACTCGCATGGAGAAGCTTTCGGTTCATCCACGTGCCTTCATTCGCCCTTCACCCTCGGCTGGTTCGCTAGGTGGAGTTGCACGCAAGACTCGTGAGACCATAGTGCTGTGTGAGGCTGCAGGCTACAACAATATCTTTGTAGAAACCGTGGGAGTGGGACAGAGCGAGACTGCCGTTCATTCGATGGTCGACTTCTTCCTTCTCATCCAGCTAGCAGGCACTGGCGACGAGCTGCAAGGCATCAAGCGAGGCATCATGGAGATGGCCGACGGCATCGTCATCAACAAGGCAGATGGTGACAACATAGAGCGCGCCAACCTTGCTGCGGCACAGTTCCGCAACGCGCTTCACCTGTTCCCCTTGCCACCAAGTAAGTGGACACCCGAAGTGCTTTGCTATTCAGGCTACTACGAACTGGGCATAGCCGAGGTGTGGGACATGATTGACCGTTACTTCGACCACGTGAAAAAGAACGGCTACTTCGCACGCAAACGCAGCCAGCAAGAGAAGTACTGGATGTATGAGACTATCAACGAGCAGCTCAAGGCACGTTTCTACAACGATCCCGAGGTGGAGCGTCTGCTAGAGCTCAAGCAGGAAATGGTGCTTTCCAACCAGCAGTCTTCCTTTATGGCGGCAACCGACATCTTGAACTTCTACTACGACAAACTAACGAAGTAGTTCTTTTAATTCATTTGATTAATTTTATTCCTTTAACTCCTTTATATTATGAAAAAGACTATTTTTCTCACACTTGTGGCTATAATGGCTTTAATGTCTTCTTGCGCCGTCAACTTTGGTGGCGTGTCGGCCAATTATAACCGCATGAACAACTACTATGTGAACAATTATTTTCCAAGCGGCACTCACAAGCTTGTGATACACAATCAGCAAGACTTTGAAAATGTGTTTGGAAATGCATCGGTAATGGGGCGTAATGGACAGCCCACACGAATCGACTTCAGCAGGCAGTTTGTGGTGGCGGTGATTATGCCTGAAACAAATCGTCAGACCACCATCGAAACGGCTCTGGTGCGTCGCTTGGGCGACAGGCTCTATTTCTCTTACATCATTGAGGAAGGGCATGCCACAAGCTACACCATGAGACCCTATACAGCTATTGTTGTCGATAGAATGGAGCCAAGCGATGTGGTGTTCCAACGCGTCACACGCCAAGATCTTGAAAATGCAGGTATCCAATACAACGGCCCTAGCCCTGCACGTCCACCATTGTAATAATTGAGCTAAAACATCCTATAATAAATAATCCTGGCCTATTGGTCAGGATTATTTGTTATCATGTTAGCTGGAATTTGCCATTTTTCATCTGGGTAGTTTGAACTCCATTGTCACTTTGTCCTTGGCGACGTCAAGAGTTACGGGGCATCCTTCAATGAGAGGATAGTTCCAGCTTTCGTCGTGACCTGCAGGGAAGTCGTAGCAGATGGGGATATTGTAAGGCTCGGCATACTCGGCAATGAACTCAAAGACCGACTTGTAATCGCGAGAGGGAGGACAGCCATCAAAGTGACCAACAACAAGTGCTTTAATCTTATCCATGGCTCCGCGCAGTATCAAGTGCTGGAACATGCGGTCGATGCGCGAGTAGGGTTCCTCAACTTCCTCGATAAAGAGAATAATGTTGCGGCCGTCAATGAACGAGCGGTCCAAGAAATCGAATGGAGTGTCGGCAATGTCACCATATACACACATGTTGCCGCCAATCAAGATACCGCTTGCCTTTCCGGGCTTGTTATATTCGTTTCCAGGAACCTCATAGCGAGGTAGATTACCCATGAGCATGTCGCGCAGATACAGACTTGGTTGGTCGGTGCCGCCAGTTGTGGCAAGGCGTCCGCACATGTTACCATGAATGGCCATGTTTCCAGCTCTTACCTCAGCGCTTAGATATCCGGTGATATCACTATAGCCCACAATCCACTTGGGATATTTCTTGAGACTGTCGAGCGGTAGCAGGTTAAGCACATTGGCCGAGCCATAACCGCCGCGTGAGCACACTATCGCCTTGATTGAAGGGTCGCGCAATGCCCACATGATATCAGAATAACGCTGCTCGGGTGTTCCGGCATAGGTGTGGTAGTTGGAGCGGGCATACTTGCCCTCTACAGTTTGGAATCCCCATCCCTGAAGCACTTTGGCTGCCTTGTCGATTATTGTGAGATCGGTGGGCACGCTCGATGGTGAAAGGATTGCAATCTTGTCACCTTTTTTCAGGAATTGGGGCGCTTTGGGGGTATCGCACTTGCCGCAGCGCTCTCCATGGTGTTGCTGATGGTGTCTTGGGTTGTGCTGTTGCCTGTGCTGAGCCATGCCCATCATCGCAACACTCATAATAACTGTCAGTAAAAAGATTTTTTTCATTTCTCGTGTTTTTTAATTCTTTGCAAAGGTAATTAATATTTTGATAAAATCGACAAAAATGAGAAATATATAAAGAACTGAGCCACGACACGTTATTGTGCCGTGGCTCAGTGTTCAATTATGCTACGTGCATTATTGGTTCCCCAGCAGGATGTTGTAGATTATTGTAATGTCGACCGAGGATATAATGCCGTCGCCATCTTGGTCGCCGTTGACAATGGCACTTGAGTCATCGTTGAGAAGATAATTGTAGAGTGCAGTAATGTCAACGCTCGACACTAAGCCGTCGCCATTTACGTCACCAGGAATAGCCTCGATTGGTTCGAGAACTCCTAGCAGACCACTCTCGGTGTAATAGCCACCGTTAACGAAGACGAAGTCGCTGGTCTGAGGCCATTTGAAGTTGCTGAAGAGGATTCCTGTGGGGTCGTCCTGACTGCTGGTTGTCCAGCGGTAGATGTTCTTGCCGCTTGGCGCTACTCCCACAACATCGATAAGAGCTGTGCCAGGCCATACGCCACCAGTGAAGTTGGCTCCACCAGTATTCCAAATCCAGGTGTAAGGCTCATAGTAATTGTTGGCCTCGAAGTAGATGAATTGAGAGTCATCAATCCAAGTTGCGCACGATGGTATGTCGGCATCGGTGAGGTCCATGTGCTGTGCAGTTACATTGGTAGCGGTACTTGTGCCATTATACTCAAAGTAGCTGTCGGTCGACAGACCTGTGATGTCGCCAGTCTGATTTCCGTTGCCGTCGTTGAAGATGATATTGATGGGCTTCACATCATAGGTGTAGGTCCACCACTGCTCACCATCGATGGTTGTGCTGGTTGTCATCTTTGTACCGGGCCAGTCGCCATTGTGCTGTGTTCCGCCATTCTCCCAAGAGTAGATATAAGGAGCGCTTGCGGCCTTGCAATAGATTGTGATATTATTGCTTGTGCTGCCGCTGCCTGAGCCAGCAGCCTCAACAACGGTGTAGTAGCGCGTTACCACGTTCTTCACTTGGTCGTTGATGAGCAAGCCAGCCTTGACGGTAACCTCTTGTCCCACTGAAGTGAACGAGAGTTCTTTCTTCCCTGTGGCTTGTGGACTCGATGCTGTGGGCGTGCTGCCGTCGGTTGTGTACACAATCTTGGCATCGTCATAGCTTGCATTCAGATAGACCTTCTTGTTGGCAGGAAGGTTTCCATTGGGCTTGTCGATGCACACAAATGGGTTGTAGAGTTCGGCAAGATAGATGTTGCTCAAATCTCTAGCTTCGCCCTCGCTGAAGGTGTAGAAAACGTCACCACCAACGCTTGTCACGTCTTGTGTCTTGCTGTTGTCGCCATCACCCTTGTTGAGCAGGAAGTTGATGGTGTATTCTGGGCTTGACTTGGTGAATGTCTTGTAGAAGAATTCCACGCCTCCAATGGTGCGTTTTTGTGTCATCTGATCGCCTGGCCACTCGCCGTTGAGTGCGGTGCCTCCATCATCCCATGCATATAGGTAGGCTGTGTCGGCCTTTACATACACAGTGATTTTGGTTGGATCGGCATCGCCAATGATGTAGTTGCGGGTCACAATGCCGCTCACCTCGCCATCCATGAGCACGCCAACCTTGAGGATTGTGTTCTGGGTGAAGGTTAAGGTAGTGGCACTTGTGATTTGCTGGCTGGATGGAGTGGGGTTGGTGCCGTCGGTAGTGTAGACAAGAGTAGTGCTAGCCATTGATGGCTTAATGGTCACTGTAACCGAGTTGGCATACACACCATTAGGTTTGTCTATCACGGGATAGCCCACAATCTTACCAGTTTTCTCGCTGTTCACCCAGTCGATGCCCTTGGTGATGTAGAACGAATAGTTGGTGCCGCTCTGAACAAGTTGCCAATCACTACCTGGATTGCCTGAAGCGGCCGAGCCCAAGCGAACCATGGCTTGTCCTTTTGAACCGGTGGTAGTGAAGATGATGCCACCATTCACTTGGCTGCTAGTGCAGCTGCTCTGGTTGGTGATGCCACAAGAGCGGCGTCCCTTGATCATGTTGGTAATAGCAGTCTTGTACTCCTCATAGTGCTTGCTGAAGATACATGGTGTGCCGGGCATTGCGAGGATGAAAGCGTTGGCAGCCTCAATGTTGCCGCCGCACTTGTTGTGGTCCTCATTGGTGTCGTGATTGTCGACGAAGGTCACAGCATAGCGCTTGTAGTTCTCGTCGGCAATGAGTCCTGCCATGTCTAGACGGCTCCAGTTGCCACCGCCAAAGGCGTCGTTGATGGCGAACTTCAGAGCGAAGTCAAAAGTTCCGCTTTGGATTACACCGTTTACTGCTGTGCCGTTAATCCATTGCTTGAGCAAGTCGGTATTGCCGTCAAAATATTCACCCACCGAGAAGATGGGGTTAGTTGCAGCGTTGTACTTGCCGGTATACTGTGGTGCATAGCCCTTGGTCATGTCGAGGCGGAATCCCACATAACCCAGTTCGTTGAGCAAGTAGTTCTGGTAGGTGATGCAGTTTTGCTGCACACGATAATTGGTGTGGTCAAGGTCACGGGCTCCTTCAAAACCCTCGCCAGTATCATAGTTTCCGCCACCTGGTTGGTCATCGTTCTTGACAATGCCGGTAAAGTTCTCGTTGTCCCATGTTACCGAGTAATCGCCCACTGTCTCATCAAGGAACTCGAGGTAGACCGTGTCGCCTGGTGCTATTACATTAGCTTTGGCGTCCTTGTGGTTAAGTACGAGATCCTCGATGATGCCAGTACCCATGGCGCCATAGGTCTGAATCATGTTAACAAGCTTACTTTGCGAACCAAAGATGGTGGTGTGGCGCAGCCAGCAGTAGGGCATGTAGCCCATGGTCTGGGCCTGGTTGCCGCCACGGGTCATTCCTGAGTTGGGAACCCAGATAAGATCGTAGATGGAACCCAGCTCCTCGCTTCTTGCAGTGAGGCTTTCCCACTTGGTATAGTTGTAGCTGTCCCAGTAGAAACCTTGCAGCATGATGCCGCCATAGTTTGCTGGCCATCCTTGTGCCATTGCGCTGATAGCAACGAGCAACGATGCTAGAGTAAGATAGAATTTTTTCATTGATGCTATAGTTTTGTGGTGTTTTTTTGGCTAGTGCATAATTAGCAAGCAAAATTAATAATAATATGCTTTTGTGGCTGTGATAAATTGTCGTATATTTCCTTAAAAATGGTGCAAACGTTTGCGTTTTCTTAGTATTTATGTATAATGCATAATCATTCATTTGTGTGAAGCTTGCGACTTTTTATTCAACAACTTGCAAGTATAAAAAATAAATGATAATTTTGTGCTTTCATTATATTTATAAGACATTACATGACCTTTTTTCAACGACATAGAAAAACTATAGGAATCATCATGTGCATGATGGCGATTCTGCTCTCGTCATCGCAAGTTTGCTCTGCAAGCGATTATGTTGTGAAAATGAAGCGCAAGAGTGGAGTGTATGCAATACCGTGTGAGGTGAACGGTGTCAGGAGGGACTTCATCTTCGATACTGGAGCGGCCAACACAAGCCTTTCTCAAGAGTTTGTCAACGAACTCTTGCAAAAGAGGAGATTGCAGCAATCCGACTTCACCGGTGTTATTCAAACTCGCAATGCCAGCGGAGTTGTCGACAATAACACAACTATAAATATCAGGCAGCTCAAGGTGGGCAACAGAATGATTCATAACGTGAGAGCCATTATTGCTGTCTCGCAAAAGGCGCCTTTGCTGCTTGGCATGAACGCTATTGAATTGCTTGGCGAGTGGACGATGAGGAATGACAGGCTCATATTGCACAACAACACCGAGATTCAGCCCATTGTTGAACCCACAACCCAGGATGTTAATGACGATAATGGCTACTATGGCAATGTGGAGAGGGAGCCAGAAATGCGCTCCGGAAATACTGGAGAGGTTCGGGGGAATGTCTCACATCCGGGCATAAGGCTCAGTGCTTATAATGGTGATGCCGAGGCTCAGTACTTGATGGGAATAAAGTACTTGAATGGCGAAGGGGTGCCGGCCGACCCCAAAATGGCGGTGCACTGGCTGCGACTCTCGGCAGCGCAAGGTTATAAGATAGCTCAGCTGCAGCTTGCCGAGTGTTATTCCCTGGGAGTGGGAGTGGAAGTCGACGAGCGCAGGGCCGAATATTGGCGCAAGAAGGCCGAAGAGGAATAATCCAACGCACATAAAACAACGAGACCGAGGAATTTACCACAAATTCAACTCGGCCCCAATACTATTGCAAATAAAAAGAGTAAATGAAGTTATTCTAAATCAAATCAATATGCCTAATAGAAATACATTTTTTTAGTCAAAAACAATTAATCAATCAATTAAACCATCATTAAACCATTTTTTTGTGTAAACTATATCTTTTAGAAAAGCTATGGATTTCCTTCATTTTGCCCTCTAAACACCATTGCTTTCAAAATACTGCATAAGAGGGCTGGATTTTAACGTTTTTTTATTAATCGTCAATTGTAGATTTAATTATTTTACTTCCTTTAACTCCTTTAATTGCTAAGACTCCAAAAGCCGCTTAATAATCAATCGAGATACCCAGCTGCAAGTTGAAGTTGAGTGGATGCTCGTTGCGAATGGTGTTGAGCGGCATAGTGGTTATATAGTGAGAGAGCTTGGGAGCAAGATAGATGCCCACGTGCTTGGAGAAGTTGTACTGCAAGCCTGCTGTGGCGTGAATTGACCATTGCAGGCGCTTAATGGTAACACTCTCATCGTTGAACTTGGCCGAAACCACGCGCTCCATCAATCCCTCAGCACCAATAAATGTGCTAAGGCCGCGGTAGCGCCAGAAGTTCCACTTCACACCAAAGGGAAGGCCTACGAGCATTATCTTCTGCTTGAACTCGGGAGCGCCGTTGTCGGGCGTCACATCGCTAGTCATAGAGGTAAAGTTCACTCCCAGATTGCCATAGAGGTTGCCCACGATGCGCTTGTTGAATGTCAAACCTGCGGTAAGGGGCATATGGTGATGGTATTTGTAGTTGATGGGGGGAGCTACAGTATTACTCATGCCGGGGGCAGCTGGTGCCATCATCATGGCTGAGTTGTTACCTCCTGCGGCAGGAGCGAGCATTGGGTTTGATGAGCTGTTGACTGTGGCATCATGGTCGCTCGAAATTAGTCCGTTTCCATAGGCCGCCATGAGAAGGGTGGGCTTCTTTTTCTTGTTGCTGTATCGTGACAACTTCTCGCGGGTCACGCGTCGTGCGTTTGCATCATAGGTTAGATGCTGATGATAGGAGCTGTCGCTGTAGCTCTTCCATGGGTCCATGGCTTCCTGGTTCATAGCGTCCTCATATTCAGCATAAAGCTCTTCGAGGGCTTGCATTGTCTCGATGTCGTAGAAATACTCTTCGGGATCAAATTCGGCCATTTCATCTTCAAAGTCGTTGTTGAGATATTCCTCTTCGGGTTTTATGTTTTGCTCTTGATTGGCGATGCTGTGATTCTTCGATACCGATGGAGTGGAATGAGAAACTGCAGGTTTTGGCAATGATGATGTAGTAGTCTTGTTTTGTGCCAGGGTAGCTTGAGGGACAGGAATCTGGGGCGAAACGTGAGTGCTGTCAGTGCTGGCACTATCGACAGGAACGCTTTTAATGACTTGTGTTGGTCTGGGCGTCTGTGTAATTGGGCCGGACTCGGGGATGTTGTTGTCGTCTTGGATAATGAAGAACCCTGTTGTAGCAACTATGGCAACAGCGGCAGCTGCGGCAACTGCTTTCCACATGCGTGAAGAGAAATAGTTGCGTTTGGGCTGCGACGAGTAATGCTTAACAAGCTTTGGCTGCTTGGGCAACGACTTGGCAATAGCCTCCCAGGTGCCCTCCGGCACTTCACGGGTGGCTTGGTCGGCTTTTTGCTTTATTGCCTCAATCCAATTGTTGTTGTCTATATTGTTGCTCATAGCGTTGTAATCTTGTCTTGTTCACCGATGAATTTCTTGATTTTGCGAGCTAGCAGCACTTTGGCTCTTGCTAGTTGCGACGACGATGTCTTTTCACTGATGCCTAGTTGCTCGGCTATCTGCTGGTGTGAATAACCGTCCAGGCAGTAAAGGTTGAACACCGTTCGGTACCCATCGGGCAGTTCTGCAATCATTTCCATGATGGTGCTGGCATCAAGATTGTTGACCTCGCTCGATGGGGCTTCGTCGTCATCGGGTGGGTCGCCAAGCATCTCTACTGGGACCGATGTGGCTTTGAGTCGTTTCTTGCTGCGAAGGTAGTTCAACGATGTGTTCACAGATATACGCACAAGCCAGGCCTTAAGAGAGCCTTCGCCATGCCACGCAAAACTGTCGATCGAGTCATAGGCTTTGATATATGTGTCTTGGAGAACGTCTTTTGCGTCATCATCATCGCCCACATAGCGGTAAATGAGTGCCATCAAGTGAGCCGAGTATCTATCAAAGAGTTCGCGCTGAGCATTTGGATTGCCCCGCTTGCAGCCTAGACCGATCTCAAGTTCGTTCATCATGACTATGCACATTATTAACACCGAAGGTGCAAAAATACTGCATCATTTTTATGAAAAAAAATTTTTTCTTACAAAAAATGGCAGTAAACAGCGTTTTGATATTTACACAAAAAGAAAAGCTGCTCTCCACCTCGTGGAAAACAGCTTCAAAATTTTTTAGCTTGTTGCTAGAGTGAATTGAATTACTTCTTCTCCTCTTCTACTTTGGGAGCAGCAGCATCCTTAGCAGCGTCCTTAACGGCGTCCTTTGCATCTTCAACTTTCTCCTTTGCGTCCTTAGCAACTTCCTCAGCCTTCTTGGCAGCGTCCTCAACCTTAGCAGCGGCGCTATCAGCAACCTGCTTTGCAGAGTCAACAACCTGCTCAACTTTGTTTGCCAAAGTGTCAGCTACAGAATCAGTAGAAGCGCTTGCGCTGGTGTTACCAGTGTTGGTGCAAGAGAACATAGATACGCTAGCGATAACAGCAACTAATAAAACTAACTTTTTCATTTCTAAATTTTTTTTTTAATAATAAAACAATAAATAATTTTCTAGTTTTGCGTTTTGTCGTAAAAACGGTGCAAATTTATATCAAAAAATTAATATGCAAATGTTTTTCAATTTTTTTTTTTGAACATTTTTTTTGAAAAATATCAAATTTAATAAAATTTCACAAACTTACAAATTGTTATACGCTTGATTTTCAATATATAAAATAAGGAAAATTTACTTTAATAGCAAAAGTGTTAAATTATCTTTAGAAAAATAATTTCTTGATTCTTCGTTGAAAAATGACTTTTTTGGCTGTTTTTAAACGTACTGAGAAACAGGCAAACAAGTCTATATTAATATATGTGTAGCTTGTTTGCTCGAAATAGTGGTTTTATACTTATTTGGTAACTGCTACGAATTATCGATACAGGAATCGCTTGATGCTTCTCTTTGGAGTCTTTTCAAACTCATTGACCATAATCTCAATTTGAGAGATACGCTCATAGGGGGCAACGAGTTTGTTGAGCTCTGTTTTAACTGTATCCATGTGTGCCGGGAGCTGGTCGCGTGTCACGCCGTCACGGTCCATAGCGTCATAGTCGGGATAGACAAGTGCTACGAGTTTGTGATCACGGTCTACCACGAGGCTTTCACTAATGTAGAGCATATTGTTGAGTTTGGCCTCAATTTCCTCGGGGTAGATGTTTTGTCCATTAGAACTCAGTAGCATGGTCTTGAGACGGCCGCGAATGAAGACTGTGCCGTCGGCGCTCAGTGTGCCCATGTCGCCGGTGTGCAGCCATCCGTCTTCGTGAAGAACTTTGTCGGTGGCTTCAGTATTGTGGAAGTATCCCTTCATTACATTTTCGCCCTTAACGCAAATCTCGCCTGGAATATTCTCGGGGTCATCGCTCAGGATTTTACATTCCATGATGCCGGGAAGAATGCGGCCTGCGCTGTGAAGCACAAACTCGCGCCACGGGGTGTGGCTCACCAATGGAGCGCACTCGGTCATACCATAGCCCACAGTGAATGGGAATTTTATCTTGTATAGAAATTCTTCGACCTCGGCGTTGAATGGAGCGCCGCCCACAATCACCTCTTCAAAGTTGCCACCGAAGGCCTCAACAAGGCGTTTGCGAATTTGGTCATATATCTTTCGGTCAAGGTAGGGAACGGCAAGCGCCCAGCGCAGCTTGGTCTTGCTGATCATGGGCACAATCATCTTGCTGTAGATTTTCTCAAGCACTAGTGGTACACAAATAACCAGATGTGGCTTGATTTCCTGCATGGCCTTAACTATAATCTTGGGAGCGGGGATGCGGCCCAGCAGCGTGATGTGTGAACCAACAGCTAGTGGGGTGAGCATGTCAAATGCGCAACCGTAGGCGTGAGCCAACGGAAGGAACGAAACGCAACGTGTGCCGCGGCGGTGAAGCTGCGAGTTGATGCCATAGACTATGTTTCCAGCCAGGTTGTTGCCAGTGAGCATTACACCCTTGCTGAAACCCGTGGTGCCGCTGGTGTAGTTGATTTCCATGAGCTCTTCGTTGCTACGCACAATGTAGTTGATGTGCGATGCATTGAAACCGCCAGGGTAGGTCTGCTCCATGAGTGAGTCTATTTCTTCGAGGGTCTCGTCGATGTGTTCATCCTCGTTTTGGGCAAGGAGCTTGTCGTTGTCGAGAGAAATTGCGGCGCGCACGTGGCGCATGTTGTCAAAGTCAAACGACTCCCATATGCCATTGCTCGCAAAGAGCAGCTCGGCCTCGCTATGGTTGATGATGTGCTGGGCATCACGTGGGTTGAACTCTTGAAGAATAGGAACTATTACGGCTCCATAGGTTATCGTTCCCATGAACACTATAACCCAGTTAGGTGTGTTCTTGCCTATCAAGGCCACGCGGTCGCCTGGCTTGATGCCGCACTTTTTATATATAAGGTGTAATCGCGCTATGCGTTCGGCAAAGGCGCCGTAGGTCAGTGTCTGCTTGGTGTTGTAGTCGCTTAAGGCGGGCAGTTCCCAGTTGTTGCGGAAACTATCCTCAAAAATTTTGATGGTGTTTTCTTTCATCATAACGCAATGATGTTTTGCAATAGTTTTTAGACTACAAAAGTAATCAAAAAAACTAAATCTGCAAAATTCGTTGTTATTGTCTTTGAAATTTGCTAAATTTGCAGTGAAATCGGTTGACTGTTTAGCCGAGACATTTTTGGCAAGGGATGTGGCAGCGTTTGTTCAATATGCTTTACCTTTGCAGTACTTTATTTTTTGAGTAACACATTATTATATAATATTATGAAAAAGAAAACACTACCACTCATCAAGGATGACCCATGGCTTGAGCCCTTTGAAGAGGCCATCGTGGGAAGGCACAATGATTTCCTTAATAAGGAAAAAGAACTAGCAGGCGAGGAAGGAAGCCTCGTTGACTTTGCCAATGCCTATAATTATTATGGCCTGCACCACACCTCCAAGGGATGGGTAATGCGTGAGTGGGCGCCTAATGCCACCGAGATTTTCCTAGTTGGAGATTTCAATAATTGGACCGAGTGCGCACCCTATAAGATGCGTCAGCTCAACGACGGAAACTGGGAAATCACTCTTCCCGAGCGTGGCATGAAGCACGGTGATTTATTCAAACTCTCCATTCACTGGAATGGCGGTCAGGGCGAGCGCATTCCTGCCTACGCTACACGTGTGGTACAGGACGATAATACCAAGATTTTCTCGGCTCAGGTTTGGAATCCTGAGGAGAAATATGAATTCAAGGTTAAGAATTTTAAACCCAATGTTAAGCCGTTGCTCATCTATGAGTGCCACATTGGTATGGCTCAAAACCGCGAGGGCGTGGGAACCTATGAGGAGTTCCGTACCAACATTCTTCCTCGCATTGCCGACGATGGCTATAACGCCATTCAGATTATGGCTATCCAGGAGCATCCCTATTATGGCTCTTTTGGCTACCACGTGTCGAGTTTCTATGCTGCTTCTAGCCGTTTTGGCACCCCCGAGGAGCTAAAGCACCTCATCGACGATGCCCACAGCCGTGGCATAGCGGTAATTATGGATATCGTTCACTCTCACGCAGTTAAAAACGAGGTGGAAGGACTGGGACGTTTCGACGGCAGCTACGACCTCTATTTTTATGGCGATGGCAAGCGCGAGCATCCAGCATGGGATTCGCTGTGTTTCGATTACGGAAAGAACGCAGTGCTCAACTTCCTGCTCAGCAACTGCAAGTTCTGGCTCGAGGAGTATAAGTTTGACGGATTCCGTTTTGATGGCGTGACTTCTATGCTATACTATAACCATGGTCTTGGTCAGGCGTTTGGCGGCTATGAAGATTACTACAACGGCAATCAGGATACCAATGCTATTACCTATCTGACTCTTGCCAACAAGCTTATCCACGAGGTCAATCCACGTGCCATAACCATTGCCGAGGAAATGAGCGGTATGCCTGGATTGGCACGCAAGGTGAAAGATGGTGGCATTGGTTTCGACTACCGCATGGCAATGGGCATCCCCGATTACTGGATTAAAACTATCAAGGAGCAGAAAGACGAGCACTGGAAGCCGACTTCGATATTCTGGGAACTTACTAACCGTCGTGCCGACGAAAAGACGATATCCTACGCCGAGAGTCACGACCAGGCATTGGTGGGTGACAAGACCATCATTTTCCGCCTCATTGATAAGGAGATGTACTGGCACATGATGACTGGTGACGACAATGGTGTGGTGAGCCGAGGCATCGCGCTGCACAAGCTCATCAGGCTCGTTACTGCTTCCACAATAAATGGAGGTTACCTCAATTTCATGGGTAACGAGTGGGGGCATCCCGAATGGATTGACTTCCCGCGCGATGGCAACGGATGGAGTTATAAATATGCTCGCCGCCAGTGGGACCTTGTAGACCGTGAGGACCTCAAGTATCAGTTCCTTAACAATTGGGATAACGATGTGATGCACCTAATAGGGGGCACCCATAACTTCCAGGCATTGCCCATTCGCAAACTTTGGGATAAGGACGATGATCAGATTCTCGCCTACATGCGTGGCGACCTTGTGTTTGTGTTCAACTTCAATCCCGTTAAATCGTTCAGCGACTATGGTTTCCTGGCACCAGCAGGAGAGTATCATGGCGTGATGAATAGCGACAACGCTCGCTATGGAGGCTATGGCAATGTAGATGAGAATGTTAAGCATTTAACGCAGTCCGACCCTCTCTACGACAGTGCTGGACTTGGATGGCTCAAACTCTACATCCCTGCGCGCTCGGCATTGATTCTGAGGTTGCAACCAGGCAAACCTAAACCTGTAAAAAAGCCTGCCTCTAAGAAAAAAGCTAAAAAATGAACGTTGTAGTCTATTGTTCGGCCAATCAGAACCTCCCCGAAGAGATTACGTCAATCGCCACTTCTTTAGGCAAGTGGATAGGGGAGGGGGAGCATTCCCTTGTCTATGGCGGGGTGAAGGCTGGGCTTATGCATGTCACGGCTCAGGCGGCTCACGATGCTGGTTGTCAAAATATAATTGGCATTGTGCCCGAGTTTTTCTCTCATCGTGCCGATTCGTTGTGCTCTGAGCTTATCCTTGCCACTGACCTCAACGACCGCAAGTCGAAGCTCATAGAGTATGGCGACGTCTTTGTGGTGCTGCCTGGCGGCTTGGGAACTATAGACGAGTGGATTTCCACGCTCTCTCACCTGGTGGTGGAGGGCAGCAACCGCCCAATCATTGTTGTAAACTATGACGGTATGTACGCACCACTTGCCGAGCAGCTTGCGCTCACAGCCGAGTCGCAGTTCTCGCGCTCGCCGCTCATCGCCAGCTCTATTTTGGTCAACAACTCACAAGAACTGATTAACAAACTTAACGAAATAAACAAGCTATGAAATCAAAAGTTTACACACTTACTGGAGACAAAGGAACCACTTCGTTGGTTGGTGGTCAACGAGTTGCCAAAGACGACATACGCGTTGAGGCCTACGGCACTGTCGATGAGCTGAACGCGCACATCGGCATGCTGGCTCATGCAATAAAAGGCGAGATGCCCGATGTGGAAAAACTGATTTTTAAAATTCAGAACAAACTGTTCAACTTGGGTGCTTATCTTGCAACGGAGCAAACTAATAGTGAGTCGCCTGTCTATGGATTGCAAGAGGATGACATCAAGGCCGTTGAGGCGATGATTGACGCTCTCGATGAGCAGCTGCCACCCATGCGCGGATTCATCTTGCCTGGTGGAACACAAGCCTCGGTGTGCTGTGACATTTGCCGCACCGTGACACGCCGCGCTGAGCGACGAGTGGTGACCCTCGCTTCGCAGCAGCCTCTCAATCCCCTTGCTCAGCGTTATCTCAATCGCTTGAGCGACTTCTTCTTCGTCTTGGCTCGCCACTGCAATGTGGCAAGCAATGTCGAGGAGGTCTTGTGGGATAAGAATAGCTAGGAATTATTAGTTGCTCTTAGCTACTCCTATCACATTGCAAACGTTTGCGCGGTTTTTCGTTGAGAAAATCGCGCTTTTTTTGCTTTACACCTATTTATATTAATAATTTTGCATGCTTTTAGGCTGAAAAATACGTTGACCTTCAAGCTGTTTTAATAACCATTAGGAAACTTTTCAAAACACAATTAATACTAAAACAAAATGAAGAAATCTTTTTATCAATGGCTACTTAGAGCCGTGCTGGCTCTAACATGCCTGTTAACAACCACCTCGGCTTGGGCCGGGTTTAACATTTATGTGAAGCCCTATTCAAGCAATTATTGTATTCACACTTGGGGTGGAACAATTCAAACCAATAATGGTTCTGTTTCCAATTCCACTTGGCCAGGAACCACCTTCAATGGGAACTTCAGCACCCAAGAAATCGGTGGAACCACATGGTATGTTGTTCCTGTCACTTCGGAATCAATCAATTACATCCTTAATGTGGGAAGCAACCAACACCAAACTGGTAACCTTTCAGCAAATAGCACAATATTTGTGAGATATGGAGAGAATGCCACTGCAATTGAAGATGTAACTTCTCAGTATATTGATTATGTTGAGACTGCCACTTGGACTGTTGCTGGTGAGCCTGCAGCACTTTTTGGCACTACATGGGCTCCAGCCAACACTGCTAATGACATGACATCCACCGATGGCGTCAACTACACTTGGTCGAAGGAGAATGTGGATTTAACTTCAGGAACCGCTAAGTTTAAAGTGGTTAAAAATCATAGTTGGGACAACCCATCATATCCAGGTAGCGACTATGTGCTTTCCATCCCCAGTAATGGCACTTATAATGTGACCATCACATTTAATAGCAATACAAAAGATGTCAATGCCACTATCGAAGCTGTTGCAACTACTCCCGATGAGTATACTATTGTTGGAAGCAATTCAACATTGTTTGGCACTGCTTGGGACACTAGCAATACCGCCAACAATATGACCGAAACCACTAGTGGTGTTTACACTTTGACAAAAAGCAATGTTGAATTGTCGGCTGGAAACATTGAATATAAGGCGGTTAAAAATCACGATTACAACAATGGACAATGGCCCAATGGAAACGCTAACAACACATTGAATATTCCACAGGATGGTTTATATAATGTTACTTTCACTCTCAACATCAGCACTAACGAATTAACTGCTGTAGCTACACCACAATTTGCCACTACTCCTGTGTTCTCTCTAGCTTCAGGAACTTATGACACTAACCAGAATGTGACTATCACAGCTGGTGGTACTATCTACTACACTACCGATGGCACCGATCCCGAGACAAGTGAGACCCGCATTGCCTATTATGAGCCAATCAGCATAGCTGGCGAGGGAGAGCACGTAATCAAGGCTGTCTCAATAGTTGACGGAAATGCAAGCGATGTTGTCACTGCCGAGTACGTTATCAAGTACCAGAACATCTATCTCTTTGGTTCGGTGGGCAAGGCTCACGCTTGGGTTTATAATTACAGCAATCCTGAGCTTGTTACAAGTGACGGTGTGAACTATAGTGGCGTGGCCAACGTGAATGTGATGACCGACTATCACCGCAGCGACAATCAGCCTGTGGGATTGTTTATGCTCACTAAAGGCTTTGGCAGCAATTGGGAGACTACGGAGCCCATGATGATTGGTACTACAAGCACCACCGAGGACAATCACTACTGGATTGATGGTGGTTCGGGTCACTTTGGCGAATGGCTTGATACCAGGCCCGGCAGTGAGAATGCTGGAAATGGTGATCTTCACACCAATGGTTGGAGCTTGCCAGCCGGAACCTATGAGTTCTTCTACAACGGCGATAGTAAGCAGCTCATGGTTACAGCATTTGACGGCCCCACAATCTATGTTTACGACTACACCCGTCCTTACATCTATGTGGAGGACAAGGATGGCAAGCCATTTGATGGTGTTCAGCCTGGCAACCCCATCCAGACTCTTGATGAGACCGTGGGTGGACACAGCGGTTTGAGCACTGCAGGCGATGGCACCGGCGACGGCAATGGCACTCTGGGATGGTACAAATTTGCTGTTCCCGTGCATCCCGCCAACTGCCCTGTCAAGTTCCAGTTCCACCACAATGGCGACAAGAAGGTTGTCGACAGTGAAATGTATGAAACCAGCAGTGATGCTTATTACTACTGGGATGGTGCAGAATATAAGCCCATAGCCAAGGCTGATGCCAACAAATTGCGCCGCATCGTGGCTCACGTGCGCGTGCAAGGCACCACGGTGCCCTCCTGCGACAATCAGCCCATGAACGGCCCCAGCTCGTTCTACGGACAGATGTACTACTGGATGGCAGTCACCACCTACGACAAGGGTGAGAATGTTGTCATCAGCGACGGCACCCACCACTATGAGGGCGTGCTCTACAGCGACATCTACCTTGAGTGGACCGATGAGAATGCTAACTATAATGTGCTAAGCCAGTCTACACTTGAAAACCGCCTTGCCACCAAGACAGGCCGTGGCACTGTTATCCACTTGCTCAAGAATAAGAACACTCCAACCAATAATGGCGACTACGTGCTTGGTATTGACACCGAGATCAGCTCTAATGGCATGATGTATAACTCTACCAACGTGGGTACTACCTGGTGGGGCAACTCCATCAGCAGCCCATGGGCTGGAACAGAGAGTTATCATGACGGCACTATAATTAGTAATTATAACAATTCACGATTCCTTTATGCGGCCGATGGTCTCAACGGCAATCCCGATGTGTTTACCATCACTGCAGAGAATGGTACCGAGTGGTACACTTGGTACAGCGACCGCAGTACTGCTACAATCAGGTTTGGTTATGGAACACCTAAAGAGGGATATCCTTCCTATCTCACTGGTGGCGAAGGTGCTCCTGCGCATCCTGAAGGGGTGTTTAAATTCTTTGCCAACTATGAGTCGCCACAAACCCAGCAGACTGCTGGCGAGCTGTGGTACGTTTGGACTCCTGATTTCAACGCTGCGCTCAATGGAAGTCAGAGCCAGAACAACGGCGAACTTATCGACGTGACTCGCACCTACGAGAGCCGCGCTAAGCAAAAGGCTCTGTGCTCTACCTTCCGCGACGGCAACTATGTTTACTATACCGACATCAAGGGATGGGGCGACAACAATGTGTATTGCTACGCGTGGACTGTTCCAGGTCTTGAATGGCCCGGTGTTCAGATGGTGAAGGTGGGTTATGATGACGAGGGTCACCCCGTTTACCTTGCCGACCTCTCTAACTTTAATGTGAGCAACGCCACTGGTATTATCTTCAACAACGGACACGATGCCCTCGAGACCGACAAGCGTCAAACTGGCGACCTCCCATTCGAGAACCAGGGCTGCTACGATTATCTTGGCCTTCTCTACCGCATTGGCGGCAACGTCGATGTTATCGAGAATGAGCCCGATGGCTTCCCAACTTCGGTAACTCTCACTGGTGTGTGGTATAGCCGCGTGAGGGGCACACTGCTTGCCAAGGGCAATAACGATTACAACAACAAGAGTGTCAATGGTATGGGCTATAAGGACTTTGCCAAGACCGTTAATGCTGGGAATGACGATGGTTCTGTTCTGCAATCTCGTGACTACGACCAGAGCAACTGGGTGGAGATTTATCCCAGCGAGGACGGACTAGTAGATACCGAGACCCTTATTGGCCTCATTGGCAAGCCATTTACACTCTATGGTACCAAGACCAACAGTGTGAATCCCACTTTCACAGCTATCTCTATAAGCAACGTGGGTTCAGTGGGTGAGAAGTATCAACCCAACCACTTCACTCCCATTCACTTGAATGGTTCTTGTTATCAGTATCGCACTGGAGAGAATGAATGGTACTTCTTTGTTGAGCCTAAACCCAACGAGTTTGCCATTATGGACTGGGCGACATATCACGAAGACAGTGATGGACATGAATATTTTTATACTCCGAGCAATACTGGTTTTGATGGCGAGTTTGTCATCGACTGGAGCTATTTTGATAAATTCAACCTAGATGGTGAAGCTATCACAGCACTTGAGCCATATCAGATGGATGTTTGTGGCCAATATCCTGGCAAGGATTATCTTCATGAGGGTGCTAGCTATAAGGGCTGGTATGCTATTGTCAAGGTAAATCAGTCGGCGGAACCTGCTGATGATGTGAACACAAAAGCTGAAACTGGTTCAATAGGCAAATACACTGTTTGCCCTGTCTATCTAAGTGACGAACAGATAATGACTGCCATCGAGACCATCAACGCCGATAAGGCCAGCGGCATGCGCACTCTTAAGGCCACACGCTACTATAACATGATGGGCGTTGAATCAAGCACTCCATTCCAGGGCGTGAACATCATCGTCAAGGAATACACCGACGGCTCACGCGAGTCATCAAAAGTTATCATGAAGTAATCAGTTGAATCATTGAATGAAAAATGAGACTCGGGCAAACCTGAGTCTCATTTTTCATGCTTCTTCTGTTCGCTTTTCTAGCGTAGCAATTGTGCATTATGCATAATGAATTGTGCATTTCAAAGAGAAGCCAGCGAGTCGCTATGAAGCGCAAAGGCCTCGGCAGCCAAGCAGCGGCTCTCGATGCCACGAAAGCGTTCCATAGTGGTGTGCCAGCCGTCGTAAAGTTCTTTCATGCCTTGGCTCACATGGCAGTTGCAGGCCTCGTGCTTGCGCTCAAGCACCGCCTCAATATTCACCCAATGGGTGGGGTGGAACATCTGAGTCTGCTCGCCTGTCATTACCTCGAAATAGTAGAGCCTGAACCTGCGGTCTAGTCGTCGCCATGCGTCAAGCACAAGTGTGCCGCACACTGCATGGTCGCGGTGAGCATCAATGGGCCAGTGGGTGAGCACCACGTCGGGGTTCTCACGGTCAATGAGTTCGCGCATTTCTTTATAACGTTCAAGGTTCACCTCGGTGTTGCCGTCAATCTGGCTCATGAAGATGTGTCGCGCACCGGTGATTTCGCAGGCATTCTTGCTCTCCACCACGCGTATGGCGGCAGCCTCATCGTGGCTCTTACCGGCGATGCCAGCTTCGCCTCGGGTCAAATATACACACACCACCTCGTGACCAGCATCGGCTAACAGGCACATCGTGCCGCCGCAACCCGTTTCGGGATCATCGGGGTGTGCTCCTATCACCAATACCTTGCGGCGTCGCGTGTTAACAATTTTGCCATGTTCGTTGGCTACAGCCGGTAGCCCAAGCACGGTAGCCCCCAAAGCTGCCATGCCAGTCTTTTTTATCATTTCTCGACGATTCATTTTTGAATAGATTAGTAGAATAGTTTTTGCAAAAATAATGAAAAAAATGATTTTAAGGATAGTTGTGGCGTATTTTTATCATCTATTCGCGGCACTTTGCAAACGTTTTCACACTTTATTCAACATTATTATAATAATTGATATATATATATAGTTTTATTATTATTAATTTTACTCACTGGAAAAAATAATCATAAAATATACACTATGAAACTGATTTTTAATCTTGACTATCAAACAATCTTTGGTGAGGAAGTTGTGTTGCACATCAACGACAGCAAGCTCGATTTCCTCGATGCCACCCACAAGATGACCACAACCGACGGTCATCGCTGGACTTGCGAGGTGTCTTATCCTGGAGTTAGTGGCCGTCACATCGACTACTACTACAGCGTGAATCGCGGTGATGACGAAGTGCGTCATGAGTGGCAGACGGTGCCTCACCGCTTAGTGTTCTCGTGTGCCAAGGCCAAGAAGTACACCATCTATGACCACTGGCTTGACCTGCCCGAGGACAGCTATCTGTATAGTAGTGCCTTCACCGATTGCCTTGCCGAGCGCCCTGAGCGCAAGTTGGCAAGCACAGGCTTTGGTAGAACAGCAATCATCAACGTGCGTGCTCCACAGCTTGCTGGCAATCAGCGCCTGGTGCTGTGTGGCGAGGGCCCTGCTCTGGGTGACTGGAGCACTAAGCGTGGCCTTGAGATGACCGAGGTGACCCACAATCAGTGGACCATCAAGCTCAACACTTCGAAACTCGCTAGCAATCGCATCGTGTTTAAGTTTGTCGCTCTCGACGACAAAGACGGAGTGTGCTGGGAAGAGTGTGACAACCGCAGCATCGAGCTCCCCAACCTGGCTACAGGCGAGGTGGTGAGCTATGAGCTGGCACAGGCCACCTTCCCCCTTCCCGCCTGGCGCATCGCCGGTACAGTAATTCCCATCTTCTCGCTTCGCAGTGAGCAGAGCTGCGGTGTGGGCGACTTTGGCGACCTCAAGAAGATGATTGACTGGATGGAGCGTACAGGTCAGCGTGCCCTTCAGGTACTCCCCATCAACGACACTACCATCACAAAGACATGGACCGATAGTTATCCCTATAACAGCATTTCAATCTATGCTCTGCATCCCATGTATGTCGATATCAAGCAGCTTCCTGCTCTCAAAGACGTAGAGAAGATGAAGAACTACCTTGCTCAAGGTAAGGAGCTCAATAAACTGCCACAAATCGACTATGAGCGTGTCAATAAGCTCAAACTTGATTATCTGCGCGATGTTTGGACTCAAGAAGGCGAGAAGATTGTCAAGGGTAATGATTATAAGAAATTCTATGCCGACAATAAGCGTTGGCTCGTGCCTTACGCTGCTTTCTGCGTACTGCGCGACAAGTTCGGTACGGCCAATTTCAAGGAATGGCCCAATCACCGCCAGTTCACTCCATCGCTCAAGAAGAGTGTTGAGGACGCCACCACCACTATGGGTAAGGAGGCTGCATTCTGGATGTTCGTTCAGTTTGAGCTTAGCAAGCAGATGAAGTCTGCTCACGAGTATGCCCGCAGCAAGCATGTGATTCTAAAGGGTGACATCCCCATCGGCATCAGCCCCAATGGTTGCGACGCATGGGTAGAGCCCAACTACTTTAACATGAATGGTCAGGCTGGTGCTCCACCCGATGCCTTCAGTGCCGACGGACAGAACTGGGGCTTCCCCACCTACAACTGGGACGAGATGCTCAAGGACGGTTGCCAGTGGTGGGTTCGCCGCTTCCAGAACATGAGCGAGTATTTCGACGCTTACCGCATTGACCACGTGCTTGGCTTCTTCCGCATCTGGGAGATTCCCATCAGCTCGGTTCAGGGACTGCTCGGACAGTTCTCGCCAGCTCTGGGTATGACCCGCGAGGAAGTTGAAGGCTACGGTCTGCGTTGGCAGGAGGAGTTCTTCACTCAGCCATTCATTGCCGATTGGATTATTGACCGCGTGTTTGGCCCTCACGCCCAGCGTGTGCGCGACACATTCCTCCAGCATGATCATGACGACATTTGGAAGATGCGTCCTGAATTTGACACTCAGCGCAAGATTGAGGCAGCCTTTGCCGGTAAGACTACCGATGACGACAAGTGGGTGCGCGACGGCTTGTACTCGCTCATCAACAATGTGCTATTTGTACGTGACCGCAAGGATCCTAACAAGTTCCACCCACGCATCACCGCACAGCTTGCTCTCATCTATGAGGCACTGTGGGACAACGACAAGGAAGCGTTCAACCGCATCTACAACGACTACTACTATCGTCGCAACAACCGCTTCTGGTATCACGAGGCGATGAAGAAGTTGCCACGCTTGGTTCAGGCTACCCGCATGCTCGTGTGTGCCGAGGACCTCGGTATGGTGCCCGACTGCGTACCCTGGGTAATGAACGAGCTTAAGATTCTGAGCCTCGAGATTCAGTCGATGCCAAAGGACAACAAACTCAAGTTTGGTCATCTGCAGAGCAATCCTTACCGTTCGGTAAGTACCATCAGCACCCACGACATGAGCACTCTGCGTCAGTGGTGGGATGAAGACTGGCAGCTCTCGCAAGAGTACTACAACGAGGTTATGTGGAAATCGGGACCAGCTCCTCATCCACTGCCAGGATGGCTTGCTCGCGACATTGTTGCTCAGCACCTCTACAGCCCTTCAATGCTGTGCTTAATCAGTTTGCAAGACTGGTTGTCGATTGACGAGGATTTGCGCTTGCCCGATGCCGATGCCGAACGCATCAACGTGCCTGCTAACCCACGCCATTACTGGCGCTACCGCATGCACATGACAATCGAGGACTTGATGAACAACTCGGAGTTCAATGCCAAGATCAAGCAACTCATTGCTCAAAGCTATCGTTAATTTCTAACCAAGAGGTTCTAGACAATCTAGGAATTCTAGAAATCTAGAACCTCTAATTTAATACCAATCAAACCATTCAACATTTATGAAACTGAAGATAACAATTACAATAGTCGCTTTCTTTGCCATGCTCACAGCTGGTGCACAGCAGGTTCTCTCGCCCAATGGCGACGTGCAGGTTATTTTCTCGATTGACCAGGGACGCCCCACCTACGAGATGCTCTACAAGGGCAAAAAGGTGATTAACCCCAGTCACATGGGATTTGAACTAGCTCGCGACAAGCATGCCAGCAAAGCTATGGAAGAGACCGACTTGCTCGACGGCTTTACTGTGGCCGGTAGCAATGTCACTTCACACGACGATACTTGGACTCCCGTATGGGGGCAGTACAAGACCATACGCAACAACTATAACGAACTTGCGGTTGACCTATATCAGCAGAGCGCCAATCGTCACATGACAATTCGTTTCCGTGTCTACGACGACGGTATGGGTTTCCGTTATGAGTTTCCGTTGCAGAAAGACCTCAATTACTTCATTATCAAAGAAGAGAAGAGTGAATTTGCCATGACTGGCAACCATCGTGCTTGGTGGATTGCTGGTGACTACGACACTCAGGAATACCCTGTTCAGGTAACACGTTTGAGCGATATTCGTGGTCGCATTACTGCCTGTGCACGCTGGGAAAATCCCAATGGCGTGGGCATTAGACGCACCGACTACACCGAGGACCGCATGCGTGATGCCGTGGTGTGGGACAACGCTTCGCAGACAGTCTTCTCGCCAACAGGCGTACAGACCTCCCTCCAACTCAAGACCGACGACGGCATCTACATCAATCTGCACGAGGCTGCTCTGGTAAACTATGCTGCTATGCACCTCAACCTTGATGACAAGAACATGGTATTCACCTCTTGGCTCACACCCGACGCTACTGGTTACAAGGGTTGCATGCAGGCTCCTTGCCAAACTCCCTGGCGCACCGTGCTGGTGAGCGACGATGCTCGCCAAATGCTCGCTTCGAGCTTGATACTCAACCTTAATGAGCCTTGCAAAATTGAAGACACTAGCTGGATTCATCCCACCAAGTACTGTGGTGTGTGGTGGGAAATGATTGTTGGCCATGGCGCATGGAACTACACCGACGAGTTCCCAAGCGTGAAACTTGGCGAGACCGATTACTCCAAGGCTAAACCCAACGGCCGTCATCGTGCCAATACCGAGGAGGTAAAGCGCTACATCGACTTCGCAGCAAATAACGGACTCGACCAAGTGCTCGTCGAGGGTTGGAACATCGGTTGGGAGGACTGGGCTTGCATGTGGAAGGCCGATGTCTTCGACTTCGTGACTCCTTATCCCGATTTTGATATCAAGTATCTCAACGATTATGCTCACAGCAAGGGTGTGAAGCTGATGATGCACCACGAGACAAGCTCGAGTGTAATAAACTATGAGCGTCACATGGAGAAGGCCTATCAGCTAATGAACGACTACGGCTATGATGCTGTGAAGAGTGGTTATGTGGGCGATATCATCCCACGTGGCGATTATCACTACAGCCAGTCGATGAACAATCATTACCTCTATGCCGTGCAGGAGGCTGCCAAGCACCACATCATGGTCAACGCCCACGAGGCGACACGCCCAACGGGCCTGTGCCGCACTTGGCCCAACTTAGTTGGCAATGAGAGCGCTCGTGGCACTGAGTATGAAGCATTCTATGGTAGCAACCCCAACCACACCGTGATTCTGCCATTCACCCGATTCCAGGGAGGTCCCATGGACTACACTCCCGGTGTGCTTGAAACCCGCCTTGAGAACTGGAGCGAGAACCAGCACATAGTTCACACTACTGTTGTGGGACAGCTGGCACTCTATGTGGTGATGTGCAGCCCATTGCAGATGGCTGCCGACCTGCCACAGAACTACGAGAAGTTTATGGATGCCTATCAGTTTATCCGCGATGTAGCTCTTGACTGGGACGACAGCCGCTATATCGACGCTGAGCCAGGCGAGTACATCACCGTGGCACGCAAGGCCAAGGGCACCGACAACTGGTTCGTTGGTGGCAAGTGCAATGAGAATGGCCACAAGGTTGATGTCAAACTCGACTTCCTCGACAAGGGACGCAAGTATGAGGCCATCATCTATGCCGATGGCAAGGACGCTAACTATGAGACCAATCCCGCTGCCTACACTATCACTAAGAAGACCGTTAAGCAGGGCGACGTGCTCAAGATGACTGAGGCCCCCGGTGGCGGTTTCGCAATCTCTCTGAAAGCTTTATAAAGAAAGAAGATAAAAGATTTTTGATATGAAAAAGATACTATTAACAGTAATCATCGCATTGACTATGGCAACAGCAGGTGCTCGCGACTATAATTTCAACGAGATGACCTACACCCCCAAGGCCACTACGTTCTTCCTGAACACCAACGATGACGCGCAGGCAGTAACCGTGCGCATCTACGATGCTGGCAAGGACGGCAACATGCTCAAGAAGATTGACCTCAAGCGCGTTAAGGGGAGTAAGGATGAGTGGACTGGCAAAGTGAAGGGTGACCTCAAAGGCAAGTTCTATACTTTTGACGTGAAATATAACGGCAATTATATGGGCGAGAACCCAGGCATCTTTGCCAAGGCAGTGGGTGTGAACGGCCGCCGTGGTGCCATCATCGACTTGGCCGAGACCAACCCTGCAGAATGGGGACAAGATGTGCGCCCTGCGATAAATCTCAAAGACCATGTCATCTATGAGATGCATCATCGCGATTTCTCTATTGCCCGCAACATCAATCTCGACCCTTCGGTCACTGTTAAGAGGGTAAGCACAGAGTATCCCGGTAAGTTCATGGCTCTCACCGAGCCCTGGGCTATCGGTCATCTCACCGATTTGGGTGTGAACGCTGTGCATGTGTTGCCTTCCTACGACTACGCGTCAATCGATGAGACTAAGCTTGATCAGAATCGTTACAATTGGGGTTATGATCCATTGAATTATAACGTTCCCGAGGGTGGATATTCGACTGATCCCTATAACCCCGCTGCTCGAAACCGCGAGTTCAAGCAGATGGTACAGGCGTTACACAAAGCTGGCATCCGCGTGATTCTTGATGTAGTGTATAATCACACTTATAGCATTGATGACGGAAACTTCCAAAAAACTTGCCCAGGCACTTTCTACCGCAAGAATGCCGATGGCTCATGGAGTAATGGAAGTGGATGTGGTAACGAGACTGCCAGTGACCAGGAAATCATGCGTCAGTTCATGCTCACAAGCGTGAAATACTGGATTGACGAGTATCACATCGATGGTTTCCGCTTTGACCTTATGGGTGTGCACGATATTGAAACTATGAACAAGATTGCCGACATGGTGCACAGCATTGACCCAACGATGCTCGTCTACGGCGAGGGATGGAGTGCTGGCTCGTGTGCCTATCCTGGCGACAAACTTGCCATGAAGGCCAACGTGAAGCAGATGCCGGGTGTCGCTGCCTTCAGCGACGATATTCGCGACGCGCTGCGTGGACCATGGGATGGCGACGACAAGGCTGCGTTCCTTGGCGGTCTACCTGGATTTGAAGAGAGCCTGAAATTTGGTATTGTGGGAGCAATACAGCATCCACAGGTCAACTACTCAAAGGTGAACTACAGCAAGGAGCCATTTGCACTTGAGCCAACTCAGATGATTTCTTATGTGAGCTGCCACGATGATATGTGCCTCGTTGACCGCCTGCGCGCCAGTGTGCCTGGAGTAAAGGGCAATGACAAGGAGCTTGTTAAGCTCGACTTGCTTGCACAAACTGCAGTGTTCACTTCACAAGGCATTCCTTTCATGCTCAGTGGTGAGGAATTGCTGCGAGACAAGAAGGGTGTGCACAACAGCTATGAGAGCCCCGACAGCATAAATCGCCTTGACTGGAATGGTCGCATCAAGCACCCCGAGGTGTTTAACTACTACAAAAACCTCATTGCCTTGCGCAAGCATCATGAGGGTTTCCGCTTGGGCAGTGCCGACCTAGTGCGCAAGCACTTGGAGTTCCTGCCTGGCGGCGATTGTCTGGTGGTTTATCGTCTCAAGGATTTGAAACAAGTGGGCGACACTTGGAACAATATCATCGTTATTCTTAACAGCAACAACGAGAAGCGCACAGTGAAAATGCCCAAGTCGACCTACACTATCGTGGGCGACGGCGATATAATCAATGAGGCTGGACTCTACACTATCACGACCGACGAAATCATTGTTCCATCTCGCTCGGCAATTATCATGCACGACTAAGTAGTTCACAGTTTATAGTTAATAGTTCATAGTTTTTATATTTATATATGAAAAAGATATTGTTAATAGCTTTAGCCACATTGTGGGTAGCAGGTGCTTGGGCAGCTCCCAAGATGCCAGCTTTTAGGGTTAACCGCATTGAGCCCACCAACTGGTTTGTGGGCATGAAGAACCCTTCGGTGCAGCTCATGGTGTATGGGGAGAACATCCGTAATGCTGAGGTAAAGACCGACTATGCCGGAGTGAAAATCGACTCGGTGGTGCGTCTTGATAGTCCAAACTATCTGCTCGTTTACCTCAACACTGCCGGAGCTCAGCCAGGCACCATGAAAATTGATTTCACTATTGGCAAGTTGACAATGCAGGTGAAATATGATCTCAAGGCTCGCGAGATGAGCGGTGACCGTCGCATGGGATTCACCAATGCCGACGTGCTCTACATGCTCATGCCCGACCGTTTTGCCAACGGCAATCCTTCCAACGACCGCGTCAAGGGCATGCGCAGCCAGGTGTGCGACCGCAACAAGCCTAGCTATCGC
>JAFSPZ010000013.1 GCA_017451225.1 Muribaculaceae bacterium | reverse complement strand
TGATTTAGCGGAATATATAGATTGGTATAACAATAAAAGAATAAAAGCCAAGTTAAATGGTATGAGCCCGGTACAATACCGAGCTCAATACCATAGAGAGTTATAAACGTGTTTAACGTCTAACTTTTTGGGGTCACTTCACATTGGGTCGCCCTCTTCTTTCAGCGTATGAATGTGTTTCGGGTGTCGGTCACGATTCCCGATTCACGAGTTATTTACTTCATGATCTTGCGAGTTGTGCGTGAACCATCGGTGAAGGTGATAACTTCGATGTTGGCACCCTGGAATGGAACATTGCTCTCAACACCCATCATGTTGTAGTACTTGACATTTGCTACAGCCTTGCTTGAAACATTGTCAACGCCAGTAACGACACCTACTGGAGCTGTGACTTGGTTCTCAACAACGTAGTAGAGACGGTCTTTGTCGGTTGGACGAGCCTTGCCGGTAGAGGTCTTCTTGTAATAGAAGCGAGCAACTAATTTCACCTCATTCAAATCGGCAGGAGCAACGAATATCCAGTTTTGTTTTCCTGATTCAGGAAATTCTCCACCAAGCTCAGGAGTTGTGCCCTCGTCGAGTGGACGGTCCATCTTATTGGTCAAATGAGTTTTACCTTCTGTATCAATTTCGAAGTCCCATGCAGGTGCATTGTCATCGTAATCTACCCACAAACGGTATTTATAAAGCTCATAACCTGCTGCAGGCAACTCGCCATTAAGGACAACTTCTGGGCTATAGTAAGAATAGGTCTCACCATCCACAACCCAAGTGTACTGGCTTCTTTCGCAATTTCTTGAGGTGAAAGCCACAGAGCCGTTCTTCTCTACCTGCTGCATAGCAGAACCGTAGGTATTGTTTTCTGAGCGAACTACGCCGTCATCACCAACACCGTTAGCCCAAGTTACAGGCAAGTAATATTCGTTTTCACTTGCTGGATACATGGGCAACCACATGCCATCGATATTACCCAGCGACTCATCACGAATAAAGTTGTAAGAGCCATTGTATGTACCTGTACTGTTAACTACATATCTGTGAACGTCATCACCAATTTCATGATTAGCAGATGCCACCTCAGTCATGCCTGTTGTGCTGGCGCTGGTGTTCTTGTTTAAGACATAACCAGTAACAGCGGGGTCGCCATAAGCCAAAACGTTAACATCGGATTTTGCGCCGGCATTCATGGCAACAAGGCTGCGATCGGTGTCGTCATCAACCTGCTTCTGAGTGTAGGCCTTCACGTTCATCGACGACTTGTAGATATTCACAGTGTCAACGTTGCTCACGCCAGTGCCACCACCGTAGATGTAAATACCAGTGGTTCTGTTAAAGTCGGCACCTGTAGATACCAGTCGGATAACCACGCCCATAGGCACTTGCTCAACAATAGAGCTGGAAGGTATTTCATCCAACAAGGGCACTGTCCAAGAGTAGTCTTTAAACTCCTCTTTTGCGATAATCTGCTCAACACCATTCACGCTCATGGCCTTGTAGTTATCGGCATTAAATCCGCTACCCGACAGGGTTGTGTTTACAACCACAGTCACAGGGCCGGTAATACCACGCTCATCGAAGAAAGATTTCTTGATGTAGAGGTCATAATAATAGAATGTGTGTACATCATCGGAAGCCTCGTTGTTTGGACCAGCAAACGAACCACGCTCCCATCCTTCGGGCATAACGAGCTGATTACCATATCCGGTCATGTGACTTTCCACGTACTCTGCAGTAAGCGAAGTAACCATGTCACCATACTGGCCCACGCCACGGATCTGGAACTTGTAGTGATCGGGATGTGCGTTGGTGGCTGTGTTAGCCGACCAAGTGTCGTTCACATAGTCAATCACACCTTCGAGGTCAACAAGCTCGTTGATGTCGTTGTAGGTCTTCTCGGTGTAGTTGAGAGTGGTGTAATGTGTATGGTCTGGATGCACAGGCATACCATCCTCGGTATAATATTCAACCGAAGGAGTCACCTTGATGGGAGCATCCATTGCGTTAACCGATGGGTTGCTTGAAGGCTGACCCTCGGCAAAGAGGTTAATGGTAGCAAAACGGAACTCAGTGCCAAAGTCGTCGATGGCATAGAACTCAAAGAGGTTGTTGCCTGGACGCAGGTCACCAGCCTTGATTCGCTTGCTGGGATCGTCGGGCTGAGCCATCTTGAATCGCATGTCGTAGCAGTTGAGCTGCTGGGGAGTGGTGTTGCCGTTAGCGTTGTCGATGAACGCAGGCTCATAAATACTGCGCTGGTCAACAGTTACAAGCTTAACCACCTCATTCTCGTCGCTTGGGTCGTATGACTCTTCCACAGCCTTACCAGTGAGCTCGCAAGTGTAGGCAGCGATAGCATCACCAGCCTCGGGGAACGAGATGGTAATGGTGTTGCTGTGTTCACCAAGCTCGGTGGGAGCATAGTTAATGCTAATGGTTGCGCTCTCGCCAGCAGCCAGAGCAGTAGCGGTGTAAGTGGTAGAGAATGGAGCCTCAAGACCAGTCAGAGTTGGAGTAACGGTCTGGGTGCCATTGTTGGTAATAGTAAGAGTCCAAACATTTGAACTGTTAACCAATACGTTGCCATAGTTGTGAGCACCAGTGTTGTCGCTCATGGTCACTGCATAGTCAACAGCAGGAGCGGTAGCGGTACCGGTAAGGGCGATAGTCACGTCCTGAGCACCCTCGCTCGAGAGAGTGACAGTTGCAGTGTGGTTGCCGGCAGCAGTGGGGTTGTAAGTAATGGTGAGCACACCATTCTCCAGAGCTGCAGTGAAGGCATCATCGCCACTGACATTAGCTGTGATGTCACCAGTCAAGTTCTCGCCAGTAACATTAACAGTAGCAGTTACAGGAGTACCAACCTCAGTGCTGAATGCCTCTACAGTAGCGGGATCAACGGTGATAACCGGAGTAGCAGGAGTCTCGCCAACAGTAACGTCCATTTTGGGAAGGAATTTCACCGGATTAGCAACCCTATTAGTACCATAGGTTACATAGCTATAATATGCAGTGTTAGAAGATTGATTTTCTCCAATAAAGTTTGTTCGGCTGCTATATGGATCACAAGTACCCTTAGTAACAACTTCGAAATCGACAACAAGGTTGCCACCTTCATAGAGGAAAGGATTGTCAAAAGTAATTGAAAGTTCATTGCCATTCACACCATCGGTGGCAGTCAAACCAGATTTAACAACTGTAAGTGTAGCACTCGCAGGGCTAGGACTTGACGATGCAAACTCACTTTGAGTAGTTGTACCTAATGATACATTATAAGAACCATCACTATATTTCACACCATCTTTGGTATAAAATTTAAGAGCTGTGATATTTTTGCCCACATACTTAGTAAGTAATGATGCAGGATAAATCATTTGGTTCTTTTGAGTGTAGTCGTAGCAATAGCCATAGATTGGCAAGTAGGTATTCTCATCTGTTCCGTTGCAGATAGCATCTGAAGCAGAGCCAGTAACATGAACAGTAACATCATTAAGCCCACTTCCAGGGAATGAAATTAGCATGTCGCCTTCGAAAGAACCTGCAGCGGTGGGAGTGAAGGTAACAGGTACGCTAACATCTGAACCTGCGGCAATCGAGCCGCTGGTAGAAGTGGTGCTAAATGGAGCATTCAATCCTGTGATTGTGTAAGGAAGTTCCAAGGCACCCTTGTTCTGAATGGTCACACTCTTTGTGTCGGTAGCATCAACAAGAAGTGAACCAAAGTCTAAGCTACTGGGCGACACCTTAGCTGCATAGTCCTGGGCCTCACCTGATTCGTAGGTGAAAGTAATTTTGGGTAGATAGTTGCTAGAGGTTGAGCTTTGTTCTACACCCGAACTGTTATTATTAGCATAGCGCGAAGCACCTGTTGCTGATGATACTAACCAGTAAATACTTTTATAATAACCCCCACTAGCATATGCCCATGAAAGGTCAATCAGCAGATTACCTCCATCATAGGTATAGGCTTTGTCGCTGTCAAACTCAAGAGTTACAGAAGTTTCACCTGACCAAATGTTTCCAGTAGTTGATACAGTAGTCAAATTATCTGTAACAAAACTTGGCAATGTTGTACCTTCAGGTTGCCCAAGCTTAATGGTCAAAGGATTGTTAGCTGAACCATTAGGATTACTAAGAGCATAGCCAGAACTGGTATAGAACGTGATAGCAGTAATTTTTGCTCCTGCTGGCAAACCAGCCTCTTCTAACATGGCTTGAGAATAAACCATCTGACTATGGTATCCATAGTCACCATACTGGCAGTTTAACGGCACCTGGTTATTGGTCGATGTCCCGCCAACCTCTGCCGTCTCCGCCCAGGTCTGCGGCACGGTTAGTGCCGTGAGCATCAGGCTCATCAGTAGTTTTAGATAGAATTTTTTAAACATAAAAAATAAGTTTGGTTAATAAAAAATATTTTTGTCTCGGTTTAGTTCATTTTCAGACACAAGAACATAAGTCTTTTTCTTTGGACATAAGAACATAAGAACATATGCCATTTGCCTTGGACAGAAGAACTTTTTCAATGCACAATGCACAATGCATAATTGGTTCCTCGCTTGACGTCTTTGGACACAATAATGCCTAGTAATGCCATAGTTGTGGGAAGTAAAAAAGAAAAATTTGGGTTTAGTTTACGTCCATTAAAGGCTTTTAGAAGGTAATTGTGTAAAAATTTTTTGGGTTTAGTACGGCTTCCCTACTCTTAGGCGTAAGCGTTTGTTTTATACTAAGTTTGGTTCATTAAGACACAGTTTGCCCATTTGGGTGGCAAAGTTATGTGATTTATACAAAACTACCAAAAAAATTATACCCTTTTTTTACATATATTATAGTAATATTCAGTAAGATACAATAATATTCCATGAAAATGTATAATTATACCCGAAATATCAAAAATAATAGTCAGTTCTCAGTTTTTTTACGACAATTAAGGACAAAGATATTTTTACATTGGATTTCGTATACTTAGCCATTCGGCTATTGAGTATTATAGACAATTTACTCAGAGGTTTTAACACAAATTACCGTTAATTGCCCATGAATTAATAGGAGCCGCGCTGCGCGCTAAAGATTACTGCCCTGCGGGCTAAGATTTTGTCAGACGATTAAGGGCGATTGACTTGGAAGGTTTCACACAAATTGCCGTGAATTGTCCATGAATTAATAGGAGCCGCGCTGCGCGCTAAAGATTACTACCCTGCGGGCTAAGATTTTGTCAGACGATTAAAAACAAATCAATTTTAGCGCGTGAGCGCATTAATATTTAGCGACGTCAGGAGCGGCATGAAATCAAAAAACCAGCTGATTATTGTAAACCAGCTGGTGATTATTGAGTGAGTGTTTAAGTGTCAATCGTAGAGGGTCTTGACGGCGAGGTTGATGTTGTAGTACTTGACCTTGCCTGTCACATCCTTGATGACCTTGATGAAGGGTGGGAACTTGGTCTCCTCGCCCTGTGCCTCGCTGTCCATCTCAAGGATGCTGAAGCCAGGATCGGGATCGATGAACTGGTCGAGCTCGTAGTATTGTCCTTCCCAGATGAAGCTCTTGCGGATTTTGTGAATAGACTGACGTGTGGGGTCGGCAAGCGCCATCATGCTCATATACTGGTTATAGCTGATGTTACGCTCGGTGACAATGCGCTCGTTGTCGCCCACAGTCTTGGTGGTAGTCTGCAGATAGACATACTTGCCCTGCATCATGCGCTTGCGCAGACGAACCACGGTGCCTGGCTCGCTCATGAGGTAGGTTTGAACGATATCGGTCTCGATAGCGTTTGGAATATCGCCTGTAACCTCGACCATAAACTTGCGTTCGTTCTCGATGGGAGCAGGGATTCCGAGCACGTTAGATATCTCACGCAGCACGCGGCGAATCTTGTTTTCGAAGTTCTCGCTATTGCTAATCACGCGCAGATGGGGATGCCCGGTCCAGGCGCCACGCAACTTCTTGTCGAGAGAGCATGCAAGCTCCACGCCCTCGGTGCGGGCTTCATTGTTGCTGGTGGTGTAGAACTCGGCAGCGCCGTCGGCAGCGGTAACCAAGTGGAGCACAGCATCGTAGCGGCTGTCGCGTAGTTTCTCGATGGGAATGTCAATCTCGGCTGTAATCGCCTGCCATGTCTCGGGGCTGAGGTATACCGAAATGTCCATCGTGCCACGGTCGCACACCAGCAGCACGGGTTTCTCGCTCTCGCGGGCAATGCTCTCGAAGCGGTCTTCCAATTCGAGCTGAAGCTGCAGAGTTGACTTTTCGGCTTGATAGAAAAGTGACTGATTCTTAGTGAGATAGTCCACACCTCCCACAGCAAACATGGTGGGTACTTCGGGGACGGTATACACTTGATATCCCAGGTTGGAGAAATGCTCAACCACCTTGGCAAGCGCGGTAGTCTTACCAGCGCAAGGACCACCTGTGAGCACCACTTTAGTTATTTTACTCATAAATAATAGTTTATGTTCGTTGGTTACTACTTTATTCTTTTTAGGTTACAAATGTAGTGAATAATTTTGAGTTGGCAAAATTTTGAGAAATGCATAATGCATAACACATAATGCACAATTGGGCTGCGCGTAGGTGTTTAAGGGGTTTGAACTGTGAGGATGGCGCGGTAGAGGGCGGTGGGAATGTCGGGAGTGAGGCAAAGTGTGCCGGCAGTCAGCCGATGATTTTCTATTACTGGAGCTTCATGCTCGGGCCACGGAGTGCCTGAACTGCTGCGCTGCTCAATGGCGAACGACGCTGCAACATCTTGAGCGATAATGCTATCGCCAAGCATCGATGTGATTGCCCCCATAGTGGGCCGCAAATTAAGTTCCACACAGGGGTCTAGTCCTAAGGAAAAGGGGCTGACATTCCGTCTCGGGCTTTCAGCATTATATAGAAGCATATCCACGCCCATCCAACCGGTGTAGTGCGGCGCCACGAGTTCGTCAATCGCTTGGGTCAAAGCTTCTACAACCTCGTCGAGCTGTGGATAGAGAGCTGTAATTCTTGATTTTAGCACTTCGCGCGGAGCCACATCGCCACAAGTATACTGGCTGTGGCTATCGGTGGAGAAAATTGAGAATCCACGCTCGATGGCCTTGCCGTCGGTACAATAGAACTCCACAGCGAAGTCCATCACCTTGTCGAGTGCCTGTTCACACAGCAGCGAGCCTTGCCGCCTCAACGAACCGCGACACCACTGCTCCAACTCGGGAGTGGCGCCATCGATGGAGTGGTAAATGCCTCGACCACTGCTCGACCATGGAGTCTTGATGTAGCAGTTGCGATAGTGATGGACAAAATCCATCACCTCGTCGGGAGTCGCCAGTTCCACAGGCATGGGACAGAGCCGACGTCCCATCAAATCTGCGAGGCGCTTGTGAATGAGGATTGAAACGCGACGGTGAGAAAGGCCTCGCAAATGATAAATGGAATCCTTTGACGGCACGCTGTCGCTGCTTGCACCCCACTTAAGAAGGCGGCGGCGCATATCTAGGCACCACCCCCATGGCATCACCTGGCAGTGCGTGAGATGCCGCAAATTGCTTCGCTTAACGGCATGAACATCAAGCCCGAAGGTGGTGTTAAGATGCTCGAGCCACTCGGCGTCAAGGTCACTATCGGTAATGAGCAGCGAACCCGGCTCGGCGATAAATGCAGGCAGCACGGCAAGGTCGGCAGCCATGCGCACAGCAAACGGTGGCGCCACATAGTTGATGCCACCGGTTGCCAATGCCAAGTCGTTCTGCGGATTGAATATATAAACCTTAGTCACAGTATTATGGCCGCCCTTTGGGCTAAATATTACTGCACCTAACGGTGCTAAAATTATTTATTATATTTCTTTATTATATTTCTTTATTCTAGTTATTTGCCCTGTTTGTGGGTTTCGGTGATACCACTCATAATATAGGCTCTGCAAACCAAAATTGAGAATCATACCAAAAGGCAAGTGGGTGATATTCATATAATTGAACAATTGAGAGCGATGAATGGAACCTGTTCCATTGGTGACTTTCAATTCAACAATTATATTGCCGTTGACAAGCAAATCAATCCTGTAACTTTGATCTAACAGCACATTATCCCAATAAATAGGAACCATAACTTGGCGTTCAACTTTATAGCCTTTCAATTCTAGCAAGTACTTCAATGCAGCTTCATAAGCCGACTCCAAGAGACCTGGCTTAAACTTGCTGTGAACTCTCATTGCCTCGCCAGTAATATCAAAGAAAAAGGAATATTCACTTGTATATTTCTCGTCAACTACCATAGTTTAACAAATAATGTTAGCGCGTAGCGCATTAATATTTAGGGCGGTAGCCCGGCAAAATTACTTGAGGAGTTTTTTGCCGTAGGGGGTGAGGAGCTTTTTGGCCTTCAATGTCTTGAGGGGGATGGGAACCTCGACAATGCCGTCGCAGAAGGGTCCAACTTGATAAGGTTGGAAGACGAAGATCATCTTGTCGCCCTTGATGAAGAAGTTGGTAATGTCAACCTCATTAATGCCGTCCCACCACTTGGAGTCCTTGTCACGATGGTCATAGCTAGGCAACATTTTGAGCACCTTGGTAAGGTTGGTCACTACGTCGGTCACGCGAATGGGTTTGTCAAGCGCCGCATCGTAGGCGTAAAATGTAGAACCAAAAACATCGTGAGCACCACCATAGTAGTAATCTCCATTCTCAACAAAGAACACCAGGTTTCCAACAGTGTGGCTTACTTTAAAATCCAATGTTTCGAACCAACAGCTCATGTATTCCTCATTGCTATCGATGTCGGTTAATCCAGGTGTTCCATACTCCTTGACAACATACTCATTAAGCATGGTATTGGAGCGCAGAATGTCGCTCACATAACTCTTCACACAGGGAACGAGCGAGTTAAAATCCTGAGGAACAGTTGGGAAGCTCTGGGGATTGTGACTAGCATAGAACACTTCTTCAACCAAGAAGTCGTTCAAAGCCTTCGACTTCTTGCCATTGACTGTAACTGGCCAATCGACACTCACGCTCTTGGTGAACTTGTAACCCTGAGCATCGGGTTCCTCTTTGTCAAAAAAGCGGATTGAATCCTTGAACTCAAAATGCTGAGTCTTGATTTTTGGAGCAGCCTGCGCAGTGAGCGCGAGCAGCAAGAAAGCGATAAATAATTTTGTTTTCATAATTGTATACCTTTAAATAATTATACTTGCTATGCTACAAAATTAAGCCAAAAAAAAACAGAATACAATATATTTGAACAAAAAAGGACAAAATGTAGTGAAAATGTGCCCAAAGCATATGTTTGAATGATGTATTAGATGTGAAAATACGCCTTAAATTGCCCTTTTGGAATTTTTAACCAAAAAAATGGAGTTTTTTACCTTTTGCAATCGAAATATTATGCGTAATTTTGCACCGCATAATAATTAGGACAGCAATATTATATTGCACTTTTCTATACAGATTCTATTCATAAATTTAAAGTCCCACTCGTGAGAGCCGGGCTTTTTTTTTGCTTTCTAGAGCAACCCTTCACGGAATGCCGTTGTGTTAAGGATAGGTGAAAATGAACCAGTTGCTCTGGAAGCGAGTGTTGAAAAAATGCTCCGAGAGTTCTTGAGTGGAATCGCCCTTGGGACGCACCCAGCCCCATGCCCAGGTGCCCATATCAAGATAGAGGGCTTGCCGCGCGCCCATAGCTACAAGTGCATCGATAAACTCACCGCAAAACATGGGTTCGCCGCCCTGGACTATGGCAAAGGAGCCGTCGTTCATCACACAGGCAGCGCGATAGATGATGTGGGCTTTGCGGTCGCGAATGGCCTGCGGAATGCGCTCCACCACTCCCCTACCGTCCTCAACAATGAGACATTGCTGAAACAAATATCCCTTGCCGGCTACAGCCTCTTGAATGGACTGCTCAAGGAGATTATTTGGCAAGATTTTTACCTTATTATTAATAATGAGCATGTGGCCAGTAGCAGTCTCATCATAATAGCCCTTGATGAATTCTCCCCCCACCACATGGTCGCCGCACACGTCCATAGAGGTGACATCCTTGGTAAAAGCAGCTGCCACATTGAGCACTATGGTTGTGTCGTCGATGCTTGGCGCACCGCTGAAATCACACTGCTTGTGGCTGACAAAACGCAGTTGAGTTCTCTCGCCCGGCTGCATCACCATCATTTTGTGGCCACCTGCCTCAACCTGGCTCACCACCACTGCTTCACCACCATTGACAAGTAAAGACTTGGTGCCACACCCCATGAGAGCCACGGGCATGACACCAAGCAATATCCATTTAATGTTAATCATAAAAAATTATTTCAAAACAACTTTGTAACTCTTACCATCGGCTATTACTACAAACACATAGTAGTCCACCTTCTTGTCGGCACTCATGCCAGTCATCGACAATGATAACTGGGGAGTTTGTGAACTTACACCTAAAAGGTGGTGTGATGCCTTGGTCCGCAAGTAGTTACTTGCTACATTTTGAGCTTCGCTTGCGGTGCGTTGTTCTGCCATCAACGGCAAGCACATCGCAAAGAGCAATAGAAATAATAATCCTTTTTTCATAGTTATATAATTATATAATTGTTCTTAATTTTCACTGCAAAAATAATATTAATATTTACAAAATACAAGTACAAATAAAGTTTTTCGTTTCACAGGTTGCACATCACGGCAAAAAATGGTATATTTGCACTGAAATTCGGCCATGCGCGTCGCGTGTGGCAACTATTGCATTGATAACTAATTAAATAAATCAATTAATAACTTAATTCAAATCAACTATGTGGTTATTTAAATCTTCGGTAGGAAGGAAAGTGGTGATGAGTGTCACCGGTCTGTTCCTTATCCTATTCTTAACATTCCACGCGCTGATGAACGCAGTAGCAGTCTATTCGCTCGAAGCATATGAGGCTGTTTGCGAGTTCCTTGGTGCCAACTGGTATGCACTGCTAGGTACTGCGGTGCTCGCCGCAGGTTTTGTGATTCACATCATCTATGCATTTATCTTGACACTGCAAAACCGCAGTGCTCGTGGTGCCGACCGCTATGCTGTCACCAAGCGTCCCAAGAGCGTAGAATGGGCTTCTCAGAACATGTTTGTGCTCGGCCTCATCGTACTGTGCTTCTTAGTACTGCATCTGTTCCAGTTCTGGGCCAAGATGCAATTGCCCGAAATTACTGGAGGAGAAGTCCTTGGTGGAGAAGAAGCTCTTGAGGCAGCCTTCAGCCAGCCTTGGGTATGCATTGTTTACCTGATTGGCTTCTGCGCTATCTGGTTCCACATCACTCACGGTTTCTGGAGTGCTTTCCAATCTATTGGCGTTAACAACGACAAGTGGATTGAGCGCTGGAAATGCATTGGCTGGTGGTGGGCTACCATCGTGATGCTGCTCTTCGCAGTTTGTGCTATTGCTCTCACTTGCAAGTTTGCCTTCGGCTGCGACTGCATTGGTGCATGCTAATTTTAAGCTGAGTGATTAACATTAAAAACATTACACAAGAAAATGGAAGAAAACATTAAGAACAACGTTGCTCAGCCAGTTATTGACTCAAAGATTCCTGAGGGACCTGTAGCTGAGAAATGGACCAACTATAAGGCTCATCAAAAACTTGTGAACCCAGCCAACAAGCGCCGCCTCGACATCATCGTTGTGGGTACCGGTCTTGCTGGTGCCAGCGCTGCTGCAACCCTGGGTGAGATGGGTTTCAAGGTGATGAACTTCTGCATCCAGGATTCACCCCGTCGCGCACACTCAATTGCTGCACAGGGTGGTATCAATGCCGCTAAGAACTATCAGAACGACGGTGACTCGGTTTACCGCTTGTTCTACGACACCGTCAAGGGTGGTGACTACCGTGCTCGCGAAGCCAACGTTTACCGCCTTGCCGAGGTATCAAACAATATTATCGACCAGTGCGTAGCACAGGGTGTACCTTTCGCACGCGAATATGGTGGCCTGCTCGCCAACCGCTCGTTCGGTGGTGCCCAGGTGAGCCGTACATTCTATGCCAAGGGCCAGACTGGCCAGCAGCTGCTGCTCGGTGCTTACTCATCGCTCAACCGCCAGATTGAGATGGGCAATGTCAAGAGCTACAACCGCTACGAGATGCACGACGTGGTTATCATTGACGGCCGCGCTCGCGGTATTATCGCCAAGAATCTCGTAACAGGTAAGCTCGAGCGCTTTGCCGCTCATGCTGTAGTTATAGCAACCGGCGGCTACGGTAACACCTATTTCCTATCGACCAACGCAATGGCCTGCAACGTGAGCGCTGCAATGGCTTGCTACCGTAAGGGTGCCTACTTTGCAAATCCAGCCTACGTTCAAATTCACCCCACCTGCATTCCACGCCACGGCGACAAGCAGTCGAAACTGACGCTGATGAGTGAATCGTTACGTAACGATGGCCGCATTTGGGTTCCAAAGGACATTGAGGACGCTAAGAAACTTCAGGCAGGTCAAATCAAGGGTAGTGACATCCCCGAAGAGGAGCGTGACTACTACCTCGAGCGCCGCTATCCAGCTTTCGGTAACCTCGTTCCACGCGACGTGGCCAGCCGCGCCGCCAAAGAGCGTTGCGACAAGGGCTATGGCGTTAACAACACTGGCCAAGCTGTATTCCTCGACTTCAGCGAAGCAATTAACCGCTTGGGCATTGACGTGGTTCGCCAACGCTACGGCAACCTCTTCGACATGTATGAGGAAATCACCGACGTTAATCCTGGTGAGCTCGCCAACACCATCAATGGTGTGAACTACTACAACCCAATGATGATTTATCCTGCCATCCACTACACAATGGGCGGCATCTGGGTTGACTATGAGCTGCAGACCTCAATCAAGGGTCTCTTTGCCATTGGCGAGTGTAACTTTAGCGACCACGGCGCTAACCGTCTGGGTGCTTCGGCTTTGATGCAGGGTCTTGCTGACGGTTACTTCGTACTTCCCTACACTATCCAGAACTACTTGAGCGACCAAATCACTGTGCCACGCTTCAGCACCGACCTCCCAGAGTTTGAGGAGACCGAGGAGCGCGTACAGGCCGATCTTGATGCCATGATGAACATCAAGGGCAGCCGCTCGGTAGATTCCATCCATAAGGAGTTGGGTAACATCATGTGGGACTACGTAGGCATGGGCCGTACCAAAGAAAGCCTTGAGATTGCCCTCCAGAAGATTAAAGACCTGCGCAAGGAGTTTGAGACCAACCTCTTTATTCCCGGCGATCAGGAAGGCATGAACATCGAGCTTGACAAGGCATTCCGCTTGCGCGACTTCATCACTATGGGTGAACTCATCGCTTACGATGCACTCAACCGTGAGGAATCTTGCGGTGGTCACTTCCGTGAAGAGCATCAAACCGAAGAAGGCGAAGCCAAGCGCGACGACGAGAACTTCTTCTATGTTGCTTGCTGGAAATACAACGGCGACGACGAGACAGCTCCATCGCTCATCAAAGAGCCACTACACTACGAGGCAATTAAGGTACAAACACGCAACTACAAAAACTAAAGAATTATGGAAAATAGCATAAGCGTAAAATTGAAAGTTTGGAGGCAAGCAAACCCTCAGGCTAAAGGTGAATTTGTGACTTATGAGTTGCAAGACATCCCTACCGACACCTCGTTCCTTGAGACTCTCGACATCCTCAACGAGCAACTTGTTGAGCGTGGCGAAGAGCCTATAGCTTTCGACCACGACTGCCGCGAGGGAATTTGCGGTATGTGCTCGCTATATATCAACGGACATCCTCACGGCCCCGCTACTGGAGCTACCACTTGCCAGCTCTACATGCGTCGCTTTAAGGATGGAGAGACCATCACTGTTGAGCCTTGGCGCTCGGCTGCGTTCCCCGTTATCAAGGACTTGATGGTCGACCGCAACGCATTCGACAAGATTCAGCAAGCTGGCGGTTACGTTAGTTTCAACACTGGCGGCGCTCAGGATGCTAATGCCATCCCCATCAGCAAGGTAGCTGCCGACGAAGCTATGGACAGCGCAAGCTGCATTGGCTGCGGTGCATGTGTAGCTGCTTGTAAGAATGGTTCGGCAATGCTCTTCGTTTCGGCTAAAGTGAGCCAATTCGCTCTTCTGCCACAAGGCAAGGCCGAAGCTAAGAAGCGCGTAAAGGCTATGCTCCAAAAGATGGACGAGCTGGGATTCGGTAACTGCACCAACACTGGTGCCTGCGCTGCCGAGTGCCCCAAGAACATCAAACTGAGCAACATTGCACGCCTTAACCGCGAGTACATTAGTGCCAAGTGCAGCGACTAACCGTTGCACCTTGCAAACCAACAAAACTGCCAGCCCCAAACATTGAGGCTGGCAGTATTTTTTCCATCCACATTAATGCTGATAATATCATTTTTTACTATTTTTGCACTGATTTTACAAAAATGCAATGGGAGTAATACTGCAAGTTGAGAATTTGACCAAGTCGTTTGGATATGACTTGCTCTTTGGTGACATCTCTTTTGGGCTTGACGAAGGAGACAAGGTGGGCCTAATTGCAAAAAACGGCACCGGAAAGAGCACATTGCTGAACCTACTGGCCGGCATCGACAACCCCGACGACGGCACCATCATTTATCGCAACAACTTGCGAATTGGTTATCTGCCACAAACTCCAGCTTTTCAAGGAGCAAAAACGGTTATTGACGCCTGTCTAGAGGGCAATGATCCTGCAGCGACAGCAGTCCTACGCTATGAGAACGCCATATCAACTGGCGACCCAGAAGCTATGACAGTGGCTATTCAGGCCATGGACAACAACCATGCTTGGGACTATGAGGAACGCTTCAAGCAGATTCTCTCAAAACTTAAAATCGATGACTTTCACCAACCTGTGAGCGAACTCAGCGGCGGACAGATTAAGCGCGTAGCACTTGCCAAAATCCTTATCGACGAACCGCAATTCCTCATACTTGATGAGCCCACCAACCACCTCGACATCGACATGATAGAGTGGCTCGAGAATTATCTCAAGCGCAGCAATATGACGCTGCTCATGGTGACTCACGACCGCTACTTCCTCGACAACATATGCACTCGCATCATTGAGATGGACCAACAGGAAATATTCACCTACGACGGCAACTACAACTACTATCTCGAGAAACGCGCCGAGCGCATCGAGGCACAAAACGCCCAAGTTGAGAAAGCCCGCAACCTGCTGCGCACCGAGCTTGAGTGGATGCGACGTCAACCACAGGCCCGCCAGCACAAGGCCCAATATCGCATTGACGCATTTTACGACCTCAAGGAACGTGCCCGAGGCATCAGAGACCGCGGCGATGTGCGATTGAACGTGAAATCGTCCTACATAGGCAAGAAAATCTTCACCGCCCACAACGTGTGCAAATCCTTTGGTGACAAGGTTATACTTCAAGACTTTGAGTACACTTTCGCCCGCTATGAAAAGCTTGGCATTGTGGGAGACAACGGAGTGGGTAAATCCACATTCATAAAACTACTACTTGGCGAGGTGCCGTGCGACAGCGGTCATTTCGAGCTAGGCAAGACATTGCGCTTTGGCTACTACAGCCAAGAAGGCATGAAACTCGATGAGGAAAAGAAAGTGATTGACGCCGTGCGAGACATTGCCGAATATGTGGCCTTCGACGAAAAAACTCATTACACAGCGGCTCAGTTCCTCAATCTGTTCCTTTTCAACAACAATGAACAACAGAAATTCATTCACACACTGAGCGGTGGCGAGAAACGCCGCCTTTATCTGGCAATGGTGCTAATGGGCAAGCCCAATTTCCTCATCCTCGACGAGCCCACCAACGATCTTGACATTTCCACACTCGAGATTCTGGAAGACTACCTCTCCAAGTTCAATGGGTGCGTAATCATCGTGAGTCACGACCGCTTTTTCATGGACCGCACTGTAGACCACACCTTTGTATTCCTTGGGAACGGTGTAGTGAAGGATTTCCCTGGAAATTACAGTGAATATCGTGCATGGAAAGATTACCACGACCATCTCGAGGCCGAACAAGCCAAAGCACAGGCCAAACCTAAAGAGAAGGTTCAGTACAACGTGCGCGACAACAGCCGCAAGCTCACATTCAAGGAGAAGAGAGAACTGGAGCAGCTGACAGTAGAAATCGAGGAATTAAACTCTGAAAAACAACAACTCGACATCTTATTTGCCAGCGGCGAGGTTATAACTGATATGGACGTCAAGAGTGCCCGTTACAACCAGCTCAATGAGCTACTAGAGGAGAAAGAAATGCGCTGGCTTGAGCTCAGCGAGAAAGAATAAAGAAATATGAGAATACACCAATTATTTATATTTACAATAATATTGCTTGCAGCAACATTTGCAACAGCAACAGCTCAAGATGTGAAAACCGACTCTACAAATGCCACATCCCACCCCATCAAGGTGAGTCTTATCACCTATTATCCCGGCAACGAAGTGTTTGAGGTATTTGGGCACAGTGAAATACTGATTAGCGACTCAACGGGCAAATATTACATTAACTATGGTGTTTTTGATTTCAATTCACCAGGCTTTGTAACTCGCTACATTATGGGCGAAACCGACTACTTGTGCGCTATAATGCCCCCCGAACATGACGGAGGAATAAAAGACGGTCGCAAGATGGTGCAGCAAGACTTAAACCTCACCCCCGCACAAGCACAACAAGTGTGGGACATGCTGTCATGGAACGTACAACCCGAGAACCGGGAGTACCGCTACCGCCATTTCAGCGACAACTGCTCAACCCGTCCTCGTGATGTGATAGAAACAGCCATTGGCCATGAGATTGACTTCACTAAGTGCAACTATATTGTGGGAAGAACTCTAAGACAGGTGATGTCGCACTACACCCGCAATTACCCATGGGAGCAATTCGGAATCGACCTTGCGCTCGGAGCTGCTTGCGACACAGTGATTGACGGACGCACTCAAACCTTTGTACCCCTATTCCTTATGCATGCCATAAACAGTGTAACTGTCACTCAAAATGGCACCCAGATGCCTTTAGTCGCTAAAACTCAGGTTATAGCTCCCGGCAGTGACAACGGCATTGTAGCACCTCCCACCCCATGGTATTTAACTCCAATGGCTATGGCCCTGCTAATATTAGCAATAGTAGCTTTGATTTCTATAAAAGACTGGCGATGCGGGAAACCGTCGCGATGGTTTGACACGATACTATTCACTATAGCTGGGCTATCGGGATGTCTCATCTTTTTCCTCGAGTTCATATCAACCCATGAAGCCACAATGCCCAACTACAACATACTGTGGCTCAATCCACTGATGCTGTTGCTGTCAATCTTGCCGTGGTTCAAGAAAAGTAAGAAAACACTTAAATGGTGTCACATGGTGAACATAGCTCTCATCGCCACAATGGTGGTGGTATGGCTAGGTGGCCTTCAGGCACCCAACACTGCATTCATCCCACTTGTTGCAGCCCTGCTTATGCGGTCAATCATCAACTTAAGAAGGAAATCGGCTTAACCCCTAAAACATAAATAAAGGGAATATAATGAATGACAAACTAACTGCCGTCATGAAGATGGCTGGGATGAGAGTTACCCAGTAACACTTCTTTTTCTTGTATAGATAAATTGTGATTGTCCACAAGGTGAATACCGAGAGTGTTTGATTGGACCAACCAAAGTATTGCCACAAAACGTTGAAACCATTGGGATTTGCGAGTTGCCAGATGAGCAGCAAGAGAACTGCAGCAAACATGGGTACAGCAATCATCAAGCGCTTGACGATGGGTTTTTGGTCAAATTTGAGGAACTCGGCAATAATGAGACGGGCACTGCGAAGTGCTGTATCACCACTTGTAATGGGAGCAGCCACCACGCCAAGCATAGCCAGGATGCCACCTGCAACCCCAAGCCAACTGCTGCACACAAGCTTCACAACTGCCGGTGCGTTAAAATACTGTATGAGCGTCTTGCCATCGTTATTTCCCACTTGGGCGAGGAATTCGTTTACAGCATCGGGGGGCAACACTTCTTTCCACCCGCCGCTGTAGAAGAACCATGACGACACAGCAGCCCACACAAGTGCTACCATACCCTCGGTAATCATAGAACCGTAGAACACCGGCCTTCCCAGCTTCTCACTCTTGAGACATCGAGCCATGAGCGGGCTCTGTGTGGCATGGAATCCACTGATGGCACCACAAGCGATTGTAATGAACATTGCAGGGAAAAGAGTATACCTGTTCAAATATTCCTTAACGCCTAGCAAGTCGGTGCCGTTATGGGTTTGAGCTGTCATCCAAGTGTCCATTCCATTACCCAAATGCCATACTTCGGGAATTGTCGGCATCTTTGTTAGCAATACAATGAAGAGTCCTAATGCCATAAAAATAAGAGCGGCAGCAAAGATGGGATAAATCTTTCCAATTATCTTATCGATGGGCAACAATGTGGCAATTATATAGTAGATAAAAATCACAACAAACCACAGTTTCTCGCTTCCGACTATACCGGATAAAATTGATGCCGGACTATAGACAAATACAGCTCCTACCATTAGCAACAACAGCATCGAGAACACTAGCATGATGATGCGCATGACATTGCCCATATATTTACCTATCAATTCGGGGAGGCCGGCACCGTCGTGACGCAGTGACATCATGCCGCTCAGGTAGTCATGAACCGAGCCGGCAAAGATACATCCCAAAACTATCCACAAGTAGCTCGCTGGACCAAACCATGCTCCCATGATGGCTCCAAAGATTGGTCCCGTGCCAGCAATGTTGAGGAACTGAATCATGAACACCTTCCAAGTGGGCATGGCGATATAGTCCACGCCGTCGGGATGAGCTATAGCAGGAGTTTGTCGATTGTCTGGGCCAAAAATGCGTTCTATAACGCGTCCATATATCAGATAGCCCAAAACAAGGGCAGCAAAGCTTATCAAGAATGAAATCATAGTAATAAAGTTTTTTTAGCAGCGCAAAAGTAATAAAAAAACTATAACCTAGCCCTTTTTCGCCTAAAAAAAGAATCGCAACGACCAATTCGGGGTAAAAATCGGCACATTATTTGCATGAGTTATATTGATTGGTTACATTTGCGTCAATTAGACTCTTAAAAAGCCGTCTTTTTATATAACAATAAAGCGATAAAATCATGGCAAATGAGATTAAAGTATGGAACAAAGTGATGAGTGCAGCATTAAAGCTGCCAGGAGTAGCTGTTGACCGCGAGAAATTCTTGCGTAGCGCTCTCAAGAAATATTGCTGTGACTCTCAAGTGCAAACTGCTATAGACCGAGGGACTGCAGGTTTTGTCCCTAACAAACTTCTGGATAAGATAGCTGCCAGCGTGATCAAGTCGCATACAAAGAAGGTCACCATCCTCTCGGCAGCAATGGGTGTTCCTGGCGGTTGGGCCACCCTTGGAACCATACCAACCGATATCGCCCAGTTCTATTATCATGTATTTGTAGTGGCGCAAAAACTTGCCTACATATATGGCTACCCCGACATGCGCGATGAGAAAGGCAATCTCTCGGAAGGTGCCACAAATCTTCTCACCGTGTTTGTTGGTGTTATGACAGGTGTGGCAATAGCAGCCAAGACACTTCAAGAATTGGGCAAGAAGCTGCAACAGGAATTTATGAAGAAACTGCCTGAATATGCCCTCTCCAACGGCACCTTGCAGATAGCAGTAAGGAAAATAGCCAAGAAAGTTGGAATGGAGCTATCAAAGAACGGCATCTCGGAAGGAATAGGCAAAGTAATCCCCATTGTGAGCGGTCTTATCTCTGGCGCTCTTACCTATCGCTCATTCAAGCCACAAGCTCAACGCCTGGGCATGACACTTCACAACACCATGTTGCTACTGCCTCAGCACAGCAGCGCCATCCAAGAAGAAAAAGTAGAAGAAATAGATTATCAAGAGTTGCCGCCCGACTTGCCAAATTCATAGTTCTTAGTTTTCAGTTATCAGTTCACAGATCTTAGTTCATAGTTTTTTTCAAGACATGGTGTATTAATGATGTGAATAGAATTTAAAAAACGATGTTAGACTTTAAGATTTCATCTAAAAGTTGTATCTTTGCAAGTTGAGACCTATGGCGCCTGGTCTCGGGAAATATAAACGTAATTGCGCCTCACATTTTATAGAACAATTAATGGCTCAAGAAATAGAACTACAAGATAACACACAGCAGCAAAGCAGTGACTTTGGAGGCTATGAGAAACTGGTAACTCTCACCCCGCGAGAACACATCCGTTTGCGTCCTGGAATGTACATTGGCAAACTGGGCGACGGATCGCAGAGCGATGACGGCATCTACGTTCTGATGAAGGAGGTGATAGACAACTCCATTGATGAGTTCAATACCGGCTTTGCTAAACCTCGCATCGATGTTACTGTTGAAGACGGCAAGGTAACCATACGCGACTATGGCCGTGGCATTCCCCTCGACCAAGTGAAAGACGCATCAAGCAAGATGAACACTGGTGCCAAGTATGACACCAAGAACTACAAACGTTCCGTTGGTCTTAACGGTGTGGGTATCAAAGCCGTGAACGCTTTGTCATCAAACTTTTTCATCCGTTCGGTTCGAGATGGCCAATGCTCGGCAGTGACCTACAAGGAAGGTCTTGTTGAAAACGAAACAGGCATCATCGATGCCCAACCCAATGACGAAAACGGCACAGTTGTTGAGTTCACCCCCGACAGTACTATTTTCAAGAACTATGAGTACCGAGATGACATCATCGAGGTGATGATAAAGAACTACTCGTTCCTGAATACTGGCTTGTCGTTATACTACAATGGCAAACGCTATCACTCTCGCAACGGCTTGAGTGACCTTGTGAACGAGAACATGACAAATGACCCACTCTACCCACTCATGCACTTCACAGGTGACGACATAGAAGTGGTGATTACACATGCGGCTCAGATGGGCGAGGAATTTTACTCGTTTGTCAACGGCCAACACACCACTCAGGGCGGCACACACCAGAGTGCCTTCCGCGAGGCTTTGTCTCGCACCATCAAGGATTTCTACGGGAAAAACTTCGAATACAGCGACATACGCAACGGTATCGTCGCCGCAATCAGCATCAAGGTTGAGGAACCTGTGTTTGAGTCACAAACCAAAATCAAACTCGGTTCAAGTGTGATGTGGAAAGATGGCCCCACCATCTATAAGTTTATCAACGACTTCATCAAGAAGGAGCTTGACAACTACCTCCACAAGACTCCTGCCACAGCCGACGTGCTGCTCAAAAAGATTCAGGAGAACGAGAAAGAGCGCAAAGCTATTGCCGGTGTTACCAAGGTAACCAGAGAACGCATGAAAAAAGCTGCGCTTCACAATGACAAACTGCGTGACTGCCGCGTGCACTATAACGATAACCGCGGAGACCGTCGCGAAGAATCGTGCCTGTTCATCACTGAGGGACTCTCGGCGAGCGGTTCCATCACCAAGATTCGCGATGTGCAGACTCAAGCCGTGTTCTCGCTGCGAGGCAAACCGTTGAACACCTTTGGTCTGCCTCCCGCAACTGTCTATAAAAACGAGGAGTTTGGTCTATTACAAGCTGCCCTCAATATCGATGACGGCATCGAGGGTCTGCGTTACAACAAGGTAATCATTGCTACCGATGCTGATGTCGATGGCATGCACATCCGATTGCTTCTGCTCACCTATTTCCTTCAGTTCTATCCCGAACTTATAAAGACTGGCCACCTCTACATTCTTCAAACCCCGTTGTTCCGTGTTCTGAACCGCAAAGATGCCAAGCGCAAGAGCCGCAGTGCCGGACGCGAGGCAAAGAAGAGCAAAGTGGAGACCTACTACTGCTACACCGACGAGGAACGCGTGGCCGCAATCAACAAACTTGGTGACAATGCCGAGATAACCCGATTCAAAGGTTTGGGAGAAATTTCGCCTGAGGAGTTTGTTGACTTCATAGGCCCAGAAATGCGCCTTGACAAGGTTAAGCTTCGCAAGGAGGACAATGTGAAGCAACTTCTCACGTTCTTCATGGGCAAGAATACCATGGAACGCCAAAACTTTATTATTGACAACCTAGTGATAGAAGACGATGAAGACATCACAGTGCACTGACGGCAAGAGAATTGCGATGTTCCAAGGGTCGTTCGACCCATTTACCCTCGGCCATGAGTCAATAGTAAGAAGGGCTTTGCCTATCTTTGACGAGATTGTGGTTGCAGTGGTGAGCAACATCGCAAAAAAACCATTTATGAACCTCAACAACCGCATGGAGTTTATAAAGCAAGTGTTTGCCGATGAGCCACGAGTAAAAGTTGTGGCATCGGAAGGTCTCACCGTTGACGTGGCTCGTGAGGTGGGTGCAACTTGCCTGCTTCGCGGAGTGCGCATGATACAAGACTTTGAGAACGAGATGCACATGGCCGAAATCAACCGCCGGCTGAGCGGCATTGAGACAGTGCTTCTTTACACACTTCCCGAGTTCAGCCACATAAGCTCTACCATAGTGCGTGAGCTTTACAGTTACAATCAAGACGTTACATCCTATTTGCCCGCAAATGCTCCACTTGATTTACTGGGCAAGTAGATAATTATATTTCAAACAATAAACAACACAAGAGATATGAAAAAATTTGCTATTACATTAGTTTTATTGGTGGGATTCACTGCGTTAGTAGGCGCTCAGCGCAGTACTCGCGGCTCTATGCAAAAGTTGCTAAACGCCCAGTATGCCATCAGTAATTTTTATGTTGACACTGTCAATGAAGACAAACTCATTGAAGAAGCTATCAAAGGGATGTTAGAGAGTTTGGACCCCCACTCCACCTACACTGACCCTAAGGAGACCAAAGAGCTTGAAGAGCCTCTTCAGGGAGAGTTCAGCGGAATTGGCATTCAGTTCAACATGAAACAAGACACGCTTTATGTTATCCAAACCATCGTTGGCGGACCATCGGAAAAAGTGGGCATTCTTGCTGGCGACCGCATCGTCATAGTTAACGACACTGTTATCGCTGGTGTAAAAATGAAAAACAGCGACATCCAGAAGCGACTGCGCGGTAAGAAAGGCACAAAAGTCACTGTCCAAGTAAAACGTGGCAACAACCCTGAGCTCATCACCTTCCGCATCACTCGCGACAATATTCCTCTATACAGCGTTGACGCAACCTACATGATAGACGATAAGACTGGTTACATCCAGATTTCTCGGTTTGGTGCCAAGACTCACGAGGAGATGGTTGAAGCCATTGAAAAACTCAACAATCAAGGCATGAAACAACTCATCATCGACCTGGGTGACAATGGCGGCGGCTATCTCAATGCTGCAGTAGATATGTGTAACGAATTCTTGAACAGACGTCAGCTCATTGTATACACCAAGGGCGACAAGTCTCCACGCCAAGATGCTAATGCCGATGGATTTGGCAATTATAAAGACCTAAAGCTTGTTGTAATAGTTGACCAGTATTCGGCCTCGGCCAGCGAAATTTTCTCAGGTGCCATGCAAGACTGGGACCGTGCTGTGATAGTGGGCCGTCGCACCTACGGCAAGGGCCTTGTGCAACGTCCTTTCCGCTTTGAAGATGGCTCAATGATGCGTCTCACTGTTGCAAGATACTACACCCCCTCAGGGCGCTGCATCCAAAAGCCTTATACCAAGGGTAGCAAAAAGCAGTATGAAGAAGACCTGCTCGACCGCTCCAAAGAGGGAGAATATTACCACCTCGACAGCATTCAATTCAATGATTCCCTCACCTATAAGACTCTGAAGAACGGTCGCACCATTTATGGTGGCGGTGGAATCATGCCCGATGTATTTGTTCCATTAGACACCACCGAATACAGCAAATACTACCGTGATTTGCTGGCAAAGGGCATCATCAACCAGTTTGCTGTAGACTATGTAGACAAGAATCGCACCAGTATCAAAGAACAATATCGCGACGTCTATGACTTTGACAAGCGTTTCTCAATCACCGACGAAGATATGCAAGCATTCATCGCCATGGGCGAGAAAGATAATGTCAAGTACAATGAAGAGCAGTACAAGACAAGCGAGATTCTTCTAAAGACTGTGATTAAGGGCCTGATAGCTCGAGACGTGTTTGCCGATCCCGGAGCCTATACCATAATAATTAACCATCGCAACAAGGATGTTCAAGAAGCTCTCCGCGTGATTAACGACGACAAGCTGTTCAACAGCTTGCTCACGAAGGGTAATCCCGAGTATGACCGTCTAGCCCGCGAGCACAAAGAAAAGAAGAATGCTTCACATTGATTCTTAAAATGGTGAGAAACACGAATCATTAACTTTAAATTCTAAAAAATGGCAGGCATGGGACCGGGCATGGGACCCGGAATGAGAGGCGGAGGTCCAGGGAGGCGGATGCAAGGCACTGCCAAGATGCCTCCTGGTGGCATGAAGACAGCTGCGCGACTGTTGAAGATGATGCTTGGCACCTACAAATGGTCGTTGCTAGTGGTTGCTATATGCATCTTGGTAACTACAGCCACCACGCTTACCTCCACCCTCTTTACCCGAACCCTCATCGACGACTATATCGCACCTCTATCGTCGGAAGCCAATCCCGACTTTGGTCCCCTGGCTATTACACTTTTCAAACTAGCTGCCGTACTGCTGGTGGGCGTTGCTTGCTCCTACCTGAACAGCCGCTTGATGATTAACGTGAGTCAGGGAATGTTGCTTAAGCTTCGCGAGAATCTGTTTGAGCACATGGAGTCGTTGCCCATCAAGTTCTTTGATCAGAACTCTCATGGCGACGTAATGAGTGTGTACACCAATGACGTTGACTCGCTCAGGCAGATGGTGGGCAGTAGCCTTCCCAATGTGTTCAGTTCCCTCATTACCATTGTGGCAACGCTCACAAGCATGCTCGTTCTCAACTGGCAACTCACATTGCTCACCATAGCTCTCACGACGGTGATGGTATTTACAACCAAGTGGCTTGGTGGCCGCTCGGCTACCTACTTCCGCCGCCAACAAAACGACATGGGAGCCATGAACGGCTTTGTTGAAGAAATGCTTACTGGTCAGAAAGTAGTAAAGACATTCTGCCATGAAGACGAGGCTATAGAAGAATTTGAAATTCTAAACGAGAATCTGCGTGACAGCGCCTACAATGCCAACAAGGTGGCCAACATAGTCATGCCAATAAACGGCAATCTCTCCAACCTTATCTACGTGACCTGCGCCACTGTGGGCGCTCTTGTGGCCTTAGGAGACGGAGGACTCACCGTGGGCACACTAGTATCTTTCCTCACCCTCATCAAGAACTTTACTCAACCAGTGTCGCAAGTGAGCAACCAAGTCAACAGCGTGGTGGCTTCGCTAGCTGGCGCTGAAAGAGTATTCAGAATTCTGGACAGCGAAAGTGAGGATGATAGCCAAAGCAATGTCAAACTTGTTAACGTTGAAGAGAATGCCGACGGTTCCCTCACCGAGACACAAAACGTGACTCATTCATGGGCATGGAAAAAGCCAGTGGATGAAGGTTTCGAACTGATCAAACAGCAAGGAGAAGTCGATTTCTCAAGTGTAGACTTTGGATATGTGCCCGAGAAGCAAGTACTCTTTGACATTGACTTGGACACCAATGCCGGGCAGAAGGTTGCACTCGTGGGCGGTACGGGCGCCGGTAAAACAACCATTACAAATCTTATTAATCGCTTCTATGACATTCAAGACGGCAAGATCCTGTATGACAACATCCCTATCACTCAGATTTGCCGTGCCGATTTGAGGCGAAGCTTGGGAATGGTACTGCAAGAGACACACCTCTTTACAGGGACCGTGATGGAGAACATTCGCTATGGCAGGCTTGACGCTACCGATGAAGACTGTATTGAAGCTGCCAAGCTAGTTCATGCACATGATTTCATCTCGCGCCTTGCTCAAGGCTATAATACTATGCTTAACGCCGATGGCGGCAACCTATCGCAAGGAGAGCGACAGCTCATCGCTATTGCACGCGCTGCTGTGGCCAATCCACCAGCCCTTATCCTCGACGAGGCAACGAGCAACATCGACACTCGCACCGAACGCATGATACAACAAGGAATGGACTCGCTTATGAAAAACAGGTCAACATTCGTCATCGCCCACCGCCTGAGTACAGTGCGCAATGCCGACATTATCGTTGTCATGGAAAAAGGCCGAATAATAGAGCAAGGCACACACGACGAGCTAATAGCTGAAAAGGGACGTTACTATCAGCTATATACAGGAAATGGCATCACCGACTAAGTGATGCAATTTTTATTTAACACCCATATTTTTCAATTTTTTACAACCCTATTGAATTCTTCCACCACAGCCTTAAGGTCTGATGTCAGAATTGACATGGCATGGTCCACAAAGTCTTGAGGAACACCAAAGAGTGCTTGTGCAATAGAGCCAGCAATGCAGCCTATCGTGTCGCTATCGCCTCCAATGGAAATGGCATTGCGGACAGCATCCTCAAAGTCAGTCGCCTGCAAAGCACATGATATGGCTTGCGGAACACTGCCTTGACAAGTACCTCCATCTATCATACCGTCGATTCCGCCCCACGAATAGCGAAGCCTGATTTCATCTATAGGCATCGACAGGTCATAGCCAAAATCTTTCTCTATGCGACAGGCAATTTCCTGAACTGAAGCGTTGTGACGAGCAAGGAATATCGCCAAAGCCGTGGCTTGGGCACCCTTGATGCCCTCGGGGTGATTGTGAGTGCATTCGGCCGAACGCTTCGCTGCCTCGAGAGTATCATTTTCGGTCTGGAAGTACCAACCAACCGGGCTCACACGCATGGCACTGCCATTGCCACAGCTGTTATATGGCTCTGCTATCTCCTCGCTTGATTGTTGCAGCCATTGAGTGAATCTTCCTCCATATCCACCTATGGGATGAGGATAACGAGTTGCATACCTGAAATAGTACTCCCCAGCTTCCCCACCATGAAGTAGCCAGTCGGCAGTAGCAATTGTCAAAATGCTGTCGTCGGTAAACTCCATTCGATCATCGAAAAGGTTGAAATCCTTAGTTTTGATATTATTAAACTCATAGATTGAACCCACAATGTCTCCAATAATAGCGCCTATCATAATAATGAGTATTTCAAAGTGTGTTAATATAAATAATGTATTCCTATTGGCAATTATAAGAACACAAAATTAGCAAAAATACAGGAATCCTCAAAAAATGGCAACAAAAAAACAAGCCCTTGAACAATTTGTTCAGGAGCTTGCTATAGGGTGGAATATGGGGTTCGAACCCACGACCTTCGGAACCACAATCCGACGCTCTAACCAGCTGAGCTAATTCCACCATTTTTCAATTGCGACTGCAAAGGTAAAGTGTTTTTTTGACTTGTGCAACACTTTAGGGAGATTTTTTGTTTTTTTGGAAAAATGGAAATATAATCACGAGGAGAAAAAACCGTTAAATTTTCTCTTCAAGGTTCACCCTATTGCCCATGCAATAAACAGCCTTGAGGTTAATATCCTCATCAAGGAGAAGGATGTCGGCATCCTTTCCACGCTGCAACGAACCCTTACGGTCATATACGCCCATGATGCGCGCAGGAGTCTCGGCAACCATGCGGCAAGCGTCCTGAAGCGGTATATCGGCCATGTGAACTGCAGTGGCGATGAGCCTGTCCATGGTCGCAATACTTCCTGCCAAAGCCGAACGGTCGGCTAGCTTGCACACTCCATCCTCAATGATAACACGAGGGTCAAAAGCCTTGTCGCTATCACTGGCTGCCACCGCTAGAGCATCGGTCACCAATGCAGTGCGCTCCACACCTTTCATGTGGTAAACAAGCTTAAGAAGCGTGGGCGGCACATGAATTCCATCGGCAATCATCTCGACTGTCATATTCTCCATTAGGTAAACAGCCTCAACCGTTCCTGCATGCTTGAACTCACGCACATTGTGGAAACCTGGCATGCCATTGTAGAAATGTGTAGCATGCGTGTAGCCTGCTTCGTAGGCCGATCTCACATCGTCAAATTCGGCTGCAGTGTGTGCAATCGAGGGCAGAACGCCCTTTCCTGTGAGATATGGTCCCATGTCAACGACTCCTGGCAACTCTGGAGCCGAATCCCATCGTTTAATGCAATTGAAATCCTCTACCACATGATGATATTCCTCTGGATCGGGAAGGCGTATGAGTTCCGGCATCTGGGCTCCGGCTTTGAGTGGGTTGAAATAAGGGCCTTCAAGGTGAAGACCAAGCACTCCGCTGAAGGGGTCTTCGATAAGTTCGTCACATGTGTGTGCCGCCGCTTCGATCATTGGTAGAGAAGCCGACGACAAAGTAGGGAAAATGGATGTTGTTCCATGCTTGCGGTGCGCCAAGACAGCTGTGCGAAAAGCTTTTTCGGTCCCCTCCATGAAGTCACATCCGCCACCTCCATGACAATGAAGCTCAATGCCTCCCGGTACCACATACATTCCCAATGCATTTATAGCGGTCTCGGCACGCGGCTCGATGTTGCTGTTCTTTCTTATCTCGACAATGCGCGAGTCTTCGAAGAGCAGCGAGCCACTATTAATCCACCCCGAAGGGGTAAGAATTTGACCGTTATAAATTTGGGTTAACATCGCTAGGAAATGCTGTTTTTTATGGTTTTTAATTCTTTTTACAAAGGTAATATATTTTTTTGGACAAATCACAAAAAAATCGAAAATAATCTATAATAAGTGTGAATTTATTGACATTTTGATTATTAATCAACAAACCACAAAAATGTTTTCACAGTGACAAACAATAAACATCAAACGATTTGGTGAAATGGCAAAATGTGCTTACCTTTGCAGCGTGATAATGTGGTGGCCAGCATGAGCACCCGCTCCACTGTTGGCTGAAAAGGGAACACAGGTGAGAATCCTGGGCAGAACCCGCTGCTGTATTTTCCCCACATGTCGCTTGCCGAATTTTCACAATTTTCGGTCACTGCCAGTTTTTTGGTGGGAAGGCCCCAAGGCGAGCGATGGGAATTAGCCAGAAGACCTGCCTCGTTATCGTTAAAAATTTTTCGTGCTCTCGTGGAATTAGAGCCGGAACACATCGCAGGTTTTCAAGCTATTTGCATCGCTGAGGGGCGTCTATAGCCATTTTGCACACCATCGCCATGGTGTAGTGCATCATTTCGTAACATGCTTCATGTTGTTTCGTCGTTTCACCGAGAGTATAGTGAAATGACGATTTTATTAACATAATTAATTAACTATGAAGCAACTAAGTTTACTTTCCAAAAACCTTGTGCTGCTGATGGCTATCGTGGCCATGGCACTGCCTGCGCGTGCCGACCGCACAGTAAATCAGCTGCAATTTGGCAAGCAGACCATCGAGGTTGCTGCCGACGAGGTGATAACCTTCTACGACATGAATGGTTATCAAGGAATCTCATCCTCAAGCAGCAACAATTCGCAGTCGCTCACGGTGTTCAAGCCCGCCGAAGGAAAAGCAATCCAGCTTACCTTCGAGAGACTTGACGTGCGCAACGACGGTGCTAGCTGGCCTGCTTACGTGAACGTGTATGCTGGCGACCCCGATCCCGACGAGTCGTTCAGTTATGCAACATCAACAAGTGGCGTGACCGCAAGCTCCACACTGCCCGAGGGCAATGTACTCGAGAAGCTCGACGGCACCTACGAGAACTTAACCTACACGGCTACCGATGCCTCGGGCATCATCTCGGTGGGTTATCTTTACCGTTATGCCAAGGCCATTGATGGCTGGAAGGCTATCGTGAAGTGTATCACACTAGAAGATATGACCGTGACTGGCGCTTCGAGCAACTACGACAACGTGGATGCTGCCACTACTGCCACCGAGGCCATTAACTTCGCAACAGCCGAGGTCACCACCACAGGCGTGATGAATGCCGACAACGTGACCAGTATCTCGTTCAAGGCTACAACCAATGAGGACGCTATCGACCCAACGCAACTTCGCCTCTATGCAGGCTCGAAGGCTTCGTTCAAGGGTGACACACCTCTTGATGCTACTGTTGCCACCAATCGCGACGGATACACTTTCACCCTAAACCAACCATTAGCCGAGGGTACCAACAAGTTCTCGATTGCCGGAGAGTTCCTGGGTGATGCCGTTCCTGGTGCAAAGGCTGCAATTGAGATTACCAAAATTGCTACTGCAGGAATGCCCGACGGAGTGACTCCGTTCACCGCTGGCACTCCCGTAGCAGTCGCCAAACCTGCTATCGCGCTCATCTCCACCACTCCACAAGTCATCACTGTGGGCGATGTGCCCTACAACTTCTATGACGACGGCGGCAAGGATGGCAACATTACCCAAGGTTTTGAGGGACAAATCACCTTTGTTCCTGCCACCGAGGGCAACGCCATCAAGATTGACTTCTCGAAGCTCGACCTGTTCAACACTTCTAGCGTGGGCTACAACGACGTGTTTAAGTTCTACAACGGTCGCGAAGTGAACGAGGCAAACCTCATCACTACCCTACTCGATGAGCCCGAAATCGTGAAATCGACTGCCGACGACGGTTCTATAACAGTCTACCTCAAGAGCACCGCTGGTTATCCCAAGAGCGGTTGGGAGGCACTGGTGAGCCAGTTCCTACCAGGCGACATGACACTTGCTGGTGTTACAGGCGAGGCAGCGTCGACTGCTACAGTTAGCGCAGGCGACACCAATGCCCAGATGCTCGTCATCGACGTGCAAACCGACAACACAGCCAATCCACTGAGCCTCAAGGGTATCAACCTCACTGCCGCCGATGCTAAGAACATCGCGCGCGCACGCGCTTATTATTTAGGTAAGAAGAACGAGTTCACCACTACCAATCCATTTGGTGAGGTGGATGTCACTGGCACCAGCATCGCCATCACTGGCGAGAAGGAGCTTATCGAGGGTCACAACTATGTGGCCGTAGTTCTCGACCTGAACGACAATGCGCAGAACGGCGAGCAAATCACTCTGTCGCTCGACAATGTGCTCGTGGGCGAGACAACCCAGGCTCCCGAGACTGCAGTCACAGCCACTCGCACCGTAAACAACGTGTGCCGTGCCACTCAAGGCTCACACAGCCATGTTATCAGCGGTCCTTGGACCTTCACCAACACTGAGGGCTACAATGGCAAGTATGAGACCGTAGATGCCGACTACATCGTCACCTTCACTCCTGCCGAGGCAGGCACCGTGGCACAAATCGACTTCTCGGCATTTGATGTATACTACTCAAACTCAAGCTACGGCACTAAAGCCGTTTATGAGATTTATAGCGGCACCGAGGTAAACAACGCCAACCTACTGTGGAGCTTGCAAGACGCAAGCCAGAGCTCAACTGGTCCTGGTCAAGTGCTCCGTTCTCAGAGCGCCGATGGTTCGCTGACTATCCGCTTCAATCCTAAGACCACCAGTAGCTACTATGCAGGAACTGGTTGGACCGCCACTGTGCAGCCTTTCCAGAACCACAACATGGAAGTTAGCGGTGTGACTGTTAACCAAACTAGCACCGACGTGCTCGCTCCAGGCGCCAGCAATGCCCAGCTCATCGACTTTGTAGTCGAGACTGAGGGCACTCTAAGCACCGCCACTATTAACAACGTCGCTCTCGACCTTAAGGGCAGTGAGGATGCGGTTAACAAAGTGAGCGTATTCTATAACAACACCAACGACTTTGCCACCGCAGTAGAGTTTGGCAACGTTGAGAATCCTGCACAGAGCGAGGTTTCTGTCGCTGGCGAGCGTGAGCTCACCGAGGGCAAGAACTACTTCTGGGTAACCGTTGACGTAAAAGCCGACGCCGAAGCCGAGGCTCAAGTCGACGCCAAGCTCCTCTCAATCACCGATGCCGCAGGCACAGTTACTACAGTTGAGAACGGTGACCCCGAAGGTGTTCGCGTGGTTAAGTACATCTATCTGATGGAGGAAGGCAACAACGTGATTGTTGTCAACAATCCTCTCATGTTCTACGACGATGGAGGACCTGACGGCAAGGTAAGCAAAGGTCTCACCGGAACCGTTACCTTCATCCCCGGCCGTGAGAACAGCGCCATTGAACTCAACACTCAGGGCACATTCTCGATTGGCTCAGGCAACATGTATGTTTACAATGGTCAGGAGGTCAACGATGACAACCTGCTCAACAAGTACTCGACCACCACTGGTCCCGCAAACCTTGTGAGCAAGGCCGAGGATGGCTCTCTCACCGTTTATTATAAGGGCAACTCTACAGCTACTACCCTCGACGGATGGGCAATTGCAGTGTCACTGCACGAGAAGACCCCATTCGCTATCGAGAGTGTTGAGGCTACCGCTACCAACGAAAACGTGAACCGCAACATGAGCGACGCACTGATGCAGCAGCTCAAGGTCACCGTGAGCGGCGACAAGGAGCCTATCACTATCAACAGCGTGAAGTTCACAACAACTGGAACTACCAGCGTGAGCGACATCACTGCTGCTAAGCTCTATTACACCAATCACACTGCCAACTTCAGCGACGCTAATCCAGTGGCATCGCTCACTACAGTTGCCGACGGAGAGAATGTAATGACTCTCGACACTCCAATCGAAATCAGCGACAATGGTGACTACTATCTGTGGCTCACTTACGATGTGGCTGCCGACGCCGAAACTGGCAACAAACTCGACGCGCAAGTGCTTGAGGTTGCTCAAGGCGACAACATTGTTGAGGTTACTGGCACTAATGCCGAGCGCCAGGTGGTTGCTGGCATCAAGGGTACCTATGTTATTGGCTCAAGTGCCGAGGCCGACTTCCCAACCTTTGCCGCCGCTACCGCTGCCATGGCCAATGGCGTGGAGGGAGCTGTGCGCTTCGAGGTTGAGGATGGCAGCTATGCCGAGAACATCGTCATCAGCAAGGTGCGTGGCACAAGCGAGCAAAACACCGTTACCTTCGTAAGCAAGAGTGGTGACCGCAGCAAGGTGATTATCACAGGTGGCGGTTACAGCGCTCCAGCCTATGGTGAGCTCAAGAAGGGTATGGTATTTGTCGAGACAACTCCTTGGGTAAGCTTCGAAAGTATGAGCTTCATCCCACAGAGCCAGTCTTATCCTTACGCCATCCACATCTACAACCAGAGCCGCCACTTCACACTCAAAGACTCTTACCTCAAGGCCGAGCTCGTGACCAGCGGTTACAGCGGCATGAACTTGTTCAAGACCGAGAATGTGGGCACTTTGGAAGACAAGGGTGGCATGAACAACGACTACCTCACCATCGATGGCAATGAGTTCTATGGTGGCTACATCGCAATGGGCCTCACTGGTCCTGGTCCAGTGGCTGTGCCCGATGCACTCGATTATATAATTACCAATAACAAGATATCTGAGCCTCGCAGCAAGGGTATCTATATCACCGACGTTGCCAACGCCCTTATCGAGAACAACAACATCAGCCAAAGCACATCAACCGCTACAGGCTACAACTCGATGGACATCTACCGCAACTCAGGCAGCATGATTGTTCGCAACAACGTGATTACCCACACTCACACCTACTATTCGCAAGGTATCTACATGCGTCAGGGTTGTGAGGGTCAGAGCGCAGAGAACCCTATCCTTGTTTACAACAACAGTATTGTTATTACCAACGCCTCAAGCAGCAGTGTCGCTGGCCTGCAAGTGACTGCCGACTCTAAGAACATCGCGTTCTACAACAACACTGTGCGCGTGAGCGGTAGCAACGGCTATGTTTACTACACTGCTGGCAGCGGCAACCGCTACACTGGAATGAAGATGCAGAACAACTTGCTGCAGAACTTCACCACTAACGGCAAACTTGCCTACATCAACAGTGCCGACGACGCCAAGGCGTTGATTATGACCAACAACGCTGTGTATGCAGCATCGGGAACTCTCTTCGAGAACCATGCAGCTACTATCGACGATCTCAATGCTCTCGACAACAAGCAAGGCAACATTGCCGAGCAAGCCGAGTTCATGAGCGACATCGACAACCACCTGCTCAGCGCTCGCAACCTTAACGCCGGTGTGCCTGTCGACTTCATCACAACCGATGCCGACGGCAAGCAGCGCAATGCCGAAACTCCAACCATTGGTGCCTACGAGTTTGCCGAGGTTGTAGTTGAGAAACCCGAGATTGCCGAGGGTTATCCAACCGTTAACGACATCACCGAGACCACTGCAACCGTTAAGAGCAAGTGGAGTGTGGGCGGCAAGCTATATTACATGGTTGAGACAGTTGGCGACGAGCCTAGTGGAACACCAATGCTCAAGAGCGTGACTGCCGACCAACTCAAGGAGACCGATGGCGTCGACATCACTGCTGATACCGAGGTGAACACTAACCTCACCGACCTTACTCCAAACACTACCTACAAGGCTTACCTCATGGTAGTGAGCCCACTTGGCGAGGAGAGCGACGTGGTCGAGACCGAGGAGTTCACCACTCTGCGCCACATCGAGCCATTGACCGCTACTCTCAATAAGGTGGCTGCCACGATCAATGCTGGCGAGACCGCTACTATCACTCCTGTAGTGGCTGGCGGCAACGAGCCTTACACCTATGAGTGGCGTGACCAGATGAACAAGGTTGTGGGCAACGAAGCTACTCTCAATGTTGCTCCTGAGTATTCTTATGGCTATCGTCTCACGGTGACCAGTGCCGATGGACAGACCGTAACTGCCAAGACTGGCGTGCGCGTGCTGGGCGAGGCGGTGACAGCATCGATGGACGACAACTATCTCGATGACGAGAGCCACTGGGCTTATGACCCAACCACAGCATCGATGGTTGAGGACGGCTTCTATAGCGGTTCTTACTACTTTAACAACGGTGCAATGCCAAGCTACAACTACTGGTATGGCTACTCACTGAGTAACGAGACAGCAACTAGCTATGCTTCTCTCAATGACCAGTGGCATAGCGCAGTGGGCGAGGGTCACAACGGCTCGAGCAACTTCTCTATCGCCTTCCCCGAGGGTCAATTCATCGAGATTACCAATAGCGCCGACGGAGACAACTTGAAGGGTGTGTATGTGAGCAACAATGCTTATGCCTACAATGGTATGGCTGTGGGCGACGGCTTTGCAACCGCCTTCTCTCAGGGTTCGTGGTTCAAACTCACCGCAGTGGGATTTGATGCCGACGACGAGGAGACCGCTCGCACCGACTTCTATCTCGCCGACTACCGCAGCGAAAATGCACTCGACCATTATATCCTTGACACCTGGCAGTGGATGGACCTCCGTCCTCTGGGCAAGGTTGCTAAGGTGCGCTTCCTGCTTGATGGCAGTGATAAGGGTCAATATGGTTTGAATACTGCAGCCTACTTCGCCCTCGACGACTTCAACTGCGAGCGCGACCTTGTCGCCGAGGAGTCTCGCACCTATAAAGTTGGCAATTGGAACCTTGACCTTAAGGCGCTCTTCACTCTTGACGAGGACGGTTCTAGCATAATCTACACTCTTGAAGACTTGGGTGAAGCAGCTCCCGTCGGTGGTGCTCCTGCTCTTCTCGACATCGAGAGTGAAGACATTGATCTGGCAATTGACAGTGACGGCATGCTGAACATCAACGCCAAGACCAACAACAGCGGCCGTGCAATGATTATTGGCGCCACCCAGAAGGGCAAGACCCAATACATCAAACTGTCAATCTACGTTGACAACGCTACCGGCATCGAAGGCATTATTGTCGAGAACGGCAAGATTGTCGAGAGCCGCCAGTATGTCAATGTAGCAGGACAAGTGAGCGACAGTCCATTCCGTGGCGTTAACATTATCGTGACACGCTACACCGATGGCACGACACGCTCGGCCAAAGCCGTGTTCTAAGCCCCAAAAGAGCACAAAGTAATTTATTATTTATATAGTAACAACCAGAAGCCACCTCGACGCGATGCCGAGGTGGCTTTGCCATTTGACAAAATGGTTGTATATTTGCATCACAATTACCATTGACAATCATGACACATGACAAGATAATAATTCGTGGAGCTCGGGAGAACAACCTCAAGGATGTCTCGCTCGAGATTCCAAAGCATCAGATAACCGTGTTCACGGGCGTTTCGGGTTCGGGAAAGAGTTCGCTGGTGCTCGACACCATTGCCGCAAAATCAAGACGAGAGTTGAACGACACCTTCCCGTCGTTTGTGCAGCAATATCTGCCCAAGTATGGTCGTCCGCACGTTGACGCAATTGAAAACCTGCCTATCGCCATCGTCATCGACCAGAAGAAGCCGGCCCAGAACTCGCGCTCGACAGTGGCTACCTACACCGACATAGCAGCGCTGCTTCGTCTTCTCTTTTCACGCGTGGGGCAGCCCTGGGTGGGCTATGCCGAGTCGTTCAGCTTCAACCATCCCGAGGGCAGCTGTCCGCGCTGCTCGGGACTTGGCGAGATTCGCGAACTCGACATCCACAAGCTCGTTGATTTCGACAAGAGCCTCAACGATGAGGACACCATCCACTATATCGCCTTCGGCAAGGGTGGCTGGCGATGGATTCGCTACGCCCATAGCGGCCTATTCGACCTCGACAAGAAAATCAAGGACTACAGCCCCGAGGAGCTGGACCTGTTCCTTAATAGTCCGCAAATTAGGCTCAAGAATCCTCCGTCAAATTGGCCCAAGAGCGCAAAATATGAGGGAATTATTCCGCGCATGTACCGCAGCATCATCAACAGCGAGGAAGGTCTGCTACATGCAGCTGTGCTCAACCCCATGCTTAACATGGGCACTTGCCCCGACTGCGGCGGCACACGACTGAGCCCTCGCGTGCTCTCGTGCAAGATTGAAGGCATCAACATCGCCCAGGCTTGCGCCATGTCGATCACCAAGCTCAACCAGTGGATTAAGGCCCTTACTTCACCGCTGGCAGTAGACTTGAAGAAGGCAATAAGCGCACGTCTCACAGCGCTTGAGGAGATTGGGCTTGGCTACCTGAGTCTGGACCGTGCCGTGGGCACTCTCTCGGGTGGAGAGGCTCAGCGCTGCAAGATTGCAAAGTATATCAACTCGTCGCTAGCCGACGTGCTCTATATCCTTGACGAGCCCAGCACAGGCCTGCATGATCACGATATTGAGAAAATGAAACACTCGGTTCGACGTCTGCGCGACGCCGGCAACACGGTGCTGCTTGTGGAGCATCACAAGGAGATGATTGCTATTGCCGACCACATCGTGGACCTTGGTCCTGGCCCCGGCAGCCGTGGCGGACAGATAATATTTGAAGGCAGTTACGACAAGCTGCTCAAGAGCGGCACTGCCACTGGCACAATGCTGAGCCAGCGAGGAGAGTTCAACACATCGCCTCGCCATGCCAGCGGTCACTTCTCGCTGCGAGGAGCATCGCTGCACAACCTCAAGAATGTAGACATTGATTTGCCACTAGGAGTCTTTACCGTGGTGGCTGGTGTTGCTGGCTCAGGTAAGAGTTCGCTGATGGAATGCTTCCGTCGTGCCCAAGATGGCATTATATATATAAGCCAAAAGAACATTGGTTCCAGTTTGCGCTCCACACCAGCAACCTATATGGACGTGGCTCCCGACATTCGCAAGCGCTTTGCCCGCGCCCACAAGATGCAAGAGAAGTATTTCACCTTCAACGGCAAGGGTGGCTGCCCCGTGTGCGGCGGCAAGGGCGTGGTGATTTCGGAGATGGCGTTTATGGACAATATCGAGACCACCTGCGAGGCGTGTGGCGGCCTGCGCTACTCTAAAGAGGCGTTGCAATATACCCTCAATGGCAAGAACATTGCCGAAGTGATGGACTTGAGTGTTCGCCGCGCCAGCGAGTTTTTTGCCGGCACTCCCATCGAGGAAAAACTGAAGCCACTGATGGTTGTAGGGCTTGACTATCTGCACCTGAACCAGGCACTCAGCACTCTGTCGGGCGGAGAGTTGCAACGCATGAAGATAGCGTCGTATCTGCAGCCTTACACCTCGCCAGTCGACAAGGGTGGGCAACGTGGCATTTTCATTATCGACGAGCCTACCGACGGTCTTCACCTGAAAGACGTGCACCACCTCATTGACCTCTTCAACAAAATGGTTGACGAAGGAAACACTGTGTATGTGGTCGAGCATAATACCGACGTGATAAAGTCGGCCGACTTTGTTATTGAGATGGGTCCCGGTGCCGGTGAAAACGGTGGCAGCATCATCTTCTCTGGCGCGCCAAGCGATATGCTCTCGTGTAATGACTCCATCACTGCTAAATACTTGTGAAATGAGTAGCTAGGAACCTTTTTTAAGACAATTACTGACAACTGGAAATATTTTCCGTTTGATTCTAGTATTATAGCCGTACGGCTTGTGGTTATTAAGGACAATTGACTCACTTGGCTCGATTGACTCAGTTGACTCAGCTGACTCACATATTTTTAAGACAATTAATGACAACTGGAAATATTTTCCGTTCAATACCATAACCATAGCCATGCGGCTTGTGGTTATTAAGGACAATTGACTCACTTGGCTCGGCTGACTCACCTGACTCGGTTGACTCACTTGACTCGGCTGACTCACATATTTTTAAGACAATTACTGACAATTGGAAATATTTTCCGTTCAATACTATAACCATAGCCATGCGGCTTGTGGTTATTAAGGACAATTGACTCACTTGGCTCGATTAACTCAGCTGACTCGGCTGACTCAGCTGACTCACTTGACTCAGCTGACTCACTTGACTCGGCTGACTCACTTGACTCAGCTGACTCACTTGACTCGGTTGACTCACTTGACCCAGCTGACTCAGTTGACTCGGTGGACTCACTTGACTCAGCTGACTCAGTTGACTCGGTGGACTCACTTGACCAGCTGCCACTCCTGCGGAGTGGAAATTAGAGCTCCCGATAGTAGCTAAAATAGAGCTGCGTGCTTACCATATCTTTATATTTCCTACCACACGTTGTTTTTATACCCTTTGCAGTAACAACTATGTCAAAGATCTAATGATTGAATGTACAAAAATAGAAACTCGATGGAGGTCTGAACTATAGTAAAAAATTATAGTTGCAACATCTTAGATATTCGACAAAATTTGCTTATTCATCAACAATTCATTATATTTGCAGAGTAATAACCAATACTAAGACATAAACATAATTTTAAAACATAATTCATGAAAAAGGTATTATCAATTTTATTAGCAGTATTAATTATTGGCGCATGCGCCACTATTGATGCGAGCGCTGCTTCACAAGCAAATGTGACAACTAATGAGTCGGAACTCAGAGGTAAAGCTCTAGAGTATTTCCGTAAAGCGCAAACTGGAGATGCAGTTGCCATGTATAAATTAGCTCTCTGTTTCCGTTATGCTGACTATGGTGCAAAAGTTGATGATAATAAATATTTCTACTGGGCGAATAAAGCCTCGGAGAATGGATGCCCTGGTGGAACATATCATGTGGCTCGATGTTATCATAGTGGCATGGGGGTCGCTGAAAACGAAACCAAAGCTGAAGAATGGTTATCTAAAGCTTATTCCGAAGCGCTTCCACTTGCCAACAATGGAGATGCTGTAGCTCAATACGTGTTGAGTGAATATTACGATTGGAAGGGTGATGAGAGTCAAACTGTGTATTGGCTCCGCAAGGCGGCTGAGCAGGGAGATGATTATGCTCAATACTTCTTAGCGGGGTACTATGATGATAAAGATAAGAGCCAAATGGTGTACTGGTACAAAAAAGCGGCTGAGCAAGACAATCCCATCGCACAAAATAATTTGGCATTTTGCTATGCAAGTGGCGAGGGCGTACCTCAGGATTATAGCAAAATGGAGTATTGGTTTATCAAAGCTGAAGAGAATGGATCTGAAGAAGCATTTTGGTCATTAGGGGCAGAATATAGTAATATACCTCAGTATTACAACAAAGCTGTTTATTACCTCCGCAAAGCGGCTGAACAGGGTCATTGTGATGCACAAAACATTTTGGGCGATATGTACCGTGACGGCAAGGGGGTAAAAAAAGATCTAACGGAAGCTCGCAAGTGGTATAAAATAGCTGCTGAAAATGGTAGCGAATTGGCACAAGAAAATCTTAACTCACTCTCACGTTGTTCTCGGTGCGATGGCACTGGAAAAGTGGAATGTAGTGCATGTGACGGTTATGGAGAAACTTATTCTCGTCCCAATCCACGTGAAAGCTTTGCAATCAAGAGAGGATGTAGAAGATGTGGTGGCGGTGGCTCAAAAGATTATAATGCGATGACTGGTGAGGTCTATTCTGATAATGGTTTTTACAGTGGTGATGGTGTTGTTACATGCCCAAGTTGCCACGGCACAGGACAAAAAAGTCAGACTTCTAATAGAAATACTAAGAGCAATAGAAGCAAAAGAAGAAGATAATACTTCTTAATTAGGTAGAGGCTATAATTAATAAAGTTCCACTTATGTTCTGTTAGATTTCACTTTTCATTCATAATTCAGTATTTTACAAAACAATATCATTAACAATATTTTAAAACAATAACCATCATGAAAAAGGTAACAATTATCATCATGTTGCTGGCATTTGCTGCAACGACATCGGTTGCTACCGCGCAACGACATCGTTCTAATCGACAAACTACTAAAACAGCTACTAAAAGCAATCCTAATGCCGCCGACTTAAAACTTATAGAAAGAGCTATTAGCGGCATAGCCACTGCACAAGACTCTCTTTGCGAGAAAGTTTTCTATGGGAAATTTGACAAAAAAGCATTAACCACTAGCAATGTAAGCACCATTAAAAGTAAAGCTGACGCAGGAGAAGCATGGGCACAAGACATCATTGGAGAATTATATAACGGAGGCATGGGGGGCTACACGGAGAATCTTCCTAAATGTGTAGAATGGTATATAAAATCGGCCGACCAGGGATTTGTATGGGGGCAAGTAAATCTTGCCATACGTTATGATTCTGGAGAAGGTGTTTCTGAAAACCTGAACGAAGCAGTCAAGTGGTTCCGTAAAGCAGCAGAACAAGGCAATTATGAAGCACAAAACAGATTAGGTAATTGCTATTATAACTCTGACGATTATTATGAGGCTGTGAAATGGTACCGTAAAGCAGCGGAACAAGGTCATGCCGAAGCAATGAACAACCTTGGTGAATGCTATGAAGAAGGAGAAGGAATTCAACAAAGTGACTCAGAAGCTCGCAAATGGTATGAAAAATCCGCTAAACTAGGATATAAAGGCGCTAAAGATAATCTTAACAGGCTTGCTTATCGCAATGTATTCATTCGTCAATTAGAAACGATGGACAACTCTTATGACTGCGATTCATACTTCATCCATGACATCAGTGGCGACGGAATACCCGAATTGTTTGTAATCACAGGAGACTGCGAAATGAACTATATGTTGCACATTTTTACCTACAGCGGTGGTAAAATGAAGAAAGTAGCTACTGAAGGTGCAGGACACACAGGATTTAAAGAAGGTAATGGCTGTCTTTTATGCGGTTGGGGCCATATGGGTGGCGCAGCCTACACAAAACTCACATTAAAGAACGGCCGCTTGAAAGCGACTAGAATAAGTAGTTCAGCATTCAGTGGTGATTGGGTAGAGCAATATGACATAGATGATTATAGCCCATTTTAATAGTCACACTCTGAACATATAGGCAACACTAGGGAGTCACCTTAAGCGACTATTCTCTAGTTTAGAAATATCCCCAGTACCGATTTCCTGTGCCCATAGCGGCAATCGGTACTGGGGGCTAATCTATGACCAGCCTAAAGCTGGTTTTTACATTTTGATAATAAACGATATAAGATAGAGAGAGGCACTATCAAATATTCTTTCTCTTTTTTGCTCTTGGCTCGGGGAGCTCTTTGCAAGTAGCGGCTACCAGTTGAGAGAGGTAGTCGCGGTCGTCGATGTCGGCAATGAAGAAGTAGTCTTTAGCCCCTTGGTATGGCGGTCGCAAGTCGACTGAGCGCAATAATGCCTGACCTGCTTTAGTGGGTTTCAGGTAAAGGCAGTCGTCGCAGATTAAGCCGAAGATTTTTCCATTGCAATAGATGCCATAGTCGCCAAACATCTTCTTGGTGACTATCTCGCCGGCCCCGCTGCACTGGTCGGCAACATACTGCACGAAGTCGCTACTGCTTGCCATATGTTATCAATTTATTCTTCTTTCAGATTAGAAATCTGCTCATGAATCTTGGTTGTGAACCTGAGTGGGTTACTGATGTACTTGTAACGATTGGTGACCTCGCCAGTGGTGACGATTACAGTGCCATAGCCAAAAATGCGGCCAAAGATAGTCTGGTCGACCTGCACGCCTTCGCATTTCTTGAGCAGTAGTTCATGTGAGTTGCGGTTGATGATACCACGCTTGAAAATAAGGCGGTTGGTAGTTACGACATACTGCCTACCACCATAGATGGAAATTGCCCAACAAAGTGCAATGAACAACAAGACAGCACAAATGCATGCGTTAATCCATGTGTCGATGGGGATAAAAAACGCACAAAACGACACAAGAGCCAGAATTATAGGTCCTGTGTAGATAATACCGTGCTGGCGTGCTTCGTAAGCTATTTTCTCGCCTGTCATTAAATTCTTTTGGATGTAGCCCATAAAATTACTATTTGATTAATATTTTATTTTTTTGAGAGGCAAAGGTAAAATAAAAAAATGAAAAAATAAAGGAATTAAAGGAAACAAAGGAATCAAAACAGTTCATAGTTCTTAGTTCATAGTTAAGAGTTTTTGGGCTGGTGCTTCTGTATTGTTCTTTGATGTGGGGCAATTATTGAAAAAATGTTTCCCATTTTTTCGGGGATCGTAATAGTGGATGGGCCTTAAGGCTTGGATAAGTATTGATGTTTTTTTGAACGCCGCGCTTGCGGCGCAGTACGTCAACAACACCCGGGATCTTTGTGGGACAGTTTTTTAAAAAAAAATTGGGTGGGTGGTAGTATGTCAACGAACGCTTTACTTTATGGTTGGTACAAATATAGTGGGTGAAATGATGATAATACAATATCAAAATAATGAAAAGCAACTATAATAGACAATCGAATGCATCAATCGTTAAAATGACAGTGCGAGCTAATTATCAATAGATTATATGAAGTGTAGTATTATTTTTCGGACACTAATTAACGTGAGTTCGACGGATCTATGTCCTTATATTCAGCATTTTATTTTATCCAACTCACGTTATTTTAGATAGGGAGCTGAAAAAAGGGCGGACCAAATCGCTTGGTCCGCCCTCCACTTTACAATTATGAAAAAAAACTATTTGTAGTCTTATTTTTCCAGTTCTTTCTTGATGCGCTCGGTGAGCATGGGAACGATCTTGTGGAGGTCGCCCACGATACCGAGGTCGGCAACACTGAAGATGGGAGCAAACTTGTCCTTGTTGATGGCGATGATGAAATCGCTCTCCTCCATACCGGCGAGGTGCTGGATGGCACCGCTGATACCACAAGCCATGTAGAGCTGTGGACGAACGGTCTTACCAGTTTGACCTACCTGGCACTCGTGAGGCATCACGCCATTGTCGACCATTGCACGCGACGAGGCAACTTGTCCCTCAAGCACGTCGGCAAGGGCCTGCAGCTTGTTGAAGCCTTCCTTGTCGTGAACGCCACGGCCACCCGAAACGAGAATCTTAGCCTCGGCGATGTCGGCAATTTCCTTGTCGGCCTTGATGGTCTCAACCACCTTAACCTTGAACTTCGAAGTGTCGAACTTGGGAGCAAACTCGGTGATAACACCCTTGCGGCTAGCGTCGCGCTCCATCTTCTGCATCACACCGGGACGCACTGTCGACATCTGTGGACGGTTGTTGGGGCAAACGATGGTAGCCATCAAGTTACCACCAAATGCTGGACGAGTCATGCAGAACTCCTTCTCCTCAT
>JAFSPZ010000012.1 GCA_017451225.1 Muribaculaceae bacterium | reverse complement strand
TTGCCTTTACAGCTACCTGCTTAACGGCGATGAGACCTTCCTTGACACATGTGACGTGAACGGCGACGGTTACATCAACAGTGCCGACATTACAGAAGTTTACAGCATACTTTTAGGAAACTAATTAAACAAGATAATACCCTTTCAATAGGGTGCGTCAAAAATTATAAACAATTTCATTGGATACTAGCAAATAAATAGCCCCATTTCTAAAGGCGACACTTTCACAGTGCCGCCTTTCTTTTTCACATTATTAATTGGATGATAATATGAGACCAATTACCGGTAATCCTCGTTGAAAAGTCAAAACAATCTTCATTATATCTTAAGCTAAGCTCCCCACCAGCCTCAAAAGCCATTATGCATTGAGCATTTGCATGATTGGACTACATTTTCACACTACATTTTCACCAAAACCGGTGAGAAAATATTTCGCTAAAGGGTTTAGAATAGAAAAATAATTTCTATTTTTGCAAGTTATTTAGAACAGCAATATAGAGTTATGACGATATTAGGAATTGAGTCGTCGTGCGATGATGCCTGTTTGGTCTCATCACCACACCACCATTTGCAAGAGTAGTCATTTGATTAATGTGCACTTCACAATTAAGACACAGCTACTTAAAACTTGACACTTAAACTTAGATAAATGCATCCTTTACTTATACTGATATTGGCGTTTGTGCTGCTGGAGTTTGTTGTGAGCAGCGTGTTGTCGTGGCTCAACAGCAAGTGGATGACGCATCCTGTGCCCGTAGTGCTCAAGGGACTCTATGACGACGAGAAATATCGCAAGCAGCAAGCCTACATGCGCGCCAACAAGCGCGTGGGGTGGGTGGAGCGGCTTGTCACGCTCGTTATCACACTTGCTGTGCTAATTCCTGGAGTGCTAGGATGGCTCGACAACTTGTGCGCTGAGTGGAGCCACAGCCTGTTGCTGCAGTTGTTGATATTCTTTGGCATCTATGCGGTTGTTTCGGCTGTTATTAGTCTGCCATTCAGTTATTACGACACCTTTGTGATTGAGGAGCGCTTTGGTTTCAACAAGACCACAAAGGCCACTTTCTGGCTCGATACTCTGAAGAGCTTGCTTCTCACACTAGTGCTTGGTGCAGTGCTGTTAAGTGTCATATACCTGCTCTATAGCTTCCTGGGCCAATCGTTCTGGATATGGGCGACACTGGTGTGTGCTGTGTTCATAGTCTTCTTCTCGCTGTTTTACAGCAATCTTATTGTGCCCATGTTCAATAAGCAAAAACCGCTAGAGGAGGGTGAGCTGCGCAGTGCGATTGAACAAGCTGCCGGTGAGATGGGTTTCTCTATCAAAAACATCTATGTGATTGACGGTTCTAAGCATAGCACCAAAGCCAATGCCTATTTCACAGGTTTTGGCAAGAAGAAACGTGTGGTACTCTATGACACACTCATTGAGCAACTCACCACCCAGGAGATTGTGGCTGTGCTTGCTCATGAGCTTGGTCACAACAAGCATCGCGACACTATCAAGAACACTATAATGAGCATTGTGATGGTAGCAGTGAACCTGTTTGTTTTCTCTTTGCTTGTGGACAATCCTGAGCTGTCTCATGCCCTTGGCGGCAAGCGCGACCACTCGTTTGCGCTGTCGTTGATAGCTTTCTCGCTGCTGTTCTCGCCAATAGACTTGATACTGGACCCAATTATTAATGCTGTGTCGAGAAAGGGCGAATATGCCGCCGATTCCTTTGCCGCCAAGCATGGACATGGAGAGCATTTGATTTCGGGACTCAAAAAGCTGAGTGCAAATACACTTTCCAACCTTACTCCTCATCCTGCAGTGGTGTGGATGGATTACAGCCATCCTACACTTGCACAGCGCATTGAAGCTATACTCAAAAAAAGATAATCAATAAAAATAATCATGCAATATTCAACGATAGTAATAGGCGACGAACTGCTCATAGGTCAGGTGACCGACACCAACTCGGGGTGGATTGCCCGCCATCTCTCGCCACTTGGGTGGGAAGCAAAGAGCGTGAAAGTTATTGCCGACGATGAACACGAAATATTTCGTGCTATAGACGAGGCATTTTCTCAAACCGACGTGGTGCTCATGACAGGTGGTCTTGGCCCTACCAAGGACGATATAACCAAGGCAACATTGTGCCGCTACTTTGGTGGTGAAATGATTCTCAACGAGGATGTGAAACGCAATGTTGACGAGATGTTCCGCCGTCGCGGCTTAGACATGAACCGTCTCACAGCCGGCCAGGCAATGGTGCCATCGTCGTGTCGAGTAATCCAGAACGAAGTGGGTACGGCACCCATCATGTGGTTTGAGCGTGATGGCAAGGTGCTGGTGTCGATGCCCGGTGTTCCGCTTGAGACTCAAGCTATGATGGAGCGAGCCGTTATCCCCGAGCTTGTGAAACATTTCCACAGTGACGTTGACATTGAGTATCGCACCTTTGTTGTTATTGATTATGCCGAGAGCGCACTCGCCGAGAAACTGGAACAGTTTGAGCAGGAAATGCCCGATTACATTCATCTTGCCTATCTACCCAGTCAAGGTGTTATAAGACTCCGGCTCACTGGAGCTCATAGCGACAGCAAGGTGATTACAGATGATATGGCACGCCTATCAGAGCAGTTGCACGGCATTTTGGGCAACAGTATCATTGCCGATGGCGACAAAGAGTTGTCGCAGATAGTAGGGGAGAGGCTTCGTGAGTTGGAGTTGAGCATGTCGACCGCCGAAAGCTGCACTGGTGGAAATGTGGCTCATGTGATAACCGAGATAGCCGGCAGCAGCGACTATTTCATGGGAAGTGTGGTGAGCTACAGCAACGATGTCAAGCAGCATGTGCTGGGAGTTGACTCAGACACGCTAGAAACTTGGGGCGCCGTGAGCCAGCCAGTTGTGGAGCAGATGGCAACAGGGGCTTGCCGCGTGTGCCACACTCATTGCTCGGTAGCGACAAGTGGAGTGGCTGGTCCAGGTGGAGGCACTCCCGAGAAACCCGTTGGCACCGTGTGGATTGCAGCAAAGGTTGGCGACATTGTTACAAGCAAGTGTTTCCACTTTAATGGCACTCGCGCTCAAGTGATAGACCGCGCGACCACTCATGCACTCATCATGCTGCTGAAGTTGCTGCGGTAGTGCCGTCAAGTGATTATTTATCTATTTTAAATCACAAGAGACTATGAAAAAGACTTTGTTTGCTTTGTTAGTGTTGTCGCTCTCATTTGGCTTGATATCATGTGAGAAAAACAAGAAATTCAATGAGGCAACCGAAATCTTAGCAACAAGTTTTGTGAATTTGGGTAAATTTCAGCAAAAAGGCACTGGATTTGCTCCTGACACCATGTGCTATGACGGAAAGGACGTTCTTGTGAAACTTGCGGTCGAAAAAGACGTTGCACCAATCCCTAATTTCAGTTTTGATAAATGGATTAAACCCTATGTGGTTTCAACTTTGTTTGCTGGTAGCATTAACACTTATGTTCTGAGCAGAACGTTAGAAACCAAGCAAGGAGGGAACCCAGGAGAGGATTACTTTAAGTTGATGGAAGAAAGCGGTGCGCAATTGGAAATTGCGGTAAAGACTCCCGCAGGAGAGAAAAACTATGTAATCACTCCCGAAGAGGCAAAGAAATTACTGAACTTGCCTCAGGAAGAGCGCACAATGTGTGCTGCATCAAGTGCTTTTATCGCTCAAATCAAGGATTTCAAGACCAATCAAGTTGTGAAAGATGTAACGATAGAGGACAATGTGTGTTGCATCGACCTTATTATCGATGAGAAATTTTTTGTGTCAAAACTTGAGACAATGCCGGCAATCCTTAGTTATGTGATACTCAACAATCTGGATTTGAAAATCAACGATACAGTAATACCCAAAGAAGAGGTTCAATTTAAATGGGAGATAGCAAAGCACAGTCTCTTGAATGATGAGCAAGAAAATAAAGGCAAAAACATGGCTTAAATAGCTTGTTAGGCATGAAAATAAAATAAATGCGGTGCGTGATCATTAAATGATGCGCACCGCATTGTTAAGAAGAACGGTTAGTAGTTATTTCTTCTTGGCTTGTGGGTTTTTCATGGCTTCGAAGATTTTGGCTTCTAGTTCTTCGGCTAGTTCGGGATTGTCCTCCAAGAGTTGTTTCGCATTGTCACGGCCTTGGAACTTGCTGCCCTCGTAAGATAGCCAAGCGCCACTCTTGTTGATGATGCCGAACTGAATGCCGAGGTCGATAATCTCGCCTGTGCGAGAGATTCCCTTGCCAAAGAGTATTTCAAACTCTGCCTTGCGGAAGGGAGGTGCCACTTTGTTCTTGACAACCTTCACACGGGTGAGATTTCCAATCACCTGGTCGCCATCCTTGAGCTGACCTATGCGGCGGATGTCGATGCGAACCGAGGCATAGAACTTGAGAGCGTTGCCACCAGTGGTGGTCTCGGGGTTGCCGAATAGTACTCCTAATTTTTCGCGTAGCTGGTTGATGAAAATACAGGTGGTGTTGGTTTTAGAGATAGTAGCAGTGAGCTTGCGCAGAGCCTGCGACATGAGACGTGCTTGCAGGCCCATCTTGCTCTCGCCCATTTCGCCTTCGATTTCGGCCTTTGGGGTGAGGGCTGCGACTGAGTCAATCACCACAATGTCGACAGCCGAAGAGCGGATGAGCTGGTCGGCAATTTCGAGTGCCTGTTCGCCGTTGTCGGGCTGCGCAATCCATAGGTTGTTGACGTCAACTCCCAGCGATTCGGCATAGAAACGGTCGAAAGCGTGCTCTGCATCGATGATTGCTGCAATACCGCCAGCTTTTTGAGCCTCGGCAATGGCATGGATGGCGAGAGTTGTCTTACCGCTTGACTCAGGACCATAAATCTCGATGATGCGTCCACGAGGATAGCCTCCCACTCCAAGTGCATAGTTGAGTCCAATTGAGCCGCTTGGAATCACTTCCACGTTCTCGATGTTGTCGTCGCCAAGCTTCATGATAGAGCCACGACCATAGGTCTTGTCGATTTTGTCCATAGCCACTTGCAGGGCTTTGAGTTTTTCGGGCGATGGCGCTACGCGCTGTGGCTGCTCCATAGCTTCTTGAGCTTCGGGGTTGAAAAGTTCGTCGTTCATAATAGTGTATTGTATTTTTAAATTGTTTATAAATTCAAGTCAAGTATTTGGTTGGCACTGTCCTTAGTGTTTACCTTGTTGATGATGTGGATGATGGTGCCTTGCTCGTCGGCGATGAAGGTGGTGCGCACGGTTCCCATGTAGGTACGTCCAGCCATCTTTTTCTCTTGCCACACTCCGAAGGCTTGGTTGAGAGTCAGGTCCACGTCGGCAATGAGTGGGAATGGCAGATTGTGCTTGGCAGCAAATTTCTCGTGAGAAGCTGCGCTGTCCTTGCTCACGCCCACAAGCGCAAATCCGGCCTTGAGCAGTTTTCCATATCCTTCACTCAGGCTGCAAGCCTCGGCAGTGCAGCCAGGAGTGTTGTCCTTTGGGTAGAAGTAGATGATAAGTTTCTTGCCTGCAAAGTCGCTGGCCTTAATTACGTTGCCCTGGGCGTCTTGTCCCAGAATCTCGGGTATTTTCTCTCCAATGTTCATGATGTTGGTTTGTTTTGATGTTGCAAAGTTAATAAAGTTTGTGTGCAAATATATTGCCCTTGTCAGACAAAAGATGTTAAAAGCAAATTATTTCTTTTTATAATTCTCGAGAGCTTTCTTCATCTCGTTCACAATTTGTGCTTTTAGCTCAGGTGGCTCAAGCACTTCAATGCTGCTGCCGTGCGAGAGCAGCCTTTCACGCAAGTCGTAGGTGTTGCGCATTTTGTAACGGAAGATAGAGTAGTTGTCGTGCAGCTCCTCTTCTTGCGAGGGATGAAGTGGCAGAGCTCTTAGATATTTGGCTTGTGTGGGCTCGGCTTTTATTGATATGCGCTTTGGTTCGGCTAGGTCGGTAATGATACCGTAGCAGTCGGCAAAGAACTCTTCGGGGACGAAGTCAACGGGCATATTGAATTTTTCATCGGTGATGAGAACGTTGGCCATTCGGTCGAGCGAATAGGTCTTGATTTTCTTGTCGGCAGTGTTATAACCAATCACATACCACACTTGGTTGAAAATCTTGACGAAGAAAGGCTCAATGACTATATCATGCTGTTGATTCACTCGTTGGTAGCTCTTGTAGCTGAACTTAATGCGGTGATTGTCGCGCATGGCATCGATAATGACCGACAAGAATTCTCGTGCCGAGGGCACATCTTCGAGCAGAATTCGGCTTGAGATGTCGTTAGAGCTGGTTATCATACTACTGATTGACATGGAGTCGAGCAACCACTGCTGTCGCTTGCCGGCAGTGTCGGTGCCATCGTTGGCAATATAATATTCGTAGGTCGCAGGGTTGAACTCGATGTCAATGCCCAGAGTGTCGGCAATGCCGTTGCGGTAGTTGTAGAACGAGCGCCGTGGCAAAGGTTCTCCATTACCGAAGTCGCTTTTACTCCACAACTCGCTCAGCCGCTCACGTGTGATAGAGCCATATCGCTCAATGGTGTCGACAATCCAGATGTATTTGCTGATAGTGTTTCGAGCCATTACTTGCTTTTCTTGAAGATAAAGAGGCCTATCATCGTGAGTACCGCATTGAGAAGCAGCAACTCGAAGCCAATAGTGTAATCGAACTGGTTCTTGAGCCACCATTGAATGACCCAGCTCAAAATAGGAGCTAGAATGCATACAATGGGTACCATGCGGTCTTTGACACCAGCCTTGCACATCATGCCGTAGGCAAAGAGGCCGAGGATTGGGCCGTAGGTGTAGCTTGCTATGGAGTAAACCATCTTGATGGCGCTATCGTCATTGAGCAGATAGAAAATATAAATGATAATGCCCATGATTACAGCCATGCCAATGTGAACCAAGCGGCGAGTGCGGGCAAGATGTGCTTCATCCTGTTTCTTGTCGCTGCCCAGGATGTCGACGGTGAACGAAGTTGTCAATGCTGTCAGCGCGGAGCCGGCTGCTGAATAACCTGCTGCAATGAGTCCTAGAACAAAGAGGATGAGCATTATCACTGGCATAGAGCTGTCTTGCGCCACCATGCCGAAGAGGGCATCATTCTTCTCGGGCATTGCCGAGCCAGTGTTGCGCATATAAAGCACAAGCATTGTACCAAGAATTAGGAAAAGAGCTACGACAAAGATTTGAGTAATACCACTTACAATCAACCCTTTCTTTGACTCTTTCACATTCTTGCTGGCGAGAGTGCGTTGCATGAGGTCTTGATCAAGTCCGGTGGTTGCTATCACCATGAAGATACCTGCAATGAACTGTTTCCAGAAATAGGTGTCTTCTTTGGGGTTGTCGAAGAAGAAGATGCGTGACGAGTCGTCGCTTGCAATGGCCTTGACCATGTCGCCTGCACCATAGCCCAGTGCTTTAGCTACAAAAACAATGCAAAGCACCACCGAGAGGATGAGACACAACGACTTGAGAGTATCGGTCCATACCACGGTCTTTACACCTCCCTGGAGGGTGTAGAGGAAAATCAGAGCAATAGTTGCAATCACATTAAAGATAAACGGGATGTGCAATGGTTCAAACACCAGCATCTGCAAGGTTACACACACAACCAGGAACCTGACGGCAGCTCCCAGCATCTTGCTGATGAAGAAGAACCAGGCTCCGGTTTTGTGGGTTTTGCCTCCGAAACGGTCTTCAAGGTATCCGTAGATTGAAACTAGGTTGCGCTTGAAAAAGAGGGGCATGAGCACATAGGCTATGACAAAATAGCCCACGGCAAATCCCAGCACCATCTGCATGTAGCTGTAGCTTGAGCCCACCACATATCCTGGCACCGAGATAAATGTAACACCCGAAATAGGGGCTCCAATCATTGCGATGGCCACGATAAACCATGGAGCTTGACGTCCTCCGGTGAGGGCGGTGTTAGTGTCGGCCTTGCGAGAGGCTAACCATGAGATGATGAAAAGTAGAATAAAGTAGCCAACTATTGTGGCAAGAACAATCCAGGGAGTAGTCATTATATAAGTGTTAAGTGTTAAGTGTTAAGTTTTAAGTGGCTGCGCCTGTAAGGGGCTTTGCCTTGCTTTTAAGTTTATTCGGGGTAGAGGAGATAGGGTTTTCTTTGTTTTTTGAACTTGGCCACATCGTCCTGCCAGCGGGCGCGAATCTCGTCGGCACTCTTGCCGGCAATTATCATTTCGCGGATGTAGGTGCGGCCAGCGAGCTTGTCGAAGAATGGTGTGAAGAACTTGTCGCCAATCTTGAGATTGTTGTATGCATCGATAACATACTCCAAATTCATGCCTTTGGCAATCACGTCTTCGGCATTGAGATTGTGAAGGTCTACACCATGGCACAGCTTGTCTAGTTGTGGTGGGTTCTTGGCTCCTGGTCGGCTTGTGGGAGTGAACGAGAAGTCATAGCCCTTCATGTCGGGATGGCCATAAACCTGGAATGGCCAGTCGGTGCCTCGTCCCAAGCTCACGGGTGTGCCCTCGAAGTAGCAAGTGGAGGGGTAGAGGTAGATTGAGAGCATGTTGGGCAGATTGGGAGATGGCGCGATGGGCAGCTTGTAGCGAGTTTGATGAGTGTAGTTTTGGCATGGAATGACGGTGAGTTTGATTTTCTTGCCGTCTTTGAGCCAGCCTTCGCCGTTGGTCATGAGTGCTATCTCGCCCATTGTCATACCGTGAATGGTGGTGATGGGCAGCCATCCCACTCCGCTCTTGAGATTCATGTCGAGGATGGGACCGTCAACGGTCATGCCGTTGGGGTTGGGGCGGTCAAAGACCACAAACTCTTTGTCATAGGCAGCTGCGGCATCCATCATGTTGACCATGGTAATATAATAGGTATAGAACCGCAGACCAACGTCTTGTATGTCGGTGACGATAACGTCGAAGCGGTCCATCGTCTCCTTGCTGGGCATGCGGCTTTTGCCTTCATAAAGCGAGGCGATAGGTATGCCAGTCTTTTCGTCGACGCTGCTTTTCACGTGCTCGCCAGCATCGGCCTTGCCACGGAATCCGTGTTCGGGCGAGAAGATGGTTGTTACGTTCAATCCTTTCTCGAGCATGAGGTCGAGAGTGTGTTTGTCATGTTTCTCTCCCACTACTCCTGTTTGATTGCTCAGCAGTGCTATGCGCTTGCCTTTGAGAAGTGAAAGATACTCGCTTGTGCGCTCTGCCCCTACCACTACTGCAGTGGCTGGCTTTGTACTTTCACTCTTGTCCACTTTAGCACGAGTGTGCCCGTCGGTACAGGTCCAAGCAGGTACAATCATGACAGTGATAAGAGCGAGTAAAAGTGATTTATAAAATTTCATGTTATTGATTATTTTCAATCAACAAAGATAATACTTTTCTGTCGTAAAAGGTGCCCAGAGATGATAAAAAATGTTATAGAAAAAACAAGTCGAACCTTAGTTGGCTCGACTTGTGATAATTGGGTGTTATGAGAAGATTAACGGTTATATCCGTCGTTGACGATGATGCCGTCCATCTGGTCGATGACTTTCTTGGTTTCGATAGTCTTCTGTTTAGCTTTATTAAGCTTGTCGGCCTTGTTCTCGTAGTCTTTGCGAGCGTTCTCGGCCTTCTTCTCGGCGTCTTTCACCTTGTTCTCGGCATCTTTAACTTTTTGTTTGGCTTTCTCTACCTCTTTATCGGCATCGGCAATCTTTTTCTGAGCCTTCTCTAAATCTTTGCTGGCTTTTACCTCATCTTTGAGAGCGTCGTTATACTTCTTCATAGCCTCGGTCTTAGCCTTGGTGTCTTTAGAGAGTTGTGTGAGGTTATCATCGCCTGGAACTTGTGATGGCATGGCTGTTGCGCTCATGCTCAGAGCAAAAATCATTGCTGCTAAAAATGCTAATTTCTTCATTTTATTAAAGTTTAAAAGTTAATATTCTAAAGTGGACTAGTTAGGAAATAGACATGTTAAAGAGGCTATAGTTTAATGCGCTATTATCACCTCTTGTCATGTGTCTGCTAATTATTCAATGCGCAAATATACAAAGATTTTTCAAACAATTAAAAACAATTCCATTGTTTGGGAGTATTTTTGGCGGAAAAGATTAATAACTCAGCTTTTTCAGGTGGAAAAGAATAAAGGAATTGCTCGTACAAAAATTGTTGATGTGGTTAGTAAAAACTACATAACAAATATCAAATAGTATTAGTTGCGTTGTACGCGACGTACAATAATGATGCTTACCTCATATAGGCCGTACATGGGGATTGAGACGAGACATAGGGTGAACAGATCGGGTGGAGTGATGACGGCAGCGACAAGTGCAATGACGACAATGGCGTGGCGGCGGTAGTGCGCCATTGTGTCACTTGAAAGGATACCCATCTTGGCGAGGAAGAAGGATATTACCGGTATCTGGAACACAAGTCCAAGCATGAAGGTGAGTGTTGTGAAGGTGGAGATGTAAGAAGAGATGTTAATTTGGTTCACCACACTGGCATCCACCTGATAGGTGCCCAGGAAACGCAAGGCGAAGGGGAAGAGGACGTAGTAGTTCATGAGCACACCAGCCATGAAGAGCAGGTAGATGATTACGGTAATTGTCACCGAATAACGTTTTTCGTCTTCGTAGAGCGCTGGTGTGATGAAGCGGAATAGTTCTACCACTATATAGGGTGAAGCGCACAGCAACCCCAGTATGACCGAAGTGGAGAGATGTGTCATAAACTGGTTGGAGAGTTCGGTGTTGATGAGTGTGATTTTAAACGGTTCGAAGTGGAAGTCTATTCCCAACAGGGTACACAGGTTCTCAATGCCGCGGTAGGTGGCAAAGTCACTGCTTCCAGGTGCGAGCAGGATATCGAAGGTCGTCTGCCGGAAACAGAATATCGTAATAGCAAAAGCAAGGGACACACCAATAATGCGGAAGAACATCCTGCGCATTACCTCAAGATGCCCTCCGAAGGTCATCATACCTCCTTTGTCACTGCTCATCGTTCGTGGTGCTGGGCGGTTTCTTGAGCTTCACCCGATGGTTCAGGCTGGGACTCATCGGTGGTAGTCTCCTCTTTCTTTTGAGGTTCTTCGACAGGAGCGTTCAAACCCTCTTTAAAGCTCTTTACGCCTTTTCCCATGCCCTTCATCATCTCGGGCAGTTTCTTACCACCAAAGAGCAGCAAGGCCAGTCCTGCGACCAGCAGCAACTCGGTGGTGCCTATCATCAGTAAAGTCATAAGTGTTAAGATTAAAGTTTTAAGTTACGAGACTTCTTCTAGTAGTTCTATGACCATTTTCACTCGGCATTAAGGAATATTTCGCAGGTGTCGAAGTTTATTTCCCAATTGCCGTTTGGGGAGCTTTCCCAATTGTACTTCCGAGCCATGGTGTCCCACCAGTTCTGGAACTTGGTACCTGTCTCGCCCATGTCTTTTACCAGTTTCTCATAAAGCTCGGCATTGTCTGCTGTGAGCACTTTTGCAAGCTCGTTGAGACCATTGCGACGCTCAAAAAGCGACTGAATTTCATTTTTCTCATCAGGTGTCACCTGGCCTACTAATTTTCGTGTCATATATTAGTTGATTTTTTTATGGATGATAGTTAAGCAAATGGTTATGTATTAAATGATTATTTCCATCGTGTCGCTATCTCGAATGGGTCGAGATAAGTTAGTTCTTTGATTTCTTCTTTGTCGGGTAGGAATGTACCCTTGCTGCGGAGCGAGAGCATCAAGTCGCGCGAAGCGTTACGCTCAAGGTGAGCAGCAACGCACTGCTCATGGCTTGGTGTGTTGACCTCTAGGGTCGTCTTGCGGTTGAGCCAGGTGCAGCGGCGGCATTGCCATGCATCGCATTTGCGACATATTGGGGCATAGTCTAGCTTATAAAGCTGCTTGTTCTTGATGACAAGTCCATTCTCAATGTCTCCCACGTTGTCATTCTCGTCATTGTAATAGAATGCCGGGCAGATATAGAACTTGCCATTTGGTGCGAGAGTGATGGTCGTGTCGCCTGCGTTGCAGTTGTTCATCTCGGTGAGTATCATGCGGTCGGTGAGCAGATTGAACTGTGGCGACTTGCCATCAACATATAGTGCTTCAATGTCTTTGCACATAGCTTCAAGCACAGCCTTGTAGTTCTCACGGTCGCAGTCATTCATCCGCTCCAAATCAGTGATGACTACGTTTAGGCGTTGCACCACGTTAAGCAGGCCTTTGAGCTTACTATGGTTCTCATAAAACTGCTTCCAATTGGTGCGTAGCACTAAAACTGAATCTTTAAGCTTGGTGGCATCGCATTCCCAGTCGTCAATCACCACAATATCGGTCCCGCTGTCAAGAGCAGCAAAAGGCTTGATACTGCTATGGTCGATGGTGTCAATCACGTCGAGATACTCTTGTGGCAAGGTATAATCGGGATAGACAAACTGAATCATCAGGTTCTCTACCATTCCAAATCGGATGCCCTTGCGAAGGTGGTCGAGCGAGATGAGATTGCGCTCTTTCTTGTTCACACTGTAATGACAGAAGCTTATGCTGGTGTCATCGAGCAGAATTACTAAATATTGTAGCATAGTCTTAACAATCAACAGGTTTCACTTTGCGTTTGTTCTTCTCAAATTCCTCGCGCTGGCCTTCAAGCTCGAGCTTGCGGTAGAGTTTGTTCCAGTAATAGTTGTTGGCTCTCACTCTGGCCTTGTGCATCAGGCAGATGGCGGTGGCTCGCTGATAGATAGTATTCGTCTCGGCGGCGTCGTAGTTCTCGCCTTGGCACCAGGCGCAGCCGCTTGCCACCTCGCAGTCCAAGCATTTTTGAGGACTTTGAGTAGTGCGGTCGAGGGTGAGGAACGGTCGCAACTTGTTTTTATCTATGCCGTCGCGCACATTGCCAATGATGATTGGTTTCTTCTCACGTAGTGAGTAGCCAGCAAAGCGGGTGCAGGGATAGAACATTCCTGCAGCGTCAACGGCAAGCATCTTGCCCGCACCGCACCAGTTCTGGTTCTCGAGTATAGGGTCGAGAGGTTTGCCTATGTTCTCGCTGAAGAATGAGCAAGTGAAATCCTTATAATACTCATTATCAATTATTATATCGGCAAGTTCAGAAAGCTGTTCTTCAAAGAGTTTATCATCACCTTCTTTCCACACATCTTCAAATACACAATTAGTATATAAATGATGAATACCCAAAGAGAATAAATGTAAAACACTTTCTTTAATATATGGAATATCGGCACTGCTAATCGTCACTTTTGTACCTATGTCTTTAAAGTCTTTCAACCATAGAGGAATATTTTTCAGGACATTTTTGTATGAACCTTTACCTGAGTTTTTATAAACCCTATTTAGATCATGCTTTATCTCATTTCCATCTATTGTTATGGTAATGCTTAGATGTGTGATATTCTTTTCAATGAATTTTCGGACCTTTTTTGTATGATAATTAAGCCCATTTGTTGTCAAATTAATGCGATAAGCATCGAACCATTTATGTCCTCTTATATATGTCTGTAATTTAAAATAATCACAGATTTTATCTATTAATTCCACCTCCAACAATGGTTCTCCCCCTATGAAATCCAAAATTACAGATTTTTGTCTTCCAAAAAATAGAGAACTTGTTAAAATGTAATCAATAGCTTTTTTTGCAGTCAAAAATGACATTCGCTCTTTATCATTTTTACCGACAAGATAACAGTATTTACATGCTAATTGACAATCTTTTGTTACTATAAATGTTATGTTTGCAGCAGTACCGTCGAGCCATTGAGCCGCTTCATCTTTGATATTACCCATATCAACGTGCTTATACGATAAATAATAATAGACATTTCGTACTCATTTCACTTTTGAATGAAATGAGTACGAAATTAAATCTTTAAATCAATTAATAGTAACCTACACACCAACCAGTACATGTCCCTGTGCAAGTGCCAGCACATCCTCCGCGACAAGTACCAGTACAACCACCAGTGCATGATATACATGTTCCTTGACAAGAACCTGTACATCCAAATTGACATCCCCACTGTGATTTGCTTTCACTTGCTTTAGATATAAATGGTATTTGACTTAGTGCAATCGCACCGATGATAGGCAGTGTGTTTTTAGCTGCCTTTTTGAAGAATTCGCGTCTTGACTGCAATTCTTCTTGTTTTTTGTTTTTCTTTTCGTCTTTCATAAATAATATGAATACATTTAGTTGTCGTATTAGATTCCCCAGATTTAGACGTTGGTAAATGTAGCTACATAAAAAAGACGTGGGAATCTGTACTTCAGCTTACCCAGTCTTCAGGCTCTCGCATTGCCTTCGCCAAGGATAAGCAACGCAGTTAGCCCACGTCAGTTTTGAATATATATGCTACATCACATCACCTGACTGATGACGTGAGGGCATAAAATTCACCCAACGTGGACGTTCACTTTTGTTGCCGTATCTTCTTGGCTAAAACAAATTTGCGAGATTTGAAGGCTGAAGATAACGCCGTTAGTAAACGTCCTTTACCAAAATGTTGTGACTCGCTGTCCACTCTTGGACTAACTGAGTCAACCGCAAAGATAATATTTTATTTTATATGTAACAAGTTTTTTTTGAAAAATAGTAAATATTATGTGGTGTAGTTTTTAGTTTGTTAGAGAAAACTTGATTATTGCAGTTGCTTGAGGGCTTCGCTCACGAGTTTGCCGCTGGCGGCGGGGCATTGTGCCTGCACATGGGCGAGGATGGCTCTCATGTTCTTCATCTGCGGTTCAATGCCCGACTCTTTTATCATTGCGACGATGTCGTCAAGTTCGGGTTCCTTGGGGAGGAACTCCTGAAGGATGTTGAGTCGGTTTTTGAGTTCGCTGGTATCGCGTCCAGCCTTATCAAAGAGTTCTGCCTCTTCTTTCCACGACTTCTCCATCTTCTGGATAATGGAAATTTCCTTAGCTTCGTTGAATTCGTCGGGGTTAAAGCCCTTGCTTGTTTGGAACTCAAGGAACTTGGCCTTGATCATCTTGAGCACGTAGAGGCGGTCGGCATCACGGCTCTTCATCGCAGCGGCGATGTGTTTGTTGATTTCGTTGTGTAACATTATGATAGTTCTTAGTTTTTAGTTGGTTAGAACGCTTGTAGGTACTCGTAGTCGTCTTGGATTTGAATCCAGATGTCATCTATCTCTCGCCAAATGGAGTAGTGCATTCCCTCAAGAGAGTTCCAGCGCACATAGAGCTCTAGTCCTTCTTGTGCAGCCACCATCGCCATGATTTGGGGCGCATGGAAAAAGAGGTCTTTGTCATAGTCTTCTCCGCTCAATGTCGTCTTGTTGTCGGAAGATAGTTCGTACCATTCATTGTGGGCCGATTCGACTTCTCCCTCGGCAATGCACACCATTGCCATGAGACCCATGTTCTGCTCGGGAGCAAAGAGTACCATATAGAAGTTGCGTTCGTTTATGGGACAGCTGGCGAGCCATTTAGTGGCTATAATCTTGCGTCCTCCATAGGACTGACTAATAAGCTTTGTTATGTCGCTTGATGCTGATTCTTCCTTTTCCCCTTGCAGCCAGCGAGTGTAGTTGAGAGGAGTGTGGTCCTTGAGCCATGCCTGTGGCACAATGAATGGGACTGCCTGATAGTCGCTGTATCCACGGAACATCTTTTTGGACATTGCGGCATCGGTTAGGGCGAAGGTGAAGACACCGTTGCCGTCTACTGATTTCTCGCTTACAAACTTGGCTTTGCCAATGTGTGGCTTGAAAATTATGCGGTCGTAAGTGCGCTTCATTTTGCCTACATCCACACCTTCGGTCATCCAAGTGCCGTTGTTGGTCGAGAAGCGGTTCTTGGCGATTTGAATCTTGTTGAGGAACAATGGGCGATGCTTGAGGGTGGCATCAAGGGTGGCATTGCGACCCTCTGTGCTATAGAGATAGAAAATGGGTTTCCAATCAATGTTGCCTTGTGGAATGGTTCTGATGCGTGTCGCCTTTCCATCAGCAATCTTGAAGGCGCATAAATACTTCTTGTTGTAGTCGGCAGTGCAGAATTCTTTGATTCCGTCGCCGTCAACATCAACAAAAGCATAGAGATTAACTAATTCTTGTGATGCCTTATTGTTGTTGCATTCATCGATGATAGAGGACAGATTGCGTTGTACAGCAGCTGGCATCTGTGCCTGAGCGGCGATGGCGCAACAGGCAAGCAGTAAGAATGGTGTTAGAATCTTTTTCATAATAATTGAAGTATTAAAAATGGTACTTTTATTTTGGTTTATTCACTTTGTCTTGGAATGGTACTTCAGTGCCATTGAGGATAGCCTCGAGATAGGGTTTGAGCTTCTGGGCGTAGTAGTAGAAGCCCAGGTCGGTGAGGTGAATGCCATCGACCGAGCCTTCGCAGTCGGGGCCGTAGAGGTTCTCACGGTCGATGTAGTAGAGATTGCGAGGATTCTCGGCCTTGAGTTTCAAGTAGTTTTTGTGGAACTCTTGGTTTTTCTCGGGCAGATACTGACTGTAGAAGCCGCTGAAGCGCTCGTAGCTGTACTCCTGTCCCTCGACCATGAAGATGGGCACCTCGGGGCGCAACGTGCGCAGCAGGTTGACGAATCCGTAGGTCACAGTGTCGCACATGAGCTTGGTGCAGTTGGGGATGGGGTCGAGGATATAGGCATCGACATGCGGTATCGCTGCCATGGCTCGTGCCATGCAACTATCCATTTTTCCCTCGCCGCTAAAGCCCAAGTTAACGCATTCCACGTCGAGGTCGCGCTGGAGGATGCTCGTTGCAACCATGCCGGTGCGTGATGCGCATCCGCCATGAAGGATGCTAGTGCCATAGAACACGAATTTCTTCTCCTTGCGCGGGCTGTTGACGCGTGGCTGAGTGATTTGGGCACTTGGTTCCACGCCTATCTCCAACCAGTTGATGCCGTCGTAGAGGGGCAAGTAAATCATGTACTCGTGCCACTCGCCGTCGAGCTTGTCAATATAGACTTTGCTCTGGATAGAGTCTTTGCGAGGACCTTCACCTTTATAATTGTAGTCGCGGTATGGGCGGTTGCAGTTCACGAATCGCCACACGCCCTCGTTGTCAAGGATATAAAGGTCGGTACCCTTGATGCCGGTGTCGGCCATGTGGGCCATGTGGAAATTGCTCATCAGGTTGTAGCGCACTGCCACGCAATGGCTGTTGGTAGCAAAGCGGAAGCCTATACCTGCCGAATTCTGTGCTCGTTGCCACAATGTCTCGCGCACGCTGTCCTTGAGCGTTGCTGGGATGCGAGTGTATGGGGTTAAGGTGTTGTCCCAGCCCTTGTTTATCATGCGGAATCGCAGTGCGTCGTAGAATTTGAGCGTGTCCAGGCTGGTGAAGTCCTGAGCGCAAGCGGTAATAGTCGCCAACGTTACCATAAGAGCGAGGAGCGTTTTTTTGAGTATCATCAATGAAGGGTGAAAAGGGGTTATTAATAACTAACACGGTCGGCCGCCTCATTATGGGTTGCCGACCGTGCTGTGCTTTTAGCTGATCAGTTGTGCCAAATTATTGGAGAGTTCCTGCTTCGGCTTGCTGAATCATTGTGTCGTCGGCGGTGATGTAAACCTCAACGCGACGGTTCTGAGCGCGACCCTCTTTGGTGTCGTTGCTAGCTACTGGGTAGTCATAAGCCAGACCATAAGATTCCATGCGGCTGCTTGCTACACCATTGTTCTGGAGATAGTTAAGCACAGCATCAGCACGTTGCTTCGAGAGTTTCTCGTTAACGGCGCGCGAGCCAGTGTTGTCGGTGTGACCGAAGATTTGAACGTTGGTGTTAGGATCGTTCTTCAAAGAAGTTGCAAAGCGAGTCAAAGCGTTCTTAGCAGGGGTCTTGAGAGCATACTTGCCAGTATCGAAGAGGATACCCTCGTCGAAGGTTACCTGGATGCCAGTGAAGCCATTGTTGTCGGTAACGGTAGAAACCGAAGCACCCTGGATAGCAGCGAGCTCGTCGGCCTTCTTCTGCATGTGCTTGCCAATGAGAGTACCAGCAACACCACCAGCAACAGCGCCAATAGCGCCGCCAATAGCAGCACCCTTGCCCTTGCCAATGAGAGCACCAATACCTGCACCAACAGCAGCGCCACCGCCACCGCCGAGGAGACCACCTTGCAAGGTCTTGCTCATTGAATTACAACCACTGAAAGAGATGAGCAGCATAGCGCTCATAAAAAGACAAATAAATTTCTTCATAATAGTACTATTTAAAATGAAATAAATATAATGTATTGTGAGTTGTCACAAATAATATCGCAAAAGTAAGCAGTTTTATTGTAAATCCCAAAAAAACACTAAAAAAAAGTATTTTTATGTCACAATGTTTTACCTAAAAAGTATAAATAACTACCTGAAATGGCACTATGTGTGTTTGCGAGAAATTGTGACATTCACCCATATAAACACAATGGAGAGAAAAATACTGCATGTATAACTGTGAAAAAGTGTTTACTCCTTTTGGGAATTGCTCAAAAACAGCGCTGCATCAAGCATGATAAGAGCCTGATGCAGCGTGGTTTTCTTAAATAGGAACGAAGTGATGATTACTTGTCCTTCTTGAGCAGGTCGCGAATTTCGCCCAAGAGCTTCTCCTCGTTGGTGGGTTCTGGTTCGGGAGCTGGCTCTTCTTCTTTCTTCTTCATGAGCTTGTTCATACCTTTAATCATCAAGAAGATACACAGCGCGATGATGAGGAAGTCGATAACATTCTGGATGAAAGTTCCATATTTGAGAACTGCAGCACCCTCGCCTTCGCCAATCTTGAGTGCCAGACCGGTAAAATCAACATTGCCGGTGAGCATTCCAATAGCTGGCATGAGCACGTCGTCAACAAGAGAACTAACAATCTTACCAAAAGCACCGCCAATGATTACACCAACGGCCATGTCCATTACGTTGCCCTTCATGGCAAACTCTTTAAACTCTTTTACAAAACCCATAGTGATGTAGATATTTAAAAATTAATAAATTAAGTGAACTCAAACAAGGAGTGTGAACTATTAAACATTCTTAATTGAGGCGACATCAATCAATATTTTATTGAAAAGGACTATCATTTTGCAAAAAAATATATTAATTTTGCAGTCGATAATACTAATGCAATAAAAAGAGCGATTTTCTACCCTCGTTGCAATAGTTTGTGCAAAGATAATAAATTTTAGCTAATAATAATTATTTAATTAAACTTTTATTAAATTATGGGTAAAATTAAAATCGGTATTAACGGATTTGGCCGCATCGGTCGCTTTGTTTTCCGCGCTTCTCTTGAGGAGGCTAACAAGAATGACGTAGTAGTAGTTGGTATCAACGACCTTCTTCCAGTTGATTACATGGCCTATATGCTCAAGTATGACACCATGCATGGCATTTTTGATGGCGAAATCAAGGCTGATGTTGAGAACAACAAGCTCATCGTTAACGGCAACGAGATTCGTGTAACTGCCGAGAAAGACGCCGCCGACCTTAAGTGGGACGAAGTGGGTGCTGAGTACATTGTAGAATCTACCGGTCTCTACCTCACTATGGACCGTGCCGAAAAACACCTCCAGGCTGGCGCTAAGTATGTAGTTCTCTCAGCTCCTTCTAAGGCAGGTGATGACGGACGTCAGGCTCCTATGTTTGTGTGCGGTGTTAACCATGACAAGTATGCTGGTGAGACTATCGTTTCAAACGCTTCTTGCACCACCAACTGTCTTGCTCCTATCGCTAAGGTTTTGAACGATGCATTTGGTATTGAGAACGGTCTTATGACAACTGTTCACGCTACCACCGCTACTCAGCGCACCGTTGATGGTCCATCATTGAAGGACTGGCGTGGTGGCCGTGCTGCTGCAGGCAACATTATCCCATCTTCTACTGGTGCTGCCAAGGCTGTGGGCAAAGTTATTCCCGAGCTCAACGGCAAGCTTACTGGTATCTCAATGCGCGTTCCTACCCTCGACGTGAGCGTTGTTGACCTTACCGTAAACCTCAAGAACCCTGCTACTAAGGAAGACATCTGCGCTGCCATGAAGAAGGCTAGCGAGGGTGAGCTCAAGGGCATTTTGGGTTACACCGAGGACAAGGTTGTTTCAAGCGACTTCCTGGGCGACCCACGCACTTCTATCTTTGATGCCGACGCAGGCGTATACCTGACCGACAAGTTTGTGAAGGTTGTATCTTGGTATGACAACGAGATTGGTTACAGCCACAAGGTTATCGACCTGATCAAGATTATGAAGAAGCACAACGGATAATAATTATCTTAACTAAGATAAGTGATAAATAAAGCTGGCTTGCAGCAATTGCTGCAAGCCAGTGTTTTTATATGGAGGAAATGTGTTGAAGTTGTGCGTTGCAACACAACATACAGGACGGTTTAAAGCTTAAGTGGTGGTTTTTATGAGCTGATAGGCTAGGCGCTCGTCACCGTTGTCGAGGTAGATGATGCCGCAGTATTGGAAGCCATGTTTCTCGAACAGGTGCTGCATGATTTTGTTGTCGCGGTGGGTATCGACGCGAATGTTAGGGTCAATGGAGAAGCAATATTCCATGGCACTGGCAAAAATGCCACGTGCGCTGGGCACTGCGCCCATGCGATGAACGACATGATAGGGAAGAGTGTCGTTGAACCACTTGCCATCGTAAATCTTGGCATAGGTGGGCTCGGGCGAGGGCAGCATGGCAAAATAGGCAACAATGACTCCGTCGTCTTCAACCACTATTGCTCCGTCACGCTCAATATCAAGCATAACAGCCTCTATGTTGGGGTATCCGTTAACCCACTGGAGGGTGTTTCCGGCTTTTCTCATAACCTGCTTGGCGGCAGCCAGCACTTGCATGATGCGGTCAATGTCGCCTGTGGTGGCGTGTCGTATGTTTCGTGTCATGTGACTTCTGTTTTTCAAAAAAATGGCTGTGAATGTTGTGCTCACAGCCATTAATTTTATGTTTTAGTGCACTAGTGTCCCATTAAAATTTGGGACGATTAAAAATTTATAAATAATTGCCCATTAGAGGCAGAACGATCATTGAAATTTTGATATTTAGTTTTGTCGAAGAGTTCACTCAATGGTGTGGTATCTGTGAGCGAAACGCTC
>JAFSPZ010000011.1 GCA_017451225.1 Muribaculaceae bacterium | reverse complement strand
CTTATCAACAGCTTTATCGTAGTTGCTGCGTGCATTCTCGGCTTTCTTCTCGGCGTCCTTTACCTTGTTCTCGGCTTCTTTAACCTTTGAGCGAGCCTTATCAATGTCCTTGGTTGCGTCTTGCGCCTTCTTCTGAGCTTTGTCAACTTCTTTTACAGCCTTAGCCTCGTCCTTTACAGCATCGTTATACTTCTTCATCGCCTCAGTCTTAGCCTTAGTCTCCTTGGCGAGTTGATCAATATCTTTGGGTGCTGCATTGGCACCTATTCCCAGAGCAAAAATCATTGCTGCTAATAATGCTAATTTCTTCATGATTATAAAAGTTTTAAAAGTTAGTATTCTATTTATTCAACGCGCAAATATACAAAGATTTTTCAAACAATTTCCAACAATTAATACAATTTATTTATTGAGCACAGTTTAACGCTCCCTTTTATCGCCAAGATTCAAAGCACTTTTTTGATTGCGTTGTCGAAATCCTTGGCTCCGCCGGTCTCGCCAAAGACTTTCTTGAGCAGGCGCACACGTGTGTTGGTGATGGCCTGAGGCGTGGAGATTGTCAAGGTTGCGATTTCGGTGGGCAGGAAATTATGGATAGTGAGCAAGCACACCATCTGTTCTTTTGAATTCAGCAAAGACAGCAATTCACGCAGTTTTGGGTTTTGTGCATAAGATAGTTGCGCAAGTTCGTTGGCATCCTCATCGGCAGCGGGCTGCCCCTTGTTGGCCGACGCATGCAGTCGCGAAACAGTCTCCTTCATCTGCAAGGTATTCTCGCGTTGCTCTCGCTCCTTGAGTCGTCGCATCTGAGTAAGTTCGGAACGTGTAAGATTATATTGCTTTTGGCTCTCGGCAAAACGGGCATTAAGTCGGTCAATGCGACGGCGGCTATACCAAACTAATAATGCCGATATTATCATTAAGAATATGATGGCAGCAAGCAAGGCAATAACCGTCTTATATTGCTTTCGCTCCTTTAACTGCTCATCAAATTGTGTCATCATGTCGGCGATACCGGCAGCATCTTTGCGCTCATATAGACTACGATACACCTCGTTGAGTCGTTGGCTATACATTGCCGCGCTACCAGTGTCGCCCCACCGGTTCAGGTGTTCTATTAACAGTTGATAGGACTGGATGGCGACATCGGTTGAGAGCGAGGATGTAAGCCTATACCATTGTATAATAGCCGATGCCGTGTCACCTTCCTGCACATAAATGTCGGCAAGGAGTTTTGCTCCTCGGTCGGTTGGAGATATCTGCATCGATTCGATCAGGAAACGTTTCGCCTCTTCCATCTCTCCCGTCTTCATCAGATAGCTGGCATTATTCACGAGATAGTTAGCTCGCACATCGCCCTGGGTACTATTGGCAAGCGGCCTGGCTTGTTCTAAATAGTATTTCAAACTATCCTTCTCACCCAACTCGTCAAATTTCATGGCAATGTTGTTAAGAGTCTGCACTGTCCACTGCTCATTGTCAGCTTGCTGAGCAGCTCGCAATGCCTGCTTGTAATAGCGTAATGTAGGGAGGTAGTCGCCCAAATTATCGTTCACATCGCCAAGCACCGAAAATAGATACCAATCAAAAGCTGAGTTATTCAAACCGCTAGCTACTTGCTCGGCTTGTTTCATTGAAAGAATGCCTTCGCGAGTCCTTTGCTGTTGGTATAAAGTGATTCCATAATGTAACAGTGCTCGGGCAAGATGCTCATCGTCGCCATGTTGCTCAAAGTACTCCTTGCTTGCCTTTATCAATGAGTCGGTACCTATATAGAGGCCGCTGCGGTGTATGGCCTCAGCATAGAGAAGACCATATAGGGCACGATCGGCCTCACTCATCGTTGTGTCGTTCCAGTTTGGAGACAACATTCCCACCACCGAGTCGGGTTGAGTGAACAAAATCTGCTCAGCCTTAGTCAACAGTTCATTGTGGGACTGCTCATGTGAGCAGCCCACAATGATAATAAGAATTATTATACATAAGATGTTCCTCATTTCTTGATGGAGAAAACTACTGGAAGGGTGTAGTTTACTCTCACCAGTCGGCCTTTATCTTTTCCAGGTTTCCACTTGGGCATGCTTTTCACCACTCTTACTGCTTCGGTGTCAAGCGAGTGAAAAACTTTTCTTGCAACTCTCACATTAGAAAGGCTGCCATCGGTTTCTACCACAAACATGACCATAACTCTGCCTCCCACTTGTTGTTTTATAGCATCTTTTGGATACTTAAGATTAGTTTGAAGGTATTCAATCATGGCTGGCATGCCGCCAGGAAACTCTGGCATCTGCTCTACTGCGTCATATACGTTCTGGTTACTTTGCGATACAACTGTCTTTTGTGCGCTTGCTGCCATGAGGCACACTATTGCCATCATAGACATTAAAATCAATTTCTTCATTTTCTTAATTTTTTTGAATCGTTCAACAATCGGGTTGTCTGTCCGGACGATGCAAAAGTAGATATTGCCACAAATTGCTGCAAGAAAACTATTACACAATATTACACTTGGTGCAAAAAACCCATTATTTCATAAGAAAAGCAGGATTTTCATGCCTATTAGCATTCTTAATCAGAGATCGATTGTCACTGCAGTTGCTTGAGTGCTTCGCTCACGAGTTTACCGCTTGCGGCTGGGCATTGTGCCTGCACGTGGGCTAGAATAGCGCGCATGTTTTTCATCTGCGGTTCGATTCCCGACTCCTTTATCATAGCAACGATGTCGCCAATTTCTGGTTCCTTGGGCAAGAACTCTTGCAGTATGTTAAGACGGTTCTTGAGCTCACTGGTATCGCGCCCAGCTTTGTCAAAGAGTTCAGCCTCTTCTTTCCACGATTTCTCCATCTTTTGGATGATAGAGATTTCTTTGGCGTCGTTGAAGTCGGCTTCGTTGAATCCCTTGCTGGTTTGGAACTCAAGAAACTTGGCCTTTATCATCTTGAGCACGTAGAGGCGGTCGGCATCACGGCTCTTCATCGCAGCAGCGATGTGTTTGTTGATTTCGTTATGTAACATTATAATAGTTT
>JAFSPZ010000003.1 GCA_017451225.1 Muribaculaceae bacterium | reverse complement strand
AGCTCAACGTTGTTATCCTCGACTTTGACGAGGAGAAGAAGCGCATCGCCCTCGGTCTCAAGCAGCTTCAACCACATCCATGGGACAAGCTCGACGAGAACCTCAAGGTTGGCGACAAGGTTACTGGCAAGGTTGTTGTCATGACCGACTATGGCGCATTCGTAGAGATTGCTCCAGGCGTAGAGGGTCTTATCCACGTGAGCAAGATGAGCTGGTCACAGCACCTGCGCAGCGCTCAGGACTTCCTCAAGGTTGGCGACGAGGTAGAGGCAGTTATCCTCACTCTCGACCGCGACGAGCGCAAGATGTCACTCGGCATCAAGCAGCTCAAGGAAAATCCTTGGGACAAGATCGAGGAGAAGTATCCCGTTGGTTCGAAGCACAATGCAAAGGTTCGCAACTTCACCAACTTTGGTGTATTTGTAGAGCTTGAGGAAGGCGTTGACGGACTTATCCACATCAGCGACCTCTCTTGGACCAAGAAGATTAAGCACCCAAGTGAGTTCACTCAGATTGGTGCCGACATCGAGGTTGTTGTTCTTGAGATTGACAAGGACAACCGTCGTTTGAGCCTTGGCCACAAGCAGCTCGAGGACAATCCTTGGGACAACTTCGAGACTATCTACACCGTGGGCAGCATCCACGAGGGTACTATCACCGAGCTTCTTGACAAGGGCGCTGTTATCAGCCTGCCTTACGGAGTTGAAGGCTTTGCCACTCCTAAGCACCTTGTTAAAGAAGACGGAACTCCTGCCAAGCAGGACGAGAAACTCCAATTCAAGGTTATCGAGTTCAACAAGGACGCTAAGCGCATCATCTTGAGTCACAGCCGCATCTTCGAGGATGAGCAGAAGGCCGAGGCACGCAAAGCACGCAAGGCTTCTAGCAAGCAGCAAGCTACCGAGGACCAGACCGTAGCTCAATCGAGCAACATCGAGAAGACTACTCTGGGCGACATCGACGCACTTGCCGAGCTCAAGCAAAAACTCGAGAAGGGTGAGTAATTTCACTCATTGAGATTTAACTCTTGAAAATTAAAAGCACCAGGTTCCATGTGAACTTGGTGCTTTTTTTAGTATCAATTCATAGAAATCATTTTCCCTTAATCAACCGTTCCAACTGTGCATCACTCGCATGGGGAAGAATGCGGCGCAAGTGGTTAGTGATAAGTTCGCGAGATTGCTCGGGACTGTGCTCGCACTGGCATGCATCACGGCCTAGCAGTCGCTCGGGAGTGGTGAGCAACGACCATCCCCAGCCGTATTCTTGCCCATGCTTGTCGCGTGGATAAACGAAGTCTTCGGTAACAATGCGGCACTGCATCTGCAAGCGCGTGACATAGGAGTCGAAACGGCTGCGCATTTTGCTCCCGGTAAAGCCGCACAGTGCACGCAGTTCACGGGTGATGAGACTTCCATGCTCATTAAGCGTGAACATTATGGTCTCCTCAATAGAACCAGGTGCAATCTCGGGACTCTCACTGCGACGCAAATTGAACAGATGCGGCCACCACTGCTTGCTCACAAACCCTGCCTTTCCAGCAAAGAACTTTCCGTAGACGCAGTCGCCCTCGGTAATGATGGGGCCTTTCCACTTCCATAGCGGCCAGTCCCAACCATCGGCGGTTACGACATAACGACAGTCATCATCGACCATCTCCTCGGCGCTGAACCCTGGCACACTGCTGGTGAGCAAAGGCACAAAGCCCAGTTCCTCTATAGCCGCCATCATCTCGTGGCAAGTGCTGATTCTCTGTTTCATGACAATTGAGAGGTTATCGTCCTACCGGTATGTCATATCCCACCAAGCGAAAAGCCACCTTGAACGGTGTAGCGCTCTTGCGAGGCTTGGGTCCGGCGTAGTAATAGAACAAGCGCTGCACGTCAAATGTCTTTATCGACACCAGCCTTGTCTCCTTGGGCTTGAGGTCAACCTCGACGGTCGCGATGCGCTCATGCAGCATTTCGCCGTTCATCTGAGAGTATCGCATAAGCAGCCTCACATGCGAAATGCGGTGATTGGTGTTGTTGGTCACGAAAAACGATTCGCGCGAGTCGCTTGCTTTTTTATTGTAACCTTTCAGGGTTACAGCATTAGGCTCGACCTCAGTCAGCAGCGAGTCGGGAATTGTTCCTGTGGGAATTTCCTCAATCACTTGTGAGTTGTTCTTGAGTTGAGTCTGCGTGGTGCGAGTGCGCGCTGTTGCAACTGCCACCACTGCTATCATAGCAATCAATATTGCAATCTTCGTTTTCATTGTCAATTAAAAGTATTTGAGAGAAAGCTTAACACTTAGAACTTAACACTTAGAACTTAACACTTATGACTTAATTAAAGGTATCTCACTTTATTGAACTTATTGCCGTTGCCGTCGGCAGGGAAAACCTTCTTGAAGCCAATGGGAAGTTTCTCTTCCTCGACAGATGGAACAACCGAAACGGCTCGGAAAATGCTGGGCAGGAAACGGGCAAAATTGGCACGAACTTTCACTTCCCAGTGTGGAGGGACAAAGGTTAAAGAAGTGGCATCCTTGTTGAGTGTTGCCACACAATCCAAAGGTCCTATCAACGTAACCTTGTTTCTCTCGCTGTAGAGCCACATGTGGAACTTGTTGTCGACCGCACTTTCCTCGATATATCCTATTACTGTTCCAGGAATCAGTTCAAGGTCGTCGCTGGCAATAAGAATAAGTCGGTATCCTATCTTGTGCGATGGTTGCTGCTGCCATCGCTCAATTGTGAATGTCATATTCTCTTCAGGATAGTACCAGATGCCTTCCAGCGGCTGCATGTCGCTCTCTGAAAGACGTTCCTTGGCCATCTGTTCGCTATATCCCGGCAATATTACCGATTGCTCGGGCAAATCATCCTTGGCGCAAGCAGCAATCATAGCAATAGAAAGAAATATGGAGAAAAATATTCGTTTCATGACAAGCAAAGGTAATTATTTTTAATCACTCAGGCAAGATTTTGAGACAATAACATGCTATTTTGTGCAAATAACACTTTCATTAAACAAATAATTAATTTATCTTTGCAAAAAGAAAAAACTGGCATGATGAAATATCGATTCCTACATTTTGTCTTACTGTGTCTATTACCATTGATGGGATGGGGACAAAACTTCAACGACATGGTGGCCGGCATGAGCGAGCTGTCGCTGCCACTAGTCAACGTGGAAGTTGAAATAGACTCGGTGAACGATAATCTTTACTTGCCAGGAACAATTACTATCATTGAGTACAAAGACAACACTGTTCAACAAAACTCATATGACTGCGAAGTCAAGTATCGAGGAAAGACAGCTTTGCTGTTTACAAAAAAATCTTTCAACGTTAAGCTAATTGACGAAGAGGGCGAACAACTCGACGCCAATCTGCTAGGGCTGCGCACCGACAACACATGGATTCTCGACGCTATGGCAGTCGACAAGATGAGGATGCGCAATAGAGTGTGTTTCGACATCTGGAATGAATTCAGCCACACGATGTGGGACACCAAGTATGGCAACCGAAACGGTACAGTGGGCACAATGGTAGAGGTGTTTATCAATGGTGAATACAACGGCATCTACTGCTTGAGCGACAAGATAAACCGCAAGCTCCTGAACCTGCGCAAAGCCATGGTGGAGGACGATGGAACAGTGACAGTGAAAGGACTGCTCTACAAGGGCGTAGCTTGGTCGGCTCTAACATCCTATGAAGAAAACGACGACCCCAACTCGGTAACATGGGACGCTTTTGAGCTGCAACACCCCGACGATTACCCATCAATCCAAACCTGGCAGCCACTCATCAATCTCATGGACTTCAATGCTGAAAGCGAACTTGAGTACTTCGCGGCACACTACAATGAGTGGTACTTTGAAGACAACCTGATAGATTACTGGGTATTCCTGATTGCCCTTGGCCTCACTGATATGCCCTATAAAAACACATTTCTCTCGACTCCCGACATCAACTTCGACCACCGCTTCATGCTCACACCATGGGATCTTGACGCATGTTTGGGAAGAGCATGGAACGGCAATCAACTTAGTGATTTTCTTTCGGTATATCGCCTTGACAACCTTGCCCCTTTTAAAAAACTCCGAGCAAACAACATTAATGGATTCAACATTAAGCTTGCACAAAGATGGCAACAACTCATTGAGAACCAGCTCTCCCCCACCAATTTAGAAAGTCACATCGATTCTATAGCACAGCGTTTTGTAGAGAGCGGTGCCTGGCAACGTGAATATGAGCGTTGGAAAAACACCAATTCTAAAGTAGGACGAAACCTCGACACCGAGGTGCAATATGTCACCAATTGGTATATAAACAATCTGGCCTATGCCAATGAGCTCATTGAGATATGGGACCCTTACAGTCACATCACAATCAACACTGTAACAAGCATCTACAATTACATCTTAGGCATTGACACCACTTTTTATGACTATCTAGACATCAATCAAGATGGCACCATCAATGCCAGCGACGTTACCGATGTCTATAACATCCTGTTGGAACAATAAGAAACTTTTCTTTGAATTAGAGAGGGAACAGACCAAAAATCTAAAAAAACATGTCGTTTACTTTGTAGTAAACTTGTAGGTCAAACCAAAGCTCAGAATTTCCTTAAACTGCCAGTATTTCCAGTCCTCGTTCCAGGGACGGGACTTGTCGTAACGCAGGTGGGTGAAAATTTGAGTGTTGAGGTGACTGCTCACCGAGAACGAGAAAGTGTTTTCCCAGTCGCCTTGCACATATTTATAGTCGGTGAAAGCATAAACTCGAGTCTTCCAGCTGATGCTTGGCGTTATTTTCCACTCAAACTTCATCTCAAAGTTGGAACCAAAGCTGTGCTTGGTGTGATGACCTGCCTCGATGCCAAACTTTGTTGGGTCGATATTGATGATGTCCCTGCATATCTTCATGTCATAAGAGAGCGGAGCTATCGAGAGCGTCAAAACCTTGTATCCGTCTTGGTCCTTATAGTTGTAGGTCATACCAAGACCCACATTCAACTCACCCGAAGAGAGAAATGATGCAGCCAGAGTGCGAGTGTTGGTGATGTAGTTGTTCAAAAACTGTGTCTTGAACAGAAGGGTTGCAGAGTAGTACCAATTTTTCACAGCTTTATAACCGAGCTGCGAATTGAACTGGAAATTGTCTTCGTTGATGCTGTATTTGCGCAGGCTGTCGCCCTTGGCTGTCGCAATTCCCAAGCGGTAGTGAAGTGAGTTGTTGAAAAGCCAGTTGGGATGCAGTTTCTGGTTGAGATTACAATCCCATTGAATGTCACCCAGCAAGTTGAGATTGTTTTCACCGCCTTGATACCAGTTGTTGCTGATATAGGCCTGTGTGCCATGCAGACTGCCAACGAAGGTGTGCAGCCAGTTGTGCATTTTCACTTCACGGCGGTCAACGGGCTTGAACTGTTCGCCGTTGACAATGCCCGTAACTACCGTGAGTTCGGTCGCCGAAGGGTCGGTTTCCACAATCACTTGCTCGGGGGGCTTGGGCAGCATCTGTTCGTTGTAGCGCACTAGTTCGGGATGCTCAATCATGAGCTTGTAACGCATATCATTAACCCAGTTCCATTGTCTGCGGGCATTTGTTATCCATCCATTCTCAACCTTTAGACCAGTGGTCTGTTCGCCGTCAAGCTTGGGATTGCAGCTTGAGGACTGCTGCTTTTCAAAGACCAGTGGCATGAGCATGTACCGGCTGGTGGTGTCGGCACTTTTCTGGGCTCTTGCTGTCACAATAGCAGCGAGCACAAGAATCGAAAGTAATATGGTCCTTAATTTGAGCATTACGACTGTGGGTAATAATTTCTAATCTACAAATCCAAGTCCTTTCTGGCGGGATTTTCTTTTTATTTCGACATCACGACAAGATTCTCGTATGCAATTCTCTGGACTTTAAAGCTACCACCTAGCTATGGAAATTGATACATTTCACTATCCTGAATCATGATTGTAAAGACAAAATTAATCATTTTTCCCCAACCACCCAAAAAAAGTTTATTAGTTTTCACTAATCAGTTGCCATTAAGCAGAAATAATCGTCACAAAGACAGCTTGCTCTGAAAATCACAAAAAGGGTCGCCCCACAATTGGGAGCAACCCTTTATGCTGATAAGTGTTGCAGGCGAAATACGTTCCTCGATTCACGATTCTCGATTTCGTTCCTCGCACCGCAGGTGCTTATTTGAAGATTTTCTTCACTGTAGTCTTAGTTCCGTCGCTGTAGCGAGTGACAACGATGTTCACGCCCTGGAATGGAGTCTTGCTCACAACACCCAAGCTGTTGACATATTCTACACCAACTACCTCGCCGTTAACATTAACAATGTTGATTGCAGTAACGATCTCACTAGTTGCAGGATCGAGGTCTACTGGATAAAGAGTGATGCCTGTGGCTGGAGTGGTAACATTCTTAGGTCCATAATTGTCCTTATCTGAACGTTGTACGATGGCTTTAAACCTGTAGATATGCTCATCCTGCAAACTGGAGGTGAAGTTTTGACTTTGAATAACATTATATCCCGTTCCTATATAGAATGCTTCATCAAAGCCGCTTGTAGAGGGAACAGTGAAGCACCCTTTTAATGCATCCCATTGAGCATATGTAACCTCGCATATCTCCTGAATCTTAGGATTCATGAAGAAGTAGTTCTGAGTATTGATTTGGGGATTTCCAGTGTAACCGCCGTCACCATTCTCAATACCACCATGGATGTTGAGGTTATCGGGCAAGAAGTTAGCCGCACAATATACGTTAGGAATGTAATCAGGGTTAATGTCGGGATCATCGGCTTGCGTTACAAGCTCAAGCTGCTCAATGTCCATCCTCAATGCGTAGTTCACATCATCAATCAACTTACCTTTCACAGTGCCAGGCTTGATATAGCGGTTTACAGCCCCATTCACCAACTGGCCAATATTATTGGTAGAGGTAGGAGTTGAGAAGTGAAGTGCTATCCAGTTGCTCTGGTCCCAATCACGACCATTCTGTGCCTGTGGGTCATTCTTCAAGAAGTCTACCTGACCATCCAAGATAGATGTAGAGAAAATTGAGGCGTTGCCCATATCTTTGCACCAAAGGATTCCCTTTACATCGTCAGCATAGACTGCAATAAGCTTATCAGCAATGATGTACTCGTTCTGACCTTCAGTTATCACACCATTCTGACAAATCCAAGCAAGACTCTTCGCCTCGGCACCAAGAGTGGTGAACAAAGTAGAAGGAGTCCAAGCACCAGCAGCAATTTCGTTAACGCCTTGTACTTGAACCTCGTAGGTAGTCTCTGGAGTTAAGCCAGTAATGGTGTAAGGACTAGTCACGCCATCAACTTCAATCCATTCTCCTGCAAGTTCATTATAGATGCCAAAGTCATCAATAAGAAGGTAGTTGCAATCCTCACTCACGTGATGGATAGCGATATAACCTGTTTGTCCTGCATAATCACTCAGATCAATAACAACTTGGTTCCATTGATTATTTGTAGGGGCTATTGCCATTTCCTGAAGAGTAACATTGAAGTTGCTTTCGGCATTACCAGTTGTAGACAGTAGTACTTCATAACTGTCAGGCCAACTTCCTGCTGTACGCACCCAGAATGAAAGTTCTTTGCCAAATGTCACTTGTGGTGTGATAAGCCAATTGTTGGCATTATAAGCTGTATTGCTCCAACTCCAAGCACTTGCCATATTGCTTCCACTAACAGCATCAACACCATTCAATTGACCATTTGAGGTTATAGTCCAACCTTCAGCCTGTGGAGCTGTGCCGTCAGTGTAGATAGTCCAATTGCCGAGTCCATTCTCAAAATCATCGAAGAATGCAATTGCATCCTCAGGATCCACATATTCACGATATCTTAGATTCCAGCCATCATTGTCTTCACCTGATGTCCAAGTAATCTCAGATGTTGTGGCAGTTGGCTCGGCGCTTACAATAGTGGGAACGCCAGGAAGACCTTCCATCGGTGTACAGAACGAAACCTCGTAAACGAATCCACGGAATCCACCTACAGCTACAAAGTAAATCTTCTCTGGATCAAGCTCGGCAGAAGTTAAAGTGTACTGGACATTTGCTGTTGAATTTGTTTTAACGTCAAATGCATCTTCGGCTTGAGTTAATGTTCCATCAGCCCCCTCTGTCATCTCATAAATCATGATAAATGAAGGATAGTTGCCTCCTACACCAGAATTGTTGTAACCATAGGACTTTACTTGAGTACAATTAGTTACAAAGTACATTCCATAGAACATATCTGTGTTGGTTGTCACAGCACTAGAAGCCACATTAGCTCCAAGCATATAGGCATAGTCGCCATCTGCATCGGCAAGCTCATCGCATTTAAAGTACTCGTGACCAGCAAAAACATCGGTAGCTGACCATTGGTGACCATACCAATAAGGATTTCCATATTGATTTATTCCTACCCATCCTTGGCCACCTTCATCATAGCCTATGTAAGCGATTGATGCAGGAACTGTTAACCATGCATTTCCTTCATTAGGATATTCTGTGTATTTGTATGGATTAGCATAACTACTACTATACCAACCTTCAGGCTGACCTATTGTCTCATAGTTGGCGATATCTAGATATTCGCCTTGAGCTGTTCCTTTCTCGGCACAAATGCCATTGAGGTTTACAGTTTTACTAAGTGTACCACTAGTGAGAGTTACTGTACCAGTGAAGTTGCCAGCATTTTGAGAGCTGAAAGTAACAGTAACATCGGCTCCATCCGAAGCCTGAGCATTAGTGACACTAATACTTGTTGGACTGATTGAGAACACACCATTGGCATCGTTTAAAGCCACATTAACTGCAGACTCCAAATTCACACCCTTGACATTAAATGTAGCAGTTGTTGTCTCACCTGGCTCTGTACTCATATAAACTTCGGTAGGAGCCACTGTCAACTTGGGTTTGTTGAGCGGTGTCTGGAAAGCAATTTCAAAAAGAGTACCACGAACTATACTTGCCTCAACCTTATAAATCTTAGTATCATTAAGATCGGAAGCCTCAATGGTGAATTCAGTGCCAGAAGTACCTCCTGAAGTATCATAATTAGATAAGTTTTTAGTTGGGTTAGTTGCTGGTATAGGAGTGCCATCAGCACTCAACTCACATTCATATATTGATAATAGTGCTGCATAACCTGAATTTGAATATTGATTATTTTTGCCATACAATTTAATTGCAGTAGTGTTAGTAACATAGAATGTAACTGACCTACGAGCGGAAGAAGTCCTACCTGCATTTAAATTACCAACTCCACGGGGACGGCCATTTCCAGTTGTGGTGGAAAAGTAAGCACTACTTCCATTAAATGGATTTGTATATGTTGGTGTATAAGACCAAGTTGTCTGAGTTACTGTTCCACTAGTGCCAGTAATTGCACTATCAAAATTAGAAGTGATCCACTTTTGAGGATAAGTTACTCCATTAGCTGTATAACGCCAAGATGCCCATGCTCCAAATACTGACATAGTTAACCAACCCACTTGTTGAGATTGATATTCTGTATACTTATAAGGTTTATTAACATAAGTGCTATTCCATCCAGCCTCATCAATAGTCTCATAATTAGCTATGTCAAGATAAGCATCGCTAGCTGTGCCACCTGGTACGGCATTTGCATCCATATAGGTGAAGCTCACAGTGCCATCGGAGTTCTTGGTGATATTGGTAATGGGTTTGTTGAGATTAGTGCTCGAATTATAAAGCGTTGCTGCAGGAGTTGAGTTACTTGTGAGCTTGTCGTTTCCATTATAAGGATACAAATCACCAGCCTCATCGGCTTCATCTAAATAATACCCATAGCCTGAGTAATAATTCATTTTCAGCGAATTATCGGCAGGGATAATTGTCATGCCTTGATCGGAATAATTGTTCACTGTGTTGTTATTCCACCTAGTAGCGTTATAGTTCACATGAGTCACTTGCAAGCCCGAGGAACGAGCATATTGGTTCCAGCCAGTCTTTTGTATGTTCTCAATAATATAATATTCGTTGGCATTATTGCTTGTAATCTTAAATGCCTGACCACCATCTTGAACCGTGCTAATAGTGTAAGTCTCACCTTCGGCGGGTGTGCTCAAGTTCAACCAACCCATAAAATTACGCTCATAGGCAGTATAGCCACATGGTCTATTACCGTCATTATTATAACAACCACGGTCAAGCAGGCTCCAATCGCCCATACCAAAATAACTTCCAGAAGTTGTCATGTAAAAATCTGGCAACCCTAAGCAGTGGGAGAACTCATGACAGAAGGTGCCAACTCCATCAAGCGTGGAACCACTATCGCTGTCGCCATCAAGCTCGCAAAATACTGCGAACTTGTCAATTTTTGTGTTGTTTCGTGTTACATAATTGCCAATTGCTGAAGACAAATACCACTGGCAGGGCCAAATGGTTTCGGCCGTTGCACCAGCAGCTTCACCAGGTCCAGCATAAACCACGATGCAAGCATCGGCATAGCCGTCACCATCGTTGTCATACTGTGCCCAATTAATATTGTTACCAGCTTGTGAGATAGCATCTTGCACCATCTGGCCAACGCGCTGGTCATCGCCACTATTATTATTTGCTCCATAATATCGACGATTGTTAGGCAAAGTGAAGATGCCATAAATATCAAACTGAGGAGAGAAAGCGTTTCTACTCTGGTCCTGGAAGTACTTAAGCACACTCCAAGTTTGAGTATTGTAATGGCTCTCAAAATTTGCCTTAGTGTGCTTCATGCTAATGTCGCTGTATTGCACCAAAATGATGGGAATACGAGGTGAACCACTTGTTGGAACTTCGGCCGCCTTGATTGAAACACCCTGAGTGCGGCTGCGTAGCTTGCCATTGCGCATTTTTGCCTCATAGAGAGCATGTAGTGTCATATTCTCTCTGTTGGCTTCAATGAACGCCTTTTCATCAATGCTACGTTCTTCGGCATCGTGAGCTATTGTTTTTGAGATGCCATCGGTTGTAACATAATAGTAGTAACCGTCATCACCTTGCTGGACTGTATATCCATCAAGAGTGATGAAGCTGTGGTGCCATTCATCACCTGCAAGCAGTACCTGTAACGATGAGCCATCGGGCAACGTCACGGTGTGCGTTCCAGGTTTAGCTGGCACTGCCATTGCTGTAGCGCATGCTACGACAATGGATAGAGTTAGTAATAGTAACTTTTTCATCACGTTAATAAATTAGTTAGACATGTATTTAAATTTTATCTTTTTCATCTTTGCACACCATTTTTTACTTAACCTAATGTGAAGAGAAGTGCGTGTCATGGCTTTATGCAAGTTTTCATCTGGCGATAAAGCAAAATCAATAGAGAAAGGTCCCTAAAGGCAAAAAATGCTGTATAAACAAAAAGCAAAAGTATGTAATAATTATTGAATATGCAACATTAAATATGTATTTTTATCAAAAATGATAGGAATAAAAATAGATTTCAGAGGTCAGAGGTCAGAGAGCAGAGGTCAGAGACCGAGAGTTGCTTTATTATGGGCAATAATAAAGGCTGGCGCACTTGGAAGCGTGCCAGCCTTTGCAATAATATTGGGGATAAATCTAAGTTATCGATTAATATTCAGACTTAGAGTGCGAGAAATAGATACCGCCATAAAGCTCAATCTTACCATTGAAGGTTGTTTTGTAACCTATAACTGTAAGTTGGTCTTCAATCTCAATGCCAGCAGTAGTGAGCCAGTTCTTGCGGTTGTCGCCAGTGGCGCCCCAGCCTGGGTAGCAGCCATATACATAGACATCGGCATCATCATCGCTCAAAGTAAGGTTGCCATAGGTTGGGTTGTCGATATCAGTAATCTGACCGGTTATACGATAATAAACGTTCTGATCATCTGGCTTGGTGAGGAACTCAGCGATGGTCACGTCGGTAACTGGAATGTGGGTCTCATACTGTCCACCCTTTGACATCTGTGGAGTGCCGTTGTAAGAGCCACGATTTCCAACTACTGTAATTATATCGCCTTCCTTGAGTCCAAGTGATTCAAACTCGCCCTGAGCGCCCATGTGGTAGATTGCAACCTCTCCACTCCAGTCGCGCAGTACGAAGTCGCCCGAAGAAGCCTTAGTCACCTTTTGGATAACACCAGTGAGGCGATATTGTGTTGCATCCTCTTCGGCTGCAAGGAACTCGGCTACAGAACAAGCTACGATAGCGCCTTTCTGGTTGATGGTAGCAGTCACAGCACTCTCTTGTGAGCCATTGCTAGTTTTGAATGTAACTACAGCGCTACGGTCGCCACCGGCGTTAGCATTGGCATGGAATGTAACGATTGGGTTGACTCCAGAGGTGATGCTGGTCATAGCGAGCCAGCTCTTAGCGCTTTCAGGAATCTCAACGCTCACACCATAGCCCTTGCAGTTGAGGCTTACAGTAACGTCACCACCCTCTAGAGGAATTGTTGCATCCTCAGGATCGATGCTTTCGACTTTGAGCAAAGATTTTGTGATTTTTAATACGGTAACATCCACAAGCTCAACCTTAGTTCCATAGGTAGTCTTAGGACCTTGAACAGTAACGACATCACCCTCCTCGAGTCCAAGGCTTGCGAAGTTCTTAGTCTTGCCATTCTTGTCGAGTGTACCATAGATGTAGATTTCGCCAGTCTCGTCAACGAGCCACCAGTTACCATAAACAGTGTTCTCAATGCGGGTCACTGTACCAGTCACGCGATAAGTCTTACTGTCGGGACCTGCGATTACATCGGCGCAAGTAGCATCTTGAACCATAGGAAGACCTTGGATGATTTTGATGTTTTGAGTGCGACCAGCGCATTCAATCTTCAGGTCAGCATTGCGGCCATTGTTAGCTGCAGGTGCACTGAATTTAACTTTAGTCTCACCAGCCTTACCTTCCATGGGAGTGACTGTGAGCCACTCGGGGATATCGCTCTCGTCGAAGCTCCAATCGGCTTTGGCGTTAACATCTATAGTTGCCTCACCACCTTCGAGGTTGATGGGAACATAGGAACGAGACACTTGAATCTCATCGAGCAATGTTACTGTATCCTCGTCGGAGCAGCTAACCATCATAGCACCTACCAGTGCAATAAATGCGGGAATAAAATATCTAAGTTTCATAGTAGTGTATGTGCTTTAATGAATTAATTGAAAATATACTTAATACCAATAGCCACGTTCCAGCACTGACCGATGTTGTGGTTAGGAACCCAAGTCTTGGTGTTGCCGTTAATAGCCTTAATGGTCGAGAATGTAGCATAACCGTCGGCGTCAACGCCCTTGTAGTCAAGGATGCGTGCTTCGCTGCCAATCTCAGGATTGAGATACTTGCTTACACCCCAAGCAGAGTTGAAGAAGTTGAGAACGTTCTTCATGTCGAAGCTCAGCTGGATGGTGTGCTTGGTGTTGCCTGCACGGAAGTTGAAGTCGTGCTTGTAACCAAGGTCAATGCGGTGTACCCATGGGCTGTAAACGCTGTAACCCTCGGCATACTCACCCTGATGCTTCTTCAGGTAGCTGTCGTTGTGAAGATAAGCCATGAAACGGTCTTGATCGTCTTGAGAAACGAAACGGAACTCACCATTAGCAACCTGCTCATCGGTTGGGATATAGATAGCGTCGTAGTTGTAGCCGTCGCCGTTCATGTCAGAAACAGTCATGTAAGAGTAGTTGTAACCTCCACGCCAAGCCTCATAGATGATGTTGTAGTGGTTGCCACTGCGGTCGTGCAAAGTAGCGCTTGCAACGAAACGGTCGGGGGTAACATACTGCGAGTTGTGCAGACGAATGTTGTTAGGACCTTCCCAAGTGGGAACATAGGTGAAGGCACTCTCGGCAGCCGAACCTGGCATACCGGTAACTTCCTTAGCTACGGTGTGAGTGTAAGAAGCCATGAGGGTTACCCAGTCGGCTGGCTTGGCAGTTGCCATGATGTTGGCACTCCATCCATAACCCTTGCTGGTGTTCTCAAGAACGAATGCCTTGGTACCAGTGCGGAAACCAGCAGGATAAATAGGACGATTGTCGGCACCATTGAAGCGAGCGAAGCCGCCTACGCTAGGAATCGACCAGTCGCTGATAGAAACAGCGTTGATAGTCTTGTTGAAGATGAACTCACCAGTCAATGTCAATGGGAACGACACTGGGAATGCATAGTCAACAGCGATTGAAGATTTCCACACCTGTGGCATCTTGAACTTAGGATCTACACCGTTAACAGCCGATGGAACAGTACCATCTTCGGGCTTAACAGTCTGTGGATAACCCATGCTGAAGAGTTTATCTTGCAGAGCAGCGATAGTGGCATGACCGTTAGCGTCGGTAACAAGGCCACCCTCAAAGATGCTCATGTCGGTGTTCTTAGAGTTGAGCTGTGCCTGATATTGAACCATACCACCGTTGGTTGGCATATTGGTGAAGAATACCAAAGGCAGACGTCCCGAGAAGAGACCTGTTCCACCGCGAACCTTGAGGCTCTTGTTGCCCATCACATCCCAAATGAAACCTACGCGAGGCGAGAAGGTGATAGAGCTCTTAGGCCACTTGCCAGTGTCGACGTGGCGAACATTACCGTCCTTGTCAAAATAGTCAAGGTTGAGGATTGCCTGGTTAGTCATCAAATCACCATTGTTGAAGAAGAGACCGTCGATGCGGAGTCCATAGGTCAATTTGAACTTGTCGCTAACGTTCCACTCATCCTGGCCATAGATGCCAAGCTTGTTGAACTGAACACGGGCTGCAGGAGCACTTTCACCGTCATAACCATAGGTCAAGCAAACTACCTCGGGAGCAGCGCCGTTGATGAAGTCGTCAACGCTTGCATAGCGATAGTAACCGGTACCGT
>JAFSPZ010000010.1 GCA_017451225.1 Muribaculaceae bacterium | reverse complement strand
ACAACGATGCGGTTAAACTTGCTTCGATTTAGAAACTTCACCAGTTGTGAGAAAACGTATCTTGGATTGTACATAGTCTTGCGTTTTTTGAGAATCGCAAAATTACAAATTCAGATCCGTTCGCTCACAAAACCTCTATAATAAACTAAATATCAATTATTTCAAAGAACTCTTTCTTATTTTAATGGGACAGTAATGATAACAAAACATATTTAAATCATGAAGAAATTTTTAGTTTTAGCTCTCGTGGCAATGTTTAGTGTCACAGGCTTCAGCAAGACAATTGACGAGATTTTCAACGCATTTCCAAAGGCTGACAATGTGCAGGAGATGACTATTGACAAGAAGGCTATACTCGCCATGGCAATGGATTCTGGCTGGGAGAGGGCTAACCAGATGAAGAACATCGATTCAATGAGGATTTTCGCCATCGATGATGCTACAGCCGAACAAGTCGATATTGCCAATGAACTCATGAACGACGGAGTTGACGGATTTGACGTTTTGATTGATGCCGACGACGACGGTGAGCAGGCATTAATCCTCACTCAAAGCGAAGGAGATGTGATTAATAAAATGCTCATCTTTGGTATATCAAAAGATGAAGTGGCCATTATCTTTATTGAAGGGAAACTCAACCCCGACGATGCCTCTAAGATGATACACTTAGGCAAATAATAACCAAGAAGTAGATGAACGCATCAGAGTTTAAACAGCAACTCCTTCCGCTCAACGCGAGCCTCTATCGCATGGCATTCAAGCTCATGGGTAACGAGGACGACGCCAAGGATGTGGTACAGGATGCCTACCTTAAACTCTGGAAACAGCGTGAGTCAATCACCAATGTAAGCAACCTGCAAGCCTACTGCCTCACTACCGTCAAGAACATGTGCCTCGACCGCCATCGGGCGGCATCACTGGCATTGGTCGACAAGCCGCCCGAGGAACTACCCATAGCGGGCGATGATAGCGCATCAAGGCACATCGAGCAGCAACAAACCACTCAACTGCTCAACCAATGCCTTGCACGGCTCCCGGCACAGCAGCAACAAGTGCTGCGAATGCGCGACTTGGCAGGATGCTCAATGCAGGAGATAGAGAAAGCCACAGGCCTCACGGCAGTCAACGCAAGAGTGCTCCTGAGCCGAGCGAGAAAATCACTGAGAAACCAATTTCTAACACATCAATCATCATGAACAAGAATGAAATAGACCAATTGCTGAGCAAGTACTACCGCGGCGAGACCACTCTCGACGAGGAGCAACAGCTGCTGGGCGCCCTCAGCGACGACAGCGTCGACGCCTTGCTCATGAAGGAGCTTGAAGGTGTGGACAATGAGATTGAGGTGCCTGCCGACTTGGAGTCGAGCCTCAGCGACTTGATCGACCAATGGGATGCCGAGGAGCAGCAAGAGGTGAAAATTGCTCCATCACTATGGCGACGCTCTGCTTGGTGGGCAGCAGCGGCAAGTGTGGCGGTGCTGGCAGTGGCTGGCTACTGGTTCATGCGCAATCATTCACACTTGACCACAGGTGACAATCCTCCTGTAATTGCTAAAGTTGAGAAAACCGTTCCTCAAAACAATGTTGACGTTGAAGAACCTAAACAACCCATCGAGGAGTTGGTTACAATGCCTGAGCAGAAATCACAGCTTGCAGTTAGCGATTCGCGCAAAGATAATAGACCGGCTAAGGCCATTAGACCTCAGGAAGTAGCTCGCCAGGCATCGCACATTGCACAAAACTCTAATAAGGATATTCTTTCTCTCGACGATGAGCGAGCAGCCATTGAGGCTCTCGAGAAATTTTCCAATGTTCTCAACAAGGGTACTAGTCACATTAATGAAGCTGGAGAGAAAATTGAAAACATAAACAATACTATTCATAAACATTTATTATAAAGGTTACAATTATGAAAAAGACTATTTCTATATTATTTCTCATGCTCATGGTGAGTATGGCGGCAAGCGCACAAGAGTCGTTTGCCAAGCAAATCAAGGGCAAGGAGGGGTTTGCTTGCGTAACCATTGGCAAGGCGGCCATGAAAATTATGTCGAGCAGGGGCTCGATAGGCCGTGAAGGATTCAGCGGCAAGCTGAAAATAGGCAATTTTGCCGACAAGATCGACCGCCTTGAAATTGTCGCAGCGAGCACCCCCGAGGCTTCCTATGAACTATTGGCCGCCTGTCACAAGTTTATTGAGAGCGAAGATTTCGAGAGCGTCATCGACGTTGATGAAGGAGGCCAGCAGGCTTCAATCTACGCTAAGACTGGCGAATCGGCCGAATTTCCTTTCGGTGACGACAAGAACGTTTTTCTGTTATTGGCTCAAGACAAAGAGACCTCGGTAATCATCATCTACGGCACCATGACCCTCGAAGACCTCCAAGGCATCAGCGACGGCAAATGACAACAATGCGCAACAACTTAAGGCATGAAGGCACCAAGCAGCAATTGCTATTGTCTTTAATAAAATAAAACAAAATGTATTGTCTTTAGTTGTCTTAGAAAAAAACATCCCTCATGAGTATGCTCGTGAGGGATGTTTCGTTGCGGTGCGTACAGGACTCGAACCAGCGACCTCCTGCGTGACAGGCAGGCATTCTAACCAACTGAACTAACGCACCGTTCAGCAGCAGTCATTTTCGACTTTTGCGCTGCAAAGTTATATCAATTTCTTGAAATACAAAAAAATCAAGCCTTTTTTCTTATTTTTTTATTCTTTCCATTCGCCAAAAAGACGTTGTGAGTAGCCGCAACGCGACACCGCTTACCACTTAACATTTAACACTTACTACTTAACACTTATCCTAGTAGCTTTCTGCTTCATTTGGAAAGAGGCCTTTCTTCACGTCCTCTACATAGTGGTTTACGGAGTCTATAATCTGCTCACCCAGGTTGTTGTAGTGACGCAGGAACTTGGGTTTGAAACCCATATTCATGCCAAGCATGTCTTGAATAACCAGCACCTGGCCGTCACAATCTACACCAGCGCCAATGCCAATGGTGGGAATGCCCACGCTCTCGGTAACGCGCTTTGCAAGCTCTGCTGGAATCTTCTCGAGCACAACGGCATAGCAGCCTATTTCTTCAAGCATCTTGGCATCGTCAATGAGTTTCTGCGCCTCAGCCTCCTCTTGAGCGCGAAGGGCGTAGGTGCCAAATTGGTAAATCGACTGTGGAGTGAGTCCCAAGTGGCCACAAACAGGGATGCCGGCGCGTATTATCAGCTCCAGGGCCTCGCGAATCTCGCTGCCACCTTCACATTTCACCGAGTCGATACCGGTGCTTTGGATTAGGCGCACAGCATTCTCCTGAGCTTTGTATGGGTCGCCTTGATAGGTGCCGAATGGCATGTCGATGCAGGTGATTGCACGCTTGCAGGCGCGAGCCACTGTTCGGCCATACACTATCATGTCATCAAGCGTGATGGGCACTGTGGTGGCGTTGCCCTGCATCACGTTCGATGCGCTGTCACCCACGTGTATCATGTCAATGCCTCCCTGCTCCACCAGACTTGCTATGGTGTAGTCATAACTGGTCAATACTGCTATCTTCTCACCAGTGTGCTTCATCTCGCGGATGCGCTTGGTGGTAATCTTCTTATCGTCGCTAACTAAATATGCCATTTTCTTGTGTTTTAAAAGAGCGTCGCAAAGTTAATGTTTTATTTTAATAATGCAAAATCGGTAATTCAACAGGATGTTTTTTATGGTCTGTTTCATCCTAAATCTCAATGACCGATTTCGGGATAATGCAAAAATCATGCCTATTTTGTTTTTTTACGGTATGTATTTTTTCTTTTGCATCTCTATTTGTGTCGTTTTTTTAAGAAATAGATGTCTAATGGGACAAATTGGCCCAATTATGGCTGTCTATTAAGACATTGACACGAGGTATAAGAAGTGTTTGATTTGTATTTGGTTTGTTGGATTTTGTGCGAAGCGCACTAGGCGAGAACCATTATGTAAGCTTCAAAAAAGAAAAATTATATAAAAAAAGGTGTAAAGATATTGACAAACGCTTTTTCATATTGTAATTTTGCACCGAAATTAGGGCATTAGCGCCCATTACAAACTAAAAGAAAAGAAATGAAACAGAACGATCAAGCTTCTTTTGCTGCAAAGGCAAAAGTAAAGGTTCAACAACAAAGTGCTAATCAGCAAAAACCAACAACCAAGGTGGCTCCAAAACCTGTATCAAAAGTAGCACCAAAGGTTAATGTACAATCAAGCAAAGATACCGAAACCATGCCATTGGGCAAGATGAATTATATAATGATAGGTATTTGCCTTTTTCTCATAGCTTTAGGATTCTTCCTTATGAGCGGCAGCAGTAACGAGGGCTCAACCTTCAACAACGACGTGTTCAGCAGCACCCGCATCGTGGTGGCTCCATTCATCACTTTCTTGGGCTTCATTCTCATGGTTCCTGCTATCATCTATCGTGGCAAGAAAAACGAAGTGCAATAAAGATTAATTGTGCATCGTGCATGATTTCTGGCATAGCCTAATTATGCATTATGCATTTTACATTAAGCATTGATTATATGGATTGGATTCAGACCATCATCATTGCCATTGTTGAGGGACTAACCGAGTTTCTGCCTGTCTCTTCAACTGGTCACATGATTATCACCCAGAATTTGCTTGGCGTTCCCCAGGGTGATGCCTTTGTTCATGCTTTCACCTTCATCATCCAGTTTGGTGCAATACTCTCGGTGGTGTGCCTCTATTGGAAAAAGTTCTTCATTCTTGACAAGTCACCAGCTCCACAGGGCAGTTCCATGTGGCGGCGACTCAAGCATAAATATAATTTCTACTGGCTCTTGATTGTGGGAGTTGTACCAGCAGTGGTAATCGGGCTCCTGGCTAAGAAGTCTGGACTGCTCGACTGGCTGCTCGACAGTGTGCTTGTCGTGGCTATCATGCTTGTGGTGGGAGGTGTGTTCATGCTCTTCTGCGACCGTCTCTTCAACAAGGGAAGCGAAGATAATAAGGTTAACGAGAAGCGTGCATTCAGCATCGGTCTCTATCAGTGTATTTCAGTCATTCCCGGTGTGTCGCGTTCAATGGCGACCATCGTCGGCGGTATGACGCAGGGACTCACGCGTAAGCGGGCTGCCGAGTTCTCGTTCTTCCTTGCTGTGCCCACGATGGCAGGAGCAACGCTGCTCGACTTGCTCGACCTGCTCAAGGAAGATGCGTCATGGGCCACGTCGCACAATATCACCATGCTCATTCTGGGCTGTGTGGTAGCATTCGTGGTGGCACTACTCGCTATGAAGTGGTTTGTGTCATTCCTGACAAAATATGGCTTCAAGGCTTTTGGTTGGTACCGAATCATTGTTGGAGCCATTATCTTGGCCTTACTTTTCACAGGCCATTCTCTCCAAATGGTAGATTAAACGATTCCATTGAGTTGACCAAATTGCCGAGTCAATTGTCCTTAATAAAGAATCAAAGGACACGTTGTCATTAATTGTCTGAAAATCATTATATGCTCAACCCCATAGAAGGCGAAATATTCTACATCGACAAACCTCTCAAGTGGACTTCCTTTGAGGTGGTTAAAAAAGTGCGTGCACGGCTGCGCAAGAGGCTTGATATCAAGAGTCTGCGCGTGGGTCATGCCGGCACTCTCGACCCACTTGCCACTGGGGTTTTGACCATCTGCACTGGACGGGCAACAAAGCGAATCGAGGAGTTGCAAGCTGGCGTTAAAGAGTACATTGCCCACATACGTCTAGGCGAGACTACGCCCTCGTTCGACCTTGAGACGCAAGTCGATGCCACCTATCCCTGGCAGCACATAACACGGGAGCAGGTGGAAAAAGTGTTACGAGAGCAATTTACGGGGACCATTGAGCAGGTGCCACCAGCCTTTTCGGCGTGCAAAATTGATGGCAAGCCAGCCTACAAGCTCGCACGCAAGGGGCGCGAGGTGGAAATTCGCGCCAAAACACTCGTCATCGACGAGATAGAGCTCATGGAATGTGGGCTGCCGCAAGAGCCGTCTCTAGTCATCAGGGTTGTGTGTAGCAAGGGCACCTACATCCGTGCCTTGGCTCGAGACATAGGCGTGGCACTCGGTAGCGGTGCTCATCTCACGGCACTCAGGCGCACTCGCATTGGCGATATAAGAGTTGAGAATTGCTTGAGCGTTGACTCGCTCCTTACTCAGCTCGAAACCGAGGAAATGGTGTCGCCCGATTGCGCCGAGCAGGAACGCTTGGAACGGGAACGGGAGCACAACCGAGCAATGGCTCGTGCCCGAAAAGCCGAGCAAGAAGCAAGGCTTAGGGCTAGAAAAACTAGGCAATCGCAATTGTAATTGCAATGAATAAAAAAACAAAATAATTATTTATTTGAAAGTGTAACTTTTCAACACTTTACAAGTCTAATAATAACTTAATCATACATCAGCACATGAAACTATCGGAATTTGACAATGGAATGCCCAGCGAACTAATTGCGTTACATCCCTCACAAAACCGTGATGAAGCACGATTGATGGTGCTTCACCGCAAGACTGGCGAGATTGAACATCGCATTTTCAAGGACATTATCCATTATTTCGACAACGAAGACACTTTTATTTTCAACGACACCAAGGTCTTTCCGGCAAAGCTAAACGGAAACAAGGAAAAAACAGGTGCCAAGATTGAGGTCTTCCTGCTGCGCGAACTCAACGAGGAGCACAAGCTGTGGGACGTACTCGTGGAGCCTGCACGCAAAATTCGCATCGGCAACAAGCTCTATTTCGGGCTTGACGAGGGTATGGTGGCCGAGGTAATCGACAACACCACTTCCCGTGGACGCACGCTGCGTTTCCTTTACGATGGAGATCACGATGAATTCAAGCACAATCTATACTCTTTGGGATTCACTCCATTGCCCTACTATATCAATCGTGAGGTGGAGCCCGAGGATGAAGAGCGATATCAAACTATCTTCGCACGCAACGAAGGCGCCGTTGTCGCTCCTGCCGCAAGCATGCACTTCAGCCGTGAGCTTCTCAAGCGCATGGAGATAAAAGGCATCTGCGATGAGTATATCACTGTTCATTTGGGACTGGGAAGTTTCCGCAGTATTGATGTGGAAGACCTCACAAAGCACCGCATGGACAGCGAGCAGATGATAATTCCCGAAGATGTTACCGAACGTGTTAACGCACGTCGAGAGAATGGACACAAGGTGTGTGCAATTGGTGTTTCAACTCTGCGTGCTATGGAAAGCTCGGTTAGCATGAATGGACAAATTAAGCCTTTCGACGGATGGACCAACAAGTTCATCTTCCCGCCTTATGATTTCACTACTGCCGATGCGTTGGTTACCAACTTCCACATGCCTTACTCAGTAATGCTCATGCTGGCTTGCGCTTTTGGTGGATATGAGACCGTGATGCAGGCCTATAAGGTGGCTATCGACGAGAAGTACCAGTTTGGTTGCTATGGCGATGCCATGCTCATCATCGATTAAAGAACAATCGAGAATATAATCATAAGCTCTTAGCCACACTCTTTATCCCTCTCTTCGCCATGGTTGGAGCCCTTAACATATCAAGGCAATCCGCAACAAGTACCATATTATTAGGTGCTATTGTTGCGGTTGCTTGTTTTTTGCTGCCTTTTACAGCTGTAGCTCAGCAGTTTACAATAGAGCAGAAAAACGATTCGCTTTGGGTGCTTTCATTAGATAATGGAGGTAAAATTGCGACATGGAAGCTGCCCTATCAAGTTTATCGATTTGCCACAGCCGATATCAACAACGACGGCATCGATGACGCTCTCGTGGGCGTTTACACCAAGTCGCGCTTCTTCACCGAGCCCAGTCGCAGGGTATTCATCTTCAAGAACTACCATGGACTCATTAGACCGTTGTGGCTGTCGAGCCGTTTGGGTGGTGAATTGATCGATTTCACTGTCGAGGGCAACAAGTTGCGGGCCATCGAGGTGATGAACGATGGGGGAGAATACTTTATCAACGACTATGCTTGGCAAGGCTTTGGCATGGGATGGACTGAATGCGTTGCATCTTTCAAAACAATTGAAGAAAGTTATCAATTCCTTAATATTAATAAACAATAAAGTCATGAAACGGTTTTTATTACTTATTGTGGTGTCGCTGCTTGTGCTCAGCCAAGCTATGGCACAAGATGCAAAACCAAGCATCGTTATTCCTGGAGAAGCAGGAATCGATGTTGAGACGCTCAAGGAGAACATCGACCTAAACATGGATGTCTCTAAGCTTAATGTCTATGAAATCAGAGTGCTTCGAACAGCTCTGGCGGCACGACAGGGCGAGTTGGTGGAGCAGTCTGAGCTCAGAAGGCTCTTTGACGCAACGTCGTGGTATATCCCCATTGCTCAGCAACGCGCGGGAATTGAATGGGATGCCTCTGGCAACCAGGTGAAACAGGAGAAATTGCCGCCCATTGGCTACACTGCCGAGGAGAAGGCTTTTATCGAAAAACTCAATAAAGCTGAGGAAAACTTGCTCCATAATAACGTTATGCTCCTGGGAACTAAGAGCAACCCAAGCATGGGGCCCAATTTGTCAAACCTTGCCAACCCCATGCAGCTGGAGAATATGCCCAAGGCTTTTAACAATGTGCTCACTAGCAATGGCTTTGCCATCGTTCCGGGCACTACAATGCAGCTTTTCCAAATTTATGAGAACAATGATTATCACGAGTTCCCGAGTTTTGTGACTACCGACTTGTATCTGCAGGCTTTCCACATGTATTTTGACTATATGCTCCGTTCTATGGAGGAGGAAAAGATGCTGCCAGTTATGAGCGATTTTACCAAGAAGCTCTATGACTCGATGACCAAGAAGGCGGCATCCAGCAAGGGTAACATGAAGGAAGCGGCACAGCGTGATGCGACCTATTTTGCCATTGCACATTCGCTCTTTACTGGAAAGCCTCTGCCCGCTCTGCCTGCTAAGTATAAGGCAATGGCACAAGCCGAACTCGATCATATAAAAGCGGCTAAAAGTGAGTATTCCGATTTTCTCGATTATAATGAGGTGAAGTTTATTTATAACATCTATAGGCCACGAGGCCATTACACTCGAAGCGATGCTTTGAAGCGTTATTTCATGGGCATGATGTGGCTGCAAAACGCACCTTTCGGTAGTGACAAGCCCGACCAGCTGCGAGCTGCGCTGCTCATGGCAAGCGAAATAGGTGCAAATGCCAAATATACCAAGATTTATAAGTCAATCGACCAGCCCATTGCTTTCCTCATGGGCAATCCCGACAATCTGGGCCTTCTCGACATCTACAGTATCATGAAAGCCGACGGGGCAGGTATCACAAAGTACATGACTAAAGATGTCGATCTCAACCGTGTGAAAGCTGCAATCGAGAAAAAGGATGATGAGATGACTCGCATTAGGCCAAAATATGAGTATAGCAGCCATTGCAAAATCAATTTTATGCCACAGCGTTACATGCCCGACGCCGAAGTGTTGCAAGAGATGGTTGACTATGAAAGCATGCCCACTAAGCGCGATGTGCCCAAGGGACTTGACATCTTTGCAGCTATGGGAACCGAAAGCGCATTGCGCATTCTTGTCAGCGAACTGGAGGAGAACAATAAGTGGGATAAATACATGGACAACATGAACCGCATGAAGAAACGCATGGGGGAGATTGATTGGAAATCTAGCGTTGCTAACATGTGGATGTCTTCTCTGCAGTCTCTCACCGACAAGTATTACGACAAGAGCCTTCCCTACTTCATGAGAACCATGAAGTGGGAAAAGAAAAGTCTGAACTCAGCACTGGCTTCGTGGGCCGAGCTCAAGCACGATGCTATCCTCTATGCTAAGCAGCCAATGGGCGCAGAATGTGGCGGTGGAGATTTACCCAATCCCTATGTGGTGGGATATGTTGAGCCTAATGTCGCTTATTGGACCAAGGCCATAGAACTGCTTCAAGCCACTCACTCGGTACTTGCTGATAACAGTATGATTACCAGTGAAATGGAAAATGTGACCAACCAAATGCTTGAGGAAGCCGAGTTCTTCCTCAACGTGAGCAACAAGGAGTTGAAAGGTGCGGCTCTAACCAGAGAGGAATATGACCACATCAAGGTGATTGGGTCAACATTCGAATATATCACACTTCAAATCATAGGTGCTGAACCTGGCGCTCGATGGAACAATGAGGTTAGTGGCGCCGACAAGAGCATTGCTTTGATAGCCGATGTTTATACTGCCAATGCCGACAACAATCCCCAAAAGAGCGTTCTCTATGGGGCAGTCGGTCCTGCGTATGAAATCTATGTTGCGGTTGAGATTGGTGGATATCTCTACCTTACAAGAGGAGCGGTGTTCTCTTATCGTGAGTTCCAGGAAGATGTTGCAGCTCCACGCATAACCGACGAGGAGTGGCAGGAACAGCTCATTACTCACCCCGACAAGGGAATTCCATCGTGGATGAAAGAGCTGTTGGTGCCTCTCGATGGCAAGCCTGTTGACAATGAATATTACTTCTATAGCACGGGTTGTTAAATCGCTTTTTGTCATTGCATTGGCAATGGCGGCTCTAGCATTGCAGGCGAGCGACACGTTGACCATAACATTCACTGGCGACGTGTTGCTCGACCGTGGTGTGCGCAAGCACATTGTGAGTCGTAATGGCGATGCCAATTGTCTCTTCTCTCCATCAATCGACTCGGTTTTTGCCATGTCGCAGCTGGTTGTCGCCAATCTGGAATGCCCGGCAACAAAAATTGAGAAACCGGTTTTCAAGAATTATATTTTCCGAGGGGAACCCGAGTGGCTCGTCACTCTCAAGGAACACGGCATCACTCACTTGAACCTCGCCAACAATCACAGCATCGACCAGGGGCGGGAAGGTCTTATCGACACCCGCAACAACATTATTAAAGCTGGAATGATACCCATTGGGGCTGGAGAGACTATGGACGAGGCTGCCATGCCTGTGCTCCTTGCCACAGCACCTCGCAATGTCTACATGCTGGCTTCGCTCAGACTTGCTCTTGAAAACACATCCTACTTACCTGGTAAGCCCAGTGTGAGCCAGGAAAGCTTCGATAGTCTTGTTGCCAGAGTTAAAGACCTCAAGGCTCATGACCCAGGCTGCTGTGTCATCGTGAGCTTGCATTGGGGAGCTGAGCACATGCTGCGACCAGCAGTCCAGCAACTTAGTCAGGCACATCAGCTCATTGACGCCGGAGCCGATTGCCTCATCTGTCACCACACCCACACCATGCAAAGCATCGAGCGATATAAAGGAAAAAGTATTTATTACAGCATTGGAAATTTTATCTTTGATCAGCAACGCGACATCAATTCTCGCGCATGCATGGTGCAGCTCACCATCACATCCCATGACATCGAAGCTAATACCATTCCTGTTATCATTAAAAATTGCGTTCCTGAGGTGGAATAAGCATATTTTAAACCTTCAATATGGAACAAAAAAAGAAGGCGTCTCATTTAGAGGCGCCTTCATAGTTCAGTACGTTATTAATCAATTACCTAAAAGGATAGAATAGACGGTGGTAACGTCACTTGATGTGATGTTTCCATCTCCATCTTGATCTCCATTCACTATTGCACTGGCATCGCTGTTGAGAATGAAGCTGTAAAGAGCTGTAATGTCAGCACTTGTCACCTGTCCATCACCATTCACATCGCCAGGAATACTTTGCTGTTGCTGTGCCTCGCCTGGGAACAGGATGTTGGCATGGTTGTCAAGAGCAATAAGCTCCTTGAAGTAAGCTCGGAATGGAGCTATGGTGCCATTGCCCCATTGTGCCATTGCCCCTGCAGCATTAGCGTTGTAGATATTTTCAAGGCTCTGCTGAACAAATGTGCCGGCCATCATATAGGTGTCACCGCTGGTGTAGGCTATGGGCTCTGCCTTGAGCAATGCATTGCTTGCACTCCAGGTGATTGGAGTGTTGATGAGGCCAGCAGTCTTGTCAATTGAGATGATGTAAGGCACATTGGCCTCGATGTTCTGCACCTCGGCAAATTTCACCTTGCCGTTCTCTTCTTGAGCGAAGCGCTCAATCCACAGGCCGTTGCTTGCCGAGCAAGCGGCAGGAGTGAAAGGCAACACGATGGTGCTCCAGTTCTCGGCAACGCCGTTTTGGCGAGCCTTGGTGAATGTGCGCTCATAGGTGATGCTCTGAGCGGTGAAGCTCTGTGGGATGAAGTAGCCGTAACCATCCTTGAGGGCGATGCTTTGTGCAGTGGCGCCCTTAACGACGTTCAAGCCAGCAAGTCCGTTAGGCACACTCTCGTTCTCGCCAATGAAGTAGATGGTATTGGGGTTGCCGCTTGGAGTGACGCTAGTGATGTCGAGGCCTTCGAGACGCGCTGCGAGAGCATTGGCAGGAATTGTGATGTTGCCGCTGGCAGGACCACTGTTGCCCACCATGCTGGTACCGTCCCAAGTCACGAGACCGCGCTGCACCTGATAGTATACAGAATGTCCGGGCTCAACCAGGTTCACCGTCTGCTCGTTCTCGTTGCGTCCATAAATGTTAAGAGCATAGGTCGAGCCGTAGGCGAGGTTGTCGAAGTCATAGTACAGAGTAACTGTCTCATGTGCAGGAATGCGCAGGGTGGTCTGCTGGTAAGTTACCATAGTGCCCGAGCCATTCTCCACGATGAACAATGGAGCGAGCAAGTAGCGGTTGAACTCGCCATCGGCATTGTTGGTGACGTCGACCTTGAAACGTGCGTGAGTGTCGTAGATAATGCCGTCAACGGCGTTGGTGGCTTCGATAACCACCGAAAGGTCCATTGGCACAACAGCAGGAGCTGCTGCTATGGTAACGCTGCCGGTGCCTGGAATCTTGCCGCCACCCATGCTGCTGTCGTAGAGCGACAGTTGTGCGGTCTTGGTGCCGGCATTTTGTGGAGTGAAGTTGAAGGTCACAACTTTGCTGCCATGGGCAGGAATCTCGGCCTCGACCACTGTGGTGTATTCGCCGTACTCGTCAATCTGCTCGTTGCTCACATAGAGGAAGAGCTTGCCCGAGAAGCGGTCGTCGCTGTTGTTCTGAACTGTGACATGGCATTGCTCGGCAGCGCCCACCCTGTGGTCGCCAGTGAACTCAAAGTTTGTTGAAGTGAGGTCGTTGAGCGGGTGGTCGACCAGTGTCGCTGTGTTGCCGCTCACAGTCATCTCAATGTAGTAGCGGTCGCTCTCAAGCATTGGAATCCATTCGCTGGTGCCCTGCACCTGGCATACGGGCACAATCTTATAGGTGCCGTTAGAAATGTTCTTGCCAAAGTAGTAATAGGTCGAGCTGTTGCTGTCGGGCCACTTGTCGGTAACCGAGATAGCGCTTGAATAGTAAGTCATGCTTGCAATCATCTCCACGAAGTTGTTGTTGCTGTCGTAGAGGGCTATGCCGCGAGCATACTTGGTACCGTCATCGATATGGTCCTCGGCGGTCACAACCACCTGGCGGCGCTTGTAGAGCGAGAAGCCATTGCTGCCACGTTCTAACTCACGGTTGCCTGAGTAGTACATGTTGTAGACGGTGAGCACATGATTCACTTGGCCTTGGCCACTGTAGCCAGGAGTGATGCCAATGATGGCGGTCTGGTCGATGTTGTAGCCCTCGGCACTGGTCGAGGCACCGATGCCGGCAGCGTGAGGATTCATGATTGCCAGCTGGAAGTATCCGTTGCCCAGGCCTCCCCAGCCCCAGTTGATGTGGTAATAGTCGCCCATCTCATAGCCGTCGCACACAAAAGAGTGTCCGCCGCCACTGCCTGCACGACCGTTGTAAACCATGGGACGGCCGGCAACGAGTTCCTGATAAACCATATCTTCCCATGTCTGCTGGTCATAGTCGCTGCGATAAACTAGCTGGGCGTTGTAGTCAAAGTAATTGTTGAAAGCCTTTGGAATATAGGGGTCGGTAGTGCCCGAAGCGGTGAGAGCATAGGTCATGTGAGCGGCATGGCCCACATAGAGCATTAGTGTTGCCACAGCGTCGGTATAAACCTGGTCCTCGCTGCCGTTGTAGCTATCGAGCATGTGTGCCCAGTCAAATGTGGTGACGGGCAGGTCTTCGGTGGTTTGGGTGATATACTCTCCCATGTTTCCTGTGCCGTAGCCATATTGGTAGCTAGGAATAACCTGAGTGGTCTGTGCGGGATAATTGTAATATTTCATTATCTGCGACATGGTGGTTGCCACGCAGCCAGTGTAGGAGGGCTCATACTCGCCGTCCTCGTTCTGGACCTGTGGGCATTTGTTCCAGTAAGGGCGTGCCTGGTCCCACTTGGTGGTAATGAGTGGCGCGATAGAGTTGCGAGTATCGACTATATTTTTAGTTCGTGGTGCTGCAATCACGCTCTTGATCATTGAAGGTTCTACTAGGTCGAGTAGTGAGATTTGCATAGCATAATCATCGAGCCATGCCTTCATGTTGGAGGGCACATTGTTGTTATCAAAGTAACCTTCATCGCTGTAACCCAGAATGGGATTGGTGCGGTCATCGCCCGAGACGATTACGAAACCCTGATTGTTGCCAACATTGAACACATAGAATGCGGCATCGCTGCTTGTGGCATTCAGTTTCTTGCTTGCGCGCTTAGCCACGTTAAGTTTTAGCTGCTCATTCTTGTTCTTGAGCACAAATTGTTCGGCTTCTTGTTTTGCCTGCTCAAGTGTGACAGGGGCGGCATTAGTAATAAAAACCACGCTCATGCACAGCATGAAAATGGCAATAAATTTGTTGTTTGTCATCTAAAATGATAAGTTAGGTTTAGTATATATGTGTATTAATTCTTAAAAGAAGGAGCAAAGGTAGGCCAATAATGAAGAATCTCCAAAAAAATACAACGAACAGAGCTAAATAATAAATTAAAGGCACATTCCGTAAGATAAACAGAATGTGCCGTTAGCGTATAGGGTGATTATAAAAACTATCGTGTATATTTCCAGATGGCGTCACGCCAAATGAGATAGCCGGGGCCTAGCAGGTGCAGGCCGTCGTTAGTGAGTTCCTCTCGCAGCTTACCGTTCTTGTCTACAAAAAGAGGGTAGAGGTTAATCCAGGTTACCCCCTGTCGCTTGCACACCTCTTCCATGGCTCGGTTTCCGTCAATCACAACTTGCTCACGACCTTCAAGCAGCTTCCACATCTGCACATTGGTATTGAAGGGCAGCATCGACTGCAGGTAAATCTTGGTTCGTGGACAGCGTTTCTTGATAAGGACTATGAGCTTCTCCATGGCTCGCCCTATGCTGTCGCCATCTACTCCATGGGAGACATCATTAACACCGCTGAGAATAAAGATTTTGCGAGGCTTACCCTTGAGTATGGGCTCCATGCGTTCATACAGACCTTGCACTATGTCGCCAATGATACCACGGTTTTTCACGTTTGGATTCTTGAGCAGTTCATTCCACTCGGCACCATCGGTGAGACTGTTGCCAAGCATAATGATGTCGCGATGGTACACTGGCAGATCATCGAAGTGAGTTGCTCGGCGCACATAATACTTGTCTTGATTGGCAGTTCGCTCAGGCGCTTGAGCTTGCATTGCAGTGACTGCTGCTATGGCGGCTATTGTTATTAATAGAAAGCGTTTCATAATGTGTGTAGAGATTGAAGATTTGTTATTCTTTCATTCTGTAATTCCACGATAGGCATCGCAGGCTTTTTTCACGCTGCCGTGAAGCAAAAGCAGACGCTTGGCCTCGTCGTAAGATAGTCCCAACTCGTCGACCACCATGCGGGTGCCGCGGTCAACGAGTTTTTGGTTCGTTAACTGCATATTCACCATTTTATTGCCTTTCACGCGTCCCATCTGAATCATTACGCTGGTTGAAATCATGTTGCAGATGAGTTTCTGTCCCGTGCCGCTCTTCATGCGGCTGCTGCCGGTAACATATTCGGGCCCGACAATCATCTCGATAGGTATCTCGGCTGCTTGGCTGATGGGAGCGTCGGGGTTACTTGTGATGGCTGCAGTGAGACACCCATGAGCGCGGGCGTCGCGCAAGGCGCCAATCACATAGGGAGTGGTGCCGCTTGCAGCAATGCCAATCACGGTGTCGTTGCTCGTGATATTGTGCTCTTGCAAGTCTTTCCATCCTTGAGCCTCATCGTCTTCGGCGTTTTCCACAGCGTTGCGCAAGGCATAGTCGCCACCTGCAATAAGGCCAATAATCCATCCCGGATCCATGCCGAATGTGGGTGGAATCTCGCTAGCGTCGAGCACACCAAGCCTACCGCTGGTGCCCGCACCCATGTAGAAGATGCGGCCACCGCGCTTCATCCTCTCGACGATGCCAGTGACGAGTTTCTCGATTTGAGGAATGGCCTTCTGCACAGCGTCGGCGACCTTGTGGTCTTCTTGGTTGATTTCAGTCAATAGCTCATGAACACTCTTCTTCTCAAGGTCATTATAGAGAGAAGGCTGTTCGCTAATTTTAATAAAAGCCATAACTTAGTAAGTGTTAAGTTATAAATTATCTGTTTTTCTGGTTTTGTGGACAATCAAAATGCCCTAGTAGATCTGGATTAATTAGAGTGGTACTTGATGAGGCCTTCCATTGGGGCTTGGATGATGTTGCCAATGGTGATGCCAAGCTTGCTTGCTGCCTCGATGAGAACATCCTTCTGCAACAAAGCTATAGAGCCCACAAAGTTGCAAGGAAGCTCCTTGTAGTGTGGATAGTTGGCCACATTGCGAACAAAGAAATCGGTAAATGAGCGAAGCACGAGGGCATGGATTGATGGCTCGTTGATGTTGCGCTCGATGAATGGGGCAAATTGTGCAAGGAAACGGTTGGCGGCAGGCTTGCGATACACTCGTTCGATGATGGCGGTTCGGTCAAGGTTATACTCCTTGAGGAATTTTTCGCACAGGTGCTCGGGAAGCTGCTTCTTGAGGACATCGCCCACGAGCAGTTTGCCAAGTACGGCGCCGCTGCCCTCATCGCCCAGTATGTATCCCAGTGGCGAAACGTTGTCTACCACCTTCTCACCGTCGTAGTAGCAGCTGTTGCTACCGGTGCCTAGGATGCAAGCGATGCCTGGCTCTCGCTGGCACAATGCGCGTGCAGCTGCGAGCAAGTCGGTGTTGACCTCAATTTTTGTCACGTGTGGCATATTGCGCTTGAGCGCATTTATGACCTGGTTCTTAATCTCATCGCTAATGATACCTGCACCATAGTAGTAAATCTCTGTTACCTCATAGCCTTGAAGGCTTGGCATGAGTTCGGTCATGATGCACTCGGCCATTTCTTCCTCGGTCATGAGCAGAGCGTTCATGCCGGTAGTGAAGATTTGTGCTACTTTCTTTTTTCCGTTAAGCAGACACCAGTCAATCTTGGTGGAGCCGCTGTCAGCAATTAAAATCATAATGTTATATTTTTAAGTTGTTTATTGAATTATCGGTGAATGGGATTGTGATAGAAAATCGGAATTTCTTTTCTTATCAAATTATATCTTGATGTATATTTTTTTCTTGTAGAGGATGTATCCAAAGCACCATGTGATAAACACAAAGGTGATGGCATAGAGGCATGAAGCGGCCTCGGGCGTAGTGGTGATGGCACTCCAGCCATCATAGATGAGAGATTTTATAGTTATAGGGTCGCCAGCGGCATTTGTGCCAAAGCGAACTGTGCCAAAGGCTATGGCAAAGATTGTTCCTACCAGATAGCAGAACAAAGGATTGATGCCAAATGCTTGGAAGAAACGGCACCAGCGGTTGTGGCCCTTGATATCGATGGCATAGATGAGCATGGCCAGAATGCACGACGCCATGCCGCAGGTGATGAGCACATAGCTCGAGGTCCAAGCTTTCTTGCTGCATGGAATGCCATATTGCAACAGCCACCCCACAAGAAGCATCAATGCGCCCCACACGGCAATCTCGACAATGCGGTCGCGGTTGTTGTGCACTGTGTTGATGCACTTACCCATCATGAAACCAATGAGCATATGGGCAATGCAGGGCAAAGTGCTGAGCAATCCTTCTGGGTCAAGGGCGAGTTTCTGGCCAAAAGCCTCCTCGTGATACATGTGGTCTTCACCAAGTATTGAGCAATCGATGCGTGAGAGAATATTGTCGAGCGAGAACTCATATCCGTTGCCAAAGCCAAGAATAAAAGCGTAGACAACAAGGATAATACCTATTATCCATGGGATGAATTTGCTCTTGAAAAGCACGGCAATCATCGAGCCAAAGAAATAGACAAGCGCCAAGCGTTGGAACACGCCCAAGATGCGCAGCTTTCCAAACATGTCGGCAAAGAATTGCGATTCGGGATTGTAAAGCCCTCTCAGCCACATGCCAAACCATTGAACTACCCATCCAATCAGGAATAGGACGATGGTGCGGCGGCAAATCTTTAACATCAAGCTACCGCTTAGGTTGAACTTGAATTTGCTAAGCGAGAAATACATCGACACACCCATTACAAACATGAAGAACGGGAACACCAGGTCGGTGGGGGTGAGCCCTATCCACTCTGCATGCTCCAATGGAGTGTAAAGATGGCTCCAGCTGCCTGGATTGTTGACCAGGAGCATACCAGCTATGGTGATGCCTCGCAATATGTCGAGCGAGAGGAGTCGTTTGTTATTTTTTGCCATATCTCTTTGTTGATAATTATGAAGAGTTTTTCTATTCTGCTATTTTACTGCTTTACTAACTTCGTCTATCAAGTAGATTAGCGACTGGTAAGGGATGCCGCTGTGGGTTGTCAATCCTATCTCGCAGGTGCGGCTGTTGCTAAAGCCGCGCTTGATGTTTGCTTTCTCGATTTGGGGCCGCAGCTTGCGCAGAGCATAGGCGTTGAGCTCGGGATGTGTAAAACCCTTGTCGCCGGCAAATCCGCAGCAGCCCACTCCCTCAGGCACAAGTACGCTGGTTGAGCATCGTCTGGCTAGGTCAAGTATTTTGTCGTCAATCTTCATGAGTTTTGACGAGCAGGTGAGGTGCAGAGCGATGGGCTCATTGGTTGGTGTGAACTCCAGGTCTTGTGCCACATAGTCGTGAATGAACTCCATGAGCTCCAGCGGCTTAATCTTTTTCATGTGCTCACGTATGTGGTGCAAGCAGGGACTCTGGTCACACACAACGTGCAGCTTTCCGCAATCGCTCGCCTTGAGCAATGCCTGTTCAAGTTCGTCGGTTTTGGATTGAGCAACATCGGGCATACCCTTGCTGTTCCAAATCATACCGCAGCACAGGTTGTTCATGTTCTCAGGATAGATGACTTCCCATCCAGCCTTGTTTAAGAAAGCGACCACTTTGTCAACGAGATCAATCTCCACGCCATGCTTGCCACGACCCAATGCTTGGTTGAGGCAGCTGGGGAAGTATACCACTTTCTTGTCGCTTGCGGGTTGCTTTGGTGCCTTCATCTTGTGAGGCTTAGGGGTGGAAGGAGTCCATAATGGCGCACCAATCGCATGCATAGCTTTACCTACTGCATTCACACCACTGTCGCCAAGCAAAGAGTGTACTGCACTGGCAACGTAGAGCAGAGATTTGATGCTGCCTTTGGTCGTCGCGAAATGGCGTGACACATAGCTGCCAATGTTGTGAGCCACTGTGCCCTTGTGATGTTGTTCGGCACGTAGGTCGTGAGTGAGTTCGCCCACATTGATGCCCATTGGGCATGAGGTTGAGCAAAGGCCGTCGGCTGCGCAGGTTGCTTCGCCGTAGTATTTATATTGTTTCTTGAGGCGTTTCAAACGCACTGGGTCTTCGCCTGATTCTTTTAATCTAGAAATCTCGCGCTGCACGATGATGCGCTGGCGTGAGGAGAGCGTCAGTCCGCTGCTCACGCAATTAACCTCGCAGAATCCGCACTCAATGCACTTGTTTACGTTGTCGTTGGTCAGCGGCATGGGTTTGAGGTTCTTGATAAAACACTCGGGGTCGTCATTGAAAATCACACCGGGATTCAAAATACCCTTGGGGTCGAAGAGTTGCTTTACATCGAGCATCACCTGATAGGCCTTTTCACCCCACTCTTTCTTGACAAATGGAGCCATGTTGCGACCTGTTCCATGCTCAGCCTTGAGCGAACCGTCATATTTGTCAATTACCAGCTCGACTACTGCTCGCATGAGGTTTTCGTATCGCTTTATTTCTTCCTGTGTGTCAAACGACTGAGAAATGATGAAATGGTAGTTGCCCTCAAGTGCATGACCATAGATGCAACTGTCGTCATAGCCATAGTCTTCAAGCATTTGAGCAAGGTCGACAGTAGCCTGTGGCAAGTCTTCGATATGGAATGCAACGTCCTCGATTAGAACCGTGGTGCCAAGTGGACGGGTCCCACCAACGCTTGGGAAGATTCCCGAACGGATAGCCCAATACTTGCCATAGACCTTTGGGTCGTCGGTGAAGACGGCAGGCACATAGAGGTGGAACGGCTCAAGAATCGCCATTATCTTGTCGATGTTGCTTTGTAGCTCATCCTTACTGTCGGCAAAGGTCTGGATAAGGACTGCAGTAAGGCCTTCGCCAGTATTGTCGTCAACGCTGGCGAGCGATTTCTTGTCGAGAATCTCGGCGCAGTGCACAGGGCCTTTCTTCATCGCCACCACTGCCTCACACGACTCGCGCATGTCCTGGAAATAGAGCATAGCGCTGGCACGGCAGGGGTAGAGGTGACCTGTCTTCATTGTGAATTCGCTGGCAAAGGCAAGTGTGCCCTCGCTGCCCACGATGAGGTGGGTGATGATGTCGAAGGGGTCATTATATAGCACAAGTGGAGAGATGTTCAGGCCGGTGACGTTCTTGATGGAATACTTGCGGCGGATTCGCTCAACAAGTTCTTTGTCGGCCATCACGCGGTCACGAATTTCCTCAATGCGCTTTATGAATTGTGGGTGAGCCAAACTAAAATTATCACGGCTGCGCTTGTCGCCAGTGTCGAGAATTGTGCCGTCGGCAAGGACTATGCGCATCGAGAGCATCATGCGGTCGCTGTTGGCGTGGGTTCCGCAGCTCATTCCACTGGCGTTGTTGATGACAATGCCACCCACCATCGCCGAGTTTTTACTGGCGGGATCGGGGGTGAAAGCGCGGTTGTGGCGAGCGAGAATCTTGTCGACCTCACTGCCCACAAGCCCTGGTTGCAGCTTGATGTAGCTGGCATCGGGAGCCACCTCATAGTTTTCCCAGTTCTTGCCAGCGACTATGAGGATAGAGTCGGTGTTGGTCTGTCCGCTCAGGCTGGTGCCTGCGGCGCGGAATGTGACTGGCAGCTGCATCTCGCTTGCAATGGCGAGCAGCTGCGACACTTCCTGCTCGTTCTTCGAACGCACCACCACCTGCGGAATGTTGCGGTAGAAGCCAGCATCGGTGCCCCACGCTAAGCAGTGCAGGTCATCGGTGTAGATGCGCTCCTTGGGAATGAATTCCCTGATGCGCTTGAGATATGTCTTGTGGCTCGCGTCCATTTTTTGCTAGATATTCTAGAAATCCTGGATTTTCTAGATTATTGATAGAGATAATATTTGCTTGATTTTGCCTTGAAGGTCTCGGTATCTTTATTGAAGTAGTCGATGATATCGGCAACTTTGTAGCGCTTGCAGAAACGTTCGCGAATCTCCTTGGTACCGCACACTTTGTCGAACATCGCATAGCGCTTGGGATTTTGCTCAAAGAGCTCCTGCTTGGGGTACATCTCGTGAATCACTTGTAGGAAGTAGAACTGAGTGAGTACGAGATTGGCCTTGTCAAAGTCGGTGATATAAATCTGCACGCCATGCACTTCCTGCAATGATTTGTCGACTGCCACGCTCAGGGCAAAGAACGGTTTGTAATTGATGGGGCGGAAATGCATTCCCGGAAGGTTTAATGCGTTCATGTTCTTGGCAAGCTCCTCGGCATCAATCCATGAGGCGGCAAAGCACTCGAATGGCAGTGTGTAACCAATGCCGGTATTGAAAATGTACAATTCACCTAGAATTCCACTCACTGGATAGAAAAATGCGTTCTCTGGAGCGGGAATCTGTGGTGATGGAAGCACCCAGGGCATTCCAGTGTCGCGGAATTTCATGTCGCGAGTCCAGCCTTCCATGGGGATGACGGTGAGACGGCATTTCTTGCCGGTCTTCGACTCCTTGCCTATAATGCCCTCCTCGTTTAGGTACTGGGCAAGTTCGCCAGGAGTTAGGCCATAGAGGTAGGGTATAGCATATTTGCTTACAAACGAGAAATAACCAGGTTCAACAAGGTTTCCTTCTACCTTGTTACCTCCCAAAGGGTTGGGGCGGTCGAGTACCATGAACTCCTTGTTGTGCTTGGCACATGCTTGCATGCACACGCCCATTGTGGCATAGAACGTGTAACTGCGGCAGCCAATATCCTGGATGTCGTATATGAGTACGTCGATGTCTTTCAACATCTCGGTTGTAGGCTCATGGGTCTTGCCATAGAGAGAGTACATTTTCACGCCAGTGGCTGGGTCAATAGCATCGGCCACTTTGTCGCCAGCATGAGCATTACCACGTACACCATGTTCGGGACCAAAGAGTGCTACAAGTTTCACTCCTTTAGCTTCATTGAGAATATCGACTGTTGATTTAAGGTTATTGTCGATACCGCTGGGATTGGTAACTAGTCCCACGCGCTTGCCTTGCAGCTCCTTGAAACCACCATCGCGCAGCACTTCAATACCAGGCTTAACCACCGCGCTGGCAGCCATAGCCACCACCGCAAGAGCCATCAATATAATGTGTCGTTTCATATTAGTTTATTATTTTAAAACTTTGAATTACTTGAGGCCGTACTCGGGATCAATCTTGCGGTCTACGAGGAAGGTAACTATTAGTGTTGCAACGCAACATGCTATTACCATCCAGAAGAAGTTCACGTAGCCAATTGCTTCTTGTATGTAGCCGGCAAACATTCCGGGAATCATCATACTCAAAGCCATGAACGCTGTGCAAATGGCATAATGTGAAGTTTTGAATTCACCCTCCGAGAAGTAAATCATATAGAGCATATAAGCTGTGAATCCGAAACCGTAACCAAACTGTTCAATAGCCACTGCAATACTTATGTTGATAATACTATCGGGTTGCCAGATAGCAAGATATACAAATGTGAGACATGGCAGTGTCATGCATGCAGCCATCCACCATAAGGATTTTTTGAGTCCAACTTTTGAAGCGTAGATACCTCCTAGAATGCCGCCAATGGTTAGGAAAAGCACGCCGATGGTACCATATACTATACCCACTCCCTCGGTTGACAGTCCTAAACCTCCCACATTTTTAGCGGCAACGAGGAATGGAGTGCACATTTTAATCAAGAAAGCCTCAGGCAAGCGATAAAGTAACATAAATATAATCGCAAGCCAAATGCCTGGCTTTTTACAGAATGTTACAAATGTGCGTCCAAACTCACTGAACCCAGAAAGCCAGTCTGCTCCTTTCTCAAGGTAATTCTTAAAGATAGGTATACCTATTTTTGCCAATAAAAGAGAGATTATAATATAAGGAATAATAAGGCCAATTAAAGCCACTAATATCAGCATCACTCCCAAGTCGGTGAAAATCTGGCTTGCGTTAGCTTTTTTGCCATCTTTTGCAAGAGATGAGACGTCGGTCGACGGTTTGGGTATAAAGAATGTGTGATATAAAGTAATAATGCAGAAGAGAACTGCTGTAACAAGTAATGTTATTCGCCATGAGTATGGGATATCGCCAGTGCTGGTTTCGATACGTCCTGCAATATACACCAGCACACCTTGTCCAAAAATGGATGACAAGCGATAGAAAGTGCTACGAATTCCAACAAAGGCGGCTTGATTCTTCTGTGTAAGAGCCAGCATATAGAAACCATCGGCTGCAATGTCGTGGGTTGCCGAGGCAAATGCGGCTATTGAGAACAATAAAAGGGTAACATAGAAGATGCTAATAGGGGTCTTACCACTGGCTATTGTTGCTGCATCGGGATGAGGCATAGCAAGTGTTAGCAAGATGAACGCAATCGACATCAGCACTTGCATTGCAATAACCCACCAGCGTTTTGTCCTAATTATGTCGACAAACGGGCTCCAGAAGGGTTTTATGGTCCAAGGAAGATATAACAAACTTGTGAATAATGCCATCTGTCCATTTGGTACCCCCATCTTAGCAAGCATCAACACTGAGATGTTGTTAACAATAAAATATGGTATGCCTTCGGCAAAATACAGAGTAGGTACCCATGCCCAAGGGCTTTGTTTGAATTTTGTTAATGCGCTCATTGTTATATTGTTTTGATGTGAATGCTAATTAGTAGATTGTTTTGATTTGTGCATCGATGAAGTAGTGGAGCAAAATCTGGTCATAGTAATAGCCTTTTGCACCCATCACTGCGGCACCTATCTGGCACAGACCTACTCCGTGTCCCCATCCAGCTCCTCGCAAGATGAATTTTTCGGGGAATTCGTCTTTGCCTTCGTTGATTTTCTCAACGATAAAAGCCGAGCTGTAGAGACATGAGGGCGACAGTGCATAGCGGATGGAGAGCTCCTTGCCAATGGTTTTGGTCATCTTTTCGCCCACGATGCGAAGTTTGTAGAGTCTTCCGCTAGTGCCTCGTGCAACTGGCTCAAGGTCGATGATGCGTCCGTAGTCATCTCCAGTGCGCTCCTTGATGAGGCGACTTATTTCTTCTTGAGTGTACTCCACTCGCCAGCGGTAGAAGTCGGTAGTCTCCTGATCATAGTCGTTGAGCACCTGCGACAGAATTTCCTTGTCGGTGGTGTTGCAATGAGCATGTGGTGACGACAGAATCCAGTCGGCCGCATTGTCTTCGCGAGTTAGGTCGGGGAAGTTCATCTCGTCGTCATCGTCGCGACGGGCAACTAGATAGGGGTGATGGTCATCTTGCCAACAGTTCTCAAACTCCTCATAAACACCACCGCACGACTTGGAGAAACGTGCATCGCACAACTCGCTGCCATACATGAGCACTTGTCCCCATGTGGCTTCGATGGCATGTCTAACAGCCTCGGTCGAGGCCCGTGTTATGCCTTGATAGCGCTGGCAGTGATCGTCGGCGCACACGTCAAAGTTTACATGGTCGTCACGGTCCCACCACTTGATTTCTTCATCTTCGTTGCTGGTCTCATACTCTTGATGCAGTCCAGGATGTGCCGCTGTGGCCACATTGTCCTTATGGATTTGAGCCAAGAGCCAGCTGCGAGAAATAACGGCATGGGCCTTGAGCAGTTCGAGTGAGGCATTAGCACTCATCTCGCTTGAAATGACGCTCAGTAGATATTCCTCTACCGAAAGTATGTTGATTGTGGTGATACAGTCGTTCTCCACGATCAAATGTAGAGCGCCTCGGAAAGTCTGGTTCTCCTTGCGCTTCCAATGGAAGCTCACACCTATCGTCACATTCTCGAGAGTGAACGAGTCGGTGTCGACATTGGTGGGCTCAAAAAGAATGTCACTGTATTTCTTGCCATTCCACTCTACCATACCGTCGACGCAACGAGCCAGGTGGTTGCCGGTTACTTTCTCACCTCCTACACGATAGTCACCGTTGAATTCAAACTCAACTATTGGTTCGGACATTATGCCCACTCTCACTTGGGGTACTTGTGCCATAATTATATTTTTGAATAATAAAACTGTCTTAATCTCTCAGAAATTTCCTCTACATCTTGTGGCGATAGACACACATCCAAATAGATGAGCATCACGTCATGAAGAGTGAGGTTGTTGAAGTCTTCCTCTCGTGCCACTGCCCACAGACCTCCCATGTCGACCGATGCAGGACTGAGTATAAACTGGTCTTCACCCGTGCCATAACATGCTGGTCGGTGCTTGCGGCGTGGAAACACAGCTATACACCATCCGTTGCCATCATGCCAACAAAGCACATTAAGTAGTGGTTCGTCATGGCCTCTCTTTACAGGCAACTCCTTGAGCAGGCTGTTAAACCACTCCTCGCCTTGTTCTATGCTTAAAGCCTCAATGTAAAACACAGGTCGCCCCAACTGGGTGATGATTCCAAAGAGTCCTTTCTCGTTGGCATCAAACAGACTTATAGTAGCATTGAATAGTTCATTGCATATGGGTAGTTGGCTTCTCAATCCAGCCTGGAAATGCATGTGGTCGGGCGCCGAAGCACCACTTTTGGGTCCATTGTAGAACACTACATGTTCTGGCAGTTGGTGGGCAATGCTCATCATGTCGACAATGCGTCCATCTATGCGTTGTGGAGTGTGTTCAATAGCCGAGATGGTGAGGTGCCGCGAGAAGATGGGGTAGGGGTTCACTTGAATTTTGTAGCGGTTGTCCCACACCACCGTTTCTTGCTCCTTGGGCTGGTTCTCGCTGCACAGGAAGCAAGGTCGAGCCTTGAGTGAGGCGTCGTCGATACTTGCCGACGACGACCTCAACCGCTCGGGGTTGTATTGCAAGACAATGTGCGAGTCTTGCATGCTGTCACCAACAGGGATTACTATCTCACGGGTAGCAAGCCTGTCAAGTGCAGCATAGTTGTCTTGCACCAGCTGCCAGTTAAGCAGTTGACGCGAGAATAATTTGTCTATGTGCTCAATTAGCAGCATTTACAGCATTGTTTTTTATTCATTGCGATGCGAGCCATAAGCTCCCAAGTGCGCATGCGGTCCTTGTAAGTGTTGTTATTGTTCATCTTCACCACATCGGCATTGGCATCGCTATTGTCGTCCCAGCGGCGGCACAGGTAAACGGGCTCATACACACGTCCAATCTGGTAGGTGCGAGATATGTTCAAACCTAATGCATAGTCCTCTCCATAACTAACGTTGGGGAGCATCACGTCGCGCAGCACTGGGGTGTAGAAGGCGCGTGGAGCGCCCAGACCATTAATGCGCAAAGCATTGTTGCGGCCATTCTCTGGTGTCCACTCCTTGTGGTCGATAACACCGGGAGGAATGGGGTTGCAGTCGATGTCGGTCATCAGGTAAGTTCCAACTACCATTGCCACATTCTGCTCATAGAAGGCGTTGACCATGGTCTGCAATGTATTCTCGTCTTTGTACATGTCGTCACTATCGAGCTGAACAACAAACTTACCGGCTTTCTCGTGATGAGCGGCAAGGTTCCAGTAACCGCCAATTCCCATGTCATAGTGGTCGGCGATGATATGGATTAGGCGTGGGTCGTCGTAGGCAGCGATTGCCTCGCGGGTACCGTCGGTCGAGAAGTTGTCGACAACCATGAGGTTGAACTTGAAGTCTGTCTTCTGCTTGAGAACGCTGTCGATGGCGTCGCGAATGGTGCGGATGCGGTTGCGCACGGGAATCATTACGGTAGCTTCAACCTCAAACTTGTCGTGGTCAAACTCGATGTGTTTGAAGTTGGGAACTTCTTTGCCGCCAACAACCTTGGTTGGTGCCAAGTAACCACCTATCTCTTTCAAGTGCTCGGTGCAGGCAGCTTCCATCTCGATTTGGCGGCCGCGGTTGCGTGGATCAACGTAGTCGAAAATCTTCTCGCCGCTCTTGCGGGTGTCAAGCTCAACATCGCTGTAAAGGAACTCGTTGATGTGAGTGATGGGACAACGCTGCGACAACTTGAGGCGCAAGTCATAGAGGCCGGCAAATTCATAGTCGGCTTTCATTGCAGCTGCTGATTTCTTGAAACATTCGGCGCAGAACACGAGAACTGAGCCAAAGTCGAAGTCGTCGCGCAACGACCCCATTTGGTAGTCGATAACGGGAGCCTTGTCGGCGCCCTTGTCGGTCACGTTGTAGTGGTCGGCATAGACCATACCGCTTTGTGTGTCGGCAAGAATCTTCACGAAGCGCTCGAGGGCGAATGGCGCAAACTTGAGCGTTACATACTTGGTGTAAAGCATGGTTACGCAAGCGTCGCTCTTCTCGGCGATAGCCTTGATAGTGGCACTAGATGTGAGGTTGTTCACCTTGAGCATTTCACAGCCGTCGATGGTGCCCTGGGCTTCCTCGTTGGCAAGCAAGAAGATTTTGTTTACTATTGGATTGCCCTTCAATCCATCAACAGTAGCCTGTGCCTGCTCGGCGTTGGCAAAGGGGATAAAACAATTAATCTTTGTCATGGTTGTATATTTATTTTTTGATTATTGATTTTCTAAATGATTTAGAGCCTGTCGTGCTTGCACTTCCCAAGTGCGCAAGCGGTCTTTGTAGATATTATAGGCGTTCTCTTGCTCGATGGAGAGGTTGGAGTCGGTGTTGTCATCACCACGGCGGGCAAGAGTCATAACGTCCCACACACGCCCCACGCGATAGTGGCGAGAGAGCATCAGGCACATGCCATAGTCCTCGCCATAGCTGCTGCATGGCAGGCATATTTCCCTGTATATGGGGGTAAAGAAAGCGCGAGGACCACCAATTCCGTTCACGCGCAGCAGGTTGTTGCGCCCATTTTCCATTGTCCATTCACGGTGAGCGATTGTGCCCGGTGGCACTTCTTGCAAGTCGTTATTGACAACTTTGTAGCTGCCCACAACCATGGCGGCGTTGTCCTCATAGAACTTCTTTACCATTGTGTCTATTGCCGAGGGCGTAGCGAACAAATCGTCGCTGTCAAGCCCTATCGCAAAGCGGCCGCAACGCTCGTTGTAAATGCCCAGATTCCAGCATCCGCCAATGCCCAAGTCTTTTCGCTCGGGAATGATGTGAATGAGACGTGGGTCGCCGGCAAACTCATCGATAGCTTCGCTGGTACCGTCGGTTGAATGATTGTCGATGACGATGAGGTTGAACTTGAAAGGTGCCTCTTGAGCTAGTACACTCTTAATGGCATCGCGAATGACCTTCACACGGTTGAGAACAGGAATGATGATTGAGCACTCAACTGGAAATTCACCTTGAGTAAGATTCACATTGCAATATTGTTGTGGAGCCAGGTAAGCCCCTATTTTTTTCAAGTGCCATGTGCACACTGCTTCCATTTCTTTCTGTTTCGCGGCTTCGCTCTCAAGTTGATAGTCAAAGATGCGTTCTCCACTACTGCGCGAGTCAATCTCGTCGCTAATATAGAGAAATTCAGGAATGTGCACAATTCTTCCAATGCGAGATAGTGCCAATCTTACGGCATAGAACCCTGAGTGTTGTAGATGAAATATATCTTTATCTATTTCGGTGCATGCTTTGTATAAAGCATCTTTGCTAATCAGCACTACTGGCCCAAAATCGAAATCATCGCGCAGTGATCCTTCTTGGCAGTCTATAACTGGATGCTTGACAAGTGAGGTATCACTCTTGCGATTGTAATGGTTACAATAGACCATAGCCGCATTGGTGTCTTGTGCCACCTTCATTATGCGTCGCAACGCCATGTGGCCGAGTTCGATTTTTGTTGGCTGTAAAATGTAAAGCGCATAGTTTGACTTCTCGCCGTCAAAAACTCTCAACGAATGAAGCCATGAATTGCAGTTGTTATCAAAGTGAGCACCAAGCTGTATGTCACCATCACAACTTGTAATGGTTGCAGTTTGGTTGCAAACGACAACTGGTATGCGGAATGGCGCTTCCATTTTACTTGGTATAGCTTGTCATTAATTGTTGGAGAAGAACTTAAGCACGCGTTCCATGAACTCGTTGCGCTCGTTCTCATTCTTGATTGTCTCGAAGGGGAAGCCCACAACCACGGTCTTGTAGCCGTTGCGGCTCGATGCGATGCCAGCGGGGATGTTGTTCTCGCTGTAACGCAGAATTGTTGCTCCATGGCTGTCGCTGGCCTTGATTGCGTCGGGCGACTCTACTGCATAGAAATCGCTGTTCAACGTGTTGTAGAAATTCAAGTTGCTCATGCCATCGCTGAGCTTTAGTGAACTGGGTACGCTGTAGGCCTCACCACGTAGGGTGGCACGGCCGTCTACCCAAGTGTAGCCCATCACGTTTTGCGCAAAGTTTGTTTCATTTGACGCTGGCTTGTCTTTGTCCCAGATGTCGCTGGCTACATAGGCGCCCGTCATCAGCACATTGCCGCCGTTGCGGGTGTAATTGGTCAATGTGTTCATGATGCCGGGTGTCAGAGCTTTGAAGCGAGAAGGTTTCGCGCCACGTCCAGTAGGAGTCTCCTTTTGCTTACCCATAATCATGTCAACAGCGCAATAGCCCGAGAGGTCTACCTCGCCATTCTCTAATGCTTTTACACTAGTGGAAACGAACGAGTATCCTGCTTTCATGATTGCTGCACCGTGAAGAGCGGGGTAGTTGAATGTGTTGCCGGCAATGTTTTCGGTCTCGTGGTTGCTGCGGCTGGCTCCAAAGCCTGGAGCGTCGTCGTCGCGCCACTCAAGATTGCGGCGGAACTCAAATTGCGAACCCAGGTAGTTGATTTGCTCCATGTAGGGTACGCCGTGGTCCTTTTCGTCATAGAATCCAGCCATCTTGCCGCTGTCGAACCAGTCGGGACCGCTCACTCGGGTGAAGTTGTTGACCACCATCACGGCGCCCTTGCTGTCTTTAGCAACACCAATTGACAGTTCCTCGCTTGGGAAACTGCGGCCACCCTCGTTCATAGCTATAATCTTGAAGCTGTGAATCTCGTTGTCGTCGATGCGAATCGAATAGTGTGGGTCATCAACAATTTCTATCTCCTTAAAGCCATCGTTGATGCCAACTTTCTCCATCACAACATATTTCTTTGCGATAGCGCTTGAGCACAAGGGGTCGGGAGTGGGTTCCCAGTTAAGCATGAAGAAGTTGTCGCTGAGCTTGTTGATTGTGAATGAGTTCACAGGAAGTGGTTGAATGACGCACTCGCGGTGGTCGCGCTTAGCGATGAATTTTGCTATGCCTTTATAAATCGAACGGCTCACGTCAAAGCGGAACTCTGGGTCAAGGCCATATTTCATGTCGGCGAAATTCTGATGAGAAAGCAACTCCATGAGCAAAGCGGGAACCTCGGGAACGCGAGCCTCATAATAACTCTTGTCCCACATTCCGCGACGAGTCCACTTGGGCTCATATTTGGCGCGGATGTCGTTGACAACCTCGGTCGATACTATATTGGCAAACTGGCGCGATAGTTCGCGTGGAGTGCCGTTCTCGTATTTTCCAAACTGCTTGCCGTTCTTGGTTGTGCAGTAGATGAGAAGGGTGCCAATGATGTCGTCGTTGGTTGTGGTGCCTGCATCGGTGTGAAGGCAGAACGACACGTCAACAGGAACTTTAAGACCTTTTTTGCCAGGCAGTACATCACTGCCGCCAGCAAGATAGTTGACCCACTCACCGCGGCTGCGGTAGTCGTCAACGTAATCATTGATGCCAGTGCTTGTGGAATAAACCTCATGAGGGAATCCCGACCACTGGAGGAAGTAACGTGAACCCAAGTGGAACCAGGGATGATCGCCACTGCCCACATACTGGTAGTCGACGCCCTCTTTGCCCAGATATTTGGTGTCTTCGTTTTTCTCGGCAATAGCTTTGTTCTCGGGAGTAGGAAGGGCTACTCGGCGAACAATGTTGCCTTTGCCTCCACCCACCTTTATGGCATCGGCAGTAATGACTGCCTTCTTATCGGCGCTGTGGTTGCTCAGGCTCACCACGTTCTTGTTCATGCCTTTGGCGAGCTCAAACGAGCCCAGGTAAACCCACACTCCGCCAGCCATCGACTGGTCGACCTTGAACTGCTGGGTTCCGTTCAAAGAGTTGATTGTATAGGTAGCGTCGTGGGCACTGTTGGGGAGCGACTTGTAGGTCACATAGATGGCATAGGTGCCAGCTTGAGGCATGTCTACGTCCCACGATGCTGTGGAAATCTTCTTATTATCTTTTTCGGTTTCTATCATGCGGTAGGTGCCCTCTTCAAACGGGTTCTCAAAGTCACGATAGTTGTCGCGGTTGTAGGCAAAGCCTTTGCCTTCGCCGTCTTTCCATTTCTTGTTGCCGTTTTGCTCGTTGTAGCCATTCTGTGCATTGCCGCCGTCGTTGTCGACCACTGCGCCAAAGTTGTGGGTGTCGCGCTCGCGTGCGTCCCACACATAGGCTCCCGCATTCTCGAGCATGGGAATGATATAGGGTATCATGTAACTGTGGGTGTACATGTCCTCAACGGTCTGGAACATGCGTGCGCGCTGCCATTCCCAGCGGTTTAGCTTGGGCTCGAAATACCAGCCGTGACTGGGCCACACTGCCACGATGTTTCCACTCAGACCTTTCTTGTAACTGCGATTCTCGTCGACAGGACTAACAAAGCTGTTGTGCTTGCGCTTGTAGCTGTTGTCAAATTCCGAGAAATAGTTCTCGATGGGATTACCCGCAATTGTGAGGTAAACCTTGTGGTCTTCATATCCCTCGCCAAGTGCCGACTTGATGTCTTTTTTCAGCTTGTCAACACTCTCGGTGGTGAAAGGTACATCGCCGAAATTCTCACTGAGATCAACCTTGATGGAATCGCCAGAGGCATCAATGCTGCGAGCCTTAAGCGTGCCAATTCCCATGTTCTCGGGAAGGTTGGCGGCAATAATTTGTTGGATAGCTTGCTTTGCGCTCTCGGTAATCTCGGTGTTCTCGGTAATTACGGTTACTTCGCTTTCCTGGGCGTGCAACTGAAAGGCTGGTAGCGCCATCAGTGTTAAGGCCACAAAAAGTATTTTCTTGTAATTTATCATAATGATGAGTTTTTGTGCAACAAATTTAAGCATATAGAACTACCCTACAAATATACAACAAAGATTTCAAACAAAAAACAAAAAAAGTGTTCATTTTTCTTAAATGCATTTTATTTATTGTTTGTAAACATAAATTTAGAAAAAGTTACATAAAATTGAATGCTTCTCCGTCTCAGCCACGATGGGAGAAGAGTGAGTGTTATGGACCAAAAACAGGAATTCTTTTATAAGAAAAGAGCGGAATTTTATTCTTCCGCTCTTCGTTATTTTGAGTGTTTTTTTTGAATTAGTCCTCTGAAAATGCTAGGTTTACTAGTTTTGATGGTTCAGAACTTGAATCTCACACCGCCATGTATGAGACCTTGCTCTCCAAATCCAAGTTCGGCAAAGCCGCGCACATTGCGATTGCCTGCTTCGGCGCCTATAAGCGATACTTGGAAATTAAAGAAGTCATTGTCGCTTACGCTCTCGGTGTAGGCTCCACTTGAGTCCTTGCCAGTGGTGGTGTAGCGGCCATGAGTGTAGCCTGCGCCAAGTTTTGAGTACAATCCCCAGTTTTGCTTGCGAAGCCAGTTGAATTTCACAGCCGGAATTATTGAGAAATAATTGCTGGTGCGCTTTCCTGTTATCATGTCATTTTGAATCACATCTTGCTTGTGATAGTTGTATACGCCAATTCCTCCCACTGCTACCAGTGGACTCACATGCCTGAAATACTCGGCCGAGAAGGGACCTATGAATTTCTCGTTGGTATACCGCGCCCCGAAGATTGCACTCACTACATCGGCAAAAACGTCGAGGACGTTAGATGAGTTAATTGCCCCGTAGCCCAGCGATATCTCATTTTTGTGCTCATCGTTCGGGTCAAAATCTTGGGCGTTGATTCTTGTGGTTGCGCACATGGCTAGTGCGATGATTGTCATTATTGTGATTGGTCTTTTCATAGCTTAATGCTTTTTTGTGTATGTATATAACGTTGCAAAATTAATGCTTATTATCCAAACTTCTTGAAATAGTTTATTAAAAGCTTGCAATGGCATTCTTATAAATGAAATCCATCAAGAGCGTTTTTTTGACACTCTTGATGGATGTGTGTTGATTATAGATAGATGTGAATGTAGTATCTTATCTCGCAGCATTGAACCCTACCGAGTGGTAGGCTACCAATCCGGGCATAGATTCGCTCACTATTTTCTTCACGTTCATGTTGTAGCTGTAGGCTAATTGTAGCAGAATCTCGCTGTATCTTGTTGCTACCGAGCCAACGAAGCAGATGGGGTAGTCCTTGTATTCGTATTGACACAAGTTGCGGTCGAAGAACCGCTTAATCTCGTTAGTTACCAGGTCACGTGCATACTCATTGTCGAGATGGTCGGCAAGGAAGAATGAGTAGTTGTGGAGGTTGTGGTTGGCATGGGGGTTATTGTAAACCGAATCCATCACGTCGGCAGTTGTGATTTTATTCACTGCATAGAATTCCTCGATGAGATCACGAGGAGCAATATTTTTGAGCACGTCGCTAAGGAAGATGCGTCCCATTGACGATCCACTGCCTTCATCACCCAGAATAAAACCTCCGGAAGTAACACTCTTGGTGATTTTTTCGCCATCATAGAAGCAGGAATTGGAACCGGTGCCTAGGATGCAGGCAAGACCAGCGTCATGCTGAAGCAAGCCATGAGCAGCGCCTACAAGGTCACTGTCGACGGTTACTGGTGTCTTGAACTGTGCAACGAGTGATAGTTCTACTATCTTTTTCCTCTCGGGTGTAGAACAGCCTGCACCGTAGAACAATACTTTGTCCCAACGGCGTTTGAAAAATTCACGTGGTAGTTCCAACCTTATGATATGACTTATCTCACGACGGGTCAAAAAATAGGGGTTGATGCCCGAAATTATGGCGTGAGCCACTACATTGTTGCCGTCTATTAAACTCCACTCGGAGTGTGTTGACGAACTCTCAGCAATTACTTTAGCGAATTGACTTGCGCTCATTAATTGTAAGTGTAAATATTGATGAATTCCAGTTTTTAAAAACAATTTGTGGAGAAATCAGCGGCAAAATTATAATTTTTTTTTATAATTAATGATAATTACGTAAACTTTAACATAAAAGCATTTTTATTAACTAAAGGCTGGAAATATGGTTAATTTATTTAACTATATTCCCAGCCATGTTTGTTTCTGCTTATTTGACTTTTAACTCTGAAATAGAGTTGTTTAAGCCTAGTGTTTCACGATTACATGATGTGATGACACGTCGTTGACGTTGTATACTTTCAATATGTAATGTCCGTCTTTGATGCTTTCAACGTTAACATAGTTGCCGCCGTTGCGTGCCACGAGGTTGCCGTTCATGTCATAGAGCTCTATGCCCTGGATGTAGCTGTTGGCGCTGGCAACAATATAGTCGCTCGATGGCACGGGGCCCACTTTCACATTCGAGTTGTTTGTTTGCTTGGGTTCTGCTGCGGGAGCGTTGTTATTGCTGCCTAAGAGTATGTTATAGATGATAGTGATGTCGACCGACGAAATGATGCCGTCATTGTCTTGGTCGCCGTTTACTATATCACTGTTGTCACCGTTGAGCAAATAGTTATAAAGTGCTGTTATGTCTACACTGCTCACAATTCCGTCACCATTCACGTCGCCAGTGATTGCTGATTTTTGACATTTGAGCAGGTTGTCGAGCTTGATGGTAGCGCTCCATATTGGTTCGTCTTCGTCGCTATCGGTTTCGATCATCACAATTTTGTAAGTCTTATTGGGATTGAGCTGACCTTTGCCGGTGATGTATCTCCATCCGTGGAAGTTTATTTTCCCAAAATCGATGTAAACTATTTCTTGGCTCTCATCGGTACTCAAGAGACGCATCTTGAGGTATAGGTTGCTCATGTCACCGTTTACATGCAGTGAAAGTTCTTCATTGCCATTTATTGTGATATCGTTAAATGAGGTGCTGGTGAAACCTGCTGCCAATGATACGGGGTCATTAATCTTGATTTGCAATGACTTGCTGCCAAATAGGCGGTCGGTTGATGCGGTCAAAGCAACTTCGGTATTTGCCGAGACTTCTTCTACCGAGAATTTGCTCGCATCCTCGAAGTTCTCGATAACCGTGGCATCGGGTTTCTCCTCGCCGGCGTCAACAGCCGTGAACTTGTGCACGATGGTTTCGGGCAAGTGTATTCCTGCGGTGTCGTCCATTTCCTTGGCAATGGTGAGAGTGTACTCCTCACCAGGAGTCATGGTGCTGGCAACTGGGATGCGGATGAATCCGAAGGGGTCGCCTGCCTTGCCGGTCTTGGTGTTGCGGCGGTTGTAGGTGAGGGCATTACCGTCCTTGTCGGTAAGGACAATCTTGTCATAGTAGTAGCTGTTATTAATCATCGAGTCGGTGCGCAGCTCAATGGTGGCGCTCTTGTAATGCACAGGGTCGCCCTGGTGGGGGAAGATGTCGATTACTTCAAGGTACTTGCGGTAGGTGGTCTTGAATTGCAGTGAGAATGGTTCAAGCATCTTCATGCCGCCACCATGCTCGGCGGTAGTGTCGAGGGTTACGGTATAGAGAGTGTTGACATCGTAGGCGTCATTAGGTTCAAAAATCATGCGGTAGTTGCTGTCTTCCCATCGGAATTGGCCTTCCACGGCAGGCTCAATGTGGAATGCCGCCTCGGTGGCCTCGGTGTTCATGTCCCAGTTGAACTCGAGCACTACGGGGGTATTGGCCTTCAAAGGTGTGTCGCCATCGCTCCACACAGGTGAGTAGTTTGTTACCTCGGGAGGTGTCTCACGCACACGCGCCAAATCGAAGTTGCAGTAAGTTGAGTGATTGGCCTCGATGGTGACTTCTTTGGTCTGGCCATAGTAGTGTTCTTGCTCCACCTTAATTTTATAGGTCCCGGGGTCGAGCATCTTGAATGCGTAGATGCCATTATAGAGGTCGTCGGTATAGCAAGTGTCGAGTGGAACGTCGTTCATGTCCATTAATATTACAGTGGCGTTGCACACAGGTTCGCGGTTGTCATCGCCAAACATGATGAAGTCATTGATCATGCGTGGCATGCGGTTGTCGCGGATGTTGCCTGCCACGGCGCCCTTGCCGAAGAACGAGTAACCGAAGTAGTCGTCGGCTCCAAGCGAGAAGTTCCACCCTTCCATCCAGCAGTAGTTGTCGTTCATGAGACGGTAGGTCTCAGGGATGTAGTCGTGGAACGAGCCCTCGCTCAGCATCGACACGGCATGGTTGCCTCGAAGCACGCCCAGGCCGGCATTGTTCCAATCGGGATAGAAGGTGAAGTCGCCGGCAATCTGGTAGTTGCTTGTCCACACGGCGGCCTCATTCACCTGGAGACGTTGCACAAGATTTAATGCAAGAACGTCGCTGTTAGCCACCACTGGCGAACCCGTGGGCCCTCGATAGAGTGCAAGAATGTGGTTGCGTCGTGCCGGTACGCCTGTGGCATTGCTGTGAATGGAATAGAATATATCGGCACCGCTGCTGTTGCACAGAGCCACGATTGTGGAGAGTGCTAAGTCATCGGAAGTTTGATTGGACACACGCGACATGCTTGTGGTATAGCCTTTTGCTCTCAGACAGTTGTTAAGTGCGAAGCCTTTCTTGAGATTGGAGTTTGACTCCCAGTATCCTGCTGTGTCGCCTTGTACATATGGGTAAATCACCACATTGCGGTCATCGCTGTCGTGGCCTCCGTGGCCAGGATTGATGTACACGTGCGGCATGTACTGGGCTCTTGCTATGTTGGTTGCAAATACTGCAACAGTAATCAATGCTATGGTAAAGATTGTCTTTTTCATAATATATAATGTGTTGCAGTTATTCGTTAATATCTAATGTTATCACATTGAGTTTGCCGTCGATAGTTGTGTACACAATTTTACCGCCACCAGCAGTGGGCTGCATGGTCATCGACGTCTTGGGTGTCAGCTCGTGGAGGAAAGTGCCGTCGGCCTTGAGAAGGAGTATCTGCGACGAGGTGAACTGGTAACCGTCGTCGCTTGCGTTTTGGGCTACAATGTAGTCGTTGTTGTACCAGCAAGGCATCTCATAGTTGCCAAGTTGGGCGAGCACTTTTCCTTCGAGGTTTATTACAACGATGCCCTTACCGGCGGCAAAGAATGCTACCTTGTCGCCATTGGGGGAGATAGAAGGCCACAAGTAGCCGGCATAGCTCTCAACGGGTGAGTAGCGATGCTCTTTGCCTGCAATGTTGAGAACAACCTCAGAACCGGTTGTGTACACGCTCAGGCCACGGTTGGGAGCGGTTGAATAGTTGCGTAGTGTGCCGTTGAAGGCCATGCCCTGGGTGCCTGTCTCCAGGTGTACTGCGCCATGCTGAGCCTCAAGAACAACATCGCTCATGTGGCGTTTCATGTCATAACGCATTCCCGTGCGGTAAACGAGATGGTCGCTTGGATTGATGGCGCTGGTTACATAATAAACATTGCCGTCGCTGCTCCACTTGGCGTCAAATCCGGCACCATTCTGCTCGCTTAGAATAGACACCTTGTTGGTGCTCAAGTCGAGCATTTTAAGGCCGTGAGCATCCACGTCGCTGTAGAGCAGTTTGTCGCCAGCAGGGTTCAGGCAGGGGTAGAAAGCATCTTCCACGCCTCGCAGCAGTGGTGTGCTGCTTGTAACAGTCACCTGCTGTGCGCTCGTGAGCAGTGTCCATGCCCCCATTAGTAATAGTAATGTCTTTTTCATAGCTATAAAGTGTTATAATGTTGGTTTTTTTGCCTCGATTTGTTTCTTTTTACAAAGTTAAATGTAAAAAATGAGAAATGCAAATGCTTTTGTTTTAAATATATTGATTTATTGTGAGTTAAATTAATAAACAGATTAAATAATTTAGAAAAATTATAAAAGCTATACAAACTTTAACTATAAATTTTTGCAAACCATTGCAGAGATTATTACTTTTGCAATCGATTACTAGATTTTACCGTTAATTTTGACTAATCCAATCACTCAGTTATTTATTGGAAAATAATCGTTGTGGTGAATTGCTTGATTGATAAAATCTAAACCTTTAATTAATCTTATCTTTTTAAATCTTTATTATGAGAAAGTGTCTCTTAATCGTGACGGCATGCCTAGTGGGCTGCCTCACTCAGACTGCTGTGGCCTATGAATATGAGTTCGACCTGGCTGAGATGGGCAAGAACGTTTACCAAGCAGTCGAGTCTTATGAAAGCGGTGTTACAATCTACATTCACACCGGTGGTGATCAAGCTCCAAACATTCATGCTTGGAATAGTGAGGGTAATCTAACAAATGCTGCTTGGCCTGGAGTAAAAATGACCGACCAGGTTGCTGTAAATGTTAAGGGTGACGATAATAACAAGAAGAGTTACTATCGCATGCACTTCGATGTAAGTGAGATGGCTTTTATCGTCAACTTCAATGGTGACGATGACAAGACTACCGATACTTATATAACTGGTGAGGGCAGCTATTTCTTTGACTACAATGGCAATGGCGGTTCTACACTGCAACAGGATGATGAGTATTATAGTGATTACTCTCCCGCTAGCCATGACAAAATTAATTTGTATGTTAAAGTAATTGACTCAAATGAAGTTCCCTATGCCTATTATTGGAGTCAATACTATCAGCCTGATTGGAATCAATCTTGGGCTCATCATCAATTTACTAACACTGTGACAATCAATGGTGAGTCATGGTATCATATGCAGCTTCAAAGTGGCGATATGGATGGCGGAGGTGTGATTTTCACTACCAATACTAATCAGAATCAGACGTCGGATATTAAAGGTCTGGCTCCTGGAAACCATTATTTCTATTATTATCCTAATGGAAGCGGTCAGAGATATTCTGAAATTGGCATTGGAGTTGGTGGTAACACTAATAATTACGACGAGTATACATTCCATCCCTTCTGGACAGTTGATGGCAGCATTGTATATGTCACAACCGAAAATGAGCATGGAACTGCTACAATCAAGATGCAATGCACCAGTCCAGAAGAAGCAAGCAGAGTTGAATTGGTTGATGGAAAATATCTCCTGGTTCCTAAGGGCACTACATTCACTGGTTATCAAGGTGAAGGGAATGCTCTGAATGAGATGTACCTTGGTCCTCTTTCATCTTCTATTGGAGGCCAGGATATTATACAATTTGGTAAAGAGGTTGATGGCATAATTGATTACTCTGGCAAAGGCGACATGGACAATTATTTCATTGCCGGAATGAAAGGTGTTGAAGCTGGAGCAAACAGTATTTCTTGTACAATTCCAGGTCACTACCAAGACACCTATCTTGGTCCCAAGATGATGATTCGTGATGAGTATGTTTCTAGCGAAGACCTTACTTTCAGCGATCACAATACTATGGGACAATATCATCAATTGGATGATGCCATTGTGGGTGTTCAAGTGGTTGAGATTGGAACAAACAATAAGAAGAGCTACCTTATCTGCCGCAGCTTGAACCCAATCAGTGCCGCTCATAAGCACAAGAAAAATGATAATCAGGAAATTTGGGTTAACACAAAGGGCGTAACTCCAGCATTCGCTAATCCTGAGACACCCCAATATGCGTGGATTGGTCTTGAAATTTCTAATCCAGAGCAGTATGTCAACAAGACTATCAACAATGTGAGAGGTCTTTATTATCCCGATGCTCTTCAGGGACAAGCTCCTTGGGCTATCTTTGTTGGTACTTCTGAATTCTATAACTATAAGATGTTCAATCCCATTATGAAAGTTGTGGGTGAACCAGTGTGTGGAACTGAAACTGTTGAGACTGCAATTAACACTTATTGTACAGCAAACCTTTGCGAGCAAGACGGCAAGCAATATTTCTTTATGGAGCCACGCCCATTTGAGATTGCAAATATCATCGATGTTATGCGTACCGACGACCAGGTTCTTTGGGTTCCTAAAGCAAATGCAATCCTGCCCGAAGGGCAAACAGTAAATGAGTATGCTGAGTACGGAATCACCGGTTGGGCTGCTATTATAGACCGTTCTTACGACATGTGGGAGGAGAGCGATAAGGAACTCTTCGGAGAGAATGCACAAGGTTGGGCATGGAGGCTCCGCGACAAGGTTTATGATGTACCCAATGCTCTCGTTTTGCTGGCCACTTATAATCCTAATGACAATCCTCTTGATCAGCCTAACCGTGAATACTATGGCTGGAGTAGCGATAAATCGCTCGGTTATCACATTCAAGGTAAGGCTCAAATTAGAGAGTATGAAGAGGATATGGTAGTTGGTAAGGGTGACTACTGGAGCCGTTATGAGTACGGTGACAACAAGAACGCTTACCGCAACGACATTGAGATCACTATCTACAAGCCAAAGTTGAATCTTGAAGAAATTGGCAATATGTGGGTTCAGCGCATTGATGCAGCAGGCAATGTTACCAATATCGCAAAACTTGTGCAGCAAGGAACCACATCTAACTTCACAATGAGTTATTTGAACGAAACACAAACTGCACGTAACGATGCCAAACTTGCCGAAATCGAGAAAGCTCCTTTTGGAGAAGGTCAGTACAATTTACAGAATGCAAATATTGGCATCAGCGATATGTTCTATAGCTCCTTGATGGATAATAGGGCAGCTAATACCACACTTAGTTCTCATTTTGAGTATCAGGTTGTTCCATTTGATGGTAACACTAACGAGTTGAGCTGTGTTGTTACTTCTGCTCCAGTATTCAAGACTAACGAAAACGTGGTGTCTCGTGCTAATTACACTCAGGAGCAAGTTGTTGCTGATATTGATAATCAGCTCGAACAGAGAGATGTGGCTTCTATCACATTCACACCAAACATGGAGAGGGGCATGACCGAGTATCGTGTATACAAAGCTGAACTGGGAGCTAATGAAGGCGGTAAAAAGTGGGAATTGGCTTATTCTGAAATCAGCGTTGATGAAAATGGTTTTCTGAATCCAACTTTCACCGATAATATTGATGAAAATGTTTCCATGGAATATGTTCCTGAGGTTTACACCGCTTATAATAATAACACCTACGGCTGTTACAAGCAGAGTGTGAGCGATGCAGAAGTCACAATGAATTTGAAGGATTTGATTGCTGCCGAGACGGTGAACTCCGATGGCTCGCGCTATTGCCATGCTGTAATTGACCTTAATTCAGTAATCAAGAACATAGGCAAGGATTCGCGCTATCTCATCAGAGTGTGGCGTCAAGTGGGCAACGGCTCCCTAACACTGCTTAATAGTGAGACCGAAGGTTGGGAGACCAACTATGAGGCCCTCGATTTACAGGGTTTGGATGACCCTGAGGCGTTCGGCAAAGCTGGCAATATCATTTTTGAGCTTCACGACACTTTCAAAGCTTATACTACCGACGGAGTTTCTGGTATGAAGGCCGAAGGAGAGACTGTCAATATTGAGGATGTCACTTACTATGTGACTCTCTATGTCAAGGACGATGCCTCGGATAAATACTATGTAAAGAAATATGAGTTGAAGCCCAACACTTCGGTGCCAACTGCAATAGCTGCTGTTGATGGAAGTGCTCAAGTTGAGAGTGTCAGCTACTACAACGCTGCCGGCATTGAGAGTAACAAACCATTTGATGGTGTTAATATAGTAGTAACTCGCTATAGCAATGGCAGTACTACAACATCAAAACTTGTTAAATGATAAATTGAAGATTAATAGTATTTTCTCAGAATAAATTTTTTTAGTCAAGCTGGTTGCAAGCTGTGAAGCTTAGCAACCAGTTTTTTTGTTATAGGCTTGATTTATTTCTAAAAAAACATTACCTTTGCATTGTTGAAATTTTTGCATTGTTGAAATTAATGAATAAATAATGTAATTTTTCAAATTTGATACTGACAAATTAACGACATGTTTAATCATAAAACTTAATGCAATGAAGAAATTTTTACTTTTAGTTGCTATAATGGCAACATTCATTGGTGTAAGCGCACAGACACCTTACGCATATAATTTATATTCAGAGGTCTATTATGGCTGTGTTGACTTTTACTATTCACTCAATACCCAAGCTCAGGCAGTGCAGCTTCAGTTTTTTGATGGAGAGAATGAAATAGGGTCAATCGATATGGCTGAGGAAATGCTCACTGCCGGTAACCATTATTATCGTTATAGATATGCTAGTAATGCCATAGAGTTTCCTGTTGGCAAGACTATATCTTGGAAGGTTGCTGTTACAGGTGCGCCGATTGAGACTCCTGTTGAAATCACCGACAAAGTTTTGAAATTTTACTCCCCCGCAGGTGTTGCTGTAGATGTTGACCCTGAGAGCAAGAAATTCGGTACTATGTATGTAACCGAGTCTTATGCAAGTGCAAGTACCGACTATTACACAGCCCCAGACAATGGTTCGGTAGGTATTGGCCTTTATCAATTTGATCCGCAGTTCAATGGCATTAAAAACAATGAAGGTAAATATGGCTTTAGCTGTGGCATGCAGTCGGGAGGAACTTCATTGGTTGACTGGCGTCCCAGCCGTATCCAAATCAGTGATGATGGTCGCATGTTTATTCTCTCGCAGCGTGTGAATACGGGTTATCCTCTCTATGAGATTAACCGTTATACACTGCAAGCCACTCCTTTATTTGAAGGAACACTTGACACCTCAAATGGTATAGTTAATAATGGTGATGTTGAAGTTGCAGCTGGTGTAGGCGTTGCTTTTGACGTTATTGGTAGTGGAAATGACCTCAAGTTGGTGATGATGACTTGCACGCCAGGCACAACTACCGATATTACTAAGTACAAAACAAATGAGTATAACATTGGTGTCGCAACAACCTGGGGTGAGGCTCCTTCACGTAATATCTCAGCCTTTGATAACAAGGTAATCAACTATGCAGGCGTCAATCTTGCATACGATGGTGCTAACGGTCTATGGATGAGTCAGTGGCGCGGTGCACCTAGTGAGGCTGAGCCAAGCTATGCCCATGCTAATCTTGAGACTGATGAGATTGACGAACTTATCACCGACATTTACAGCCGCAATGGTGGTATGGCGTTTAATAAAGACCATACCTTGATGGTTCGCGGTGAGGGTTATAGCAAGAAACTTGTGGTTTATGCAGTAGACAATGGCAGTCTTACTAAACTCTATGAATACAGCTGCCCAAGCTTCACAGGTTGGAATCACTTCGCATTTGACTATGCTAATAACATCATCGCTTGCGACAATGGAGCCGAGGTGTTTGGTATGATTCAGTTGCCTAATGAGACTGCGGTGATTACTCCATGTAGTACAAGATGCAAATTTAGGGTTTCTTCTATCGCAGATATCGAGGAAATGTATGTTGTTGGTACATTTAATGGCTGGAGCCAAGAGGAAGGAAGAGTTGAGCTTGTTTCTAATGATAGTTATGATTATGAGTATGTTGCTTTTGTGGAGTTTGAGGCGGGTGACGAGTTTAAGATTATCGCTCCAAATGGGAATGACGGCTGGCAATGGTTCGGTGGGTTAGACGAAGATAACCTTGGCTATTTCCTTGTCAATAATGATATACTTAACAACCCTTACAACGAGATTGTTCTTAATGGTGATGCAAACTTCAAGGTTGAAGAGTCTGGCAAATATAAAATCACAGTTAGAAAAATGATACCAACTAAGGGCAGTCGCTTTGATTCGTGGGATTTTCTTATTATGAACATTACAAAGAATAATCTTGATGCAATCGAGGCCATCAACAGCGATAGCAAGACCGACAACGCTTGGTATAACATGAACGGTGTGCGTTTTGAGAAAGAGCCTATCGCTCCTGGTATCTACATTCACAACAGAAAGAAAGTTATTGTCAAATAAATACTTCATTGGGAAATTATAAAAAGATGCATCTATTAGGGTGCATCTTTTTTATGCCTCTCACTAAATATTGGAACAGTAAAAAGAGATTTGCTGGTTGGGGAAAAAATGTATACCTTTGCATTGTTGAAATTAATGAATAAATAAAATAACCGAATTTTTGTTATGGCTAACACTCCTGAGTTTAAGTATGCTCCCATGTTTCAATTGGGACCCGACAAAACTGAGTACTACCTTCTTACCAAGGACCACGTGAGCGTGGGCGAGTTTGAAGGCAAACCTGTCTTGAAAGTAGAGCCAGAGGCTTTGACCAAGCTTGCAAACGCCTGCTTCCGCGATGTATCGTTTATGCTTCGCCGTTCACACAACGAGCAGGTGGCTAAAATCCTCAATGACCCTGAGGCTAGCGAGAACGACAAGTATGTTGCTCTCACTTTCCTGCGCAACGCCGAGACTTCGGTCAAAGGACAGCTACCTCTGTGCCAGGACACTGGTACCGCTATCATCCATGGCGAGAAGGGACAGCAAGTCTGGACAGGCTTCTGTGACGAGGAGGCTCTCTCTCGTGGCGTCTTCAAGACCTATACCGAGGAGAATCTGCGCTACTCTCAGAACGCACCTATCACCATGTTTGACGAGGTGAACACCCGTTGCAACCTTCCAGCTCAAATCGACCTCGAGGCTACCGAGGGCATGGAATACAAATTCCTGTGCGTGACCAAGGGTGGCGGTAGTGCCAATAAGACCTATCTCTATCAAGAGACCAAGGCTCGCATCCAGAATCCAGGTACCCTCATCCCCTTCCTGGTTGAGAAAATGAAATCGCTGGGAACAGCAGCTTGCCCTCCTTATCACATCGCAATCGTGATAGGCGGCACAAGTGCCGAGAAGAATCTGCTCACTGTGAAGTTGGCTTCCACTCATTACTATGACGAGTTGCCCACTACTGGTGACGAGACAGGTCGTGCATTCCGCGACATCGAGCTTGAGAAGCAGTTGCTCGAGGAGGCTCAGAACATTGGCCTTGGCGCACAGTTTGGTGGCAAGTATCTTGCTCACGACGTGCGCGTGGTACGCTTGCCACGTCATGGCGCTAGTTGTCCAATTGGTTTGGGCGTTAGCTGTAGTGCCGACCGCAATATCAAAGCAAAAATCAATAAAGATGGTATCTGGATTGAGAAGCTCGACGACAACCCAGGCGAATTGATTCCCGAAGAGCTTCGTCAAGCAGGCGAGGGCGATGCTGTTAAGATTGACCTCAACCAGCCAATGAGTGAGGTGTGCAAGATATTGAGTCAGTATCCCGTGAGCACACGTCTGAGCCTGAACGGCACCATCATCGTGGGTCGCGACATCGCTCATGCCAAGATTAAAGCACGTCTTGATGCTGGCGAGGGAATGCCTCAGTATCTTAAGGATCACCCCATCTACTATGCAGGACCTGCTAAGACTCCAGCAGGCATGGCTTGCGGCTCGATGGGTCCCACCACAGCAGGACGCATGGATCCCTATGTAGATGAGTTCCAAGATCATGGTGGCAGCCTGATTATGCTTGCTAAGGGTAACCGTTCACAAGCCGTTACCGATGCTTGCAAGAAGCATGGCGGCTTTTATCTGGGCTCCATTGGCGGACCAGCCGCTATCCTCGCTCAGAACAACATCAAGAGCATTGAGTGCGTTGAGTATCCCGAACTCGGCATGGAGGCTATCTGGAAGATTGAAGTAGAAGACTTCCCTGCCTTCATCCTCGTTGATGACAAGGGCAACGACTTCTTCAAGCAGATTAAGCCTCGCTGCACTCTGTGCAAGTGATAAACAATATATAAATAATATGTTAAAACCGCAAGTCTCAAGGGGGTTGCGGTTTTTTGTGTCTTTTGACTCCTTAAATCCTTTTCAGCATTACTATTTTTGCCAAAAATGCGTTAAAATCAAAATTTATTACTAATTTTGCAGATTGAATTGTTCGGCTCTGTCGGCTTTCATAATTTTTATAAGAAATAAAAAACAATACATAAAGCAATGGCAAATAACAATAAAGAAGCGCGTAACAGCAAGATTATTAAGTGGTTGTGGCGAGGCCTGGCGCTGTTCTTCATCGCTGTTTTCTTTGTCTTTTTCCTTATTTATAACGGAATCATTGGATATATGCCTCCAGTGGCAGAGTTGAGGAATCCTACCGATAACTTTGCTTCTACAATGTATACCGACGATGGACAAGAGATGGGTAAGATTTTCCAAAGTAGGGGAAATAGATATTATGTCGATTTTGAAGATCTTCCTTCTTGCTTGAAGCATGCGCTCATTGCTACCGAGGACGAGAGATATTATGATCATTCGGGTATTGACGCTACTGCTATTGGACGTTCTATTATCAAGAGAATAATCATGGGCCAGAAAGAGGCAGGTGGTGGTAGTACAATCACCCAGCAGCTCGCCAAGCAGCTTTACACACCTCAGTCAAGCTCATTGTTTGAACGTGCGCTTCAAAAACCCATTGAGTGGGTTATCGCCATGAAGCTCGAGCGTTATTTCACCAAGAACGAAATAATGCAGATGTATTTCAACCAGTTTGACTTCTTGAATAATGCTGTGGGTATCAAGAGTGCTGCCTATGTGTATTTTGGCAAAGATTCTCCAAGCGATCTTAATTTGCAGGAGGCTGCTCTGTTGGTGGCAATGTGTAAGAACCCATCTTACTATAACCCACGTCGCTATCCCGACCGTGCAAAAAGACGTCGCAATCTGGTGCTCGAGAAAATGGCCGCGGCAGGTTTTATCTCTCAGGCCGACTGCGAGAAAGCAAAGCAAACCGATATTGACCTTTCCAATTATCATGTGGTAACTCAGGCTGGAGGCATAGCTCCCTATCTGCGTGAGGAAGTCAAGCGCATGATGATGGCTAAGCGTCCTGTTTATAGCGACTACCCAATGTGGAACAAACAGGCTTTCTATGACGACTCAACGCAATGGGTTGACAATCCACTCTACGGCTGGTGCAACAAGAACCACAAGCCCGATGGCCGCCCCTACAACATTTACACCGACGGTTTGAAAATATACACCACTATCGACAGCAGGATGCAGAAGCATGCCGAGACTGCCGTAGAGGAGCACTTGAAGAAGCTGCAGAGCGGTTTCTGCTCAAGACCGGGTCGTGACCCCTATGCAAGCAGCGGCCTGCCCAAGAAAGTGCAAGAGCGCCTGCTCATGAACACCATACGCAATTCGTCTCGATACCGCACTCTCAAGGCTCAAGGCTTGAGCGAAGAAGAGATAATGGTCAACTTCAAGACCAAGCAGAACCTTAAAGGCATTTACGACCCCATTAACGGTGACTCGACCAAGCAGAGCAGGATGTTTATCTCGCCGCTCGATTCGCTCAAGTTTGCCAAGAACATACTGCGTTGCGGCATGATGTCGATGGATGCAACCACGGGCGAGGTTAAGGCCTATGTAGGCGGTCCCGACTTTGACCACTTCAATTATGACATGGTTTCGGTGGGTAGGCGTCAAATTGGTTCTACAATGAAGCCATACCTTTATTCGCTGGCTATGGAATGTGGTTACAACCCTTGTGACCAGATTTCAAATGCACATGTAAATATTAATGGATGGAGCCCCCGTGGTGGCGGTGGTGGTGGCATGCTCACACTGAAGCAGGCTATCACAACTTCAAACAATACCTGTGCTGCTCGTCTTGTTGACCTTCTCAAGGTTACCAACCTCATTACTATGTTGCACAACTTCGGACTGACCAACGAGTTTGATACCGTGGCACCTTTGTGCTTGGGTTCTTGCGAGATTTCGGTTAAGCAGCAGGTTAGTGGCTATTCGGTATTTGCCAACAAGGGAATTAGAAGTGACCCGTTGTTTGTTAAGTACATCTACGACAGCCACGGCAACAAGATTGCCGAGTTCAAGCCCCGTCAGAAGGAAGTGCTCAGCGAGCGTTCAAGCTTCTGCATGGTCGACATGCTCAAGAATGTTATTGCCAGTGGTACCGGTACTGCTGCAAGAGGCTATGTTGGAGACATTGAAATGGGAGGTAAGACCGGTACTACCAATGATAATATGGATGGTTGGTTCATGGGATTCACTCCGCAGCTGGTTAACGGTGTGTGGGTTGGTGGTGAAGAGCGTTACATCCACTATAATGGTGTGGGTGCGACACAGGCACTGCCCATCTGGGGTAGATACATGAAACTTGTGCTTGACGATCCGGCTCTTCCCAAGTACAACAGAGACGCCAAGTTTGGAATTCCATCGGACTTTGATTATTGCGAACGTCCTAAGGGACTGGCACCGCGTAATAGCGACGTGATGGGTGGTGGAGGAGCAAGAAGAGGCGCTGGCGCCAGTGGAGCTGCCGCACAAGCTAGTGGCAATAAGGCCACACGCCGCGAAGAGCCACATAAGGCCGAGAACATGCAAGGCGCATTCGATTAATGCTCTTTTGGAACCATTACGCATCAATTAACGCAAAACAAAGGCTGCACTCATCGTGGTGATGTGCAGCCTTTGTTGTAATTCATAAGCTGGTCCCAATGTGATTAGTACTTTTTTCTGAATGTTAAATTATGTTTAAAAATCGCTTATTTGGCCATTAAGTTTTGTCACTTTGGGAAAAAGTAGTAATTTTGCAGTCGCAAATCGCGGGGTGGAGCAGTGGTAGCTCGTTGGGCTCATAACCCAGAGGTCGTTGGTTCGAATCCGGCCCCCGCCACTAAAATAAAGAGTCTCAGCCAATTAAGGTTGAGGCTCTTTTTGTTTTTATAGTGATTTAAGGAGTTAAAGGAATAAAATCTTTACTCCCTAATCCTTAATCCTAACTCCTATCATAGTTGCGCTGGTGGCTCGCTCTACTTTGCACATCACAAGGTCGCCCACCTTGGAATCTCCAGCAGGGAACACAATTACTTTGTTTTGTTGAGTGCGGCCAAACATGTCGTCGTTGGATCGCTTGCTGTAGCCCTCAACGAGAACCTCAAATGTCTTGCCCACGTCGGCACGGTTGCTGCACAGCGATAGTTCGTTTTGCAAGGCTATCATGCGGTTCAGTCGGTCTATCTTCACATCTTCGGGCACATTGTCGGGCAACCGCTTGGCTGCGAAAGTGCCTGGACGCTCGCTGTACTTGAACATGAAAGCCGAGTCAAAGCCCACTTCGCGCATCAGGCTCAGTGTCTGCTCGAAGTCCTCCTCGGTCTCATCGTGGAAACCGGTGAACATGTCGGTCGAGATGCCGCAGTCGGGTATTGCTTTGCGAATGCGTGCTATGCGGTCCAGATACCATTCACGGGTGTACTTGCGGTTCATGAGTTTGAGCACCTTGTTGCTGCCGCTCTGCACAGGCAAGTGAATGTGGTTGCATATGTTTGCATGGCTTGCCATTGTGTCGATGATGGCGTCGCTAAGATCCTCGGGGTTGCTCGTGGTGAAGCGAACTCTCATCTTAGGAGCAGCCTCGGCTACCATGGCCAAGAGTGCAGCAAAATCGACCTCATTCTCATCTTTCTTGTAAAGGTAGGAGTTTACATTCTGTCCCAGCAAGGTGACTTCCTTGAACCCTTTGTCCTTCAAATCGCGGAGCTCGTTGAGTATGCTTTTAGGCTCGCGGCTGCGTTCACGCCCACGGGTGTAAGGCACGATGCAGTAGGTGCAAAAGTTGTTGCATCCTCTCATGATAGATATGAAACCACTGGTGCGGCTGCTGCTCAATCGGGTGGGAATGATGTCTCGGTAGGTCTCGGTAGTCGAGAGGTCCACATTAATGGCCTTCTCGCCAGCCTCGGCGGCAGCGACGAGGTTAGGAAGTTCAAGATAGCTGTCAGGACCAGCTACTATGTCCACATTGTGCTCGTTGATAAGCTCGTTTTTCATGCGCTCGGCCATGCATCCCAGAATGCCGATAATGAGTCGGCGCTGGCGCTTGCGTCGCAGTGCATTGAGAGTGTTGAGGCGTGCAAAGATGCGTTGTTCGGCATTGTCACGCACACTGCAGGTGTTGATAAAAATGGCATCGGCAGCATCTAGACTATCGGTCGTGCCATAACCAGCCATCTGCATAACACTTGCCACCACCTCGCTGTCGGCAACATTCATCTGGCAGCCATAGGTTTCAAGGAACAATTTCTTTGAGAATTCCTCTCCGCCGTCATATCTAAGATTAAGTTTGTTCATGTTCTTACAATTATGTGTTTGAGCTTGCAAAGTTACAATTTTTTTATAAAATAAAAGTTGATTCTCATCGTTTAAAGAAATAAATGAAGATAATGAAAAATATTGTGTGTCTCATGTTGCTTGCAGCGTGTTGTGCGCTGGCGAGCTGCGACAAGATTGATAACAAGTCGTTGCCGGGCTATTCGGTTCGCATCGACTTGGGTGAATATGGCAAGTGGAACACCTATGGAGTCCACTCGCTGGGCGAGTATCGCATTTTCAACCGCCTCAAGGGGTTGCCTTCCAATTTCCCTTACAACGTGAACACCTACACAGGCTTTGGCGGAGTCCTGCTCTTCATGGGTCAGGATATGAGTTCGGGAGGAGCAGTCCCTCTGGCCTATGACCTTGCTTGCCCCGTTGAGCACAACGCTGATGTAACGGTGTCGATTGACCCTGACAACTTTGATGCAGTTTGCAACAAGTGCAAGTCTCGATATGATGTCTTGTTGGGAGGCGGAGGCCCTAAGAGTGGTATGGCAATAGACTACAAAGTAGGGCTTAATGTGTATAAAGTGCGACCAACCGTCAATGGTGGATATATCATCACTAATTATTGATTTTTCCACAAAAAGCATTTGTAGAGCAAAATCTTTCACATTATTAAGGGTAATGTGAAAGATTTTTTTTATTTTTGCACTAATTATTTAAAACACAAGAATTATGTATCAATTTAAAGTCCCCGATAAGATAATGATGGGCGACAATATCGTTGCCTCGGTTGAGAACATTTTCAACCTTTATGGAAAGCACGCATTAATAGTTACAGGGCCTAATATTGCTCGTTCTACAATGATAGCAAGCCTGGAACGCACGCTCGACAACGACCGCGTGAAATATAACGTGATTACCAATATCGAGGGAGAACCCACAGTGAGCATGATTGAGGCAGGAGTGAAAGCCTATCATGAATATGGATGCGACTTCATCATTGGCTTGGGAGGCGGCAGCCCTCTCGATTCGGCCAAGGCCATCGCTGCAATGACTGTGCTCGAAGGTTCGATTGCTGACTATAAAGGTATTCGCATCGATGATGTCGAACTGCCACCTGTAATCTGCATCCCCACAACAGCTGGATCGGGGTCGGAGGTAACACAATATACTATTATTACCGAAGAGAATACTGGCGTGAAGATGCTGCTCAGAGGCAACTCGTTGTTGCCTAAGGTGGCAATGCTTGACTACACTTTCGCCAACGGTTGCCCTAAGACGGTTACAGCGTCAGCAGGACTTGACGCGTTGACTCATGCCATCGAGGCGTTCATATCGGTCAATGCCCAGCCCTTGAGCGATGCCCTTGCCTTGAGCGCCATAAAGCGCATTATGCGATATCTGCCTCAGGCCTACCGTGATGGCAGCAACTTCAATGCTCGTCGAGAAATGGCGATAGCATCTTTGCAGGCTGGCATATGCATCAACAACAGCAGTGTGACCTTGATTCATGGCATGAGCCGTCCCATTGGTGCACGTTTCCATGTGCCTCATGGTATGTCCAATGCCATGCTGCTTAACGTGTGCTTGAGCGATATGGAGATGGCAGCTCGCCACAACCTGTCGCGCATTGCTACCTACTTGCGCATACAGGCGGTTGACGAGATTGATGCCAGCGAGAAATTTGTAGAGGAAGTAGAAAAGCTTGTTGAGCGTCTTGAAGTGCCAACAATGAGCGAATTTGGTATTGATCGCGATGAATATATGGCAGCAGTCGATGACATGAGCTTCGAAGCTATCATGAGCGGCAGCCCATCGCACGCTCCCCGCGAGTACACAGCCGACGTTATTAGAGATATTTACATTAGAGCTTACAAATAAACCAAACCTATGAACATTTCTAAACGTATTTACCTCGTGCTTATTCTTGTGGCATCGATGTCTATTTTTGCAAAAGCACAAGAGATAGCAAAATCCAGCAATGATTTGCCCGAGTTTGTCACCATATCGATGAATGGAGACATTATGACGGGTTCGATTATGCCCACTCGCGACATGCCTCCCAATGACGGACGTGACATCTTCATTGACTGCGATTCGATAATAAGGAGTGTGGATGTAGCTTGCGGAAACCTTGAGGGAGTTCTCGCCGACAAGGGTAAAACTCGCAAGCGCCCAGGACGGCTGTCTTTCTCATTCATGATGCCCACCAAGAGTGTGAATCTTCTTGTGAATGCAGGCTATGATTTTATGGGTATAGCTAACAACCATATCAATGACTTCTATCCTGTGTGCATCCAGTCGACAATACAAACTCTTACCGACAACGGGATAGGAGTGGCTGGAACCAAGGACTGTGAGACAAGCATCAAAGTGATAAATGGTGTGAAATATGGCTTTTGTGCGTTTGGTCACGAGAGCTATACGCTGCGCACACAAGATACTCCCACAGTGAAACGCATTGTTCAGAAGCTGCGCAAGGAGTGTGACATAGTGATTGTGTGCTTCCACGGCGGTTCTGAAGGAATATCGGAGCGTCACCTGCCCAACGGAACAGAGTATTTCTATGGTGCCGACCGTGGCAATTTGCGGCAGTTCGCTCACCTGTGCATCGATAATGGTGCTGATATAGTCTACGGCCATGGTCCTCATGTGTGCCGCGCCATGGAATTATACAAAGGCCATCTGATTGCCTACAGCCTGGGAAACTTTGCAACCCCTCGTGGAATGAAACTACATGAGCAGACCGCCTACGCGCCACTGCTCACAGTGAAACTTAACCTCAAGGGCGAGTTCATTAACGGAAAGATTCATCCTTTCATCCAGTATCGTGACAAGGGACCTCGTGTCGACACTACAGGAGTTGTGGTCAAAGAAATAAGGACACTCACCGAGGAGGACATCAAGGACAACCAGCTCAACATTGCCGATGACGGAACCATCACACGCAAGTGAAAAAGATAGGGAAATTTTGTTTAACTCAATATTACACACTTAATTTTTGAGATTATGAAAAAAACGATTTTTATATTCATGTTGCTCTTGAGCATTAGCTTGACGCTGAATGCCGAGACTTTGTTGTATAAGGCCTATAAATACAACTATCACACTAAGAATGTGGCTACCGGCAAGTGGAATGATTGGCACAAATGGAAAAAGTGCAATACTAATGTCACAATTGATACTGATAATAATATTGTAGTAATCTATAGCAAAAAGAAACAAACCTATATTGTCAAGGATTATATCACTTCATTAGAAGATGTAAAAGGAGGCTCTCAGGTAAGAATGACAATTACTGACCAAGATGGTGATACAGGAGAGTTGAGGCTCAGAGTCGATAAGAATGATGTGCTGCAAATTTATATTGATTTTCCAAATGCCACATGGGTTTACTGTGTGAGGGTTGTTGAATGAGCTTGTGGCTATGAGATTTTTCAATGTTATAGCTTTGGCTGTGTTGATTGCACTTGTGTCGTGCAATGTCAACGGCAACAGTAACAGCGGTTCTGGAGCTGGAGATGGCGATTCAACAGCAACCGCCCGTCCTGCCGTTCAGGATAAGAAGCCAAAGGTCGACACAGTTACTCTAGCAATGAATGGCGACATTATGACTGGAACAATACTTCCGTCGCGAAACATGCCGCCCAATGATGGTAAAGATATCTTTATCGACTGCGCCGATATCCTGAAAGGCGCCGATGTGGCATGTGGAAACCTTGAGGGCGTGCTCGCCGACAGCGGAAAGACACGTAAGCCAGCCGGTCCGCTCAATTTCTCGTTCATGATGCCAACAAAGAGTGTCAAGCTGCTTGTTGACGCAGGTTATGATTTCTTGGGAATTGCCAATAACCACATCAATGACTTCTATCCTGTGTGCATTGAGTCTACCATTAAGACTCTTAGGGATAACAACATTGGAGTGGCTGGAACCAAGGATTGTGAGACTAGTGTCAAGGAAATAAACGGTGTTAAATATGGTTTCTGCGCTTTTGGACATGAGAGTTATTCTCTCAGAACTCAGGACACCGCCACAGTGAAGCGCATCGTGCAGCAGCTGCGCAAAGATTGCGATATTGTTATAGTGTGTTTCCACGGAGGCTCGGAAGGCGTGTCGCAGCGACATCTGCCCAATGGCACAGAGTACTTCTATGGTGCCGACCGTGGTAACTTGAGGCAGTTTGCGCATCTGTGCGTCGATAATGGTGCTGATATAGTCTACGGCCATGGCCCTCACGTTTGCCGTGCCATGGAACTCTATAAAGGACATCTCATCGCCTACAGTCTTGGCAATTTTGCCACTCCACGTGGCATGAGCCTTCATGGTCCCACTGCCTATGCTCCAGTGCTCGTTGCCCGCATTGATGGCAACGGAATGTTCCTTGACGGCAAGATTCATTCGTTCATTCAGTACCGCGACAAAGGTCCTCGCCGTGATGCAGGCCATGCAGTTGTGAAAGAGATAAGAATGCTCACTGAGCAAGATATCAAGGATAACAAGCTTAACATTGCCGACGACGGAACAATCACTAAAAAGTAGAAAGGTTATTAATGACAATTAAAATGAAATTAATTAATGTGATGGCAGTCATTGCCATCGTGCTTTCAAGTTGTGCTAACACAACCGAGAGAGCTAATTCTTCGGCTGAGAAAAGTGATACTACAGCTCAAGATTCTGCGGGGCGCCATCGCATTCCTCATCCTGTTACAATAGCAATGAACGGTGATATGATGCTGGGTTCTATACATGGCACCGTACGAATGCCGCCCAACGATGGCAAAGACCTGTTAAAAGACTGTGACTCGATAATCAGAAATGCCGATGTGGCATGCGGAAACCTCGAGGGAGTTCTGGCCGACAGCGGTACCACTCGCAAGCGTCCAGGTCCGTTATCTTACTCGTTCATGATGCCCACAAGATTTGTGAACCTGATGGTGGATGCAGGCTATGATTTCATGGGTATAGCCAACAATCACATCTTCGATTTCTATGACGCCGGCACTCAGTCGACAATCAAAACATTGAAGAATGCAGGAATTGGTGTGGCAGGAACTAAGGACTGCGAAACCAGCATCAAGGAGATAAACGGAGTGAAGTATGGTTTCTGTGCCTTCGGTCATGAGGATTATTCTCTCAAAACGCAAGACACTGTTACTGTGGCGCGCATCGTCAAGCAGTTGCGCAAGGATTGCGATATTGTGATAGTGTGCTTCCACGGCGGCGCCGAGGGAACCTCGAAGCGTCATGTGCCATTTGGAACAGAGTATTTCCATGGTATGGATAGGGGAGATGTACGCAAGTTTGCTCACCTGTGCATCGATTGTGGTGCCGATATCGTCTATGGTCATGGACCACATGTGCCAAGAGGCATGGAGCTCTATAATGACCATCTTATTGCCTACAGCCTGGGCAACTTTGCAACAATCGGTATGAGTACTACTGGTCAAACTGGTCATGCCCCATTACTTGTAGCAAGACTTGATGCAAACGGCAAGTTCCTTGACGGCAAAATTCACTCTTTCCTTCAGGGAAGCAATACAGGTCCCCGTCGTGATCCAACCAATGCTGTCCCAAAAGACATGAGAGAACTCTCTCTCAGCGATTTCAAAGATAATAAACTAAATATTGCCGACGACGGCACTTTAACACGAAGATGAGAAGTTTTTTGAAAATATCTATACTCGCGGCGGTGATGATGCTGTCGTTGCAGGTCAAAGCTCAGACAGTTACAGATGTTATTGAGCCGATTACATATAACGGCATATCGAAGTTGTTTATCGAGGAGAAAGGAGAGATTTTCAACTCTTTGTCCCTTGCGACCCGATATACCTTGCTCAACAATTATGGGAAAGAGTCGAAGAAAGATGTAGTCAACGACTTGGAAACAAGTGAGACCCACTTGCTCAAACTCAACGATGATTATATGCTCATAGCGACTTCGTCGGCGAGGACTGTTGAGATGAAGATGCTTCCCAAGTCGAAGAAGGATACGGTGGTTGTGGTGATTGAGACCGTTGCCATGCCTTACAAAGACAGTCGCATCACATTCTACGACACCAAGTGGAACCATCTTGCGACAGATGAATTCATCACACCTCCCACAATTGACGACTTTATAGTGCCAAAGGCTCCTCAGCAGTTGCGTGAAGAACTAAAGAGCGCAGTTTACTTTGCCATGATAGAGATGAAGCTTGAAGACGACACTCTTGTGGCACAGTGTAATCTTGAGGATTTCTTCCTTGGAGAGAGTTTCACGCGCTATTCATCAATAGTCACTAAAAAGGTGGTTTACGACATCAAAAAAGCTAAGTTCAAGAAGGTTAAATAATGCCGCGAAGAGATTTCTTAAAGATGGAAAACTCGTTGACATTACTGGAGTATAACTCTAAAATCAAGCAACTTGTGCACGACCCTGATGTGCAAGGATGCTGGGTCACTGCCGAGACAAGCGACCTTAGGGTCTCGAGAGGGCATTGCTATCTCGAACTGATTCAGAAAAATGAAGACGGTGCCACTGTGGCGAGGCTAGGCGCTGTGATTTGGGCAAGCACTTTTGCAAGGCTCAATAGTTATTTTCTGGAAAAGACAGGCAGTAACTTGAAAACTGCGATGAGTGTGATGGTGAAGGTGAATGCCACTTTTCATGAGCAGTATGGATTGAAGGCTGTTATTACCGATATTAATCCAAGCTATACTCTTGGCGACATGGAGCGCATCAGGCGTGAGATTATGGCTAGGCTCACTAAGGACGGCATTATCGACATGAACAAGCAGCTTAGCTGGCCGCTTGCACCTCAGCGCATCGCAATCATTTCGGCAAGGGGTGCTGCTGGATATGGCGACTTTGTTAATCAGCTTCACAACAATGATTATGGTCTCACCTTCTACACTTGCCTGTTTGAGGCGGTGATGCAAGGTGTTAACACCGTGCCATCGGTGATTGCCGCGTTGGACCGCATTGCTGCAGTTGAAGAACTGTTTGACTGCGTAGTGATAATTCGTGGCGGTGGCTCGACAAGCGACCTCAATTCTTTCGACAGTTATGAGCTTGGCTCCAACATTGCGCAATTTCCGCTACCTGTTATTACTGGCATAGGCCATGACCGCGATGTCACAATTCCCGACATGGTGTCGAAGCTGCATGTAAAGACTCCAACAGCTGCGGCACAGTTTTTTGTGCAATGTGGAATAGCACAGCTCGACAGGCTAAATGAGCTTGCTGCAATGGTGGTGACCAGCGCTCGTGATGCTGTGGCTCACTCTAGGGAGCAGTTGGCCTACTATGGCAATTATATTCCCATCACTGCCCAAAAGCTTGTTGAGACGAGCCGGCTGAGGCTTGCCGGCTTTGCGCAGTCAATTCCATTGGTTCTCAAGTCCAGGCTCGCTAGCGAGAGAAACGGACTGCAGCACAAGCAGCAAGCAATCAGGCAGGCTATTGCAAGCGGTTTTGAGCGTGAGAAGATGAGGATCGCTTCCCTCACCGACAAAGTTCAACTTCTCTCGCCACAGAATATCCTCAACCGTGGATATTCGCTCACCACTGTTGACGGGCACGTGGTGACCAGCGCCACTGCTGTAAAGAGTGGCGACCGCCTCGAGACATTGTTGAAAGACGGTAAAGTTATAAGTGTTGTAGAATAAAAAAAGATACTATAAGAGATATGGATGTTCAAGACGTTAGCAAAATGACCTACTCTCAGGCAGTAGCCGAGCTTGAGGAAATAGTGAAAAAGATGCAGAGCCCAGAGTGCAGCATCGACAACCTGAGCCAGTACACCGCTCGCTCGTTGGAGCTGTTAAAGGTGTGCAAGGCCAAACTCACCGCCACCGACGAGGAGCTGAAGAAAGTGCTCGCCGAGATGAGCGATGACGATAATAATGTTTAAATTCCTTGATTATGGAAAAAGAAGATAATATAGTCATTTTATCAAAGTACAATAGCCAAGTTGATGCCGAAATTGTGAAAGGATACCTCGAGCAAAACGGCATTATTGCAGGGGTGATGGGTGACGCCACAGCCAATGCCCTCTTGCAGGGATTCCCGCAAGGAGCTTATAGGGTAGTGGTTTTTGAGCGAGATCTGGAAAGAGCTCGCCAGATGATAGAAGATACTATGAGCTGATGGCTATCGCCTGATGCCCTTTTCGCGTAGCGCCTGGTGGTATTTGGCAGCAAATGCCTCATGCTCGGCAAGCGTCTCGGCAAAGTTGTGGTATCCAGAAAAGTCCTCCTTGGCGCACATGTAGATGTAGTTGTGCTTGGGGGCATCGAGAACCGCGTCGATTGATGCTTTGTCGGGGATGCAGATGGGGCCAGGTGGCAACCCTTCCACATAATAGGTGTTCCATGGCGACTGAACGCTGCAGTCCTCAAAGGTGATGCGGCGCAGGGCAAAATTTTGAAGCGCAAACTTAACCGTTGGATCGGCTTGAAGCTTGATGTGCCTTTGTAGTCGGTTCAAGTACAGACGTGCGACCTTGCCTTTCTCATCGGCTTTGGAGGTCTCTCCCTCGACAATTGAAGCAAGTGTCACCACTTCGTCGGGCTTGAGACCTATTTTTTTGGCCTTTTCTTTTCGCTCGTCGTTCCAGAAGTTGTTGCTGTACTTTGCCATGTGTTCAATGAGCTTGGCAGGCTCTATATCCCACAAGAACTGATAGGTATCGGGCAGGAAAATGCCTGTGATGTTGTCGGGATTCTTATCATATTTTGCACACAGCTCTTTGTCGTTTAGAGCTTTGAGCATTTCCTCTTTACTCATCATCAGGCGGTTGGCAAGACGCTTGGCCAGGTCTTCCTTAGTGCGGATGCTGTTGATGGTCACTTTCACCTCGTCGGGATCACCGCGGCGCAGGTGGTTGGCAACGCTCAAGGCGCTTTCTCCTTCCTTGATTTTGAACGCCCCATGACGGGTCGACAAGTCGCCCCTGGTGAGGTCGATAAGTTCCATTACCTTGTCGGCAAACTTCTGGCTTGTGCATCGTGCCAGGGAGTCGGTAACGACTTTATTGTTCGTGCCGCGCTTCAATAGCAGGGTAGCATCTTTTTCGGCCTTAGTGCTTAAAAACGGAGCGGCAAGTATTGCTCCCAAAGCAATGAGCACAACAACTGCTGCGGCAGCAATTTTTGCCCATCGGGGAAACTTGAATTTGGTGCTAGCCTTCTTGGTAGTATTCTTTCTTTTGGTTTTTGTCATTTTCTTGCGATATTAAAAACTCGTGTGCAAAGGTAAGCAACTCAATCCAAATAAACAAACCGGGCAAACAGGAAAAAACATTAGCATGATTTGCATAATTATTTTAGAAATGGTAATTTTGCGTCATTCAATAACTTTTTTAATACGCGCATCAATGAAAAAGTACGCCTTAATCCTCTTTCTCGTGACCTCGGTTTTTGCCGCGCAGGCCAATGTTGTTGACACAATAGCCTTGTTTGACAACACTCATTTCGACGGTTGGGTATATAATAGAAATACAGTGCCCTTGTCAAGTAGTAATATTATGAGTAATAAGATTAACCTTTACGGGGATTATTGCCTAACTTCTCCTCTTATGGATAGCGGTGGTGCTGACTCGATTTCCATTAGCGTGAAGACTCATTCAAATATTAATGCTTCCTCCTATAATCCCACGCAGGGTTCGCCAACTTTCACCCTCATTGATGCTAATGGCAATGAATTGACAAGCGTCTTTTATAAGTTTGAGGATGCCCAGGAACACAGGACCTTTACTGTGACGATGGATTTGTGCGATATTGAAGCTACTAATTTCAAATTGCAGTTATCATGCAGGGACGCCAACCTTAATAGCGCTCTCGCAATACGCGAAGTCATAGTTGAAAGCCTGTCATCGGGTATTGTAGTTGGGGATGCCGATGGTGATGGAATGGTGACCAGTGCCGACGTTACAGTACTATATAACTACCTGCTCAATAATGATTCCAGTGGCATTGCCAATGGAGACCAGGATGGCGATGGCTTTATCACATCGGGTGATATCACCATTGTATATAACACCCTGTTGGGCTCTAAGTGATATAATCCCGAAGTTTATTTCAAGCCTATTTTTCTTTTATTTTATGATGTCCTTGAGCTGTGATGCCAGGGGCACGTTTGATGCCATGATACACCAGTTGCGGTCGGGCCTGAAGCGATGTGCGACGGCGCCAGCCTCGTGGGCTATAAGCATTGCTGCACACACGTCCCACTCATGGAGGTTCAGCTCCCAGTAGGCATCGAGAAAGCCAGCTGCTACATAGCAGATGTCGAGAGCAGCCGACCCCATGCGTCTCAAACCTCGCACAACGGGCATTATTTGCTTGAAGTTGTCGAGATTGTTGTCGGGGTTGGTGGCTTTGTCATAGGGGAAGCCGGTCGACACCACAGCCTTCGACAGCGTGGGAGTGAGGCTTGGCTTTATGGGATTGCCGTTCAGGGTAGCTCCACCACCCAGTGTCGCAGCAAACATTTCTCCTAGCCGTGGGGCATAGACCACACCAGCTACTGTCTCCCCCATGTGCTTGATGCCTATTGCCACGTTGAACCATGGCAAGCCGGCACTGTAGTTGGTTGTGCCGTCGAGCGGGTCGATGACCCACTGCCACTCACCGTTGCCTCTCAAAGATAATCCCGACTCCTCGGTAAGAACCGAGTGGTCGGGATAGTTCTTGTTTATGCTCTCGACTATGATTTTTTCGCTGGCTTTGTCGGCGGCTGTAACGACATCAAAGTCGTTTTGCTTGGTTGCTATTTCAAGCTCTTGCGAGCGGAATAGCTTGAGCTGCACTTCACCCGCCTCTCTCGCCATTGTCATAGCGTGATTGAGGATAGCATTCAAACTTGTCATGCAGAATCTTTATTTCTTCTTTTCTATCTTTTTGATGGGTATTTGACGCTTGAACACTTCCTTAAAGGTTATCAGTGTCTCGGTACGGCCCAGGCCCAGTTGCAGGAACTTGTCGTGGATGAGCTTGAGCAGGTGGTCGTTGTTGTGGGCATATAGCTTTACAAACATGTCATATTTTCCTGTAGTAAAGTAGCATTCAACAACTTCGGGAAGTTCTTTAAGGTGTTCAACAACGCTTTCAAATTTTGAAGAGTCGTTCAAGAAAATACCCACATAGGCGCATGTCTCATAGCCAACAGTCACAGGATTGATGAGAGAAATCGACCCTTTAATCACTCCCATGGCGTTAAGCTTCTGGATGCGTTGATGAATCGCAGCCCCCGATACATTGCACTCGCGGGCTATCTCAAGATAAGGTTTACGTGCATCGCTCGATAGCATGTTAAGAATTTGATAATCGAGATCGTCTAATTTTGGTGTAGCCATAATGTGCTTATTTATAAATGGTTAATAATAATAACTTCATTTAATTAATATCCAGCCACTACCTTAAATGGGTAAGGCTGTGTCAAAAATCTTTGCAAATGTAAGAAAAAAATCTGAAATTACAACAATTTATAACGAAAAATATATGATTTTTGTGTTATTTTTATAGAATTGTTGTTTGTTTAACCCTTTGTTTTTTGATTGAAAGCGTCATTAATAGCATTGTGAATAAAAGATTTGTATGAACCACGATGAAAATACAAGGGCGTGCCACAAAGCACGCCCTTGATGATGCTGTTTTTTAATAAAATACTGGGTTTATTGAGCTCCGCTGCCCAGTAGAATGTTGTAGATGATGGTGATATCAACCGATGAGATGATGCAGTCGCCATCCTGGTCTCCGTTGATAATCGCACTATCGTCGCCGTTAAGAAGGTAGTTGTAGAGCGCTGTCACGTCGACGCTGGAAACCAGGCCGTCGTTGTTAACGTCGCCAGGAATTGCTGGATTCACGGTAGGTGGCTCTACAGTGTAGAGCAGCTTGCCGGCAAGGTTGTAAACACCGCCAGGTACATACTCAAGGTCGGCAGTCTGAGTGCCGCTGGTGTTGTTGAAGATGATGTGCGAAGGTCGGTCACTCTCAACGATGTCAGCGCCAATCCATTGGAAAACAGGTTCTCCATCGGTAGTGTTGCCCACCAGGTTGATGGGGTCGCCGGGCCATGAGCCGCTCTGGGTGAAGTTGGTGCCTGTGGGATTGCTCCACACCCACACGTCGCACTTGGTCCAAGTGGTGGGAGCGACAAAATAGGCAAACTCCTTGCCCTCGACATACACTACCGTGCTAGGTAGAGTGCTGGGGTCAAACTCGTGAATCTCAACGTAGTTGCCAGTTACATCTTCAAAATCGCCTTCCTCTGTATCAAAGGTGAAGTATACTGTGCCTGTGACACCAAGTATATCGGGGGTTTTAACGAATGGATCTTCACCGTCGATGCCACCATCGTTCAACACGATGTTGATGGCATCGTAGTCAAACTCCTGAGTGAGCCACACTAGACCGTCGGGGGTGACGCTAGTCTGAGTCTCATCCATTTGAGTGCCAGGCCATGCGCCGTTAATGGGATCGCCCACCCACGCATAGATGTAAGGTGCATCACCATTGGCGGTGCGCACATTTACAGTTACAGTAGCATTTGCGCAAATGGCTACAAATGCAAGAGAGAGTAAAAGAGTAGTTATTTTCTTCATGTGATAGAATAATAATTTTATGGTTAAACATTTAGTTGATTTTCTCGTGATTTGCAAATATAGTAAAAAGTAAGTGTAGAATGCAATAATTTTGCCCATTTTTTTCTAATTGCCCAAGAGAATGTTGTAGATAACGGTGATGTCGGTAGCAGTGACAACTCCGTCGCCATCTACATCGGCGTGGAATGCATAGGTGTCGTCGTTGCCCAAGAGCAGGTTGTACAGTATTGTGACATCGGTGCTGCTCACTGTTCCATCAAAGTTGACATCGCCAGTTGTAAGCGTTACAAGGCCGTTCTGATTGTAGTAGGCCCCATTGACGAACGAGAAGTCGGCGGTTTGCGGACTACCATGATTGCTGAAGATGATGCCTGTGGGCAAGTTGTCGTCAATGGCTCCTCCGTCCCACTCCCAGATGTCAAGGCCATTGTAGAGCTTGCTTCCCACAAGGTTACAAGCCGCTCCAGGCCAGGTGCCGCCGGTGTAGTTGTGGTTGCCCTGCTGTGCGTTCCATGCCCAGCAGTAGATGGTGTTGGTCCATGATGAAGGTGCAATGAAATAGGCATGTAGCTTCTGGGCATGGCTTGAGCGAATCTTGTAGGTGCGCGTGATTGTGTTCTTCACTACTCCGTTGTGGAGAACACCGGCGCGCAGGGTAGTCGTGGTGTTGAATGTGAGCGTGAGAGTGCCGGTGGCGCGCTGGCTCGATGCAGTGGGTGCAGTTCCGTCGGTTGTATAGACGATGGTGGCGTTGGAGAACGAAGAGGTGACGGTAACAGTCACTTCGTCTATATACTCGCCGCTCTCTTTGTCTACACTCAATGTGGCAACACTCGGGTCAACGACTTCATGCTCGGTAATGGTGTGGTCATACACACCATTGATGTAGTAGCCGTGGTTCACAAACTGCAAGTTGGCAGTTTGGTTGCTGCCACTCTGGCTGAAGATGAGCCCTGTGGGCATGTTGCTGGCTGGGAACTCGCCGTCGTAGGTCCATTTATAAATCACATGTAAGCCATCCTCGGTCTTTCCCATCAAAGTGGCATTCTTGCCGGGCCAGCTGCCGCCTGTGAAGTTGGTGCTGTTGTTCCACACCCAGCAAGTGACAATGGTGGGAGCCGAAGCCTCATAGAAGACACTAAGCTCGTCGTCGCCTATGGTGGGAGTGTAGACTTCAAGGTCATCGATGTCTACGCCGCCACTGCTGCCGCCACCGCTCACATAGGTTGTGTTGGGGTCGCCTTCTTCCTCGGTGCCGTCGTAGGTGAGCTGCGTGGGAGTCACTTTGTTGGTAGTGTAAAGGTATGGCCCGTCGTCACCCACCTTGCCAGGGCCGTTTAGCACATAAATGCGCAAGTTTCCCTTGCCGCTGAACGATGGGGTGGTGAGGGTGCCATTGGTCACTGTAATAGAGTTGCCGGTAACGACGTCGGTGTAGGTGCCGTTGAGAACATTGCTGAATGTGGCGCCGGCATTGAGGGCAATGAGTGCATAGCTGTCGATGTCGCCACTGGTGTATCGGCGCTTGAAGGCATAACCGCCGTTGGATGAACATCCAGCCTTGGTGTATTGTCCCTTGCGCAAGGCAGGCACAGCAGCGCGAATCTTGTTCAATCGCTGTAAGTGTTTCACTAGCGGGCGGCTCAGTGTGGCCGCAACATTTCCGGTGGCATTGCTGTACTCTCCAAAGTCGGTAGCTGTCACATCTCCCTTGAGGTATCCGCCATAGTAGGCTCGTCCGCTGTTTTTGAGGGTGATGTTGGTGCCCTCATCGATGCGCACACCCTTGCGGAACTCAATCTCACCTCCCTGGAACAGGCAAGGAATGCCACGCATGGTGAACATGAGCGAGAGATTCTCGGCCCACTGGTCGGTGCCGCCGTTGAAACGGTTAAAGCTGTCGGGACCATAGTCGTGGCTCTCCACATAGTTGACGTTGAAGGTGGCGTCGTTATATAGGTTGTCCTTATCGAGCACGCCCCACACACGGCCCGCGTTCTGAAAGTTCCAGTGAACGGTGAAGTCGATGACGTTCAAGCCGCTTGCCTGATTGTAGTCGGGTGTGTGATAGGTGTTGCCGTCGAGCAAAGCGTTGTTGCTGTGTGGCTGGCCGCTCTCGCTCAGGTTGGCATTGTGCTCGGCAAGGCACAGCTTTTGGTTGTCGAGAGTGGCTGGGTCGGTGCTTTCATATACTTCCACACCATCCCAGTAGGTGGGGTCATTGTTCCACTGGCTAAGCAGTGAATTGTCGCTTTGCCAGGTATAGAAATATGGCGAGAGCGATGGCTGACCGCGGTAGGTCACATCGCTGAAACGTGCACACACCTCGGCAAACATATAAAACGGACACTGGTTAAGTCGCTTGCTCTTGTACTGCTCGCCTAGTGCCTTGAAAGCTGGCACAAAAGCAGCATTGAATGTAAGCCTTGAAATGTGGCCGCCAGTGTCTATACGGAAGCCATCAACACCCATCTTGATGAACTCGCCATAGCAGTCGATGAGGTAGCTGTAGGTCTGAGGGTTTTCGGTGTTCAGGTCAACGCAGTCGCCGGCAATCTGTGCCCACCAGCGGTTGGGCTCGTCCCAGTTGAAATTGCCGTAGTGGTGCCACAGGTTGTGGCTGTCATGGTTGACACCGTCGGTGTTCTTCATCTTGGTAAGGCGGTCGCTGTACTGTGCGCTGCCACCCAGGTTGCTGTAGTTGTCTTGGAGCAATCCGCCTTGAGATATGGTGTATGGCACCATGCATTGGCTAAGGTCGCTTTGAGGCACGATGTAGTCACGGTTGAAGAGCTTGCACAAGTGTTCCTCGCCAAAGTTACCGGTGTGGTTTATTACGATGTCGAGAATCACCTTCATGCCTCGAGCATGGGCTGCATCGATCAGGTCCTGAAACTTGACGTCGTCGCTTTCAAGACGCTTGTCCACCTGGCTCATGTCCATGGCGTGATAGCCATGGTAGTCGTAGCCCGAAGCATTCTGAACAACAGGAGTGATCCAGATAGCTGTAAAACCTAATGCTTTGATGTAATCGAGCTTCTCAATCAATCCTTTAAAGTCGCCGCGCCATTCGGGGTCTTGATTTGCAACGTTTCCTGCACTGTTGCCGTCCCAGCAGTAGGTGTTGTTGCTGTTGTCGCCGTCATAGAATCTGGTTGTCATGGCAAAGTATATGGTCTCGTCGCGGAAGTCGGTGCGACCTCCCACAAAAGTAGTCTCGCACCATCCAGCCAGAGCAGTGCATGCCATCAATGCCATGAAGAATAATTGTTTTGCTAATGGTTTGTGCCTCATGTGATAGAATGTTTTATTTATGCATGCAAAATTATGAAATTCTCGCAAAAAATAGAATTCAACGTTTAGAGTAACACAATAATTTAAAATGCAAACGTTTGCGATAAAGAAGGAAAAATAAATAAACATTTCTAAAAATACTATTAATTTACTTCTTTTTTCTATTTTTATTAGGTGATTGTCTTTTTTTTATTATATCTTTGCACGAAACAAGTAATATATAACCCAATTAGAACATAAACTTTAAACAACATCAGCAAATTGTAAAAATGAAGAACAAAAAAGAACGCCTACAATTGATATTGAGTCTTGTAAAGAAGAACAGTATCGGAAGCCAGAACGAGCTGGCTCAGTTGCTCAAGGATAATGGATGCGAGGTGACACAGGCAACACTGTCGAGAGACCTCAAATCAATGAAAATTACCAAAGTGTCAACCAACGACGGTGGATATATGTATATTATCCCCGACAACAATAGGCTGCAGGACAGCATGCTCATGAGTGGACGACACAGCATGACTTCTCACCAGCAAGTGGGATTCATATCAATAAAGCTGTCGGGAAACATAGCTGTGATAAAAACGCGCAATGGTTATGCTGCAGGTCTCGCCTATGACATCGACATGAGCCACTCGAGCGAGGTTCTTGGAACCATAGCAGGTGCCGATACAGTGTTTGCTATCATGAGAGAGGGCCTCTCCCATGAAGAAACGTTGAAGTTCTTCTCAAGATTTGTCCCAGTTGATTTATCTGAATAAATAAGAGAGAACATTTTATAACAATATGATTGACATAGGAATTACAGGAGGAGAAACGATAATAGCTGGTGAACTGGTGCGGTTGCTGATTAATCATCCAGATGCCAGCATAAAATGGGTGAGCAGTCACTCTGAGCATGGTAAGCTGTCGAGAATGCACAAGGGACTAACTGGCGAGTGCGACCTCGAGTTCAGTGAGCCACTAGTCGATGATGTGGATTTGATATTCAACTGTGACTCTTACGATAGTCCGCTCTGTGACGAGGCACTCTATAACAACGACAAGTTGCGAGTGATAGAATTGTCACGTGGCTATGGCTTTGTTGAGGGTGGTGGCATGTATGGTCTGTGTGAGATAAACCGTAAGTTTATGGTTCATGATTGCTATGGCTATGTACTCATCCCTTCGGCCGAGGCTATGGCGGTGTTGCTGGCTATAGTGCCTTTGGCAAATAAAAACTTGCTCAAAGGTGATGTTGATGTAACTGTGTGTTTCGAAAACTGCTTTAACAATGACATAGGCCTCAATTCCATTAAGCAAGAGATTCTGGCTGTAACAAGGGCTTTTGACAACAACTTCTTAGGCGAGATAAATATTAAGAAAGAAAGTGGTTCATCGTCGCGTGGACTCGTGGCTCATGTTGATGTGTTGGCTCAAGCCAATATCGAGAGTATAATAGATTTATACAATGAGTACTACGATGACCACAACTTCACCTTTGTTGTAGACCAGAATGTGGAAGATGCCGATGTTATAAATACTAACAAATGCCTTCTCAACCTCACTGTCAAAGACGGACGACTGCACATTACATCGGTTATTGACGCTCTACTAAAAGGCTCTGCCGGCAATGCAGTTCATGTCATGAATCTGCTGTTCGGTCTTCATGAGAGGGTTGGTCTTGCGCTCAAGGCGCAAGTGTTTTAGCCTTTAATAACAATATAATACAGAGAAACATTATGTCAGTAAACAAAGTTATTTTATTGGGAAATGTGGGACGCGATCCCGAAGTTAGATATCCTACTCAGGGACAGACGGTGGCTTCTTTTCCTTTGGCTACCAGCGACAGGGCCTATACTACTTCGTCGGGAACACAGGTGCCTGAACGCACCGAGTGGCACAATCTGGTGATGTGGGGGCGAAATGCCGAGGTCGCCGAAAAATACATACGCAAGGGGACAAGGCTCTATGTCGAAGGGCGTCTGCGTACTCGCAACTATGAAGACCGCAACAAAATCAAGCGTTATGTGACCGAGATTTATGTAGACTCTTTTGAAATGCTCGGCGGTGGACAGCGCACCAATGAACCGGGCAAGATGGAGGAGCCAGCTGCAGCGGCACAAGAAGATAACTAAGCAGCAAAGCTTTGCCGACAAGCCTGGAGAAGTACCATTCTAGGAGCAAGAAAGGAAGTTTTTTGAGGAAAAATAGCAAAATATCGCAAAATATTTTGCCAGTTTAAAAAAAAGCAGTACCTTTGCATCGCTTTTACGGAGATTCGCTAGCTCAGTTGGTAGAGCACAACACTTTTAATGTTGGGGTCTTGGGTTCGAGCCCCAAGCGGATCACCTTTCAAATCAGCCAATCAGCTAATAATTAGCGCATTGGCTGATTTTTATTTTGAACAATCCCCATATAAATCCCCATATCGGGAAAGGTTTATAAATGTCACATTACCCAAGCTAAGCACATCAATATTATTTAACTAAAAAAGAAATATACTTTTGCGCACACTTAAATCCATTTTTACAAACCAATTCTGTTTTTTTGATACGTTTTGTTAGTAACTTTTATTTACCGAACTCGTTGTTGTTCAAAACTTATTGTAACTTTGCAATCATTTAGTAGCAACCCAAAACTTTAAATTTATTTCTATGAATTACAATGCAACAAAACAGTACGGCTCGATGGTTAAGGAGATGGCATCGCAAATAGCCCAAAGCAATAATATATATAATGTGTCAGCTGAGTTATATGAAACGTATAATGAATCGCTTTATTTGATTTCACGATTATCATTAAAGGAATTGTATGACAATTATCCAAACAACCAAAAAGTCCTATCATTCGTTATTGATGAGTATGTGATTGACGACAAAGTAAGAGAAGTTTTCCTGACAAAGCTATTCCAAAATGATGATTTTGAGATTGAGTTCATAAAACGCGATATTGGTGGAGCCTATAATTTTCTTTGCTCCACCCAAACCCTACTCCAGGCTATAGCCATAACAGCACACCCCAGCCAGTACAAAGAAGGCCAGTTGACCACCGCACTTGAGAATGTTATTAGGCCAGCCATCGAGCCATCAATAAAGAATGCAGAGAATTTTGGCTTTGCATTCAATAGTCTAGCAGCAAAAGATGCACTGAGAGCCGCCGAAGAACAAACAGAACAAGAAGAATTACAAAAAAACAGATGAACCAAAACACAATAATCAAGAAGAGCTAAAGTCAATTAATCCAAAATACATAATTGGAAACTTGCAACTGTTGATGAATGTATACAATTATCTCATCGAAACAGAAGTACTAGATAAAGAATACACATCTCCTCAAGATTTTATAAATGCCATAGAGAATGCCAACGTCAGTTCTATTCGTCCAAAATTGCAAGACAACTTTAAATGTACTTTGAACCAATTAAAAGAATGTATTAAATCAGAGAAGAGAAAATGGTTAAGAGAAATATGCTCTTCCATTAACTTAACCCCACAGCAAGCATCAAAAAATGGGACAAATTTAGGAAAATGGTATGAAGATTTACAGAAATTGGTATCAAAAAAGTCCAAATAATATAATCGCCTTATTCTGCCTTAAATCGCCTTATAGATTCATTGTGACAAAATTACACACAACCCACTAAATACTAATTAATTACACAAAAAATAATTTGTTGTTTTTTTCGTCATTATTTCACATCTACCTTATAATTGCCTTATAAGGTAGGCTGTAACTTTGCAATGTCCGAATGATGAAAGACTGGCCATTGGTCAAACGGCCGAGAGCTGGAATTTGAAGGACAAAAGTTAACGAGGTATGACCGCCTCAATTAATTATTATTAAATCTAATACACAAATGTCAAAAGAATTTGTTTCAATTCAGAACCTTTTAATAAGTCCTGAGAACATGGTCCTCCAACTAAAGAAAGAGGATTTGAAAGAGTTTGCTAACCAGATCTTGCTTGGTGCAAAATCAATCGCAATGCTTGAGGCTGAGGCTGCCGCCACTAGTGACCAACTTTTGACCATCGATGAGGCCGCAAAGCTGCTGTCAGTGTCAAAGATGACTCTTTACCGTTGGGACAAGAACGGCTACCTCAAAAAAGTGGAAATCGGTGGCAAGCGTCGCTACCGCAAGAGTGACATAGAACGTCTCGCTGGTTGTAAAATGTGATGACTATGTCAACAGATAAAACAATATTGACGGGAAACTCCGCCTCCACAAAGAAGTGGAGTTTCCTATCGATGAATTTCTAAAGAAATTGTAACTATGCATAACAATGGGTTTACAAAAGTACCGAACGCTATTATCCGTTCGTCTGTACTTAGCATTGCTGAAAAAGCGGTATGGTGCTACATTGCTTCCATGCCTGACGGGTATAGGTATTCTGTGCGTTCTGCCTGTATGGCGCTACACATAGGCGATAAAACTTGGCGTCGAGCCATAATCAAACTTGAGAAATTAGGTTTGATATCCGTAAGGCATATGCTGGGGATGAAGACGGTCTATCAAGCCTCGAAAAATGCTCTTGGATGGAACTTGCCCCCTAGTCAAATGACCAGCGGTTCAAATGACACCTCGAGTCAATTAACCATCGGTTCAAACGACAGCTCTGGTCAATTAACCGCACCACCCCGAGTCAATGGGCAGCAGGTTACACATATTAATAATAAAGAACTATTAAATAACAACGTCGACGACGATACCTGTGCACACATAAGAGAAAAATTTGAACATGAAGTGATGATTGACGAAAACATTAAGCTCGCATGTATGAGTTGCGGCATAACGAAGGCACAATACAAGGAACTCGCTGTAGCAATTATCGCAGAATGGAAATTCAAGGATCTTCCCGATAGTGAGTGGACAAAGAACCACTTCATATCTGTGCTTCGATACAAAGTTAAAAATCAAAAACATTTTAAAAATGGAGAAGAAAATTCAAGAAATCATGCAGCAAGCAACCCGCTTGCAAATGCAACCATTCATACAGCCCATATCGGTTGATTTGACCAAAGAAATGGCCAACTTCCGAGCAGCTTTTCTTAAGGCCGAACCTCGTTTCGACCCGAAATTAACTGACAAGGACATCTTAAATTCCATCTTTGCCTGGGTATGGAAGCTCGATAAGTACAACAAGCTCAATTTGGATTACAAAAAAGGCTTTTGCTTTTATGGAGATTTGGGCTTAGGCAAGAGTATGATACTGCAAGCTCTACGCCATTACCGGAATGGTTTGTTTTCTCGTCACGAGAGCAAGAGGGAAGATTTCCGTATGAAGGGAACTTGGCTGAAGTCTGCAAGTGAATTGGCGAACATCTTCTCAGCTGATGGTCAGTCTGCACTAATACAGTACACATCTGATGAGATAAACCTTATCATCGATGAGTTGGGGAGAGAACCTATGCCAGCAAAGTATTTCGGAACAGAACTGAATGTCATCCAGTTTGTACTTCAGTTGCGCTATGATCACAGGCGTGATAGCGTCACCCACATAACAACAAACCTGAAGCCCGAAGACATTGCACAATATTATGGTGAATATATCGCAGATCGTTGTTGGGAGATGTTCAACTTTATCGAGTTCAAGGGGGCTAGTCTCCGATCAAAACATTCTAACCAGTAACCCATTGTCATTGGCACCTTCATCCACTTCTGCAAGCGGTACGGTGTATGGTGATACTATTTCGTAGAGAATTGTGACAAATGTTTTATGAAGTTCCGTTGTGGCTCTCGGGCGACAGCGGAGCTTTTGTTATATGGTTATAGCTAATGATAGACGTAAATCTTGTAAGAGCGAGATTTCGCCAAATTTGTTATTTGGTGAGAAGTATTAGCCGAATAAAGATATTATTTCGATATCCAGCAAACGGATTCATTTCTGTGTAAGACAGAATTATAGAAGACTTTTGTTTTCAATTTGTGCCATTTGAGAAAAACAGTCGAAAAAATTAACAATTTGATGTGGTCTGAAAACAGCGTGAAAAACCTGTATTCATCGGCATTCTTACGTAGAAATACCATGTTAATTTTTCCAAATTGTTCAATTTGTTCGGCTTTGAAAAAGTTAGGAGGCTGATTATCAGCCTAAAAGGGGATAAAAAGGGGAATTTCCCCTTTTCTTTGTCTGTCAAGACCCCCCGACCGCCCTACGGAGCGAGTCCGTGAAACTGCCTTTTCCGTTTGCGGAATGTGCAAGGCGATTGTTCGGTAAAATCGCTGACGTGCGTGAGAGAACCGCGACGCAGGAGTCGGTTTCACTCACGCGTGTCAGCACCGCTTTCAGCCAGAAATCGTGTCAAACTCGTTTGACTTGATTTCGGCATCAGTAACAAGTGCAGGCGATACTATTCTTCATCTGCATCTAACGCCGATGTGCACGATGGGCGGTGATTCGGGTGACGTGGAGTGCCGATAATTGAGACGGAGTGACTGTTGGTAGATAAAAATGTATTTCGCTATTGCAATCTCTTACCTTTTCATTACCTTTGCATCATAATACATTCCTTTTTAGTTGTCTGCGTCCTTCGTCGAGAGACGGTGGCGCAGATTTTTTATCCTCACGGCCCATTCTTGAAGGCGCAACGGCATCCCATCTCCCACACTGTCATATCATCATTGCACACATCAATCACATGTCATACATCATTTATATATAGCTCTATGCCATTGCTGCCGTCACGATGATTAGAGCCACCTGTGAGCATCGGGGACGATGGCATAACGACAGCGTAGGTACATAAGCGTGGAGGGCTTGAGTGTGCGATGAGTGTCGCCCTCGTGGATGGGTGGCATGCTGTAGCATATGGCTTAAGCCAAGCGTAACAAGTGAGGCGACCCATGCCGATACCCGACGCTGACGCAGGAAGCTCGGGTGTCGGTATGGAAAGGGCGCCCCACCTGTGCAGCGATTGTGCCACAGCGTGTCAAGCTTGGAGTGAGCTAAGGCGGTGAGACGTAGCGGAGCAAGTGAAGCGACCGGGTGCGAGACCAAATGCTGACGCAGGAAGCTTTGGTCTCCGCACGGAAAGGGAGCCCCACGGCTTTAGCGTAGTCTTCTCTGCCGTGCGAACTCGGAGCGTCCCAGCCATGAGGAAAGAGCGACACGTGCCCCTGGGTGGCGCATCTCGCAACGGAGTGGAGAGTTGCGCCATGGCAAGGGGTCAGCACTTTCAAGACCTCTGTAAGCGTTGGCCGCAGCGAGAGTGCCGCCATGTCCCGGATGCGTGTGGCTCTGCCGTGGATTCCATCAGCTCACTCCGTCAGCCTTCGGCACAACCGGCACTTCCGACACCCTGTCGAAGACCTAACCGACCATCGTGCACTGATTGCCGTTAGGCATATAGAAATGTGTTCACACTTCTCTGCCGAGCAAAGGGCAAAGTAGTGGATGCTTGCGTGTGATGGCGACTGCCGTGCTGAAGAGCGCAGCGTCCGTCAGTGCAGCCAAGGAGTGAGTGTGCGTAGAGTGTCGCCCTCGTGGTGCGGTGGCACGCAGTAGCACATGACTTTAGTCAAGCTGAAAGCAAGTGGTGACCGCCATGGCGATACCCGACGCTGACGCAGGAAGCTCGGGTGTCGTTATGGCAACAGGTCAACACCTGCGCAGCGATTGTGCCACGCAGTGACAAGCTTGGAAGGAGCAAGGGGGTGTTCTATAAATTGCTTGCGACAGATTTGGAATGATTGTTGAGTAGATTTGGGCTCAGATGAGCAGAGGCAGTAGCGGGCTACGGCTCAAACAGATGAGACCAAAGATGCCAGCAAGCAGCCAAAGATGACCAAGAAAACAAACTAACATATCGGAATTTATAGAACGCCCCCGTCGGAGGAAACCGCAGCGGCAGCAAGTGTCGACCGCCATGGCGATACCCGATGTTGACGAAGGAGACTCGGGTGTCGTTATGGCAACAGGTCGGACACCTGCGTTAGTGTAGGATTCAGCCGTGCGACTTCGGAGCGTCCACACCACGAGGTTAAGAGCGACACGCCCCGATGACTGGCGCACACGGAGCGCAGCGGAGTTGCGGCAGGTCATGGGCAGCACTCTCATGACAGCGTAACCGACGGCGGAGGCAGGGCGGCGCCAGCACTATTGAGTAAGCATTCTGTGTGCCCATTGCACGGTGTTTTGAGGGAAGCGACTTGTCGCTGTGAGGGGTGGGAATGAGGGCGTTTCGGCGTGCCGATGATCTTCCGGCTCGTCACCAGCCGCAGGCGTTCAGGTGGCGAGCTTTGCCGTCAGCCACAACGAGCCGAGGGCGCAGCCCCGGTGTCGGTGTGGCGAGTGGCAAAATATGTTTGGGGTCTCTATCGGTACTTATTCTCCAACGTCATAAGCTGCCTCCTGCGGTTCCAATCAATCCTTCCGACTGGAAGGATTGATGAGAAATCACCAGCTCATAACTGTGTCGTAAATCATCTCCGACTTGTTGGTCAGATTAGCGTCAAACTTGACTGCCAGCAGCTGAACTATGTGCTCAAGAGCGTCTTTGCAGTTGGTAGTGCACACGGGCTGATTCTCAAGCCATATCTCAGCTGAGCCGTTATTGATGTTGACATAGATGTTGTTTGGATCACTGTTAGCCTGATCTTGACTGATGTTGAAGAATTGCTGTACCATGATAGATGAATT
>JAFSPZ010000009.1 GCA_017451225.1 Muribaculaceae bacterium | reverse complement strand
TAGGGGGAAAAGCCTTTATGAGTTGTTCAAGCTTGACATCAATTCATTCCTACATCCAAATGCCTCAAAACGTTTCATGCGGAAGCAGGGTGTTTGATGGTGTAGATAAATCATTGTGTATGCTTTTTGTTCCAGACGGAAGTGTTTCACTTTATCAAGCCAGAAGCCCATGGAAAGATTTCATAAATATTGTTGAAAACAGCTACGTGCCCCTAGTCCGTGAAGGAGTTGTCTGGGAATATGTAGGTTATTACCATGCCTGGCCCGAGCCTGGATATCAGAAAGTGCAACTTTACACACTTGAATTCAATGGCACAACAATTATTGATGGATTGTTATATCATAACATCTATCGCACTTACTATGACGAGCAGGGAAATGCCCAAGAGCCTTATCTTGCAGCCTATGTAAGAGAGGAAGGTAAAGTGGTTACAGCCATTGAGAATGATGTTCATGGCGAGAGCATTAATGATTATTTTTGGTGGTATATACCCGGAACATTATATGACTTCAACAAGCCAATGTTCTTGCCTGATGATGCAGAATTTGCCGAGATAAATTATCCTATTTCTGAGTATAGTATAGCCGACACATACCATGAATTTGAGGTGGAAGTAGGACAAACCATTAGAAAAGGCTATCAAATAATAGCTTATGACGCGCCTGATGATCCTAAGTATAGTTTTAAGACAATTGAAGGCATTGGTGTTGACTGTGGATTTGGTGACTTACTTGTTCCCTACAGAACTTATATTACAGGAATAAACTCCATGTCGGGACTATCGGCTGTGTATGAGAACGGAGAATTGGTTTACAAAGGTTGTAAGTATGACGAAGCCCAAGAATTGAAGCAGCTAAATGCCATCACAACTATCTCTGGTGAAAAACAGGCAGTTAGTGTGCGCTACTACAACCTTGCTGGTGTGGAAAGCTCCGAGCCTCAGCAAGGCGTGAACATCAAGGTCACAACCTATAGCGACGGAACCCGCAAGAGCGAGAAAATCGCAAAATAACGTTAACATTTATTTCTACGGAGTTTGTGGAGTTGAAGAGTCTCCTTCCCTCCATGACTCCGTAGAATTAACAGCTGCCGCAGAAGATAAAAACTCCTGCGGTTTTTTAATGTTGAATAATAACCACCACTTGAATTACCTTTGCGCACACACGCGTTCATTTAATAAAATAAAAAAGAGTATAACCATGAAAACAAGAAAACTTGTAACTCCTGCTAAATTCTGTAACTCCTGTCCAAAAACCAAAGGCGAGGCATATTCTGTTCTTATGTTCTTATGTCTAAAAAACCAAAGGCGAGGCAAATTCTGTTCTTATGTTCTTATGTCTAAAAAACCAAAGGCGAGGCATATTCTGTTCTTATGTTCTTATGTCTAAAAAACATGCGCAGCCCCAACCAACTGAGTCAAGTGAGTCAAGTGAGTCAAGTAAGTCAAGTGATTCCACCGATTCCTGTGATTCCATGTGCAGTGACAATCTTAGCCCGCAGGGCAGCAACCTTTAGCTCGATGGAGTGAGCAGCATAAGTCGTGCCACAGGCACGGTGTGCGATCAGCGAACCTCCATCAATTTTTAGCGCGCAGCGCGGCCCAACCAACTGAGTCAACTGAGTCCAACAATTTTATTAATTCACGGACAATTCACGGTAATTTGTGTAAAAAACCGTAGTAACCGCCATCTAATGCAAAAATATTAATTGTTTTTAATCGTTTGACAAATAACTGAAAACTATTTACTATCTTTGTAACCATAAAACAAGCAACACATTAATAATATTATTATGAAACACAAATCATTATTCTCAATCTTCATGCTCCTGTGCGTCATTGCACTCACTGCATGCACTGGCAACGATGCCAAGAAAATACTCCTGGGCGACACCGACAAGTACCACAACACACCCAAGCAGGCTGTCGAGGAACTGTTCAACACCTTGCCTAGCCAAGGTAACATCCTTCGCCTGAAAGAGGCGGTGAAGTTCAAAGAGAACGACAAACTCAGCGATTACCAAAAGGACGAGTTCTTCAAGCAGCTAAAGAAGAAAAACTTCAAGGTAAAAGCCAAAAAAGAACGCACTCATGGCGACTACAAAACAGTCACTTGCGACATCACACTGCCCAATGGCTCAACTGTTGAGAAGAAATTCCGCCTCATCAAGGAAGACGACATCTGGAAAACCGAAATAGGCTTCAGCGAAATCCGCGACGCTATTTTCAAGTAACCACAAATCACTTGTGTATAACTCCTCCTCTAAGATAGAGGAGGTGCCCGAAGGGCGGAGGAGTATGACATCAACTTATACATTAATATTAAAGGCCTTGAGTAGTATCACAGTTTTCATACTTACCCGCTCTTATATCTTAGAGGGGGAGCTGCGGCAAGTAACGAATTTTGACACCCCATCGGTTGCTAGCGCAAAAATTATATGCTATTAAACCTATAAAGTTTAGACTAAGTTGACCAATCAAGCAAATTGGTCACATAATCATAGATAGTGTTGACATTTTGTCAGCACTATTTTATTAAATAGCTGAAATTCTGTCAGTTAACTGCCAAAATAGCGCATTGGCACTCACTTTGCTCTTAAACAATTAGAAAGGAGAAAAAACGATATGAACTTGAACAATTTTACCATCAAATCGCAGGAGACGCTGCAGCAGGCTATTACAATAGCACGCAGCAACGGCAATCAGGCTCTTGAGCCCGTGCACATCCTCAAGGCAGTGATGAGCGAGGGCGAGAGCGTGGTGAAGTTCATCTTGCAGAAACTCGACATCGCGCCGTCGATGATTGAGCGACCATTGGAAAACGAACTCGCTCGCCTGCCCAAGGTAAACGGTGGCGAGCCCTACCTTAGCAGCGACTGCAGACGTGTGCTCGAAAAAGCCAGCGAAATAGCGCAAAAAAACGGAGACCAGTATGTAACAGTCGAAGCCTTGTTCATGGCACTGCACGAGGTTAAGTCACCAGCATCTACCATCTTGAAAGACGCTGGAGTGACCAAAAAGGAGCTGCAAGCCACCATCGACGAGCTTCGCAAGGGCAAGAAAGCCACTAGCCAGGAGTCGGAGGAGCAGTACAACGCTTTGAGCAAATATGCCGTGAACCTCAACGAGCGTGCCCGTCAGGGCAAGTTAGACCCCGTCATAGGACGTGACGACGAGATTCGCCGTGTGCTGCAAATCTTGAGCCGACGCACCAAGAACAACCCAATCCTCATTGGTGAGCCGGGAACCGGCAAGACCGCCATTGTCGAGGGATTGGCGCAACGTATCGTGCGCGGCGACGTGCCCGAGAACCTGAAGCAGAAGCAAGTGTTCTCGCTCGACATGGGCGCACTGATTGCCGGTGCTAAGTATCAAGGAGAGTTTGAGGAGCGACTCAAAGCAGTAATCAACGAAATTACTCAAGCGCAAGGCGAAATCATCCTCTTTATTGATGAGATTCACACCCTTGTGGGCGCTGGCAAGAGCAGTGGTGCCATGGATGCCGCCAACATCCTCAAGCCAGCCCTTGCACGTGGCGACCTGCGCAGCATCGGTGCCACTACCCTCGATGAGTACCAAAAGTACTTTGAGAAGGATAAGGCGCTGGAGCGACGCTTCCAAATCGTCATGGTCGACGAGCCCGACGAGGAGAGCGCCATCGCCATCCTGCGTGGCCTGAAGGAGCGCTACGAGAACCACCACAAGGTGCGTATCAAGGACGATGCCATCATCGCCGCTGTGCAACTGAGCCAGCGTTACATCAGTGACCGTTTCCTGCCCGACAAGGCCATTGACCTCGTTGACGAAGCTGCAGCCAAGCTGCGTATAGAGATGGACAGCGTTCCCGAAGAACTTGATGAGGTGACCCGTAAAATCTCGCAGCTCGAGATTGAGCGCGCTGCCATCAAGCGCGACGGCGACGAGCAACGCATACGCCAGCTCGACGAGCAACTCGCCAACCTGCGCGACCGTGAACACGACTACAAGGCCAAATGGCAGAGCGAGAAGGAACTTATCAACAAAATTCAGCAGAACAAAATCGACATCGAGCAGCTTAACTTTGATGCTGAACGTGCCGAGCGCAACGGCGACTATGCCCGCGTGGCCGAAATCCGATACTCGCTCATCAAGCAAAAACAAGACGAGAACGTGGAACTGCAAGAGCGTCTGAAAGCAATGCAAGGCGACCAATCGCTCATCAAGGAGGAAGTCGACAGCGACGACATCGCCGAAGTGGTTTCGCGCTGGACTGGCATTCCCGTGACCAAGATGCTTCAGAGCGAAGGCGAGAAGCTGCTCCACCTCGAAGACGAGCTGCACAAGCGCGTCATCGGTCAGGACGAGGCAATCACCGCAATAAGCGATGCCGTTCGCCGCAGCCGTGCAGGCCTTAACGATCCTCGACGACCCATCGGCTCGTTTATCTTCCTGGGAACCACTGGCGTGGGCAAGACCGAGCTTGCAAAGGCTCTAGCCGACTACCTCTTCAACGACGAGAACATGATGACGCGTATCGACATGAGCGAATATCAGGAGAAATTCTCAGTTACCAGATTAATCGGTTCACCTCCAGGATATGTAGGCTACGACGAAGGCGGACAGCTCACCGAGGCTGTACGACGCAAACCCTACAGCGTGGTGCTCTTCGACGAGATTGAAAAGGCTCACCCCGACGTGTTCAACGTGCTGCTGCAAGTGCTCGACGACGGCCGACTCACCGACAACAAGGGACGCACCGTCAACTTCAAGAACACCATCATCATCATGACGAGCAACTTAGGCTCGAGCCTCATCCGCGAGCGCTTCGAGAACCTCAATGCCGAGAACCGAAACAGCGTAATAGAAAAGACCCGAAACGATGTGCTCACGATGCTCAAGCAGACCATCCGTCCCGAGTTCCTGAACCGTATCGACGAGACTATCATGTTCACACCGCTCGATGAGAAACAGATTGCACAAATCGTCGAACTGCAACTCAAGAGCGTCAAGAAGATGCTGCACACAAGTGGCATAGAGATGGAATACACACCCGCCGCTGTCGACTTGCTCGCACAGGCTGGCTACGACCCAGAGTTTGGCGCACGTCCCGTGAAACGTGCTATCCAGAACCTTGTTCTCAACCAACTTTCACGCGACATCATCGCCCACAACGTCGACCGCGACCGCACTATCACCGTCGACGCCCAAGACAGCATCATCGTCTTCCGCAACTAACCACACTACTCTATCAAGACAAATCGCCCGGGCACATTAGTGCCCGGGCGATTATGTTATACATTACACTTGTGCTATATCTATTAATTACCAAGCAGAATGTTATAGATATTAGTTACATCGGCACTGGTGATAACGCCATCATTATCAACATCGCCATTTACAATGCCTGTCGAATCGTTGTTGAGCAGGTAGTTATAAAGTGCTGTGATATCGCCACTGGTAACCACTCCGTCACCATCCACATCACCTGGAGTTCCAGGATTTACTGTCGGGAAGGTAACAGTGAGAACGCCATCTTGAATGGTAAGAGTGTACTCTTTCTCCTCGGCGAGAACCAGGTTGCCACCGTCAACAAGGGTAACGCTGGGGTTCTCCTCGGTAAGGGTAACACCACCACCCCACCAGTTGCCGTTCTCGTCTTTCACCTTGAACTCGCCACCGAAGGTCTGGGTCAAAGTGAACACGCTGTCGTTCTCCTCAAATGGAACCATTGTCTCCTCGCTCCACTCGTTGAACGCACCAATCAGGTAGTAAGCCTTGTCGGGGATAATTTCCTCGGTCAATGTGATGTTGAGTGTGCAGCTAGTCTCGGTCACGTTGCTGATAGTGAGAGTGACGTTGCCGCTAACGGGAAGATGCATGTTGGCAGTGCCATAAGAAGTAGAGAGGGCGTTGTCGCCACTTGCGAGATTGCTTGCGCCCATAACACCCGAGTCAAACACTGTCCAGCTACTGAAGTCGGAGTTAGCATCAATGCTTGAGAGCTTGAAGTCGGCAGCAGTAGCACCTTCAAACTCCAAGGTGTAGGTGCCGTCGCCGTTGTTAGCGAAAATCTGATTGCCGGCAGGTGGCATATTCCAACCACCAAAAGCAGCACCAGTCACAGCAAAGCGACGCTGAGCGGGATTGAACACAGGCTCATCTGTTAGAGTGATTTTAGCCTGATCAGTATTGTAATTATACTGAATGACATAACCACCCGAAACGGTCAATGTCCAAGCGCCCATGGCTTGAGTATCTTCCCAGTCGCCAGTGGGAGCCGAACCGTCACCATTGGCAGGACCACGTTGTGAGCCCCAATCCTCGGTGTCACGGAAGAATGCGAACGACGAGCCGGCAACCAGATTGCCTGACCAAGAGTACATACCATCACCGTCATCGGTCATTTCAACGTTGCCTGTGGTATTCCAGCCGTTAAAGCAGTCACCCACCAAGTACATAGTAGCTTGAGCCTTCAGCCCAATCATTGCGAGCAATGCAACAAATGTAAGAGTAATTGTTTTCTTCATAAGTCAATTGTAATTTATTTATTAAATATATTTCCTGTGCAAAAATAGAAATTATTTTTATAATTCGCTAATTTTCAACAAGAATATACTAAAAAAGTGACCCGCAAAGGTTTGCAATGCAGGTCACTTGAGTTCTTTATAATCAGCTAAACTTGATTAGAAGCGGTAGCCAATAGCAATTTGAGCGTTGCCGTTCTTGCCTGTATCCCAGCTCTTGTCGAAGACCTCGGTAAGGCCCAAAGTGTAACGACCCTGCACAAACACATCGTTAGTGATGTTGTAAGTCAATCCAAGTCCAACACCAACGTCTATTGCCTTTGTATCATCCTTTTGGTCTATGGTTTCCTTAATATTCAAGTGTTTATCTTTAGATTCTACCGTGTACTTACTATAAACGTTGATACCCAACTGAGGACCTAAATCAATGCTCAATGCTGGAGTTACATAGTATTTAAACATCACTGGAATATTGATGTAGTTAATGTTATCTGTAAATTTGGCATCAAAATAACCATCTCCATCATTGTAATCTTTTACTTCATACTTGCCACCTTGAGCAGCAAATACAACCTCGGGGGCAATCGAGAAACTGCTAGTGAAACGATACTCCATAAACAAACCAGCTTGATAGTTCAGCTGACCTCCATGATAGGCATTTTTCCCCCAGAAGTGTGTATAGTCCACACCAATCTTAGGACCAAATGTGAATTGCTTCTGCGCCATGGCAGCACCTGCTGTCAATAGCATGAACACGAGTGCGATAGTAATCTTCTTCATAATTTATTGTATTAAAAATGTTCTTTTAAGTTTTTCTATTTATTCATTAGAAGCGGTAGCCAATAGCGATTTGAGCGTTGCCGTACTTGAAATTTTTCGATGTGTATTCAGTTTTAAACACGTTAATCATGCCCATAGTGTAACGACCTTGCACAAACACTTCATCTGTAATGTTGTAGGTGAGACCCAATGCAACACCGAAATCTACTGTTTTAGTAAGGTCCTTGATGTCATAAGTGCCATCAGCAATCATCTTCAGCATCGGTGCTTCTTGTGGAATATACTTTATTGTTTCCTTACTATAAACGTTGATACCTAACTGTGGACCAAAATCGATACTTAACGGTTTTATCACATACCATTTTAGCATCACAGGCACATTAATGTAATTAGTGTGATAGGTTGTCTCTATAGTCTGTTTTGTCTTGGCACCTTGTGCAGCAAACACAACCTCGGGAGCGACTGAGAACTTATCGGTAAAACGATACTCTAAGAACACTCCTGCCTGGTAGTTGAATTGTCCGCTAGCATCCTCTTCATTGTCCCAGAAGTGAGTGTAGTCAACACCAACTTTTGGACCAAAGGTTAACTTCTTCTGCGCCATGGCAGCTCCTGCTGTCAATAGCATGCACACAAGTGCGATAGTAATCTTCTTCATAATTTACTCGTATTAAAAAGTTAAACAACAATAGATTCTAATCGCAAATATAGAATAAATTTCTTAATTATCAAAGAAATAACAAAAAAAGTGACCCGCGCACCATTTGCGCAGGTCACTTGAGTTCTTTTAAATCCTTGCGGAACTCGCTTTATTAGAAGCGGTAGCCAATGGCGATTTGAGCGTTGCCGTTCTTATCGTTGCCATAGTTAAACGTCTTGGTTACACCCATAGTGTAACGACCCTGGACAAATACATCCTTTGCAAGGTTATAAGTCACACCAAGACCAAAACCAAAATCAACATTCTTTGTTTCTTCTTTTTCGTCATAAGTTTCCTTAAACTCTATACTGGAATCTTTAGCCTTAGCAGTGTATTTGCTGTAGATATTAAAACCAATCTGAGGGCCGAAATCGATACTCAGCTCAGGAATAACATAATACTTAAGCATCACTGGAACATTGATGTAGTTAGCATGATCAGTAACATTTACCTCAATCTTTCCCATTTCAGGTATTCTATATACATCCTCATACTTTCCACCCTGAGCAGCAAACACAAACTCGGGAGCAACCGAGAACTTGTTGTTAATGCGATACTCCATGAACAATCCAATCTGATAGTTGAGCACACCTCCATGACCTACATCCTTGCCCCAGTAGTGAGTGTAGTCCACACCAATCTTAGGACCAAATGTAAATTGTTCTTGAGCCATGGCGGCGCCTGTTGCAAGAATTGTGCACATGAGTGCGATAGCAATCTTCTTCATACTTAATCAAGTTAAATTGTTCAACATCTTTTTATTTAATTTGCAAAGATAGGACAATAATCTTAATTAACAAAAAAATAACAAAAAAGTGACCCACGCAACATTTTGCGCAGGTCACTTGAGTTCTTTTAAATCCTTGCGGAACTTGCTTGATTAGAAGCGGTAGCCGATTGCGATTTGAGCGTTGCCGTTCTTGGCTTTGCTGTGCTCAAACACATCTGTCATGCCCATGGTGTAACGACCCTGAACAAATACATCGTTGGTGATGTTGTAGGTCAAACCAAGACCCACACCAACGTCAACAGTCTTTGTATAATCCTTCATGTCGGTAGTAACCTTTCCACCTTCACCACCAGCTTTAACTTCAGCAGTATTCTTACTATATACATTGAAACCCACCTGTGGACCAAAGTCAATGCTTAATGCTGGAACAACATAAAATTTCAACATTACGGGAACATTGATGTAGTTAACGTTGTCGGTCTCTTTTAAAGTAATACCGAGTCTTTCAACTTCATACTTGCCACCTTGTGCAGCAAATACAACCTCGGGAGCAATAGAGAACTTGTTGGTAAAACGATACTCCATGAAAGCGCCAACTTGATAGTTGAGCTGACCTCCATGATTTACATCCTCGCCCCAGTAGTGAGTGTAGTCTACACCAACCTTAGGACCAAAAGTGAATTGTTTCTGAGCCATGGCAGCGCCAGTAGCAAAAATTGTGCACATAAGTGCAATAGCAATTTTCTTCATAATCAAAAAAAATTAATTAATAATATTGTTTTAACTCGTTTTGTCTTGTTGCGAGAGAAACGGTCAATAATGCCATTTCCGCAATTATGACGCAAATTTAGTAATTTAGTTTAACACACAAGCAAAAAAAGCACATAAAAATGCCTTTTTATGACAAAATGGAACATTTTATTGGCAGTATTATACCATTTTTGCTATCTGATATGGGCATTTCTTGAAAAAAACTAAAAATATTTTGCCAATTCAAAATTATGCCCTAACTTAGCAAATGAAATAAAAACCATAGAAATAACAAACACTTCACACAACAAACTCAATATTTAACAACCATTTAACACAAGAAATGCCGATGAAAAGAAAACTAATCATTGCAGCGGCCGCGTTGTTGTCTTTTGGCAACATGATGGCACAGCCCACCTCGTGGAGCGAGCCGCAGCTATTAATCAAGGCAGAGCACAGCCTCATGGCACCTGTGTGGTCGCCCGATGGTTCCAAGATTGCCGTTACTAGCGACAACTTCATTGGAATTTGGGTAGCCAGTGCCGACGGCACCGGACTCAAGCAGGTTTCACAAGCTCCTGGTGCAGGCTATCAGATGCGCTGGGTAAGCCCTCAAGAAATTCTCAGCACTCCCTACACAGTTGAGAACCAAAAGCGCATGACACGCATCGAACAAGTAAACGCCTTCACTGGCAAGATTCAACAAGTTGCACCTGCCACACGCAACATCAAGCGTTCTACTGTGATGGGAGCAACCAATGCCTACCAAATCATGCTCGACGAGCCTAAGGAAGCCTCCAGCAAGATTGCTGGCTTGAGCGACTATGCCGGCAAGTGGATTATAAACCCCGCCCTCTCGCCCGATGGCACCAAAATAGCCTTCCAAATCGTGACAAAAGGGCTCTTTGTGTGCAATGCTGACGGCACAGGTCTCGTTAGCCTGGGCAAAGGCTCTCATGCATCATGGCTCCCCGACAGCCGCAACCTGATGATGACAGTCATCTACGATGACGGTCACCGCTTCACAAGCAGCGACATCTTCTGTGTGAATGTTGACAACGGCAATGCCGTCAACATCACTCCTAATAGCGAGACCATTCCTGTGACTATCGCTGTGTCGCCCGACGGCACTAGACTTGCCTTTGACAACGACACCGACGGTGCAATCTACATTATTAACCTCAATTATTGATAACAGCTATGAAGAACTTTACAAAAATAGCGATTGTGGCTGTTATTGGCTACTTCGCAACGACTCCGTTTGCTAACGCACAAGAACAGGAAAAGGCCGAATGGGGCGACTTCAAGCTCTGGATTGACCCAGGTCACAGCAAGAAGGAGAACCAAGGCATGTATGGCTACACCGAGGCGCAAAAGGTACTTCGCGTGGGACTCGCCACTCGTGAATACCTGCAAGAGTTCACTACGGCTACCGACGCCACTATTCAAATGACACGCGATGACGACCAAGATGATGTGAGCCTCGAGGAACGCTCCGACATGGCAAATGCATGGGGAGCCGACTTCTTCTACTCCATCCATAGTGATGCTGGAGGCAACACCAACAGCACCCTGATGCTCTTTGGCGGCTGGCGCAAGAACGGCGTGGAGATTGAGAAAACACCCCATGGAGGCAAAGCCTACGGAGACATCCTCACTCCCAACCTCACAAGCGTGATGTATGAAACCACCACACGCGGCAACTGGTACGACCGCTGCTGGTACGACCCCACTCCCACCACACACACCAACCAGTACCCCTACCTCTCGGTGAATCGCCGCACCAACATGGCATCGCTGCTGAGCGAGGGAGGTTTCCACACACTGCCCATGCAGCAGGCACTTAACATCAACGAGAGCTATAAGCGACTGGAGGCATTTGGCACCTTCCGGTCAATCCTGGAATATCGCGGCATCGACCGTCCCGAGAAGGTAATGCTCGCCGGTGTTGTGAAGAACAGCGAGAACGGCCAGCCCATCGACAATGTGACAGTGACTTGCAACGGACAGACCATCGTTACCGACAGCTATGAGTCGCTGTTCCACAACTATGTTAATAGCAAGGACCTCGTGCACAACGGGTTCTTCCTCTTTGAAGGACTGACCCCAGGCCAAACCTATGAGATCACCTATTCTTGCCCTGGCTACACCAGTGCTACCAAGACTGTGACTATGAGTTACGACACTCAAGGACTTGCCGGCGACAACGTGACTTGGGGCAACATAGAACTCACGTCCAACGCTCCTGCCGTTGTTTCGTCCAACAGCATCAGCAACCCCGATGCCGTGAAAATCATAAACGACATGGTGCTCACTTTCTCACGCAACATGAACCGCGAGAGCGTGGAGCAAGCGTTCTCAATCAATCATAATGGCAATGTCACACTCTCCTGGGACAACGACTACACACTGCGTGTAGTTCTCAACCAACTGCTCGACGACATGAGCTATACTATGACCATCGACGGCAGCATAGCACGCAACTCGCAAACCAACCAGCTACTCGACGGTGATGCCGACGGAGAGGAAGGCGGCAACTATGTGTTCAACTTCATGACCGTGCCTGCCGACCTTGAGGCGCCTTACATAGCAAGCACCACACCCACCGAGGGCGAGACAATGCTCTACACCCTACGTCCTGCCATACGCGTGGAGTTTAACGAGGAACTTGCATGGAACGATGACAATGCCACCGAAATGATTGTACTGGAGTGTGCCGATGGTGAGACAGTTGAAGGACGTCTCACTCACGCTGTTGTGCGCGACGCTTCGGTAATACACTTCTATCCTCTTGCCGACCTCAAGCTCGACAAGACCTACCGCTTCAAGATTCAGGGCACATTCACCGACCTCTCGGGCAACACCAGCAACATCACTCGATATGTGCGCTTCATGACCGAGTATCGTCCAGTTCTCGACTACACTATGATTGAAGATGGCTCAGCACTGAACCACTGGTGGAGTCCCGATGGTTCAGGATCTACAACTCACACCACATCTAAGGACGGTGTAGCCGATCCCAACTCTAACTACATCGCCCTTAGCAACACAACCAGCCGCACCGACCTCACCAATTCCTATCTGTTACACTACGAGTTCAATCAGGACTGCGACGGTCCATGGCAGATTCGTGAGTACCGCAGCTATAGCCAGAACAACTATTTCAACGACAGCTATGACGCTGTGCTCCAGTGCGAAGTGTTTGCCGACGGTTCCAACAATCAAGTGTGCCACATGGTACGTCTCAACGGCAGTGGAGCCTCTGGCCTCATCCAGAACGAGCACGTGGTCCTCGACTTCCGCGGATGGAAGACTATGGCATTCGACATCTACAATGCACCATTCGTCCACTTCACGGGTGAGGGTGAAACTGTAGGACCTGCCCAAAAGTGGTGCTACGATTCGTTCTACCTGCGCCACTACAACACCGACGAGGAATATGACGACGACGGCGAGTTGCTGCCAGTTCAAGCATGGGATGGCGATATCATGTTCGACAATATCAAGTATGTACACTACGATCGCACAGCCGAGCAGACCGCCAAGGTCGACGACATGCCAGCATCACCAGCCGTCACTGGCGACGTGGATGGCGACGGAATTGTATCCAGTGCCGACATAACGGTACTCTACAACTACCTCCTCGACAACAATAGCGAGGGTATGGTAAATGGAGACCAAGACAACGACGGCGTTATCACCGCTGGTGACATAACTATTATTTACAATATTCTTTTAGGAAATTAACTATCTCTCTCCCACTATCTACCAGCCTTGCCACTATGTGTTGCAAGGCTGGTGCTTTTTTCCAGCGCATCAAAAAACAAAATTGTTAATAACTTAACTCCACATTTATTTTTATTAAACAAAATGATTGACTAACTTTGCACAACTTTTAAAGAATCATTTAATACATTAAAAATATCAATATGGAAGTAAAAGGTAAGATTATACAGAAGTTTGACCTCCAAAGTGGCACTTCTAAAGCTGGAAACCCATGGAAAAAGCAAAACTATCTGCTCGAGACTCTCGACAGTTTTCCTCGCAAGATTTATTTCGACTTCTTCGGTGACCGTGCCGACCAGTACCCCCTTGAGGTGGGCGACATGATAAACCTGAGCTTCGACATTGAGTGCCGCGAGTATCAAGGACGCTACTACACCGACATTCGCGGATGGAAGGCCGAGAAAATCGACGCAGCAGCTGCTACCACTGCGCCTCAACCTCCAGTAAATGATGCTCCTCCTGCTCCAATGCCTCTTGCAGGTGAAGCCACTTTTGAGCAAACTCAAGAAGATGATCTCCCCTTCTAAAAACTGAGTTCTCATTAATGAGTGATTCAGCAACACACATCACACTATCGCCAGCCTCACTTCCTTGTGGCTGGCGATTTAATATTTGACACACATTTTTCTTCTTTTTTTTGTGATGAATAATAATTGTCCTAACTTTGTAGTTAATTAGTTATAAACATTTAAATATGGCTGAACCAACCGAAATTATTCAAAGCATTATCGAGAGTATTCAAGAAAAGAAAGGACGCGACATCGTGCACATCGACCTCAGCAAGCTGGAGTATGCTGTCACTTCAGGATTTGTCATTGGAACAGGAAACACCAAGATTCAAGTGAAAGCCATTGCCGACAACGTGAGAGAGTATGTGCAAGAGAAAACTGGACAAAAACCTTACAATTATGAAGGTTACCAAAACTCACAATGGATAGTGATTGATTATGGCACGGTTTTTGCACATATTTTCCTTCCCGAGGATCGAGAAAGATATAACCTCGAGGAACTCTGGGCCGATGCCGACGTTAATCGCATCCCCAATTTAGACTGACATAACTACACTATTCATAGTAGCCACACACCTTGTGGTGAGCCACTAATAACAACGAAAGAGAACGATAAATGAAGAACAACATTTTCGGCAACGACAACAACAATAACAACAATTCCTCACAGCGCGGGAAAAAGCCCAAGTTCAACATCCTGTGGATGTATGCCATTATCATGGCTGTGATTCTAGGCATCTACTGGAGCAATGACATGAGCACCAGCCGCGAAGTGTCATGGACAAAATTCAAAGAATGCCTGGAGAGCAAAGGCGTTGACAGCATTATTGTTTATACCAACAAGCTGGAAGCCAATGCTTTCCTCAATGATTCTTTGTCAAGAGTGATGTTTAATGCCAGCGAAAACAACAAGAGAGCTCACAGTCCTGCGACTATATCAACACAAATCCCGTCAACCGACAAATTTGTTGAACAGCTCGACTCGCTCAACAAGAAAGAAGTCTATACAGGACCTGTGCGCTATGCCACTGCAAGCGACATCAGTAGCTGGATTTGGGGGTTTGGCCCCATTCTGCTGCTCATCCTCTTCTGGTTCTGGATGACAAGGCGCATGGCTGGAGGAGCCGGCGGAGCTGGAGGCATTTTCAGCGTTGGAAAGTCTAAGGCCAAGCTCTTTGACAAGAACAATCAAACCAAGGTTACGTTCAAAGACGTAGCAGGACTCGCCGAGGCCAAAACCGAGGTTGCCGAGATTGTTGACTTCCTCAAGAGCCCTCAACGCTACACCAACCTGGGAGGTAAGATTCCCAAGGGTGCGTTGCTCGTGGGACCTCCGGGAACTGGTAAAACATTGCTCGCAAAGGCTGTCGCAGGCGAAGCCGATGTGCACTTCTTCTCACTTTCTGGTAGCGACTTCGTCGAGATGTTTGTGGGTGTGGGCGCCTCGCGCGTGCGTGACCTTTTCAAGCAGGCCAAGGACAAAGCCCCTTGCATCGTCTTTATCGACGAGATTGATGCTGTGGGACGTGCACGTGGCAACAACCCCAAGATGGGAAGCAACGACGAGCGTGAAAGCACTCTTAACCAGCTGCTCACCGAGATGGACGGCTTTGGCACCAACAGCGGCATCATCATCCTTGCCGCTACCAACCGTGTAGACATCCTTGACAAGGCTCTGCTGCGTGCCGGACGTTTCGACCGTCAAATCTATGTTGACCTACCTGAGCTCAACGACCGCAAGGAAATCTTCCAAGTGCACCTGCGCGGCGTAAAAACCGACGGAAGCGTTGACTTGAACCTACTGGCACGTCAAACTCCGGGCTTCTCGGGAGCCGACATCGCCAACGTGTGCAACGAGGCAGCACTCATTGCTGCTCGTCATCACAAAGTTGCTGTTCAAAAGCAAGACTTCAACAGCGCAATCGACCGCATAATTGGCGGACTCGAGAAAGCCTCTAAGGTCATGACCGAAGAAGAGCGCAACTCTATCGCAGTACACGAGGCTGGACACGCTACCGTGAGCTGGCAGCTGCAATATGGCGACCCGCTAATCAAGGTCACAATCGTGCCACGCGGCAAAGCACTTGGCGCTGCATGGTATATGCCCGAAGAGCGCCAAATCACTCCACGACAGGCCTTGCTCGACAAGATTTGTTCTCTCATGGCGGGACGTGTAGCCGAAGAAATGTTCCTGGGCATTATCGACACTGGTGCTCTCAACGACCTTGAGCGTGCAACCAAGATAGCCTATGCTATGGTCACCTACTACGGCATGGGAGAATCACTGCCCAACGTCTCCTACTACGACAGCAGCGAAAACTATGGCTTTACCAAGCCCTATAGTGAGGAGCGCGCGCAAAGCATCGACAAGGAGGTTCAAGACATCATAGACCAAGAATACAAGCGCGCACGCGAAATCCTTACCAAATATGCCGATGGACATCACGAGCTGGCACAGATGCTACTCAAGCGTGAGGTAATTTATACCGAGGATGTGGAAAACGTTTTCGGTAAGCGCAAGTGGACTTCGCGCACCGATATCCTCGAAGATGAAGAGCAGAATAGCCAGAACAACAACACAGAAGGCAACACAAGCGTCGCTATGCCCAGCGGCACTCAAGGCGACAACCAAGAGGAGAATGAAACGCAAGCTGAGCAACCGCCAGCATTCAATCCTGATAAATCTTCAGAATAACATAAAATACTGAATAACGATTGCCACCAGCCGAGGCCACCCTCATGCTGGTGGCAATCGTTCTATACCACTATAATCAATTGTTTTTCACCGGTTAATGAAAACGTTTTCACAACAATCAGGCCACCGCTGAATACCAGAAATTTGGTCATTTGGAAAATTATGCGTACCTTTGCACCGCTTTTAGGATGTTATGACGTCGCTTAAATTTAAGCAACTAGTCCTTGAGCACAGTTATTAACCAAATTATTTTTTATGCGTAAAGCTTTATTTTTATTAGTGTTATTGATCTGTTCGTTAGGCGCAAGTGGACAAGTGACTGTGAGAGCCACAAAGTATCACCCTGGCATGGGAGGCGCTGGTTGGGTTACAGCAAGCGGCTCTAGAATCGACAATAACAAACTTAAGAATTTAGAGATTCGATGGATTGCACTCTCCCGCGACTTGTTCAGCAAGCTGGACGTGAAAATGGGTGATGAAGTTATCATTGAGTGTTCCAACCCCAACCTTAACGGTGTGTGGATCGTAAAAGATAAAATGGGACCTCGCAAGCGCAACCACATCGACATCCTGTTGCCTAGAGGAGACAAAACAGGCTTCACCTCACCAATGAAGGTGCAAATTAGAAAGAAGTCATCATAATTCCTCTCAAACCACAATTATTTAACAGGCTGCATCGCAATAAAATGCGATGCAGCTTGTTTTATTGTAGTCCTCAATTAAGCCAATCACACAACCCAACCTCAATAAAACAAAGCCTTCCAACATAAATCTGGGTGGCTTTTATTATTCTATTGCGTATGAGTGGATAAGGAGTCCCCCCACTGCTTTGTAATAAAACGAGCAAAAAAGTCAATAATAAAAAAAGCTGGCACAGGATTCTGCACCAGCTCATTTTTAAACTACGATAGTATTTTTACTTGCTCTCCTCGGCAAGGGCCTTTAGGATTGCCTGAACTTGCTTCCATGCCTTATCCACAGCGGGGATGTGGCAGCGCTCAGCTGGCGAATGCACATCGCGCAGTGTAGGACCAAAAGAAATCATCTCCATGTCGGGACGTGCCTTTAGGAACAGACCGCACTCAAGACCTGCATGGATGGCTCTTACCTCGGGCTTAATACCAAAGAGTTTCTCCCATTGTTCTTGTGCAACGGTGAGGAGGTGGCTGTCGGCGATGGGTTCCCATCCCTGGTATCCACCCTCACTGATAATCTCGTTGGCACCAGCCAGACGGAAGATTGTTTCGCACTTGTGGGTGAGGTCATACTTTCCACTCTCGATTGACGAGCGGTGGAACATCTCTATAACAATCTGATTTCCGTCGCGCATCTTAACGCTAGCAAGGTTGGTCGAAGTCTCAACGAGACCAGGAATCTCCATGCTCATGGCAGCGATGCCGTGAGGAGCAGCATAAACTGCGTCAACAACTCGACGTGCAGTGTCGGTGTCGATAATTGTCTCGGGAACGTCTACGCTCTTGCAAGTGATTTGCATCTTAGGCTCGGTGCGCTTGTACTCGTTCTTAACATCAGCAATGAAAGTGTTAAGAACAACGCTAAGCTTCTCCTTATCCTCAGGCTTGATACCTACTACAACTGTAGCAGCATGGGCGATAGCATTGTGCAGATTACCAGCATCGATGCATGCTAGCACATAGTCCATCTCGGCACCAATGTTCCACAACAGGCGGCTACTAAGCTTGGTAGTAGTAGCATAACCCAGGTGGATATCAGCACCACTGTGACCGCCGTGCAAGTGCTCAAACTTAATCTCAAAGTAAATGCGATCCTTGGGAGCTGCCTCAGGCTTGTAGTTGAACTTGAAGATGCTCACCAGACCACCGGCACAACCCATTGTGATCACGCCATCTTCCTCCTCGTCGAGGTTAAGAAGATAGTCTCCAACGAGCATGTCGGCTTCAATATTGCTTGCACCAGTGAGACCAGTCTCCTCGTCAACGGTAGCAAGTGCCTCTAGTGGACCACACTGGAGTGATGGTTCGATTACTGCAGCAAGTGCAATGGCGAGTCCCATGCCGTCGTCGGCTCCAAGAGTTGTGTTGTTGGCGCGAACCCACTCGCCGTCTATGATAGTCTCGATGGGGTCGGTGTCGAAGTTGTGGGTTGAACCGGGGCCTTTTTCAGCCACCATGTCCATGTGGCCTTGCAGCACGATGCCCTTGCATTTCTCGTAGCCGGGTGCTGCTGGCCTGAAAATTGCCACGTTACCAGTCTTGTCAACCTTGTATTCCAGATTGTGTTTCTTGGCGAAGTCCACGAGCCATGCGCGGATTTTGTCTAACTTGCCTTCTTCGTTACCCGATGGACGGGGAACCTTGGTGATCTCGTCAAAGATGGACCACACAGCCTGTGGATTCAATTCTTTAATAGTCATAGTAAGTTAATTTTTTAGTAAAAATTATTAGTTAAATTAGCTGTTCCAAAATAATTGTTAAATAAGGCTTTTTGCCACCGCTAAATTACAATTTTTTTTTAAATAATCAGCAATTTATCAGAAACCTTTTTTAAATTTGCATGCTTTTTTAAGAATAACGTCGTGAAGATACTTCTTTTAACCATAATTCTGGTAGGAATTGCTATCCTTTTGCTGGGAGTAAAGGTCTTCTTTGTGAAAGGTGGAAAATTTCCCAATACTCACATTGGCAGCAATCCCGAGATGAAGAAACGTGGAATCAAGTGTGTGCAGCACGACGAATACTACAAATGACAAAAAATTAATAACTATTATACTGAAATGAACAATTTAAAGAACTTAATGAAACTTGCAGTGCTCGCTATGGCCCTGACAATTACCATGGGAGCTTGCAACCAAGACAACAAGAAAGAAACCAAGAAACAAGAAAAAGTTGCTCCTGCCAAGCCTGGACAACATGTAGAAATCAGATACATTGATCAGGACTCTGTGACCAAGAGCTATAATCTTGCTAAGGATTTCCAGGAAATGGAGACGCGCCTGAGCAACGAGATAGAACAAGCCGGCAAGAAGCACCAGAATCAGATAGAAGAGTTCGTCAAGAATGCTATCGCAACTACTACACCTAAAGTTATGGCAGGTCAAATGGACCCAAATCAGGTTGTACAAGTTGAGAAAGATAAATTCATCACTGTAGAGCAGCAGAAAAAGGTTGAAGAGATGCAAAAGAATGCCGAAGCCGAAATCGGCAAGCTTCAGCAAAACGCTACTAACCAGATGCAGCTGAGCCAGAAGCAGCTCACCGACTCGGTCGACAACTTCTTGAAAGACTTTGCTAAGCAGAACAACTATGATGTAATTCTTTACAAAGCAGCAACCCTCTACATCAACCCAAGCCTTGATGTTACCGATCAGGTTATTGAGGGTCTCAACAAGCGTTACACCAAGGTTGCAAAGAAATAATCACGCTTTACGATGATATCACACAATCACCACTGCCCCACCGGCAGTGGTGTTTTTTCTTGCCTGAAATGCGTTTTTTCATTATCTTTGCACTTTCTAGGAAATACATTATATATTTATGGGATTACTTGACGATCAGAAACGACATAGCGTGAGCACCGTTGAAGAAGAGCGGGCAGTGCTTGTGGGGCTTATAACTCCTCAACAAAACGAGTCTAAAGCCAAAGAATATCTCGACGAGCTTGATTTCCTCGCCGAGACTGCGGGTGCCGTCACAGTGAAGAAATTTACTCAAAAGTGTGACGCTCCCAACCGCACCACCTTCGTTGGCAAGGGCAAACTTGAGGAGATAGCTCTCTATATCGAGCAGAACGACATCAATCTTGCCATCTTCGACGATGACCTCAGCCCCAAGCAGGTATCAAACATCGAGAAGGAGCTTAAGGTGAAAGTTCTAGACCGCACGAGCTTGATTCTCGACATCTTTGCCAAGCGTGCTCAGACCGCCAATGCCAAGATGCAAGTCGAATTGGCGCAATACCAGTATCTGCTGCCCAGGCTCGCGGGCATGTGGACCCACCTTGAGCGTCAGCGAGGAGGTATTGGTATGCGCGGTCCTGGTGAGGAACAGATTGAGACCGACCGCCGCATCGTCAAGCAAAAGATTTCTCTGCTCAAGCAAAAGCTCGCAAACTGGGATAAGCAGAAGACCATCCAGCGCAAGAACCGCGGCAAGCTAACGCGCGTGGCGCTTGTGGGCTATACCAATGTGGGCAAGTCAACCATCATGAACATGCTCAGCAAGAGCGACGTGTTTGCCGAGAACAAGCTTTTTGCCACCCTCGACACCACAGTGCGCAAAGTTGTCATAGACAACCTACCCTTTCTTTTGACCGACACCGTCGGCTTTATCCGCAAGCTGCCTCATCACCTTGTGGAATCGTTCAAGACAACGCTCGACGAGGTTCGCGACAGCGACCTGCTCATCCATGTGGTAGACATTTCGCATCCACAGTTTGAGGAGCAGATAGAAGTAGTTAACAGAACTCTGCAAGACGTGTGTGACGCTGGCAATAAAGAGATGATTATGGTCTTCAACAAGATTGACCAGTTCACCTATGTCGAGAAAGACGAAGATGACCTCACACCTCGCTTGCGCGAGAACATACCCATCGAGGAACTGCAGGAAACCTGGATGTCGCGCATGGGCAACAACTGCGTGTTCATCAGCGCTAAAAAACGCATCAACATCGACGCGCTCAAGCAGCTACTCTATGAGAAAGCCAAGCTCATCCACACCCAACGTTTCCCCTACAACGACTTCCTGTTCCAGCGCTATGATGATTTAGAAGGATAAATAATTATAAGCTCAAGAGGTTCTATAAAATAGTAAAGGAGCCAGGCTTAATGCCTGGCTCCTTTACTTTCATTGTTATTCCGAATTTTATTTCAATTTGTTCTGGATAGTGCAGATTGAAACGCGGTTCCACTCAGGTTCGCTGAACATCTCGCTGATGCCGTTGCCCTCGCTCTGGATGCGGCTAGCCTTGATTTTGTACTTGCCGGTGAGCAGGTCATAAACAGCTTTAGCGCGAGCGTTGGCGAGGCGGATATTGAGGTCTTCAGGACCGTCCTTAGAAGCATAACCCTTGATGATGCAGGTAGCCTCGGGGTGGTTCTTCATAAAGATAGCCACGCGCTCAACATTTGGCATTTGAGCAGTACTAACCACGCTCTTGCCAATCTCGAAGTAAACGTAAGTCTCGAGGTTCTCAACGCTGTTGTCAATAACATTGGTTTTAGTCTCAGTCTTAGTCACATACTCAACTTTGTTCTTGCGCTGGTTGCATTCCTCGAGCTCTTTTTGCAGGCGTGCTGCACGGGCGTTGGCGGCATCAACCTCGGCGCGGGCATTACCCAGCTGGTTGCGCAGGTCGTTGACCTGAGCGTTGATGGCATCAACATCGCTCTGAGTGTAACGCATGGGGCACAGAGTCATGTAGTGAGCACCAGTGTGGTTCTTAAAGTGGTAGGTAAGACCAGCCTCAATCTCTACAGCTGCTGTGTTGGCGTTAAAAGCATTGGTCTGCTGTTTGGCGCCACGGCCCATGTACCAAACCACTGCTGGCTTCAACGACAAAGTTACAGCCTTCGACTCTCCTATGTTCCAGTTCAGGTTAAGACCTGCCTTGGTATACCATGAGTTCTTGTCGGCAGCTTCGACGGGATCGTCTTCGGGACCAGCTATCTCGCCAGTCTTGTAGGCGTGCCACCATCCTGCTCCTGCAACAGCCTCTACATCGAGGGTGCGAGGAATGCCAAGATAACCAAGAAGCAGATTGGTAAGGCTAACAGTACCGAAACCACCAACGAGCTGATGGTCAACGATGGTTTTGCTGTGGAATCCCCAAACCGAAGAGTGCTCTCCGTAGGGTTTCAGCCATGAAGAAGTGTTGATTGACCACTCACCTTCAACACCGAGTCCAAAGATTGGAGTCAACTGTTTGCGGATTTCCAAACCACCCACACCGCGGGCGCTCTTCCAGAATGCATAGTGCTGGAATGGAGATACCATACCACCCTTCAAAGTCACCGAGATGTTGTCAAACAATTTGTTACCTTCTACAGTAACTTGAGCCGATGCTGCGCTCAAAGTCATGGCAGCAACTGCAAGTAAAATGATTTTTTTCATACTAAAAAAATTTTAAACATATACTCTTTTAAAAAACCTATTCTATTAACTCAAACTGCAAAAGTAGGCATTAATTGTCACATTTTAAAATTTTTAGTGTATTTTTCATCAAAATACAAGATATTTTGAAAAAAATACCGTAAAACACATCTATTGTAAGTCATTATGGTATCTGCTAATAGGAAAACATTTAGAAAATCAAAAGGTCGCCATATAATCCTTAACGACCTTTTGATTGATTATACCACCAGATGGGTATTGGTTGATACCACTTTTTCAAAGCACAATTGACTACACGTTTTTCAAGTTGTGCCCCATGCGTTCCTTTTTGGTGTGCATGTAAAAGCGGTTATACTTGTTGGGCATGACCTCGATTGGGACGTTCTCGACCACTTCGAGGCCGTAGCTCTCTAGGCCGACGCGCTTCACTGGGTTGTTGGTCATCAAGCGCATTTTTTTCACACCCAGAATCCGGAGTATGTTTGCTCCCACACCATAGTCTCTCTCGTCGGGTTTGAATCCCAGGTGTGTGTTAGCATCAACGGTGTCTAATCCTTCTTCCTGCTGCAGTTTGTAAGCCTTAATTTTGTTCATCAGTCCAATTCCACGGCCTTCCTGGTTCATATAGACGATGAGCCCCTTGCCTTCGGCCTCAATCATCTGCATGGCCTTGTGAAGCTGCTCGCCGCACTCACAACGCATCGACCCGAAGATGTCGCCAGTGGCGCAAGAAGAGTGTACACGCACTAGAAGCGGCTCATCCTCGGTCCACTCGCCCTTGATGAGAGCAATGTGCTCGAGACCATTATTAAGCTGCTTGAAAGGAATGAGCTTGAAGTGGCCATAGTGGGTAGGCATGTCGACCATCTCACCCACCTCGACAATCTTCTCGGTGCGCAAACGATAGGCAATGAGATCCTTGATGGAAACGATGGGCATGTTGAACTTGCGAGCCACCTGCATTAGCTGTGGCAACCGTGCCATAGTGCCGTCGGGGTTGATAATCTCGATGAGGGCTGCCGCTGGTTGCATTCCGGCAAGACGAGTGAGGTCGATTGCAGCCTCGGTGTGGCCTGCGCGCTTGAGCACGCCCTTGTCCTGGGCACGCAGAGGGTTGATGTGACCCGGACGACCAAAATCCTGAGGCTTAGCGTCGGGATTGGCGAGGTGACGAATTGTCTCGGCACGGTCGTGCATCGACACGCCAGTAGTGCATCCCTCGAGCTTGTCGATGGTAACGGTAAACGGAGTGCCCAGCATGGAAGTGTTGTCATCAACCTGCATAGTGAGCCCCAGCTGCTTACAACGCTCAGCAGTGACAGGCGTGCATAGCACTCCCCTGCCCTCGCTCATCATGAAGTTGACTTTCTCCTCGGTAATGTACTCGGCGGCGATAATGAAATCACCCTCGTTCTCACGGTCCTCATCATCGACCACGATAACAAATTCGCCCTTGCGAAACTGCTCAATGGCCTCATCAATAGTATTTAATTTGAGTTCTTCGTTATTTGTCATATTATTGGGCAACAATCTCTTGCTGCATGTTTTCTTGTGTATCGTTTATGTCTTGAGTCATTATATCGGTAATCTCGTCACACACACGACGTGTGGTCTTGAGCTCTCGTTTCAAATTGGCCTGGTGTCTGATTCCCACAAGGTAAAGCGGCAGTCCCACAGGGAAGACAACGGCAAGTGCCATGCCCACCTGCTTGTAGTTGGTCACATGATAGGTGAGTAACTGACGCAAGATGGGGAAATCCATCGCCTTGTTGAGAATGAGCTGATTGCGTGAGTTGGACAGATAGTCAACCACCGACTCTACCTCGGCAGTGAGGTCACGCAACATGTTTTTATCATAGCCTTCCTGGAGATAAGTCATATAACTCTGACGGCCTTTGTACTTGTCGAGGAACTCGCTGCAATGCTGCTTGAGCTGAGCAATCTTGTCGAGAGCAGTAACGGTGTCGACCTCCTCAATGATAACCTCCTTGAGAGTGAGATGGCGAGTTTGATGCAGACCCAGCAATCGGCGGAAGAAGTTGCGGTAGGCATCGGCATTGAACACTGCCGAATCGTCGATAGCCTTCTTGGTCAAGAATATGCCCAGTGGCAGCAATACAGCCGAGCTGAGCCAAATGCCTTGCCACACAGGCCAACGGCCGTCGCGAGCAAGCTTGTAGCCAGAGTTGTCAAAGATGTAATAGACAATGAACAGGAGCACCGAAATAACAATAGGAGTTCCCAATCCACCCTTCCTGATGATGGCTCCCAATGGCGCACCAATGAAGAAGAAGATAAGGCATGCCAGCGAGAGGGTGAACTTCTTTTGAAGTTCTATCTTGTGACGCCTTATGGTGAAATTATCATCTTCCATAGCATAACTCTTAAATTCATAGGCTTGCTTGTCCATCTTGAGATTGTTGACTGCTGCATTAGCAATCATCTTGCGGGTAGTGGGCGTGAAACTGCCAAGGATGGAGTCAAAATCAATGTAATGCGACAACTTCACAGGCTTGACGAGCTTCACTTTGACCGATTTATCGCTAGTTTTATAGTTCACTATGCGCGCTGTGGGTACGCCAACACTGTTTGCCACGCGCAATTCCTTCCCTACCTGGTTGCCCACCGAGTCAACTCTCACGCTCACCGAGTCGATAGTGCGACGCAACTCGGTAATGTTCTTGCCAATGTACTCGTTGCGCATAGCATCGTCATCCATGCGGGAGAAATTGTCGTCGTAGGGAATTATTATCTCTTTATGCTTGAAAGCCTCACGACGGTACATCTCGCTGCCGAGCTCGTTGGACATGGTTGTGCCCGTTGTGAGGTCCTCGTACCAGTTTCCGTGATCAAGAGTGAGAATTAGATGAGTCTTCTTGTCGTTCATCGACAGGCTTCCCGAATCGGCTGCCACAATGCGAGGATAGGTCGACGTGGTTGAGACATCGTAGATGAGAATGCCATAGAGCTTGTCGTTGTAAGGATTTTTCTGCTTTACATAAAGATTGTAGCCAGGAATCTGGTTGTAGATGGCGCCCTCGGGAATGTCGAGAGTTGGCGACTTTTGACGCATAGAGAACAATAGCGTCCACATCTTCACCTGCGACTGCGGCAGCACATTGTTCTGGAAAAAGAAAGCGCCAATGCTCACGAGAGCAATAAACCACGTGAGCGGCTTCATAACCTTGAGCAGAGAGATTCCGCTCGACTTCATCGCCGTGAGCTCGAAATGCTCTCCTAGATTACCAAAAGTCATGAGCGACGCCAGCAAAATGGACAACGGCAAGGCCAGCGGCACCATCGACAGCGCGGCATAGAAGAAGAGCTCGGCTATCAAGTCAACACTCAACCCTTTGCCCACCAGCTCGTCGATGTACTTCCACAGGAACTGCATTATCACGATAAACAGACAAATGAAGAATGTCATCATGAATAAAGGCAAAAATGTCTTTAACATGAACACATATAGTCTCTTTATCTTCAACATAGCAGCTATTATACCCTAACTAACGATTAGATTATCAGAGTTCGAACTCACGGTCATTGACAATGCGGTGAGGCAAGTCGTATTTCTCACACAACTTACGCCAGTCTTTACTGCCAATGTAGTCCATGATTATTTGGGCATGCTCCATGTTGTGCATGTCGCTTCCGAGCATGTCGCACAGGTTGTTCTGGATGAGCCACACAGCAGTTTCGCGGGCACCGCTTCCAAAGTAGCCTGCAAGCGAGAGGATGTTCACCTGGAACTTCACGCTTGCACTGTGCAGAGCCTTGTAGCGCTCCTTGCGGCCGTAATAGTAACGATAGCGTTCAGGATGAGCAAGAATGGGACGATAGCCTTTTACCTGAAGGTCAAACATCATGTTGTCGATGCCTATCAGCTCCTGGGCAAAGGAGTTCTCAAGCAAGATGCGCTTGCCTGGCATGGGCAGGATATGTCCTGCCTCATATTCTTTTGTCCAATATTCGTCGATTCGATATTCGGCCGAGGCATAAATCTTGATGGGTAGCCCCTCCTCGTCAACGGCTTTCTGCAACAGCTCATAGGCAGCGGTGAGAGACTCAGGTGTGTTTTCAAAAGTCTCGGCAGTAACGTGCGACGTGCACATCACGTGCGTGATTCCCATGGCGATTTCGGCGCGAAGCATCTCAAGCGACTCGCCCACATCTTCCGAGCCGTGGTCTACACCAGGAAGAATGTGGCTGTGAACATCGGTGTGATAGAACAGCTTAGCTTCTTCTCGTGATTTCTTCTTGAATATATTAAACATAGTTTTTAGCTCAATAATAACAGTTTCTTACAAAACGACCACAAAGGTAGTACTTTTTCCCAACACAAGGTTATATTAAATATTTTATTTATAAAAATAAACTATAATTAAGTTTTAAGGACCACAGAAACAAAATCGGCTAGGCGACTCAATGTCATCTAGCCGATTTTTTTAGTATTTAGCCCCGAATGGGTTAAATGACACCCATTGTGTGGAACATATAAGCAATAAGGTAGCCCGAGACACTGGCGACAAAGGTATGAACCAGGCCAGGCATCATGAACGAGTGATTAAGCAGGTATTTGCCAATAACAGTTGTGCCAGTGCGGTCGAAGTTCACGGTAGCAATGTCGGAAGGATAATTTGGAATGAAAAAGTATCCATAAACCGAAGGGAAGACACCAAGCAATACCCAGCCGTCGATTCCTAGTTTGTAGGCAAGAGGCAGCATCGCCACAACCACGGCTCCTTGTGAGTTGACAAGCACCGAGACGAGAAAGAAAGCAAAGGCTATTGACCACGGGTACTTCTCAACCATGCCGGCGAGCATGTTCTGGATGTCGGCAAGGTAGTTGGCGAAATAGGTGTCGGCTAGCCAGGCGATTCCATAGATGGCGACAACGGCAACCATACCGCTTTGCCACACTGGACCCGAAACAGCCTTCTTGGGAGAAGCTTTGCAGAAGATAATCATTAGTGCCGCAGCCGAAATCATGACAATCTGGATTACAATATTCATCTTCAACGGGATGATGGCTGTATGTGTATATCCTTCTACATTATGTCCAAGCTTGGCGAGTTCCTCGGCTGTGACGGTGACACGCGAGCCTATTAGCTCTATTGTCGGTGCGTCCTTCAAAGCTTTGACAGTTTCATAGGCTGGCAGCAGATCCTGAAAGATAGCAAAGAACACAATCACAAGCAGGGCACCAAAGAAGATATACACGGCACGCTTGCTCTCGGGAGCGATTTTCTTGTCGAGAGTGGTTGCTGTGCTGCCATAGATATACTCACGCTGAACAGGGTCAGCGATTTTTTTCTGGAACTCGGGGTCCTTGTCTAGGTCTTTGCCACGACGGTAAGATGCTATCGAAGCCATTACGATTCCCAAAATACAGGCAGGGAAAGTGACCATGAGGACCTTGGGGATGGTGATTGCATAGTCATTGGCGCCCGAAATTGTGATGAATGCTACAACAGCGGCCGCAATGGGTGAACAAGTGATACCAATCTGCGAAGCGATGCTGGCGATACCACAAGGACGCTCAGGGCGAATACCTTTCTTCAACGAGATGTCGCAGATGATGGGCATCAAAGTGTAAACAACGTGTCCAGTACCCACAAGCACTGTAAGGAAGAAAGTACACAATGGAGCTAAGAATGTGATGCGGGCTGGATGCTTACGCAAAAGTTTCTCGGCAAGCTGGATGAGCCAGTCCATGCCACCCGACGCCTGCATGATGCCGGCACAGGTTACAGCGGCAATGATAATGTAAATAACATCGGTGGGAGGGCTCCCCGGCTCCATGCCGAAGCCAAAAACGAGAATTGCCAATCCAATACCCGAAATGGCTCCCAACGCCAGGCTTCCATATCTTGAGCCTAGCCAAAGCGCTGCAAGAACGATGCAGAGCTGTAAAATCATTATTAATGACATAAATTCAAAAGTATTTAGTTGTTAATTAGTATCTTATGCTCAACTGAACAAAAACGCTGCTGTAATTGTGATTTTCGAGCGAACGGTCATTGGTGAATGCATATTCGGTCTGCACCTCCAAATATTTGCAGAATCGGAAGTTGATACCCACCTCATAATTGGTCTTGGCCAGTCCCCATGTTGCAGTTGGGCGATAAAGGTCGTAGCGAGCCTTTGCCATGAGTTTGCCTGGCAAAATGGGAACAATAGCCAAGGCATAAAAACCATCGGCTTTGTCGTTGGCTATTTCGTTGCCGTCTTTATCGGTATAGGTCTTTATGGTGAGGTCGCCTGCATTGTCAATCTTCTGATAGGTAGTAGCAAAACCCTTTCCTGTAGAATGGATATACTCGGCACGGAGTTGCAGGTCGTCTTTCTTGTACTCGGCACTCAAAGCATATCGATGCTTGTTCAGTCTCACCATCTCACTGCCGCTCTTGCGGGCATAGGAGCCTTCCCAACCAAATGCACCGATGCGCATACCAGAGATGGGCATCACCCATATACCGCCTATGATATCCTTCTTATTATCCACGTCTTTCACATTAATACCCTGGCCGTTGAACACACCCACCTGATAGTGAAGCAGATTGCGGCCGCTGCTATTCTTAAGAAAGTCGCCTTGAAGCTGAACACCAATGTCGCGGCCATTGCTCGCATGCTCGCCTGTGCGGTCGCTGAATCCCGACAGTTTAGAAACTGGCTGAGAATAGGACATAAACCCCTGGTCTATAGGGTTCATTGGATTCTCAAAAGTAAAAGGACGCTTGAACTGTCCTAATTTTATCTTGAGGAATTCTAACTTCTGCCACTCCATGAAATAGTCCACCAGCCTTGGGCTGCTGCCCAAAGTAGTTGTATTGCCATTGATTTGGCCTTGAATCTTGTAGTAGAAGTCGTTAAGAATGCGACCCTCTATAGAAGCTCGCACAAGCCGGATGTCAAACGAATTGGTGTTTCCCGTCTTTTGGAAAGTAGCTTGATAGGACGCCATGGCAAAGCCGCTGAATTTGGGCTTAGTGAAAATTGGTGTCTTCTCTTTCGGGGGAGGAGGAATTGCCGTTGTATCCCCCGCCTCAACCTCCATAGCGGCAATAGTGGGACATAGCAACAATACAGCCAATAATGTTAATAGTATACGGTTCATAAGCAATAAGTTTATGGTTAAAATTATTTTTCGTCATTAATTCTGTCCTTCACTCTATTCCATGCCGGAGAGTCGTTTAGGAAGCAAGAGTCGATAGTTTCCAGCATTGAGCCGAGGCGGCTTGATGGAATAGAAAATCCAAGCTCGTTGGCCCCCACATGAACTCGCACCGAAGGATCAAACAAACCTAGGAAACAGCTGCTACCACCACACATGTTCTCATTGAAGACACTTGTTATCATGGCGCTGCATCCTGAGCCAAACCGAGTGACTACAGCATCGTCATCGTTGTTGTCATAGAATGCCCATCCACACAACCCCGAGAGCACATCGGGTTCGGCAAAAAACAAAAGCCCTTCAATGCCATTCAATGATTTCATTTTATCTATACGAATAAAATTCAAACACTTATACGAAGTGCGCTGTACATTCTTATTCACGATGAACGACTCCACATCGTCGGGAGTGCGTTTGTATCGCTCTTTCAGAGAGACAAATTTGGGCACATACTCAGGCATCTCGGTGAATCCAAGATAGAACTTGCCTCCACCACAGCCCACGTTATCAGCCGTCAGAGTCAAAGGCTGTCCTTGACGTGCCTCCTGCAAACCCTTGAAGAAACAACCGCCCGTCTTTTCGGTTTCGGCAATAGGCTTGTTGCTTCGCCAGAACGCTAATGGCGGCTCCATATTCTCGCCAAAATAAGCACGAAGCTTTTGAGTAAATTCAATGGGGGATATCATCATTTCTTGTATTATTCTAGACCAATTCTTTAAAATGCTCACTCACAATCATTTTTCAGCATCATTCGCTTGTAATTCTTCGACCGAAGACTCTTTCTTCTTTGCTTTCTTGCGTTTCTTGACATTAATCTCATGAATCAGCGAGAAAACAGCAATTATTACGCTCAGCAAGCCGAACAACAAGGTAATAATCTCAAAATTATCCTTAGCGAAACTTATTAGTGAGTCCATTAACGTATAATTAATTTGTTAAGATTGCAAAGATAATGAAAATTTTCGGCTTTTTGCGACTAGATCTGTATTTTTTGTCACACAAATAACAGTCTGTTCTAAATTACTTGCAGGAAGATTGGAATATTCAGTATTTAGGATATGAAATTTGTCGCTTTGTGTTTTTTTCACTACTTTTGGAGCGGTTTTAAAAAACATTATTCTCATGAAGATTATCAGAAACATTATAGCATTGGCTTTAATGCTTACTTTCCCGGTAGTGGCATCTGCTGGCGATGACAATAAAGTCAACCAAGAATGGCAGCAATGTGTGCTTGCTGCTATCGACTCATTTCCCCATAATGGAGGCTACTATACAGGTGCGAGACCTAACGACACCTTTAAGAAAACCGCTTGGAAAGGATTGCATCAGGCCTATCAGATGACTCTTGCCGACCAAAGGCCAGTGTTTCATCAAGAACTAGCTCAACCATCGTTCTGCTCAAGTGCTACCTATTCGGTTCTAATCAAGGCACTACTCATGTGGGACAAAGAACACAAAATCTCACGTGAGGCATGGCTGTCAATGAAACCGTTTGTTGGAATTGTCGACAACATGAATCCTCAAGGCTACTACCAAAGCGACGGTGAGGGCTTTTGGGGACGCATGAACGGCAATGGGCCAGCTGTAGCAGTAACCATTCACGAACTCAAGGCAGGTTTTAACTTCACTGCCTATCGTGGAGCAAAGACAGTAGCCTGCAAAGAATCGCCCGATGAGCGTTACCTCAGCGACGACGAGTGGCGCAACCATCCCATCTGGACTCAAGCTGTACCAGGCGACTTTATGAAAATTTTCTGGAACCGTGACGACGACAGCGGAGCCATTATCGGCGACAACGGTGTAAAAAGTGACCTACAGGAACATGGGCACAGCGTAATCTTCATGGGAATTGATGATGAAGGCTTTGTCACTTATTGGAGCAGCAATGGTCCTGGCGATAATCCCGCCGAGATGGGCTATAGCATTGGCCGTTGTGACAAGACCAAGATTCAACGAGTGGTTTTCACACGCATAACCAATCCCGAGAAATTCGACAACGCCAAGAAAATGCCACCCAAGCACACCAACCAATACATCTACGACCTCAACGGCAAGAAACACAGCACTACTAAAGAACTCAAAAAACACTGCGGAATAAAATGATAGAAACAAACCCTAACCTGAAAGAATATAAGCAGTCATTCTACCTCTCGGCTGGAGAGTGTAACCCACAGGCCGAGATGCCATTAACACTGCTCATGAACCGAATAATTGAAGTTGCAACCAACCATGCCAACACATGGGGCGTGGGATACGCCCGCCTAATCGAAGACGGTCAAGGATGGGTGCTGTCACGTGTCACCATCGAGATGAAACGCTATCCTCGCGTTGACGAGTGGTACACACTCACCACTTGGATTGAAGATTACAACCGCCACTTTTCGCAACGTAACATGGAAATTGCCGACAATGACGGCAACGTGATAGGCTACGCACGCACCATCTGGGTTGTGATAAACCTCAACACACGAGAGAGCGTGGACATATCCAAACTCAGCTACATTTCGGCAAACGTTACCGGACACCCCTGCCCCATAGAGCCACAAAGCCGTCTCAGACCTTTCGAGGCCACACGCTCCGAGAACTTTCGTTTCCGCTACACCGACATCGACTTCAACGGTCATGTCAACACCGTGCGCTATCTTGAGCACTTGGTCAACACTTTCCCCATGCAGTGGCACGCCCAGAATTTCATTGAGCGAATGGAAATCGCCTTTGTCAAAGAAGCTTATTACGACAGTGAGGCCCTTGTCACTATCGACGACAATGACCCGATGAATGTGCGCCTCGACATAAACGCCGACGGTGTCCCCCGCGTGCGCTCTCGATTTATTTTCAAACAAAGATAAAATCAAGGGCAACATTCCTTGACAGCAATCATAAAGCAAACATTCTATTGATTCACCTTAATATGAGGCATTTCTCTTTATTATTGTTCATACTTACTTTTTTTATTGGACAAGTGTATGGACAAGGCCGTGTGGTGTGTGACGAAACCTGTGATATTGGTGCCGACACTAAATCGGCGGCAACAAAAGGCAATGCAGGCTATGCGGTGGTATCACCGGTTGGTCGAAGCACAGTGGAACCTATTGACCAGGCGCCACGACTCAATACTCTATCGGGCAAGACTATCGCTGTGGTAGGTGTGAGTTTCATGAGCCGAGTGACACACCCCGAAATCAAGCGTCTCATCGAGAAAAACTATCCTGATGCCCACGTGCTGTTGCTTGACGAGGTGGGAACGGCTGGCCCCTACCCTGCACCAGGCATCACACGTCGAGCGAAAGACGAGTTCCAGCAGCGCCTGCGTGACCTACACGTTGATGCCGTCATTTCGGGTAACGGCGGTTGTGGACTATGCACACCCAAAGAGACAGGATCATGCATTGCAGCCGAATACATTGGCACTCCATCGGTAATCATCACTGCTCCCAGTTTCACAGCCCAAGCCCGATACACAGCCCTTAACAATGGTGTTCCAGTGCTCCGTGTTGCCGAGTATCCCAATGCTTTTGCTTTAGACAACGAAGCTACTCTCATCAAGAACACACAGGAAATACTATGGCCACAGATTGTAGACGCACTCACTAAGCCAATCACAACCGAAGAACGAAACAATGGCCTTGCCGCTAACCACGGCGACCTACGAGACGACGTGTTCTTTGGCACACTCGATGAAGTGAATGCCTACTTCAACGAGATGAAGTGGAGCGATGGTCTGCCTATTATTCCTCCCACATTTGAGAAAGTGAGTGAAATGCTGCGTTTTACCGAATACAGTTGGGACCAGACTGTGGCAACACTGCCCATAGCTCACCGCAACACTACTGCATGGCACGTGGCAGTAAACGGTGTTATGGCTGGCTGCAAGCCCGAATACATGCCAATCCTTATTGCCTTGACCAAAGCGCTGGGAGGACCTGAATTTCGCCGCACTCTCGCCAGCACCCACGCTTGGGTGCCCTATTGCTGGCTGAACGGTCCTGTAGCACGACAACTGGGCATCGACAGCGGGCAGGGCGAGATTAACGAAGCTGCCAACGTGGCAATAGGCCGTTTTATGAACTTGGCGCTGATGAACTTGTGCGGCTACTATGTGAAACAAGACCGCATGGGCACCTTTGGCTACCCAATGTCATGGTGCTTGGCCGAAGACGAAGAAGCATGCATGCGTGTGGGATGGCAACCCTATCATGTGCGCGAGGGCTATAACATCAACGACAACACTATCACAGCAGCATCCACATTACTTTGGGGTAACAATATGGCGCCTTCGACCACCGATGCCGAGAAAATCATGCAGCTGCTGGCTTGGGACATCAGCGAGCGTTGCCAGTTTGCCCTCGGCAGCGGCAAGCAGTTCACTTACCGGACAATCCTGATGACCGAACCAGTAGCTAGAACACTTGCTACCGTCTATCGTTCAACTGCCGACTTAGAGCAAACTCTAATTGAGGCTTCGCGCCGTCCACTAAGGGAACGTGTCTTCGCCAACTATTATGCCAATCCAGGCGGCGCAAAAGACGGCGGCGCACACAACATACGCCAATACACAGGACACCTGCGACGCACCGAGGGAGCACAGACAACACCCACCCCCGAGTGGTACGACACTCCCGAAGATTACATAGAGACCATTCCAACCATGCAGCAAGGCATGACGCAATTCCTCATCACAGGCGACAACTCACGCAACAAGTTGCAGACAATGCCCGGCGGCGGCTATTCAACTATCAAAATTGAATTACCCCACAACTGGGACACTTTGATGAAAGAACTAGGCTACTCTCCCATCAGCCATTTCCTTATAAAATAACAAGGGAATATTCTTGTCATGTTCATAAACTATAAAAACGAAAAGCGCCTCAAAAAATGAGACGCTTATTACTTATATTGTACGCGCAAAGTACTTAGTTCCCGAGAAGTATATTATAAATGATGGTGATATCTACAGCTGTGATAGTACCGTCATTATTTTGGTCACCGTTCACAATTGCACTGCTGTCATCGTTGAGCAAGTAGTTGTAGAGAGCAGTGACATCAACACTGCTAACAATTCCGTCACCATTAACATCGCCAGCGACATTCGACGTTTCCAACGCTGGAATCTCGAAAAATTTTGCGACTTCAATTGGACGTATTCGAGGATTACTGAATATTACTTTAGCCTTGGCTTCCACCATCTGCACCTCATTGGTACGTTGAATCGAATAGGGCATGCCCACCCACGTTCCATTTATATATAATCTTAACTCGCAGCCGCTGTCTCCTTCACCAGGGTGATAGTTGAACTCTATGGTGCAGTGGTCATCATATACTGTGGGATCAGGGAAAACAAGCGTTCCCGTTGGTTCTATATAATCTTCTACCAAAGCTTGTATTGCTGTAACCGGATCTCCGCTGTTAGGGCTAAAAGTGATTTGACCTTCATAGCATTCCATATAGCTTTTTGAACCAAATATATTAGCACAGATGTAGAAATTGTTTCCACTACCTTCTTCTACGTAATTTGTCGATTGGCTAAACAGATAAGGTGTAAACTCCCATCCATCACACATGCTTTTTCCTAATGCTTTGTTGTATATCACAATTTTTCCTGTGTTTGAAAGCAAAAAACACCATAAGTATTCATCCGAAGACGATGACGATTGAGTAGCACCAAGTTCACTATAATTAGCGAAAAGGTAGTATCCAGCAATTTTCAACTTATACCAGTGGATGGGATAGGTCGACGGATTAGGAGTTGTGACAAATGGCAATGCCCGTGCTGTGGATGCCATAATTAGCAGCGATAGAATTAATGAAATCTTTTTCATAACAACTATTATTTTATTATTTGTATTAATAACAATAAAAGAAACTTCACACTTAACATGACATAGCGGAGTTTGCCGTAAAAAGGTGAATTTTGAAAAAATATAAAACACAAAAATGAGAAGAAAACAGCACGTTATCATTCAACAGATTACGTATTCTGTTGAAAAACAAGGCAAATATGTTGCCACTGAGTGACATCTTCATTTTTCTTGAAAATGCAAAGATAAAAAAAAGCTACAAAATAGCAAGTTATTGCGACAAAATTGATAAAACAATCTCATTATTAGCAAATTATACTCTATTCTTTTAATGACGTACCATCAATTTTAGCAATGCGACTACGCAACTCAGGCATCTTGTCGGCATCGGTTTGGACAGTCATTGAGCACACGTTATCGAATTGTTGCTCCAACACTTTCAAGTCGTCACTCTTCACGAGTTTCATCACGTCGTTCATAGCCAAATAAGGAAATGAGAATGAGAGGGTTGCCTGTTCGTGGCACTCAAGAATCTCGCCAGCCTCGATGGCGGTGCGAGCTGCTTCACGATAGGCAACAATAAGTCCCGACGTTCCTAGTTTGATGCCGCCAAAGTAGCGTACAACGGCTATAACCACATTGGTGAGTCCAAATGAGTTGATTTGACCCAAAATGGGTTTGCCTGCCGTGCCACTAGGCTCGCCATTGTCACTTGAGAGATACTCGTTGCGCTGAGTGCCAATCATGTAGGCCCAACAGCAATGTCGGGCATCATGATATTTGTTGGCTATCTGCTTGATGAGCGCCTTTGCCTCATCGGCAGTAGCAGCAGGCTGAGCAATAGCGATGAACTTGCTCATCTTCTCCTTATAGATGCCTTGCGACACACCCTTCAACGTCTTGTAAAAATCACTCATATGTATCTCTAACCCATGAAACTTTGTGCAAAAATAACAAATATTTCACACACTCAACGTTTTCTCGGCTTTATTTTGTACCTTTGTGCCTGTTTTTAGAGCATTTCTATTACAAACCAATAATTATCAACAAAATAATAATATTGCATTATGGCAACCTATTTTGAATGTAAAGTGAAGTATGACCGCACGCTTGAAACCGGTGCGCAAAAGACAGTGACCGAACCCTATCTAGTTGATGCCCTTTCGTTTACCGAGGCCGAGGCACGCATCACCGACGAGATGCGCCCATTTGCCACAACTGGCGAGTTTGCTGTTACAGCTGTCAAGCGAGTAAAATATGACGACATCTTCTTCCACGAAGGTGGCGACCGCTGGTACAAGGTGAAAATCAACATGATAACTATCGACGAGAAAACCGCCGCCGAGAAAAAAACTTCGAGCAACTCGCTTGTACAAGCTTCGGAGTTTAAGCAAGCGCTTGACATCTTCCTTCAGAACATGAAGGGAACCGCTTTCGACTACGAAATTGCAGCAATCGACGAAACACCTCTCATGGACGTCTTTGCAGCTAACCTCAGTGAGACATTGGCCGACAAAAAAGAGAAGGAAGATTAATCATGTCCATCGCTCAAAATCTACAGCACATTACTGAACAGCTCCCAGCCGGCATTAAGCTGGTAGCAGTGTCTAAATTCCACCCTGTGGAGAGAATAATGGAAGCCTATGACGCAGGACAACGCATTTTCGGAGAGAACCGAGCGCAAGAATTAGCAGCTAAGGCTCCACAAATGCCCACCGACATCGAGTGGCACTTCATAGGCCACTTGCAAAAGAATAAAGTACGCATGATAATGCCTTGGGTCTCAACTATCCAAAGTATTGATTCTACACAATTGCTTCAACTAGTTGACAAGGAGGCTGCGAGGATTGATCGTCACGTTGATGTTTTACTTCAACTACACGTCGCTAAAGAACAGACAAAAAGCGGTTTTGCGGTTGATGAAATACTTGAGGCTGCCGAAAATGGTGCATTCAACAACCTTAGTAACGTGACCATAACCGGCGTAATGGCTATGGCAACATTTACCGACGACATGGACCAAGTGGCAAGCGAATTTGAGCTTGTTCACAACACATTCCGCACTCTTCGCGAGAAGTATTTTGCCAGCAATCCAGCATTCAAGGAAATAAGCATGGGCATGAGCGACGACTGGCCCGTAGCCGTCAAGCACGGCGCAACCCTTGTTCGCATTGGCACCGATATCTTCGGACAACGAGAGTATTGATTTTTTCTAAAAAAAACACACTATTGCCACATTTATTGAAATTTTTGTGTAACTTTACACGTTTTTTTGATAATAAATGTGGCAAACTTTTATAATTATCAGCCCACCCTGAAATAAATTATTAACATTAAAATACTATCAAGAACATGACACAGCAACAAAAAAAGAATGGCTCCATCATCGCCATCATTACGATGATGTTCCTTTATGCGATGATCGCATTCGTAACCAACCTGGCTGCACCAATAGGCGTGGTGATGAAGAACGACCCCGAGGTGGGAGGCTCCAACTTCCTAGCCATGATGGGCAACTTCATGAACTTTCTTGCCTACTTCTTCATGGGAATACCAGCTGGCAAAATGTTGACAAGAATTGGATACAAAAAGACTGCAATGTTTGGCATTCTTTGTGGATTTATAGGTGTGCTCGTTCAGTTCCTTTCAGGATTTGAAGCACTAGAAGGATACACCGACAATACCATCTATTTGCTAGGCGCATTCGTTTCAGGCGTTTCAGTATGTTTGCTCAACACCGTTGTGAACCCAATGCTCAACCTCATTGGTGGCGGTGGCAAGCGAGGCAATCAGCTCAACATGATTGGTGGCACCTTCAACTCATTGGCAGCGACATTCACACCAATGCTGGTGGGCGCTCTCATTGGAGAACTCACCAAAGAAAGCGATTTTGCCGACGTCAATCTCGTGCTTTACATCGCAATGGCAGTGTTTGCCGCAGCATTCCTTGTACTGGCATTTGTACCTATCAAAGATCCCGAAATTGGCAAAATCACCAAGGACACCAAATTTGAGCACTCACCTTGGAAATTCCGCCATTTTGTGCTTGGCGCAATAGGCATCTTCATCTATGTGGGAATCGAAGTTGGCATACCTGGAACACTCAACTTCTACTTGAGCGACACAACAACCAAGGGCGCTGGCCTGCTCGCCAATGCAGCTGCAATAGGTGGTATGGTAGCAGGCACCTACTGGCTGCTCATGCTCGTGGGCCGCATCATTGGTGGCGCTATTGCAAGCAAAGTGTCGAGCAAGACAATGATGGTCGTGGTAACCATCATTGGCATGGCACTCATACTTTGTGCAATTTTCATCGGCAAGGAGACACAAACATCCATGCCAGTGTTCACCGGTAGCGGATTTGCTATGGAAACCGTTCCACTGAGCGCATTGTTACTTGTACTTTGCGGCCTCTGCACTTCGGTAATGTGGTCATGCGTGTTCAACCTAGCCACCGAGGGGCTGGGCAAATATACCGCAGCAGCCAGCGGAATCTTCATGATGATGGTTGTGGGTGGTGGCGTGCTGCCTCTTATCCAGAATGCAATCGCCGACAGCTCACTTGGTTACATGATTTCTTACATCGTTCCATTGCTGGGACTTGCCTACCTGTTTTTCTACGCAATAGCAGGATGCAAGAACGTGAACACCGACATTCCTGTCAAATAAAACACCAAATAATGACACATCACAAGGCATTGTCTAAACGGCAGTGCCTTTTTTTTCGCACTTTTTCAAGAAAATATTTGCACATTATTATAATATTTAGTATCTTCGTCTCGTAATATATAATATAAAATTATTAAATATAATGATTAACCATAATTTGATGACTCGCGCGGCAAACAACATACGAATCCTTGCCGCTGCAATGGTGGAGAACGCCAAATCAGGCCACCCTGGAGGCGCTATGGGTGGAGCCGACTTTGCCAATGTTCTTTACAGCTCTTTTCTTATTCACGACCCCGATGATCCTTGCTGGTTCTCGCGTGACCGCTTCTTCCTTGACCCTGGCCACATGTCACCTATGCTTTATGCCACCCTGTTCATGACCGGCAAATACAGCATTGACGACATTAAGGCATTCCGTTCCTGGGGAAGCATCACACCTGGCCACCCGGAGCTCGACGTTGAGCATGGAGTGGAGAACACAAGCGGTCCACTAGGACAGGGACACGTGATGGCTGTGGGCTGTGCCATTGCCGAACGATTCATCGCAGCACATTTTGACGAAGTCTTCGCACACAAGACCTACGCATTCATCAGCGATGGCGGTGTACAGGAAGGTATTTCGCAAGAAGCTGGCCGACTGGCAGGACTACTAGGGCTGAGCAACCTCATCATGTTCTACGACAGCAACTCTGTGCAGCTATCCACAATGTGCGATGCTGTGAGCTGCGAAGACACCGCAATGAAATATCGCGCTTGGAACTGGAACGTCATCGAGATTGACGGCACCGACCCCGTTGCCATCGCCGACGCAATTGTTAAGGCACAACAAGAAACAGAGCGCCCCACCATCATCATTGGCAAGACCATTATGGGACGTGGATGCGTGACCGAAGACGGTTCAAACTTCGAAGGGCAGTGCAGCACCCACGGCAACCCACTAAGCAAATCTGGAGCAAGTTTCGAGAAGACCATTGAGAATCTTGGCGGCGACGCTGCCAATCCCTGGCAAGTGTTCCCCGAGGCAGCCGAGCTTTACAGCAAGCGAGCTGAACAGCTACGTACCATCGTCGCCGAGCGTAAAGCCAAAGAACAAGCCTGGCGTGATGCCAACCCCGAGAAAGCAGCGCAACTTGAACGCTATATAAAAGGAGAAATTGATGCAATCGACTATGCTACCATCGAGCACAAGCCCAATCTTGCAACTCGTGCTTCGAGCGCCAATGTGCTTGGCGCCCTTGCACAGAACGTGGGCAACATGATTGTGTCGAGCGCCGACCTTGCCAACAGCGATAAGACTGATGGATTCCTTAAGAAAACCAAGGCATTCACACGCGGCGACTTTGAGGGAGCATTCCTTCAGGCTGGCGTTAGCGAGCTCGCCATGACAGCTCTTATCAATGGCATTGCACTGCACGGAGGAATGATTGCTGCTTGCGGCACATTCTTCGTCTTCAGCGACTACATGAAACCCGCGGTACGCTTGTCGGCACTCATGGAGCTGCCAGTGAAGTTCATTTGGACGCACGACGCTTTCCGTGTGGGAGAGGATGGTCCCACTCACGAGCCTGTAGAGCAAGAGGCACAAATCCGCCTCATGGAGGAGCTCAAAAACCATAGCGGCCGCAACAGTATGCTCGTATTGCGCCCTGCCGACAGCGCCGAGTGCACCGTGGCCTGGAAGATGGCGATGGAGAACACACTCACTCCCACAGCCCTCATCCTCTCGCGACAGAACATTAATGACTTGCCCTCGCAACACGGTGACGGCTATGCAGCCCGCTACAACGATGCACTACAAGCAACGAAGGGAGCCTACATATTATATAAAGACGATAATCCACAAATAACACTCGTGGGCAATGGATCGGAGGTCTCTACCCTAGTTGAAGCTGCAAAGCTCATCAAAGAAGATCAAGAATTCAGAGTGCAGATTGTCTCTATTCCTTCAATAGGTCTTTTCAAAAATCAGCCTCAGGATTATCAAAACGAAGTAATTCCACCCGAATTACCAACCTTCGGACTCACCGCAGGACTTCCCTCCACACTACAAAATGCGGTCAATGGAGGTACCGTTTTCGGTCTTGATCACTTTGGAGCATCGGCTCCATACAAGATTTTGGACGAAAAATTCGGCTTTTCACCCCAAAATATTGCCTCTGAAATCCAAAAAACCCTCAAAAATCGCAAAAAATGACCTTTTTTTGAAGATTTTTTTGGTAAAATGATTAACAATCAAAAAAAAAGCTATATATTTGCACAATGTTTTGATAAGGTATACAATTTATTTTAGTGTTTAACAAATAAAAATTTTTATTTAACAAAAACGTAAGTCTATGAAAAAGATTACATTACTAGCATG
>JAFSPZ010000008.1 GCA_017451225.1 Muribaculaceae bacterium | reverse complement strand
TGGAGTGTGACGGCCACCCTCTTCCTTCTTCAGTACATAAACCGAAGCAGTGAAGTGATCGTGTGGCTTAACAAGTCCTGGATGGCAGATTACCATACCACGCTTGATCTCTTTGTAGTCAATACCACGGAGCAACAGACCTACGTTGTCGCCAGCCTCACCCTGATCGAGCAGCTTGCGGAACATCTCAACGCCGGTAACAACCGACTTGAGGTCTGCACCAAGACCCATGATTTGAACAGCGTCACCAACCTTGATGATACCAGTCTCGATACGACCAGTAGCAACAGTACCACGGCCAGTGATAGAGAATACGTCCTCGATAGGCATCAGGAATGGTTTGTCGATATCACGTGGGGGCAGTGGAATCCACTCGTCAACAGCCTTCATAAGCTCAAGAACTGTCTCCTCCCACTTGGGCTCACCATTCAATGCACCAAGAGCCGAACCCTTGATAACTGGGGTGTTCTCGCCATCATACTCATACTCACTCAGCAGGTCGCGTACGTCCATCTCAACGAGCTCGATCATCTCCTCGTCAACATCGGGAGAGTCGCACTTGTTCAAGAAAATAACCAGACGTGGAACGTTCACCTGACGGGCGAGAAGGATGTGCTCGCGAGTCTGAGGCATAACACCGTCGGTAGCAGCGATAACTACGATAGCACCGTCCATCTGAGCAGCACCAGTTACCATGTTCTTCACATAGTCGGCGTGTCCAGGGCAGTCTACGTGAGCATAGTGACGATTCTCAGTCTCATACTCTACGTGTGCAGTGTTGATTGTGATACCACGCTCCTTCTCCTCGGGTGCGTTATCGATAGAGTCAAATGAGCGAACTTCTTGCTCAGAATAACCCTGCTTCGAGAGCACGAGAGTGATAGCAGCGGTCAAAGTAGTTTTACCGTGGTCTACGTGACCAATTGTACCGATGTTAACATGCGGTTTCGTTCTTACGAATTTCTCTTTTGCCATAACTTTTCTTGTTACTAAAAATTATAAATGATTAACTTATTGCTTTCCTCATAATTACACATTTCACTTCGCCCCCTTGACGAGCGCCCTTTCAACGCACCGCGACTAGAGAAGCGAAGCTATTGTGTATTTTTTGAGCCGATGGCGGGAATTGAACCCGCGACCTCATCCTTACCAAGGATGCGCTCTACCCCTGAGCTACATTGGCGATCCTTATTTCATTTGAGCGGAAGACGGGGCTCAAACCCGCGGCCCTCAGCTTGGAAGGCTGATGCTCTATCAACTGAGCTACTTCCGCAAAACCAGTGGGAAGAGGTGGACTCGAACCACCGAACCCGAAGGAGCGGATTTACAGTCCGCCGCAATTGCCACTATGCGATCTTCCCCCATTTGGCATCCATCATGTTAAGACCTCTGCCTTTTGAGCCTCTTGTCGGATTCGAACCAACGACCCCGAGATTACAAATCACGTGCTCTGGCCAACTGAGCTAAAGAGGCGTCTTTTGACTCAAAAACCCCACTCGGGGGCTTTAAAGCGGTTGCAAAGTTAGACATATTTTTTAAACTGACAAAACTTTCCAAACTTTTTTTTCAAAAAAAATCGCAAACACAGCTTTTATAGAGCCACAAACATTTGGTTATTATCCTATATTACAACGTGTTATATTAATCATTCTTTCCACCACGTCGTCTCAACGTGTTTCTCGCTCTCATTGTCTCTCATCGCCAGGAGCAACTATACACCTTATTTAATATATATAAAGGGAGCACTCAAAAACACAACTTCAAAATGCAACATCAAGAAGCAGTCATTATTGTCGCATTTTATGACGTTTTCAATAAACAAACAATGCTAAAAAACTCCACGGCACAATCAAGGTGGGCAGTCTTGACACGACTGCCCACCTTAAAATAACCAAATCCACTAAACTGGGATTATTTTTTCTTCTGTGTCTTGCCTGAAGGCTTGGCAGGCTTTGACGCAGGTTTGGTGGCCTTAGATTGGGCAGGCTTAGCAACAGACTTTGATGCAGGCTTAGCAACAGACTTTGCTGGTGCAGCTTCAGGTGCTGGAGCCTCTTCGGCAAGTCCTATAGCCTCAATCTCAAACACGAGTGTCTCGTAGGGTTTGATAACATCACCTGCACCTCGAGCACCATAGGCAAGCTCTTGAGGAAGCACGGCAATCATCTTCGCACCTGGACGCATCATCAGCAAAGCCTCACGGAAACCGGGCACAACCTGGCCTGGAGAGAACTCTATTGGTTCTTTGCTCTCGTCGAACGTTGTGCCGTCAACATGAGTGCCCTTGTACATCACTTTAATCTTGTCGTCGACACCGAACTGCTTACCCGAGCCAGGAGCAAGAACCTTGTAAACAAGGCCCGAAGGAGTCTGAACATAACCGGGGTCCTTACTCATGATATTCTCGATATACTTCTTGCCCATAGTGCGATGAGTGAGTGCCTCGGCGCTGTTCTCGCGAGCGAAACTCTCGACCCCTAAAGCATAAGATTTGAACTGACTTTCCAAAGCTTTATACTGCTCCTCGGTGGGAACGGCTGGGTCGTTCAAAACATCGGCAAATGCAGCAACAAACAAATCCTTGTTGTAGTTAACCTCTAATTTGCGCTTAGCGTTCTCTTTTGTCCCAATAAATTCATTGGCAAAATTCTTGCCGTCGACAACTGGCTTGTTGTTCTCATCAACGCCCACACCATAGTTGAAGCCCTCTAACAAACGTGCTATTTGGGCCTCACTTAACTTCTTCTGCTTGCAAACTTCACGCACCTGTGTACCATAGAAACGGCCAAGGTTGCAGCTCAACGAGTCGCTCTTGAGGGCTATCATGTCAGCATTAGAAGCCAAACTATCCTTCTGAAGAGCACCAATCTCTTCCATGAGTCGTCTCGCCTCAATGTTAATATCTCGAAGGGCGGCATTGACATCTACAGTTGCAGTATCGGCAAATGTGGACAGAAGCGTTTTGGTATAAGAACCTAAATTCATATCAATACCCTTATCCTTCTTCATACCCTCGGCAATCTGGAAAAACAAGTTGGCCAAAGAATAGCCTTGCTTGTATTCTTCATCTTGAGAATCTACCGAAAGAGCGTCAACAAGGCTCTTGAGGACTGCTTGACGAGAAGCGGTAGTGCTATGATCAATAGCAGCACGTGTACCATACAACTTTCCAAGCATGGTGCTCAAAGAGTCACTCTTCACAGCTTTTTGGCTAATTATTGCAGCAATGTCGGGGTCCTGAGCGTTGACTAGGAACGAGCAAGACGCAACAACCGCAATTGCCAGTAGAAATATCTTTTTCATGTGTGTTACATTTATCAAGAAATCCTCCAACCCGTCCTTGAACGAAACGGTGAGGAAGATTTCTTGTGATAATATGTTCTAATTACTTCTTAACAGGCTTAGTAGCAGGTGCGGGCTTGCCGGGAGCAGCCTTAGGAGCTGGAGCACCGGGGTTGCCAGGCATGCCAGGCATTGCTTTAGGCTCCTCTTTGTGAACGCCAACAGCCTCAATCTCAAATACCAAGGTCTCCATCGGGGCAATTCCTCCCTGTGGGTTTCCTTGTTCTTTATAAGCCTGAGCACCAGGAATTATAACAACACCTTTCTCACCGGGTTTCATCTTGGTAACAACCTCCTTGAATCCAGGAATAGTCATCTTCATGCTCATTGGAACAGTCTTCCCCTTTGAATCATCAAACACCTTGCCGTTGATGTGCTTGCCCACATACTTAATATCAACAGTAGCCGAGTCGTTGAAGTTCTCACCATTACCAGGCTTAATTACCTTGTAGTAAATACCATTTGCCAGTGGTTTGAAGCCTTTATCTTTCTTAATCTGCTCCTGGATATATTTCTGACCAGCCTTATCATTTTCTTTACCCTTGGCATCCATAGCACGCATCATCATTCCCTGAAGTCCCATCTGCATTTGTTGCATCTTGGCCATGTCAACAGAGTCTTTGCTCTTAACCGTCTTACGGATTTGATCCAATAAAGCTTTTTGGTTAATCTTGCCCACCATCTGCTCTTGCTGTGTCATAGAACGGAAGAATTGAACACCCATCATCAGACCTTCATTGTAAGCCTGAGCGCTCTTGCTGGTGTCGTTCTTAACCAATTTTGCTGCAGCCTCAAGACCTTTCAAAATCTCGTTTGGATCAAGACCTTGTTGTTCTTGCATCATCTTGATTTGCGAACCAATTAATTCACCAATTTGAAGCGAGATAGAATCCTCGAGTTTAGAAGTCTTAGAAGTTCCACTCTTGTTACCATTGCAGCTTGCCATAGCGCCCACCAAGAGGGCTACCATAAGCAGTGAAAATAACTTTTTCATAATTTCGTTTTCTGTTTTAATAAATTTAAATATGTGTTTTTAATCTTTTTTATCAACCTTAATCAACTGCACGTCAAAGATTAGAGTGCTGTTGGGCTGAATTGGACCTGTGCCATGAGGGCCATAGGCAAGGTTCGATGGGATGAACAGGCGCCACGCTGCACCCTCACTCATCAACTGCAGTCCTTCTACCCAGCCTGGAATCACCTGACCAACGGCAAATGTAGCAGGCTCGCCACGCTCTACCGAGCTGTCGAACACTGTTCCGTCAATCAATCTTCCTGTGTAGTGAACTGTAACGGCATCTTCGGGACCAGGCTTCACGCCATTGCCTTCCTTGAGGATGAGATACTGCAAACCGCTCTCGGTAACCTTCACGCCCTCTTGCTGGGCATTCTGCTCAAGGAATTTCTTGCCGAGTTCCTCGTTCATGGCTCCTGCGTTGGCCTCCAGCTCAGTGAAGAAGTCTTGCACCACCTTCTTGGCCTCGTCATAACTCATCTTTTTCTCTTTGTCCTCATAGACTGCACGAAGGGCATCGGCAAAGTCGTCGGCATTGATACTTGAAATACCCGAGCCCTTGAAATTCTGGGCCATACTCAAGCCCAGTGCATAGCTTAACTTATCCATTTAATTATTATCAATTTATTTTGGTCGTTAAATTCAAGCTGCAAAGATAAAGACAATTACCTTTACTGAGGTTATTTTTTAGATAAAAATTGTTTAAAATAAGAAAAAAACACCTATATAAAAAGAAAATCCTCGACTCACGTCGGGGATTGCTTAACTAATTAACCTTCTAATACCATTAACATAAACCTTAAAACAAAAATGAAAAAGAATCTACGTCATCGCGACGTGCTAGATTTCATAACCTTAAAAACTAATACCATGAAAACTGATGCAAAATTACACCCTTTTGCCTTACATTCCAAATTTTTCAACCAAAAAAATATGATTTTTAGTTATTTCTTAACTTTATTTTATGTTTGTATATATATTTTTACATTAAGAATCTCTTTTACCCACACTTTTCATTATTTTTCTTAGGGATGCGAACAAGAATGTGTACTTTTGTATAATTTGAAACGATTATTATAAACACTAATCTAAAGACAAAATGAAAAAAACAATATTCTTGCTTTTTGCGTGCGCGCTAACACTCATGAATTCATGCAACAACAACGAAAAGGAAGTAAAAGACCTTATCAACAAATTTGCAGCCGCTGTTCAAAATGGAAACAAGAGTGAGATCAAAAATATATACCCCTTGGTTCAAGATGGGGACTCAATTATGATTTCAGCCATCCCTCTCGACTCGATGAAGATAAGCTCAGTCGACGACAGCACTTTTCTCGTGAAAATGGGAAATAGCAAAGACATGACAATCGCACGCTCCAGTGATGGAAAAATGACCATAAAAAAGAGTCATGGGCTATTCTGGTACGAATCAAGCCAAATGGAGTGGGCAAAGAAGGTGGGACAATTCAAGACCGAGCTTGACGATGTGACAAACGCGGCTCACATGAGAGATGACCGATTCATGAATGAGATAAAGCAAAAAATCATTGATCAAGTGAAATCGGGACTTAAAGCGCAATACATCAATAGCGGATTTCGAGAATCGGACTTCAGTGTTGGTTACTCGGTCAAGGTTACTAACAACAACGACTTCGAAATACCAGGCGATATGTATGAAGTCAAAGCCACCCTCATGGGCTTTGACACCGAAAGGCTCGTAGACGTAGTGGCCCAGAGAAAGACACTAACAGGCAAATCGATTCCTGCTGGCGGCAGCGTAACCTACTCCCTGGGACGCACCGATGCTGAATATGGCTCATGGCGTGCTGGCAGCGTGACCGTGACCGATGTTCCTGCCGAGGTGCTGATGAAGCTATACACTCCACGAGGAAATGAATACGACGAATTTATAAAGGAACATGGCGAACCCGAACTTCCTTCACAACCTACAACAACTGTTGATTCAAACAGTCCACTAAAGCTCAACATGAACGGCATAATGGGAGGATGCGGCACTAAGCTCACTTTTGACACCGAAGAAGGAACTCTAGATTACAACCCACATGGAAATTCTCTAAACGGAAACCTTCAGCACCGTACGGCATCGTTAGTGAGCTATGACCCTAACAGCGGCGACCTAGTTATAGAAATCAAAAATGGCGGCAAAAAAACCGGCAATCTTGACGGCAAACTCAAAGACGGCACCTACAGCGGCCGCTTTAAGAATGTGAACGGACACAGTTCATCTTTCTCATTCAAGTAGTTCTATAAGACATAACGACTAAAATAAAAAGAAGGGATTCATTCAATATTGAGCGAATCCCTTTTTTCATTAACACTAAGAAGGTTTTAGTCGAGTCCAGCCTCTTTCATGTTGGTAAAGACGTTCTGAACATCGTCGTCCTCTTCGAGAACCTCAAGCAGCTTGTCCATGTCGGCAGTCTGCTCTTCGTTGAGAGCCTTGTAGTCGGCTGGCTCGTAAACGAACTCAGAGCTCTTGATTTCAAAACCGTTCTCCTCAAGATACTTCTGGATATCACCATTCGACTCAAAAGCAGCGCTGATGATGATTTCCTCCTCATCCTGCTCAATCTCCTCGGCGCCAAAGTCGATAAGCTCGAGCTCTAGGTCTTCGAGAGAAACGCCCTCTTTAGGCTCGATGTGGAAGTAGGCCTTGTGGCTGAACATGAATGCCACGCTGCCCGAGTTGCCCAGCTGCCCGCCCTTTTTGCTGAAGTAGCTGCGCAGGTTGGCAACGGTGCGGGTGGTATTGTCGGTAGCAGTCTCAACCAGGATAGCAATTCCGTGAGGTCCATATCCCTCATAGATTACCTCCTTGTAGTCGCTGGCATCCTTGTCGCTTGCCTTCTTGATAGCGCGCTCAACGGTGTCCTTAGGCATGTTGGCAGCCTTGGCGTTGGCCATGAGGGCACGCAGACGCGAGTTAGATGTTGGGTCGGGACCACCGGCCTTTACAGCCATAGTGATTTCCTTACCAATCTTAGTAAACGTGCGGGACATGCTGCCCCAGCGTTTCAGTTTTCTTGCTTTGCGGTATTCAAAAGCTCTTCCCATAAATCTATTTATTATTTAGTTATTAAATTTTCTCATTTTTGATGCACTGGCACCACAGCCAGGAACTTGAGGTCGCAGTCGCCACGGTTGATAAGGCTGTGGCTATGGCCCATAGGGCAATAGTGCGCCTGACCAGGCAACAGCTTCTCTTCGCCGTTATCGGTGAGCACAGTAGCTTCGCCCTCAAGGAAATACATTATCTCGCTATCGTTATCGTGGCTGTGATATCCTATCGACGCTCCAGGTTCAAGAGTGCCAAGCATTATTTTGTTGTTTTCGTCGACAAATCGGCGCGATTTATACTCTTTCTCTCCACCCTTGAAATTCTGGGCGATATTGAGTTCCAAGTCTTTAAAATCAATTATCATAGTCGCAACAAATTATGCATTAGCGCAGTTTCGCTCCCACTTGTTTCTCGAGATTAGCGATGATTTTGTTCATCACTGCATCGATTTGCTTGTCTTGCAAGGTCTTCACATCGTCCTGCAAAATCATGCTAATAGCATAGGATTTCTTGCCTGCCTCGAGGTTCTTGCCCTCATAGACGTCAAAGAGGTTAACCTCGCGCAGGAGTTTGCGCTCACTCTGCTCTACCACGCTCTTGATGTCGGCATAGCTAACGCTGCTGTCAACGAGCAATGCCAAATCGCGGCGCACTGGCAATGTCTTGGGCAGATCGGCAAATTTTGTCTTTGCCTTGGCTGCCATCTTGCACACAGCGTTCCAGTTAAGCTCGGCAAAGTAGACAACCTGAGTGCAGTGTGTCTTTTTGTGTTGCTCGGCAGTTATAATTCCAACTTCAGCTATGAGTTTGCCACCATGATTTTTGTAAGCGACACCCAATGCAAACACATCGTTCTTGAACTCTTCCAATACGAGATCGCGCTCGGCAATACCCAGTCGGCGGAAGATGTTCTCAACAGTGGCTTTAAGATCGTAGAAATTGAGCTTGCGTGGTTTCTCGGCCCAACTGTCACCATGATTCTCACCTGTGAGCCACAGGCCCAGAGCAGTGTGCTCGGAATAGGGAGCCAATGCCACTTCCTCATTGCTTGCCTCAGGGCTGAAGTGATAAACGTTGCCAAACTCATACATCTTGAGATTTGGATTCTTGTGGTTGATGTTGCGAGCAGCGCTCTCGAGACCACCAAAGAGTAGGGTCTGGCGCATCAGGCTCAAGTCGCTGCTCAAGGGGTTCATCACGTGCACACAGTTGGCCTCGGGATAGGTCTCGCAGCCTTCATAGTAGCTTTGTGCTGTGAGAGAGTTGTTCATTATCTCATTGTAGCCTTGCGAGCTGAGCTGGTTAGAAATAAGCTCCTGCATATCGTCGCGGAAATCAACCATACCCTTGATTGAGAGCGAGCTCTTCACTTGAGTGTCAATCTCCACGTTGTTATAGCCATAAACACGCAAAATATCTTCAACTACGTCGCATGGACGCTGAACGTCGACACGATAGGTGGGAACCACGAGGTTGAGTTTCTCGTCGTCCTCAGCCTCAATTTTCATCTCAAGGCTTTCAACTATGCTTTTAACAGTCTCTTTGTCAAGGTTCTTACCAATAAGGTTGTTAACGTAATCATAGCGCAACTCCACGGGGAAGCCCGGGAAGTCGTGCTGCTTGACATCGACTATCTCGCCACAAATCTCGCCACCTGCAATCTCCTTGATGAGCATGGCGGCAAGCTTGAGGTTATAAATCACGTCGTTGGGGTCGATGCCACGTTCAAAGCGGAACGAGGCATCGGTGTTCAAAGCGAAGCGACGGGCGCTCTTGCGAATCCATGTGGGGTGGAAATAGGCTGCTTCAAGGAAAATATCGGTAGTCTGTTCGGTCACGCCGCTGTCAAGACCGCCAAACACGCCACCGATGCACATGGGTTCCTCGGTGTTGCAAATCATCAAGTCGCGGTCGGTAAGTGTGCGCTCCACTCCGTCAAGAGTGACAAACTTGGTGCCTGTTGCACAGGTCTTAACCACAACCTTGTCGCCCTTGATCTTGCTCAAGTCAAAGCAGTGCAATGGTTGATTCGTGCCCAGCAGGATATAGTTGGTAATATCGACAATGCTGTTGATGGGGCGCTGGCCCACAGTTGTAAGGAAATCCTTCAACCACTTGGGGCTCTCCCCTACCTTGACGTTACGAATGGTCAAACCACAGTAGCGGGGACATGCCTCGCCATTCTCAACCTCAACAGGAATACCACCATCCTGGCGGTCAATCTTGAAATCGTCTACGCTGGGGCGGCGCAAGTTGCCGTCCTTGCCGTGGCATTTGAGCCAAGCATTGAGGTCGCGTGCCACGCCATAGTGCGAACCGCCGTCGATGCGGTTAGGAGTAAGGTCCACCTCGATTAGCCAGTCGCTCTCGATTCCATAATAAGTGGCTGCGGGTGTTCCCACCACTGCATCGTCAGGAAGCACGATAATGCCGGCATGGTCGCTGCCAATGCCAATCTCATCCTCGGCGCATATCATACCGAATGAATCGGTGCCACGCAGTTTCGACTTCTTGATTACAAATTCCTTGTCGCCATCATAGAGCACTGTGCCCACGGTAGCCACTACCACCTTTTGACCCGCTGCCACGTTGGGAGCACCACACACGATTTGCACTGGCTCTTCACCGTTACCCAGGTCCACAGTGGTCAGGTGCAGGTGGTCGCTGTTGGGATGAGGCTCGCAAGTGAGCACTTTTCCCACCACGATGCCCTTGAGGCCACCACGAATTGTCTCTACTTCCTCGACAGCACCCACCTCAAGTCCTAGCGATGTCAATGCGTCGCCCACCTCTTGAGCAGTGAGGTCAAAGTCAAGGTATTGTTTCAACCATTTTAATGAAATATTCATTTTAATATATTGTTATATGTTTTATTTTCTGTGTTTTACACGATTGACAAAACGCACTCTACCTAGAAAACCGAGCCCATTTTCCCAATCAAGCTGCAAAGTTAGTAATTTTTTATAATAATGTATAGCGTTTAAACCCGAAATTTAGCTTAAACATTCTGAACGCATAAAAAAAGAACTACTAATCAAACACACCTTTAAGCATCAAAGAACACGTTTTCTGACTTTATATGCTCAGTTGTTTAAATTCAGCTTGCAATGCATTGAGAAACTGTGCTGCCTGGGCGCCATCCATCTGTGCATGGTGAAACTGGAAGGAAATGGGAAGCACGGTCTTGAAGTGTCGACGTCGGTACTTACCCCAAGCGAGGAACGGCGTGTTAAAAGCTTCGGAGTAGATACTCACCACGGCATCAATCTCACAGTCAGGCAAGGCCGATGTGCTGATGACCATGTAATCCTCGCTCAAACTATAAGGCTCGCCAGTGTCATGGACCATCTTTGTTAGTCGACGATAATCATCATTAAACTGGTTGACGTCTTCTGAGAATGGGATGTCGCAGAGTGTGACGCCCCCGTTTTTTACAGGCACCACCACATTCACCGCCAATTGGTCATATTTCAAATAGTGCTCCCCCTTGGGCAACATATAGAACTCTTTAACACCTCGTGCTGCACGTGCAATGCACCAGCACATGAGCACGGTGAATTTCAAGCTATTTCGTCGGCTTACCTTTACTAGTCGGCCCACATTGAAAGTCTTGACCAGCGTCACCTTGGGCATGGGAGCATTCTTCCATATTTCAAAGGATTGTGCACGCTCAGTGGTTTTAGGATCAATTTCTGTTTTCATTAGAATTCTTTAATTCTGTACGATGTTCTTGGTCACGATGGGGTTGCCGTTCTCGTCGAGCAAGGGTGTGAGACCTCCACTGTTACCCGCCTGAGCAAACAGATAGTTCACCCCTGTCATAGTGTCAACAATAATAGCGGTGCCTTTGAATACACCCTCTTCTTCTACCCATACAAATCGTTTTGCTTTCTTTGCCATAATATTTTAGTGTAATTTTTATTCTTAAATATAAAACGTCATAACAATGACAATATTTTGATAATTAATATTTATAACTTATTTTTTGCAAAAATCTAAACGTCATAACCATAAAAAACTCAATTAATTCCTTTGCTTTCATTAATAACGTCAATGAAACCGCTGATGCCTACAAGTTGTTTCGGCACATAAGAAAAAGGCTTTTTGTGCCTAATAGAATATCTTTAAGACAATTATTCATCTTATCACCTATCCCTAGTATTTCATCACTTAACTAGGGGTGATTCACAACTTTTATAAAATATTGTGGTCCAATTTACAAAACATTATAGTACTTTTGTGAAATCAACAATACAAACAAAGATGAAACCAGGAAAACGAATTTGTGAGACACTGAAGGCCATCCGCAGCGAGATAGCCAGTGCCAACGATATAGAATATACTCCCATCAAGTGCAACCACAAGGGCGACTGTGCCGGCACATGCCCTGCGTGCGAGAGCGAGACTCGATGGCTGGAACGTCAACTGCGCATTAGGCAAGCATTAGGCAAGGCGGTAACTATTGCTGGAGTGAGCGTAGCGCTTACCATTGCAGCGAGTGCTGCCACACCATCGTCGCTTGACCAATGCAACAAAAAAGGCAAACAACGCCAAAATACAAATCAAGAAGCACAAACCGATGGTTATATACAAGTTCAAAGACAACAGCTAGTGACAAGCGACACCATCGCCAATATAAAAGACGATAGAAGGGAAGTAAGGACAATGGGCATGGTGCGCCGATACATACCTCACCCCGACTCTATCTACACCAATGTAGAAGTAGAGGCGTTTTTCCCTGGCGGAGAAGAAGCACTCGACTCCATCATTCGCGACCAGCTCTATATCCCCGACGAGATACTTGAACCTATCAGGGAAATAGGTGGCACGGTAAAGGCTCGCTGCATAGTAAAAGCCTTGATAGAACACGACGGAACAGTGAGCGATGCTGTAATTGAGAAAAGCACTACCGCTCCCCTCTTTGACGAGGAGGCCTTGAGCGTAGTCAAGAATTTGCCCAAATTCATCCCTGCCACCATAGACGACATGCCCGTACGTTCCTGGAAACTCATTCCCGTGGAATTTATCTATGATTTCTCAAAAAGAGAAAATGAGAACTAAAAATTTAGAACGAACAAATATTATGGAATTCGGCAAACAAATATGTGAGACACTGAAAGCTATCCGCAGCGAGATAGCCAGTGCCAACGATATAGACTACTCGCCCACCGAGTGCAACCATGAGGGAGAATGCGCCGGCACATGCCCCAAGTGCGAGAGCGAGATGCGATGGCTCGAGAAGCAGCTGCGCAACCGCCAAGCATTGGGCAAAGCTGTGACCATCGCCGGGCTGAGTGTGGCACTAGGCGCCATGTCGTCGTGCCAGCCTAAGATTTTCCAGCCCGATGGATATCTCGAACCAATGAACTCGCCAGAAGGCAAGCAAACCAATGCCGTTAACAATGGCACTAAAACTCCACCATCGGCACAATTCACACCTGTAGACAGTACCGAAGAGCCATTCCAGCTCATGGGCGATGTGGTGTGTCTCCCCGATTCTGCCAACATCAAGCAACCAAAGAAAACCACCAAGAAATAACCTGCAAAGGACAGAGAAAAATAACGTACACCTAGTGGTGTAAAAACAACGGTGTACTTTTTTTCATATGGAACGAAAAGAATTATCGGCGCCTTTTATTGGTATTGTTCGGCATCGCCTTGCCACCGACGGCAAGGGGGTGACAACGCTGGTTGCATTCCACAACTGTCCACTGCGATGCAAATACTGCCTTAATCCACAGTGTCTCGACCCTGAAATGGTGTGGCGAAACATAACCACCAGCGAACTACTCGACGAACTGCTGCTTGATAATCTCTACTTCCTCGCCACAGGCGGCGGTGTAACATTTGGTGGTGGTGAACCACTGCTGCGCAGTGAGTTTATCGAGGAGTTCTGCAGCATCAAGCCCGCTGAGTGGAAAATCAATATAGAGACGTCGCTAAACGTAGACCGCAAGCATCTGGTGAATGTGCTGCCTTATGTTAACCAGTTTATGATTGACATAAAGGACACAAACCCTTCCATCTATAAAGAATACACCACGCGCGACAACGCACAAGTCCTCGACAACCTGCGCTGGCTAATGTCGCACGATGGCATGGCAGAGAAAGTCATAGTGCGCCTCCCCCACATCCCCGACTACAACACCCAAGCCGACATCGACCACAGCCGAGCCCTCCTCTCAGAAATGGGAGTAAAAAACTTCGACGAGTTTGAGTATATAGTTGAAAGACAAAAAACTAGAGAAGAGTTTATCTAGACAATCTAGAAGATCTAGAAGATCTAGAAAATCCAAATAAACTCTCCCATCTAAACTATTTCTTTGAGACTTGTGGGGCGCTGCGCTTAAAATTGAATCAAAATTTATTATAAAATTTCATATCCGCAACTTCTTGCCACTCCTAGCGGAGTGGAAAATTGAAGCACTGCGTGCTAAAATTGATATTGCGCCTAAGGGCGCTAAAATTATTTAAAATAAATTTTAGTGCGAAGCAGCGCATTGAGTCCAAATGCGAAAGATACAGATAGTGTGACTACAATTAATGACTTTTTCATTATTTATCTGTGATTTGTGTTATTAAGTTCTCGCACACGTTCACAAGGATAAGCAACTCATCAATGCAAGCCCACTCATAACAAGAATGTATTCCTTGTTGACCTGAGTATATGCCTGAACCACCAGGCATAGCATCTGGAAAACGAGCAACCATCATTGCCGATGTTGTGCCACCTCGTTTGTTGCATGCCATCATAGGCAAACCTTCTTCTCTTGAAGCTTTCTCAATCATTGGTGGAAGGAAATCTGGCAGCGAATAGGCGATATTCTCATATTGAGTATCATCGGCAGTCTTGGAGATTGTCACATTTGGGAATGCTTGCTGAGTTTTTGCAAGGTTAAGCTGCATGAGTTGCCGTTGATAGGCACCTTCTTCCTTGTCAAAGTAGCGTATGCGAAATTTGAGCTCATAGTCTGTCTTTATTGGCTTTCCATTTTTGTCTTTGGGATGCTCCATCGCAAAGCAGTGCACATATCCTTGTTCTCCATCACGATTGCTTGGATGGATCTCAGGCGGGATAAGTCCAAGAAAATAAGACGCAGCAGTGAGGGCATCGCCATATTTTCCTTCCTTAGCATGACCAGGGTGAACATCGTTGCCCTTAAAATAATAGTTTTGCCCTACAGCAGTAAAGTTGGCAATAGAAAAAACGTTGTAATCAGCACCGTCAATATCAACAACAACATCGGGACGGTCGCCAAAAACGCTCGGGTCATAACCCATGGCTGCCATACCCACGTCTTCATTCTGACTAAGTGCAACCATCACTCGGCCATGCTTGAAATTTGGATTTTTAATAATCTCCTCAACAAGCGAGATAAGCACAGCACAACCTGTCTTATCATCGGCACCAAGAAGAGTGTTGCCGTCGCTCGTAACGATGGTTTTCCCAACCAAGTTTTTTAAATGAGATCCTTGTGGAGTATTTGGACTAAGTGTGATGCCCCCAGGCAACACTATGTCGCCACCGTCATAATTGCGATGAACGATAGGTTTTATCCCTTGTCCCGGGGCTTCGGGGGTAACATCCATGTGAGCCATTATTAAAAGCGATGGCACAGCTTTCTTTACATTTGCAGGGATATCAATGTAAACGTAATAAGTGTCACTAAGGGTGACCTTTACATCTTTACCTCCCAATGCTTTCACCTCATCATAGATGAATTGGGCAATACGCTTCTGACCTTCAGTCATAGGGAAAGAGTTGTCCGAAACATACATTGATTGACTCTCAATATTAACGTAGTTAAGAAAACGGTTAAGCATCTTGTCGTGGTTCACTTTGCTTGTTAACATCTGTTGGGCATTGTTCGTCAAGCTGAATGCCATGATAAATAAAAGAGTTAAAATAGATTTCTTCATATTTTCCAGTGATTAATTAATAATAATCTTGTATGTGTGTTCTTGATTAGTGTTTATTTGTACAAATGATAGAAATATTAGAATAAATTATTGGTTCTTGTCTGTTTGATTTCTATATTTTGCACGGTTTTCTTCAAGTCTTTCTCTTAGAGTTTTTGGGCGACCATTATCATTCTTCTTAACCTTTGGAGCATCAATCTTGATAGGTGGTCGATTGAGATGGTTCTCCTTATAATTATGATTATCTAATTCCGAATCGTGCTTGGAAATAACAATATCATCAACATTTGATATGGTATCATTAATCTCTACATCGCTTGCCGTGGGATTGTTGTTGGAACAACTGGGAAAAGCAAAAGAAAAAAGCCACACTATGAAAACTACTGGTGCTCCAAAAAAAATTATGGGCCACAACACTTTATTAAATTTATCAATTAACCGATAAAACCAAAAATCATTGTCACTATGCAATAAATTTTTATTGGAATTAGAGTTAGATCCATTGCGAGAATCATATTTAGGATTTTGCGAAACGTTAAGCGCTCGCTTAAAATCTTTCTCGTCCACATAGATTACCCAGCAGGGCTCATTTGTTGATTCATCAGCGGTTTGTCTGATAAAGTAATCTATACCAGCATTCTTAAGGCGAAGACCGGCATTTTCAGCAAGATTCATATCTTTATATGTGCGAAGCACTTTCATTGTCATAAGAATAAATGGTTTAACTTTTAATCATAAAAAGTTTCTAAAGTAATATCGTTAGCGAAATTAATTTGCCAACAAATCAATGTTGAAAAAGTTGTGCCTATCGCTGATTTTTAGCATTTTAGTACAATATTTAAAAACTACCAAAATTACCGCTATGCACAACTTATTTGCAAATTTCGTTAAAATTCTTGAGGTATGAAATCAGTTCTCTCAAGATTTAGTGAAAGATAAGGGAAATATCATGTCCTCAAAAGTTCGGTTCTAGTGAGGAGATTTTACGGAGAAGTACAACATTAAGAGAAAAACGGTAGAGCCACACATAACTCTTAACTCTGTACTCTCCACTCTCCACTATTGCTGAGCCATAAACTCTTCTACATCCTTAGGGTGGTAAGGAATGATTTCTTTGCCCAAGAAACGGCAGCCATCGGCGGTGATGAGCACGTCGTCCTCGATGCGGATGCCACCAAAGTCTTTGTAAGTCTCAATCTTGTCAAAGTTGAGGAACTCGGCACAATGTCCCTTAGCGCGCCACTCGTCGATGAGGTCAGGGATGAAATAGATACCTGGCTCGTCGGTAATAACAAAACCTTCTTCGAGACGACGACCCATGCGTAGAGCGTTTGTACCAAACTGGTCGAGACGTGGACGAGTCTCCTCGTCAAAGCCTACATAAATCTGTCCCAGACCTTCCATGTCGTGAACATCCATTCCCATCATATGGCCAAGGCCGTGAGGCAGGAACAAGGCATGAGCGCCAGCGGCTACCGCCTCGTCGATGTCGCCCTTCATCAGGCCTATAGCTTTGAGGCGCTCGGTCATCAAGCGACACACAGCCATGTGTACGTCAAAGTATTTAACGCCTGGTTTTGCAACTTTCAGTACCAAATCGTGGCAATCTTCTACAATGCTGTAAATTGACAACTGACGCGAGGTATACTTGCCGTTAACGGGCATGGTGCGGGTGTTGTCGCTGCAGTAATGCTCAATAGTCTCGGCGCCACAGTCACACAGCACCAGTCGTCCGGCCTCAAGCTCGGCCATTGATGGAGCGCCATGCATAATCTCGCCATGCTGCGAGAAGATGGTACCAAAGCTCACCTGAGCACCATAGCTTTGTGCTATGCCATTGATTTGTCCGGCAATGTATTTCTCGGTTACACCAGGTTTGATTAGCTTCATGGCGGTAGTGTGCATCTTGTAGCCTATTGCACAAGCGCGCTCAAGTTCCTCTATCTCGAGAGGAGTCTTTGCCGAGCGCATCTTGACAACGGCCATAATCAATTCAAGCGACGCAGCCTCTTTCTGTTTGCTTGGATGGATGCCCATCAAGTCCATGATTTGAATCATGGTATCATGACGATAAGGAGGAAGGAAATGTACCTTGCGGCCCTTAGCAACCGCCTCTTTCACCATCACCTCGAGCTGAGCCATTGGAGCGCTGTTGGCCACTCCCACTTGAGCTGCCATGTCGGCCACGCTGTCGACCGATCCATACCACACGATATCCTCAATATCGATGTCATCGCCAAAGAGCGTTTCTTTGCCGCTCTCAACGTCTATCACACCAACCAGCCCGTCACGCTTCTGGCCAAAGTAGTACAGGAACGACGAGTCCTGACGGAAGGGATAGTAAGCATTGTTGGGGTAATTGTTTGGTGCCTCATTGTTGCCAAAGAGCACTACCAGGCCGTCTTTCATTAGCTTTTTAAGCTCGTTGCGGCGCTCTACATAAACTTCTTTGTTAAACATAATTAGGTTATCGGTTTTATTTGGTTATTAATCTTTTTTCTCTTTTAAACGCTCAAAGATAGCAATAAATAGCGAAATGTGCAAATCTTAAGGAAAACCCGCCCCCAAATGCCTCTGCTGTAAAAAATCGATAAAATAATCTTTTTCAGAGATATATTTACACATCTCTTCATCGAGTTTTTTTCTTTATATGAAACAAAACATCTACGCTCGACTTGAGACGTTAAATAGCCTCAAGAGAAGTAATCATACGCAAGATGTCTAGAGCTTGAAGCACAGTAGTGACATTACTGATGAGCATTGAGCGCTTACCGTTTTTCTCACGCAGCTTGCAACGCAATGGATTCATTTGCAGATAATTGAGCATTCTACCAAAGGCTCGAGACTGATAGTAGGCTTTGTTCTCGTCGCCAACGAAGTAAACATACATCTGCCCCTTCATCAAAGCAATCTTCTCGATGCCCAGGCGACGAGCAGTGCGACGCAACGGCACAATGTGTATGAGCTCTTTTCCAACGTCGGGGATGGAACCAAACCTGTCTTCGAGACGAGCCTCAAAGTCATCGACATCGCGCTGGCTTTCCATGTTGTCGAGCTCGCGATAGAGCGAAATGCGCTCGTTCTCCTGAGGCACATAACTGGCAGGGAACATGAGTGTAAGGTCGGTATCAATCACACAATCGGTGGCAAACTCCATTTCTTGCTCGCCTGTAATAGCAGCTTCGTCCTGTGCCTGCTCCATAAATGTGTCGGCAAACTCCTCGGTCTTCAACTCTAATACTGCCTCCTTAAGAATCTTTTGGTAGGTTTCAAAACCCAGATCGGCAATGAATCCACTCTGCTCAGCACCCAGCAGATTACCGGCTCCGCGTATGTCAAGATCCTGCATGGCGATGTGGATGCCGGCCCCCAAGTCGCTGAAACTCTCTATAGCCTGAAGTCGACGTCGAGCAACCGACGTGAGAGGAACACCAGGAGGCACAAGCAAGTAACAGAACGCCTTGCGGTGGCTTCGCCCCACCCTGCCACGGAGCTGATGCAGGTCGCTCAAACCATAGTTCTGAGCATTATTGATAATTATGGTGTTCACATTGGGCATATCGATGCCGCTCTCGATAATAGTGGTTGCTAATAACACATCATAGTCATGGTTGGTGAAGTCGATGATGCGCTGTTCAAGCTGCTCTGGCGGCATTTGACCATGAGCGACCACCACACGAGCATCAGGAACGAGGCGATTAATCATCGCCTTGAGATTGAACAAAGGCTCAATGCGATTATTAACGAAGAACACTTGTCCATTGCGTGAAAGCTCGAAGTTGATAGCCTCTTTCACCACATCGTCTTCAAGTGCATTGATGCTGGTGAGAATGGGGTGACGGTTGGCTGGAGGGGTGTTGATAGTGCTCAAGTCGCGAGCTCCCATGAGCGAGAACTGCAAGGTTCGGGGAATGGGTGTTGCGCTCATTGTTAGGGTGTCGACGTTAACTTTGAGCTGCTTGAGCTTGTCCTTGACAGCAACTCCAAACTTCTGCTCCTCGTCAACAACAAGCAGGCCCAAATCCTTGAACTTAACAGTCTTACCTATTAGCTTGTGAGTACCAATTATAATATCTATTTTACCCTCGGCAAGGTCGGCAATAATTTGTTTAACATCCTTAGGACGGCGGGCACGGCTTAGGTAGTCGATGCGGACAGGAAAGTCCTTGAGACGTTCACTAAAAGTGTTGTAATGCTGGAAAGCAAGAACAGTGGTCGGAACTAAAACTGCAGTCTGTTTACCATCGACGGCAGCCTTGAAAGCAGCACGTATCGCAACCTCAGTCTTACCGAAGCCCACATCGCCACACACCAGCCGGTCCATGGGCTTGTCGCGTTCCATATCGGCCTTCACAGCCTGCGATGCACGCAGCTGGTCGGGTGTGTCTTCGTAGATGAACGACGCCTCAAGTTCTTGTTGCAGATAGCCGTCAGGACTGAAAGAGAAGCCTTTTTCTTGACGACGTTGAGCATAGAGCTTAATAAGGTCACGCGCTATATCCTTCAAGCGGCCTTTGGTGCGGCTCTTGATGCGCTGCCACTTGCCAGTGCCAAGCTTGCTGAGCTTGGGAGCTTCACCTTCCTTGCCGCGATATTTCGAGAGCTTGTGCAACGCATGAATAGAAACGAATATCACGTCTCCATTCAAGTACGACAACTTTATCATCTCTTGCATTGTGCCGTTGATGCTCGTGCGCAGCAGACCTTCGAAACGCCCTATTCCGTGGTCTTCATGAACGATGTAATCGCCACTCTCAATCTGGTTTAGTTCTTTTAGCGACAGTGCCAACTTACCCGAGCGAGCGCGCTCACTCTTGAGATTGTACTTGTGGAAGCGGTCAAAAATCTGGTGGTCGGTAAACACGCACATCTTGCGGTCTTCGTCGACAAAGCCTTCGTGCAAAGTCTTCGTTACTGGTGTGAACACGATATCATCGTGACGGTCCTCAAAGATAACACGCAAGCGTTGAATCTGCTTCTCGCTGTCACTCAATATATATAATGTATAGCCACGTTCAAGAAAATCGGTGAACGAATGGCTTATAAGGTCAAAATTCTTGTGATAAATGCCCTGAGGGGAGCAATGAAGCGACAACTTGGCGTCACCGGTGTTCTTGCTCTCGCCATAGTAGAACTCCAAGCGACGCATTGCTTCGAGCGACTTCATGAAGCGCGGCACGTCAACAACCTTGAGTAGAGCATCGCTGTCACAGTCTTGTGACTCAACGGCATTACGGCTCATTGTCTCTTTACCAATGGCTTCCACACGCTGCTTAAGCCAATCTATGTCGCGCACTATCAGCACCACATCGCTACCCACATAGTCGAGCAGCGACACACCACCAGTCATAGCCTGAGACGACATGTTGTTGATGACACTCACGCTGTCGAGACGTTCCTCCGAGAGCTGCGTCTCTACATTAAAGGTGCGGATGCTGTCGATTTCATCGCCGAAGAAATCGATACGGTAAGGATATTCGTTACTGAAAGAATATACATCAAGAATGGAGCCTCGCAACGAGAATTGCCCTGGCTCGTAAACATAGTCCACCTCCTCAAAGCCCAGTTCTCGCAACTTGACCGCAACTTCGGTCAAATCCACCTCTTTGCCCACTTCAAGGGTTACGGAGCTGCTGGCAATGCTTTCACGTGCGGCAACTTTCTCAGCCAAAGCCTCGGGATAGGTAACAACCCATCTCACCCGGCTATCGCTGTCCCAGTGTTTGAGCACCTCGGTGCGAAGAATCTCCTGTGGAGAATCGACCTGACCATACTTAATGTCGCGTTTATAGCCCGAGGGGAACAGCAGCACCTGGTCCTCGCCCGTGAGTTGGCACAGGTCGTTATAAACATAGCCCGCCTCGTCAAGGTCGTTGACAACTATCACATAAGGGTCGTCACGTTGAGGCAATGCAGTGAAAAGCATCGACGACGAGGAGCCCGCAAGACCATCAACCACCATCACACGGCTAGATTCATCGGCCATCATTTTCTTGATAGCCGACCTGCGTGCTTGCACGTTGAGTAGCGAAGCAAGGCTGCTGAGGTCGATGGGAGCTGGCATATCTATTTCTTCGACTGCTTCTTCTTCCCTTGGGTGGTCGATGACGAAGTCGCAGGCTTGTAAGGAAGATTCAATATCTTCTCATACTCGCCTGGCTTGTTAAACATGTCGCTGGCGCTTTGGGTTGCCTTGTCTTTGCGCAAACCGTAAATCATCTGGCCACGCTGGTAATAGTAATTCTTTATTATTTCCTTTGCAAGAAGTTTCTCGATGTCACTGCGATGCGTGTCAAGATCCTTGTACAGGTCGTGCTTGAGCATTTTCTCCAAGCGGTCAAACTCCTCACGGGTCTCATCGTTGAGATAGCCCTCGGCCTCGGCAGTCTTCTTCAACGAAGCAAAACTGGTCTCGCACACCTTGTCATACTCAAACCTCTCGGGGTCAATAAATGACTTGAAGTCATTGAAAATCTCATCGGTTATAACAAATTCTTCGGGGCTGGGAATTGTGGGATGTTGCGAGGCATATTTCACTGCATAGTCAAAATCCCATCCGTCGCGCACAATGTTATAGGCAAGACGGCTGGCTTGAGTGGTTGGGATTTTGATGTCGGGAGTTATGCCACCTCCACCGGTAACAACGCGGCCATGAGCTGTGTAATACTGCTTGGTGCTGTCGCTGGTGTGCTTTGGCGTTCCATCCTCGTCCTTGTTGGAGTAGTCGATTTCCTGAATCAAGCGACCGCTGGGAATGTAGTATTTCGACACAGTGACTTTGAGCAGTGCGTCATAAGGCAACGGACGGGTGGCCTGAACCAAGCCTTTGCCAAACGACCTGGTTCCTATCACCACAGCACGGTCCAGGTCCTGAAGGGCGCCAGCGGTAATCTCGGCTGCCGATGCCGACCCTCCATCAACCAGCACGGCAAGAGGAATTTGGGTGTCGACAGGTTCATCGGTAGTTTTATAGGTTCGCTCTTGTTGTTTAGTCTTTCCACGTGTTTGAAGCACTTGAGTGCCCTTGGGAACGAAAAGGCCCACTATCTGAATCGAGCTCTCGAGCAGGCCGCCGCCATTGCCCCTCAAGTCAAGAACGATGTTTTTCACTGCAGGATTTGCCTTCAGTTGCAGCAGGGCGTGCTTTACGTTTGCTGCCGAGTGCTCGTTAAAGGTTTCAAGTGCGATGTAACCAATGTTGCCATGAGTCACACCGTAATAGCTCACCGGGTCGACTTTAATCTTTTCGCGCACAACGTTAAAGGTCTTGATGCTGTCGGGGCCGTCAAGCTTGCGCGATATAACAAGTTCCAGAGTGGTGCTCGCCTGCCCCTTGAGTCGCTCGCTCACCTTGTCGCTGCTCCATCCTTCCACGTTCACCCCGTCAATCTTCACAATGCGGTCGCCAGGCTTGAGCCCGACCTTTGCCGCCGGACTGCTTTCATAAGGCTCGCTGATGTAGACATTTCCATTGCGTTCATAGATATATGACCCTATGCCGCCATATTCGCCTGTTGAGATTACCATGAAATCTTCGCGGCTCGATGCTGGTATGTACTCGGTATAAGGGTCTATATCATCAAGCATGAAGTTGATAGCGGTCTCCATCGTTTTGTCTACATCGAGCGAATCGACATAGAACAAGTTCAACTCTTTAAACAAGCTGTTGAAGATGTCAAGATTCCTTGTGATGCGAGTATCTACACTGGCACTGCTGCCTGTTTGTTGTCCATAAGATACAGAAGTGCACAACAATGACAAACCGATAAAGGCAAATATTGTGATGATTTTTTTATTCATATTGATTAGAGTAAATTTGATTTTTTATTTCGAACCGCTAAAGTAATACTTATACTTGAAATAGAAGTGGTAAAAGTACTTAAAAAACACTTAAACGACGTTTTTTTTAAATATTTTGGCTAAAAGTGTTGCACAATTCAAAATTTGAGTGTAATTTTGCACCGCAATTCCCGAAAAGTCGGGAATGACACTGAAAAACATTGCTTCAATAGCTCAGTTGGTTAGAGCACCTGACTGTTAATCAGGGGGTCGTTGGTTCAAGTCCATCTTGAAGCGCATTAGGGCAGAGGTCGCAAGACTTCTGCCCTAATTGTTTTATTTGCCAGGCTTTTCCACTCTCTAGCCTAATCATCACCACCATAGGCTTGCGCTGCACAACGCAGTTTGTCGGCCATGTAACGAACAACATTAGGTGGCGACAACACCTTCAGCCCAGGCCCGTAGCTCATCAGCACCGAATAAAGTTCGAAGTTTAGCACCACCTCAATCTGGAAGATGCAGCTGCCATCCTCGGTGTTGCGTTCCAGCAACTGCTGCGAGGGGTGCAAGGGTTTTGTCATTACATATTTGCTCTGTTCACGATCGGTCCAGAACTTAACAAGCCGTGGTTTGTTATTGATGTTCTTACTCACCCCTATCACGTCGTCAAAGAAATGCTCAGTGTCGAAATCCGGGTTGTCTTGATAAGGAACATCATTAGCAGGCTCCACACTGATAATTCGGTCGAGGGCAAGGTTGTAAAGCACCATGTCCTTGGCGCGACTGCCAAAGAGGAACCAGCGGTTACGGAATTCTTTTAACAAATATGGGAATAAGACAAACTCCTGTGAGCGGCGTGCATTGAACGATTGGTACTCAATGAGCAACGTTTGTCGGTGTGCAATATAGTTATAAAGCGGATTGAGTAGCTTCAGGCCCTTGAGGTCGGGCACATTGTCGAAATGGACAATGGGTTTGCGACCGTTGCGCGTGATGGCGAGTTTGTCCTGAAGGCGGCTCACCACATCGGCCATCTCGCTGAACTGGTCAAACTCCTCAAGCTGTCGCAGCATGTCGACTGCCTCTTGCAGCGCCTCGTAGTCGGTTGCCGAGAGAGGCATATTGTAGATTGAGTAGTCGCGGTCGGCGTAGCGGTAATACTTGTGGTCATACACCTCAATGGGTGCATTGTAACCCAGTTTATCGCTGCGCATCATCTGGATGTCGGCCTGCACAGTTCGCACCGACACCCCTTTAGTTATCCCCTCCATCTCATAGAGGGCATCGCTGCAGGCGTCAACCAAGTCGTCGAGCGTCCACTTGCGGTAATGGTTCCGCAAGCAATTGTCTATTGTCTTGTAGCGAATCAACGCATTCTTATTGGCTGGCATGATTACGAATGTGTTAAGTTGTTGGCACAAAGTTATAAAAAAACTACGCAACCTATTTGCGCAGAAGGCAAAAAACACAAAAAAATCGCACTTTTTTTCATTTTTTTTCTTCACTACGCAAAAAGATTGCGCACTGCCTATCTTACTTTGCAGCGACAAGTCATTAGGAGGAGAAAGTCGGTATCTCCCGGGTACTGCACTAGCAGTAGAGCCGATGATGGAACCGCCGCACATCAATGACTTGTCTTTTTAGAGTTTTTAATTATTTAAATGTAGGTATTATGAAGAATTTCCATGACTACAAAAAGTTTTTTGATGTAAAGGGTGTAACAAGCACTTCGGCTAACTACCTTAGCAACATTGCAAAGGAGATCATCAAGAGTTATGTAATCTTTGAGAAAATCTCTTTTGAAACAACTACAGTGCGCGACTTCCATGCCGAGGATGGCAAGGTGTTTCTTGTAGGCCAGGGTATCTCGGAGCAGGAATTCAACGACCTTAACCAGCTGCTTGAAAACAAGGCAAAGCTTAACTCGTTGATTGCTTGGTTCCGTGAGGCCATCAAGGCAAGGGAGTTCCAAATGGAAGAGATTGAGTCGATGAGCTTCGAGTCGTGGATGAAGGACATGAAGAACATTGATGACCTCAACTTTGGTTACGAAATTCCTGAATACAAGGCCGAAGATTATGAGCACATAACTCAAGAGGAGTATATCGAGAACAACTTCTCGGTTAAGGAGATGAATCGTTATTTCTATCTCCAGAGCATGTCGTCTTCTCTTGGAAAGTTTATCCATCCTAATGGCGCTTATGCTGCCGCCAAGGAGATAATCGAAAAGAGTAAAGGCACTTCCTATGTCAAGGAAACTCCGTCGGCCAATATGCTTTATAGCATCTCATCCTCTGTTTCCATTGAGAAGATTCAGGCTAAGTTCTTTGAATTGCAAGACAAGCAGCGTGAGTATCAAAAGCAGTTGAACGAGATTTTATTCTCGGTAGAAAAGGCTGTAAACAAATACAATGACGATCAAGATGCAAAGCTTCACCAGTTCAACTTGGACAAGCAAGACATCCAGGGCAAGATTCGTGCCGAAGAACTTAAGTATAAGAAGGAGTTCTCACAATGGAAGGTTGATGAGCTCAACCGACTTCGTTCATTGAAGATTATCATCCCTAACGATCTTATTGACATCTATCAGTTCGTAACTTCATATGGGAAGCAGTCCGGTGAATAAGACTTGTCGATTTTTAAAGACTAACTAATTCTTTACAGAAATTTATTATGGGATTTAAAATAGGCGACTAGACATCGCCACGATTTCTTGCATATATGTAATACATATGTGCTCCTTTTAATAAAAGAAATTTTATTGGCTTTATCCACAGTATTCAAATTAAGTATTAATGGTTTTGATTTGAAGTAATATTTGGAGGTTTTCTAAATTTACGTTCTTGATATTGAAGTGGATAAAGGTTCTTGGTTTGAGATATCGATAGGAATATCCATAATATATTTCTGACGGATACTTAGTATGGCCTCAGGAGATTGTTCTCTTGAGGCCATTTTTCCTTCTTAAATCAAAAAAATATGTTCATTTCATTATATTATCTGTTGAAAAAGCACTATCTTTGTGGTTGTAATGGAAACCAAGAGGAAAGGCTATATCGAGAGCCTGATCGAGCAAGGCGAGCACGAGCATCAGGATTTCAAGTATCAGATTACGGATGCCCGCAAGATTGCACGCTCAATCAGCGCCTTTGCCAACAATGGCGGCGGTCGCCTGCTGGTGGGGGTGAAAGATAACGGAAACATCGCCGGAGTGAGCAGCGACGAGGAAATATACATGATTGAACAGGCGGCGCAGATGTATTGCCAGCCTGAGCAGCAGGTCCACTTCAAGATATATCGCGTGGCAGGAAAAAATGTGCTCAAGGTGGATATTGATGAAGCCAACGACAAACCGGTAAAAGCTCCCGACGACAAGGGCCAGTGGCGCACCTACTATCGTGTTGCCGACGAGAACGTGCTTGCCAGTGGCACTCACGTGAAGGTGATGCAGCTGGACAGCTCTCCCACCCCCCAAGATGTGGTGATTAACCTCACCGAAAAGGAACAACTGCTGCTCGACTACTTGCAAAGTCACGGTGGCATAACACTGAGCGGATTTGAACGGCTGGCCCACATCTCGTTCCACGCAGCCCAGCACACCATTGTCAAGCTGTGCGAAATGGGGATTGTGGAAATACAGTACCACAATGGCAAGAGCCTGATAACGGCAGCAAGTGAACAATAGCGAAGCAATCGAGCAAAACAAAAATGCAACAGCGGGAGGTCCCCGTTGCTGCATTTCTTTTTATAGGCGCTCTCTAGCCCTTATCACTTCTTGAGGGTGATGGGCTGGCGGGAACGCTCGCTGATGTCGCCGTTGCGATAGGCCTCGAGCAGACGCTTGAGGTCGTTGATTTGGTCCTCAAGCTCCTCGCCTATGTCGGTGTCTTTCACCATCATGCGATGGTTAGTCATCTCCACCATCTCATAGGTCGACTTGATGTCCTGGCCTTCTTCAACCGCCTTGGTAATCGAAGTGAACGGCTCGTGCTGCACGAGCTGGAAGCCACGGCTGTGGTAAACTAGTGTGTAGCCAGCAATGCCGGTCTCGGGCTGATAGGCCTTGGAGAATCCACCGTCAATCACCATGAGCTTGCCGCCCGCCTTCACCGGATTCTCTCCCTTGATGGTCTTGACAGGCACATGGCCGTTGATGATGTGGCGGTACTGTCCTTTCACCTCAAACTCGTCGAGAATCGAGTCGACCACGTCGCCATTGTCGCGCAATGTGTAGTAGTGGCCCTTGACCTCCTTGTGAGTGGCCTTGTCGACGATGAAGTAGCGCTCAAATGTCGCCATCTTGTCCTTGTCAAACGCTGGAGAATCCTTGCCACACCACAAGTACCACACATAGTCGTGGGCGAACTCGTAGTTCTCCTCGTTGTCGCAACCGAAGTAGGCATCGCGAATCAATGCGCCCACCTTCTTGAGAAGTTCGCGGCCATGATATTTCTCGCCCTGGATGGTCACATCCTTGAGCGAGCCATCCTCGTTCAACGGGATTGAGGCATGATAGAGCAAGTTGCCGTTAATCACCTTATAGACACAGCCGTAACGGAACAAGCAGCGCATGTGAGTGCGCAGGCGTCCACTACCGGTGAACGAGTTGTGAAGCTTTTCTACTATCTCCTCTTCCTCGGGAGTAAGGCGGTAGGGGTCTTTGGGGTCGACAGTAGGGAAATTGGTGTCAGTCATCTCATAGTCCACGCCATCGATTGTAATCACCTTGCGCTCGTGGTCTATCTTGTCGAGCAATAGGCGGTCCTGCATCTCAAACTCGGGACGGCGGTTGATAATCTGCGCCTCGAGCTTGAACTGGATGATGCTGATTGCCTTGTGCATCTTGGCGATGAGTGGAGCGAGCTTGTTTTCCTTGGCTTCTCCCTTAGGAATGAATTTCTCGCAAGGGTCGTTGCCATAGGTGTCCATGGCAAACGTTGCCAGTGGCAGCATGTTGATGCCGTAGCCGTCCTCAAGCACTGCCTGATTGCCGTAGCGCATGGCGATGCGAATCACATTGGCAATGCAGCTGTCGTTGCCACTTGCGGCACCCATCCACAGGATGTCGTGGTTACCCCACTGGATGTCGAAGTTGTGATAATTGCACAGCACGTCCATAATCTTGTCGGGGCTGGGACCACGGTCAAAGACGTCACCCAGGATGTGCAGCTTGTCGATAGTGAGCTGTTGAATCAGGTAGCAGATTGTAATGATGAAGTTGTCGGCACGACCAGTGCTGATAATGGTCTGAACCACCACATCTACATAGGCTTGCTTGTTGCGGTCGGATGCATTCTCATGAAGCAGCTCCTGGATGATATAGGAGAAACTGCTAGGCAAAGCCTTGTTCACCTTAGAGCGTGTATATTTCGACGACACGTTGCGGCACACCCTGACCAGGCGATTGATTGTGATGAAGTACCAATCGTCGAGGTCGCCACGGTCGTCCATGCTGTTCTTCACCAGCTCAAGCTTGCGCTCGGGATAGTAGATGAGAGTGCACAGCTCTTTCTTGTCGCGGTTGCTCAATGTGTCGTTAAAAATCTCGCCCACCTTGCGCTTGATTGTTCCCGAAGCGTTGCGCAAAACATGCTGAAACGCCTTGAACTCTCCGTGAAGGTCGGCAAGGAAGTGCTCAGTTCCTTTGGGCAGGTTAAGAATCGCCGAGAGGTTGATAATCTCGGTACTCGCTGTCGCCACATCGGGAAAATTGTGTGACAGCAGTTTCAAAAATTTCAAGTCGGCTTCTTTTTTCTCTTTTTTTGTCATTGCCATAATCAAGTATTTAAAGGTTCGGGAGTAACCCAATATGGTTGTGGTTTATGTGTAAAGTTGTTGTTAATCAATTTTTTGCTTTATAGAACAATATTATCTCTTCAATACACCACGCAAAAGTAGAGTTTTTTTTCCAAAGTAAAGCATTTTTATCAAAAATAATCCCGAATCGGCCATTAGAATTTATGTCAGAACAGAAAAATGCGATTTAGCGAGACCAAGTTGAGCTTGTTCAAAACATTGCGAGCGTTAGCATTTTATCCAATTTGTTGAGCAGACTGTAACAATGTCGTTGAAGGCATAACGGGCTATGGCAAGACGACAGTGGAAACAATATGTCAAGAAAAAACTGTTATGGCATAAAAGCCTTAATAAATTAACCTACAGCGGTCTAATGACCTATTTGGATAATATTTGCTATCGGCGCTTAGGCTCGCTCACGGGCGCAATTCTGAGGAAAAACACCAAAAAAAATGTCAATGTCATTTGTTTTCAATAGTGTTGCGATATTCTTGAGGTGTAATACCCGTGTAGGTCTTGAAATAGCGGTTGAATGTGGTGGGAGTCTTAAAACCAAGGCTCTTGGCAATCTCTTTGACCTGTGCATCGCTGTCCTTGAGTTGCGACTTTGCATCCATGATGATGAAGTTCATTATTATTTGCTGAGCAGTCATGCCCGTTGTCTTGCTTATCACGTTGCAAAAATGAGACAGCGTCAACGACGCCTTTTGTGCATAGAACGATATCTTGTGTTCGTGGCGGTAATTGTCAAGCACTAGCTGCATGAAGTCGCCCACTATCGTCTGGTCGCGTGATGAGTTTTTGAGCATAATGCCCTTCACCATATCGTGCTTGATGGCGCCAGCCAGCATGTCGACAGCCACTACAAGGGCCGACAGGGCGATGCTGCTGCTCATGAACTCGTCGCCAAAGGTGGCAGCCTTCGACATAATGGAGAAACTCTCACGGTAAAAACCTCCTATCTGCTCATTGAGTGTAAAAACTGGGCATTTTATCACATATTGCATGATGGGAGATATTATTTTCCAGAAGTTTATCTTCTTGAGCAACTCCGACGAATAGCCCTCCATACTTATCAACGCGTCATCGCTCACCTCGTTCACCTGAAGAAAGCCGCCAGGAAGAAGCACGACAAAGTCGTTGGCAACTATTTCATAGTCACGCAGATTGATTGTTGCATTAAATTTTCCTCTCACAACATAGCACAAGCAGCATGAGTCTATCTTACACGGGCCACGACCATAATAGCCCATTAGGTCATGCCCTATTCTTTCATAGACAACAAATTGCGACGAAACCTCCAGGTGCTGCCCGGTGCTCGATTTATTAGACAAATCACTTAACGACATTTATGATAATGGTATTCTATAAATTTCCCACAAAAATACTGCTTTTTCCTCTAATCGGCAAGCAAATTCCACAAAAATTGTCATTTTACTCTAACTTATTGTTACTACTCGTGTAGCGCTTTTTTTGCCCGATGTGTTGCTGGTTTAAGCATTTTAATTTATATTTGCAACGTTAACTAATAACTATTCTTTGCAAAGCTATGAAATGTATAGGTTGTTATCGAGAAATAAAAGATGGTCTTAAATTCTGCAATTTTTGCGGCACCAAGCAGCCTAAGGACCGAGAGGCCTATGAGCTTGAGCATCCCGAGCTCAAGGATGCTATCCCCGAGAGCGACGTGATGAAACAACTGAGCGAGACGGTCCCAGAACCTGCTCCAGAGCCACAGTTAGAAATGCCCCAGACCTTTGACCCAGAACCAGCCATGGAGCAGTCATGGAATGTTGAGACACCTACCGCGCCCGAGCTTGCTCTGCAACCAGCAGAGACTACGTTTCATCCCACTCCCGCATCGGTGGCAAATGCCACGCCAGCACCAGTCACTCCGGTTCCTGCGCCAGCGCCCGCACGTCGAGCTGAATCGCGCCTGACACCCATCACATGCCCAGCTTGCGGGGCACAACTCTCGCCCATGGCTTCATCGTGCTTTCAATGCGGATATGTGTTCAATAATGACCAAACCATGATGGCTCCAAGGCCTGAAATCACTGCACCGCCTGTCGTTCATGAGGCAGAACATAAACACAGTAATCCCGTTGACTCCCTTACACAGAAAGCCAACAAAAACAAGCCCCTTGTAATAGCGGTCGCAGCGGTTCTCGCTGTAGCGATACTAGGTGGAATAATCTATGCTTTGACATCGGGAGGCCCCAACCATTTTGAGGTCACGGCAACCACTGGCGGCAATGCACAACAAGGCGACCAATTCTCGCTCACAAGCGGCATCACAAGCACCATGGGCGCAAAAAACGGTTCTTTAGTCGAAATGGGAACACCCATAAAGTTCAACATCACCGGTTCGGGAAATTCAGTCAACGTCGTGGCGACTGTTACCCTCAAGCGGACAAGCACTTCCAAGGTCAATCACTCGCCTGAAAATCAGCGATTGGAAATCAGCGGCCGCGATGCCGACAACAGTGACGTGAAAATCCTTCTCAATGCTGATCACGACGCCAAACTCAAAATCCTAGAATGGCTCTACAAGCCAGCTGGGACGCAAGTAGAAGTCAACTTCAGCGGAATAGCGAGCCAAAGCGACCTCGATAAGATTAACCACAAGGCAACAAACAATAATATCGTTATTTAAGCTCCCACACATGACCATGGCGACAAATTTCTTAACACGGGTTGCTACGATTCTTGCGCTAACATTAGCAGTCACTACCTTCGGCTCATGCACTCAGCAGCATGCCACAACATCTCAACAGACAACGGAAGAGAACGATAACTCAACCCCCACCAGCAGTAATCAAGTCGCAATCAAGGGAAGTATCAGTCACGACACTTGGCAAGGCGACGCTACCACGAGCGTCGAGTTTGACGCCTTCCCCGCTACTGCCGATGAGTGGAAGGCGGCGCAGGAGAAGATCGGCACCGAGCCTCAAGGAGCTGTGGCGTTACAAGTGATGGCAATGGAACTATTCCGCAACAACCGTAGCGACGGCGAGCAGGCACTACGACTGAACAACACACAAACTAACTACAACAGCACCGTTGAGAGGTTGCGCGAGTTAATGGGCAAGGACAAATATTACGCTCGTCCCTATATAGCCTGGGCTTTGCTCGAGGGAGCAACGCCCGAGAACGAATACAAAATCAAACCTCCTTACACCATCAGCATGAAGGTTGACCCAAACAAGAAGTACCAAGAGAGCCAAATGCTGAACGGAACTGTAATCTACCTGCTCATCGACAGCAAAGGATGGGACACCAATTGGCGCAGCGTTGAGGTTGTAAAGCCTCAAGACAGCAAGTATTATGTAGTGAGCAACTGTCCGGCAATTTACACACAGTGCAAGCAGGCAGAAAATAATCAATAAGAAGACTATTGACAACTGGTAGCAGTATTGAACGCAACGGTGGCAGCCACCACAAATGGTTGGTTAAAATTTCCTAATTATTTTGCATTATATTGCGATTTGGGTTTATTTTGTGGTTAAAAAGAGAACAAATGGTTAAATCCATTAATAGAAAGACACACCCATGAGCCGTCAAGACCAAATTGAAAAAAGCGGTTACAGCATCTTTGAGCTCAGTAAACCCAGCGACAGCGCCTCTACCACCCCCATCGATGTGCAGTACACTGGCATTATGCTTTGCCAGCAGGGCGAAGCTGTGATTGATGCCAATATGCAGCAGTACCACCTGCGCCATGGCGACAGCCTTTGCTTGGGCAATATACTGTACAAGAACACCATCAGCATGAGTGACGATTTCAAGGCCAGAGTCCTTATCTGCTTGAAATCCTTAGCCTTCGACACCATTGCCGGTGTCCCCGCTGGCTTCATGGAAGCCCTATACATCAAGCCAATTGCAAAGATAACAGATGAAAACACGTGGAAAATAGTCAACAACCACTTCGACAACCTGGAATTAATGCAAAATGCATTCTTGGGGCTGAGACACAATGAGATGGTTGCACTTTCCTACCGCTCGATTGTATTGATCATGGCCATGCTGCGTGGGGAGACTAGAGACTTCAAGAAGTTTGTCTATGGTCAAGGCGATGTCTATTACAAGAACTTCATTGAGCTTATTGAACAAAATGTAAACAAAGAACACGAAGTAGCCTTCTATGCCGACCAGCTGCACATCACACCTAAATACCTGAGCGAGGTGTGCAAAAAGAAAAGCGGGCATAAAGCCAAAGAAATCATATCTTCGTTCCTTATCTCTAAAATCAAGCAGGAGATAATAATGTCGGGCAAATCAATCAAAGCCATATCCTATGAATATGGATTTGCCGATCAGTCGAGCATGGGAAAGTTCTTTTACAAGATGACAGGACAAACACCTGGACACTTCAGAAAAACCAACGGATGACCGCCCAGGTGTCTGTTGATTAGAATTTGGGCAAATACTTAAATCAAAAAATCTTCTTGCCACGCAGATAGTAGTCAACAACAATGTTGCGCTTGGCACCAGGGAAAGTCTTGAGAAGATTTTCTTGGGGCTGACACTTGTAGCGACCTTTATCCCTGCGGTAGTCGTTGTGGGCCTTGATGATGGCCCTAGCATCGCCCCAATGGAACTTGGCGAGCGCCATGAAGAAAGCGAGGGTATCGTAAAGACGTCTGACAATAAGCATTCGCTTTCCGTCTTTCAATGGTAGATTCTTGTAAAGGAGGAAAAGACTGTTGCGGAAGTTCAAGTAGGTCTTGCGGGGATTGCCCTGGGGCAAGCTGCCACCACCCAAGTGAAATACCTCGCTTGCTGTGACAATGTGCACATCATTGCCGCTCAAGTGGATTCGCCAGCACAGGTCAATCTCCTCCATGTGGGCAAAGAAATCTTCGTCAAGACCTCCCACCTTTTCATACAACTCGGTGCGAACCATCAGGCATGCACCAGTAGCCCAAAAGATGTCGATGTCTTGACCGTCGTACTGCCCATGGTCGTCTTCAACAGCCTCAAACACACGGCCACGGCAATAAGGGTAACCGTGCTTATCGATGAAACCTCCTGCAGCGCCAGCATACTCAAACATACGCTTGCCGTCGTCGCGGTCGTGGAGGAGCTTGGGCTGAACAGCGCCAACGCCAGGATTGTTCTCCATATAATCATACATGGGCTCGAGCCAGCCTTCGGGGGTGCGCACATCGCTGTTGAGTAGCACTGTGTAGCGGTAGCCTGTGAGATTTATAGCCTTGTTATAGCCTCCAGCAAAACCATAGTTCTTTTCAAATCTCAAGACTTTCACTTGCGGGAATTCCTGCTCAAGCACAGCGATGCTGTCGTCGGTGCTGCCATTGTCGGCAACAATGACGTCGGCAATATCGGCATTCGTTCCAGCAAGCACAGTGGGTAAATACTTGCGCAACAGCTTGGCTCCATTCCAGTTCAATATTATTACCGCTACAGGTTTCATGTGATATATTCGATATATAACGGGTTATTTCTTGCTATAAAATTCTATTTCGTTCTGGCGGCTATAGCCTTCGGGAAAGACTACAGGGCGTTTCCAGCGCTTGTGGGTCCACAGCCAATAGGCCGGTTCCTCGATGATGCGTTGCTCAAGCATGCGCGCATAGCGTGTGGTGATAAAGCCACGTGGCTCGGTGGCCATGTCGTCGCTCAGCGGCACAAGGGTGCATTCATAATGGCCTCGCTTGACTTTGCGCACATCGAAATAGGCAGCACGGCAATGAAGTTTGCGTCCTATCGCTTCGGCCCCTGTGAGGATTGCCGTGGGATGGTGCAAGAAGTCGAGCACGTGTTTCTGATCATTGGGCAGCGGATGCTGGTCGGCAATGAATCCTATGCCCAGGTGCCGCCCCTCGCGTTCTCGTGTTATCATCTCCCGCAAGATACTTCTCCAGCTGATGCACACCGTGTTGAAACGTTGGCGCAATTTTAAGAAAAACTGGTCGAACCATTCGTTCTCAAGTGGATGGTAGACCTGACCCTGCACAGCATCGCGATGCCTCTCGCTGTCGAACCACAATGTTACCGAGGTCACCCACTCCCAGTTGCCGTAGTGGGCTGCATAAAGAACAATGCTTTGGCCAGCGTCAAATGCCTTGTCTATAATCTCAGCATTCTTGAACACCATGCGCTTGCGCATTGCCTCATCGCTGATGTGCAGCAGTTTGATGGTCTCGACAAAATAGTCGGCAAAATGACGGAAAAACTCCTTCTCTATTGCCTTGCGCTCTTCGTCGCTCTTGTCGGGGAAGCACTCGGCAAGGTTTTGACGAACCACTTTCTTGCGGTATCCAATGAGGAAATAAACAATGAAGTAGATCACATCGGCATGCAGGTAAAGCACCCACCATGGCATCCATGCCAGCAAGTGCAATGCCCATGTGATGGGAGCGTACAATATTTTAGTATACCATTTCACGTCAAGAATTGTGAGTTGTTGAGACAATGGATGAATCAAGTACGACCGGAGACACAGTGTTGACTAGCTCTTCACGATAAGGCACTGTCACACGTATGTAGTTGTCGGTGAAGCCATGCATCACCTTGCTGCCTGCAGGCGGCTGTTCAAAGAGCACTGGACGCTCAATGCCCAGCTGACGCTCGATGAACTCGCGCTGCTGACGCTCGCTCAGTTCCATCATGCGAGCCACACGCTCGTCACGAATTTCCTTGGGCACAATGTAAGGAATGCGCAACGCCTGAGTGCCAGGGCGCTCGCTATAAGGGAACACATGCAGGTGCTGAACTCCCAGCGAAGCGATAAACTGCAACGAGTCGTCGAAGCATTCGGGAGTTTCGCCACGAGTGCCTACCATAACGTCAACCCCAATGAAACAATGAGGGATGACGCTGTGGATGCGCTCAACCTTGCTGGCAAAGAGGTCGCGAGTGTAATGACGGCGCATGAGCCTTAGCACCTCGTCGCTACCGCTCTGCAAGGGGATGTGGAAATGTGGCATGAAAGCGCGGGAACTAGCGCACCAGTCTATAACCTCGTCACTGAGCAGATCGGGCTCTATCGATGAGATGCGGTAACGCTCTATGCCCTCCACCCTATCAAGTGCCTTCAGCAAGTCGAGAAAATGTTCTCCAGTGTTCTTGCCAAAGTCGCCAATGTTGACTCCAGTTATCACTATCTCCTTACCGCCACGACGAGCCACATCTTGGGCCTGTTCAACAAGCGAAGCGATAGTGCCGCTACGGCTGCGGCCGCGGGCCAACGGAATAGTGCAGTAGCTGCAATAATAGTCGCAACCGTCTTGTACCTTAAGAAAATAGCGAGTGCGATCGCCACATTCGCAAGAAGGTGAGAAGCGGCGAATGTCTTTGTGAGGAGTTACGGCTATAGATTTTTGGCGGTCGTTGAGCCATCGCTCGATATAGTCGACAACCTCACCCTTCTGCTCGTTGCCAAGCACTATGTCAACACCCTCTATTTCGGCGATGCTCTTGCCCTGAAGCTGAGCATAGCAACCAGTAACGACAATCAACGACTCGGGATAGTTGCGGATGAGGCTGCGAATGTTTTGCCGGCACTTGCGGTCGGCAAGCGACGTCACGCTGCAGGTGTTCACCACGCAAATGTCGGGTTTCTCGTCGCCTTTGACCACAGTAGCGATGCCTCGCTCCTGTAGTTGCTGGCCAATGGTGGCACTCTCCGAGAAGTTAAGCTTGCATCCCAGAGTCACAAATTTTACCTTATGTAAAGCCTCACCAGCCATTGAGCAACAGAATTAAGTTGCAAAGTTACAAATATTTTCTCACAAATCGAAAACTGCCATTCTTTTATTCTATATCTTCGAAAATAAGATACTTTATAGAGCAAAAAAATGGGTGTGTCAATTTTCTTGACACACCCATTTGTTCTCAACTTTAACCCACAGCGGTCTAATGACCGATTGGGGTTTAACACACTAAATCACAATAGTGTTGGTGGTTTCTTTAGCGTTGAGCTTGTCCATGTCGGCCTTGGGGAGCTTACCCTTGAAAATGAGTTCAATCTCCTCGCCAGCTGGTTTCTTGAACCATTCAGGGAGTTGGGCTTTACAAGACTCATCCAATTGAAGAGTGAGCTTCACGTCTTTGTTGTCATCGTCACGTCCGCTAATCCAAAGCTCAGTCTTGTTTGAGTCCTCAAACTCGGTTTTGTCGGTGTGTTTAACCTTAACTTTAGCTGTCACATCCAGAATGTCGCCCGTTCCTGCTACTTCAAAGTTTATGGGAGCGCCCAATTCAACCAAATGGCAGTTCTTAGAACCAGTAGTTCCACTAATGCCGTTTTGAACCGAGAAACTTGCGGCATCATCGCCAGCAGCTTTGCTACCACTTCCATTAGAATTGCCCGAGCAAGAAACCATCATAGCCACAGCGGCAAACATCAATAAGAACTTTTTCATAATAAGTGATTTTTTGGGGTCGACTCACTGTAAAATCGCGTCAGCGCCACCTGATTTCAACATTGAGCCTAAAAATAACGTTTTTTATCAAAACACAAGCATTCTGCGCCGACTAGGCTTGCTTACCACTTGCAAAGTAAAATAATCTTTTTGAAACAACCTATAAAATGAGAGTTGTTTTTTCACTCTATTTTTGATTTTTCTTGCCCAAAATTGTTCTGTTAGCCCAGAATTTGATACTTTTGTAGCAACAAAAATACATCAGTTATGAAAATTGCAATTATAAATGGTCCAAACTTGAACCTTACGGGCAAGCGTGAGCCCGATATTTATGGAACTCAATCACTCGAGAACTATTACCAAATTCTTGCCACCGCCTATCATGATGTGGAGTTCTCTTTTTTTCAGAGTAACATAGAAGGCGAAATCGTCGACGAGATACAACGCGCTGGCTTTGATGCCGACGGCATAGTGATTAATGCCGGGGCCTATAGCCACTACAGCCTGGCGATTGCCGATGCTCTGCGCTCAGTGCCAGCTCCTGCCGTAGAGGTACACATGAGCAACATCTACAACCGTGAGCCCGAGCGCCACCACTCGGCAATAGCCTCCGCCTGCAAGGGCATGATAGCCGGCTTTGGCCTCGACAGCTACCGCCTCGCAATCGAAGCCCTCGACGCCATGCCTGATTAATATCCACCAACAAGATATGAATCAAGAACTTGAAGATTACATACTTGCGCACATTGATGCGGAGCCTGAGCACCTGCACCAGCTTGACCGTGACACTCACATCGAGTTGCTCTACTCGCGCATGTGCTCGGGACACCTGCAGGGCAGAGTGTTGAAGATGCTCGTGCGCATGATACGCCCCAAGCGAGTGCTTGAACTCGGCACTTATTCGGGTTATGCATCACAATGCATGGCCGAGGGGCTGCTCGATGACGATGCCATCGTTCACACCATCGAGGTCGAAGATGAGCTTGAGGACTTCCTGCGTGCCCACTTTGCAAAATCACCAGTAGGCAACAGCATCACACTGCACATTGGCGACTGCAACGAGATAGTGCCGCAGCTTGGAGGCGACTTCGACTTAGTGTTTATCGATGCCAACAAGCGGCAATATGTCGATTATTTCAACCTCGTCATCGACCACGTGAAGCCCGGTGGCTTCATCATCGCCGACAACACCCTATGGGACGGCAAAGTCACCGACCTCCACGGCAAGAAAATGGATGACCAGACTCAAGGCATCCTCGACTTCAACGACCTCGTGGCACGTGATGAGCGAGTAGAAACTGTTATCCTGCCGCTACGCGACGGACTCACAATCCTTTATAAAAATCCTTAACATTAAGAGAATACAATAATCTATTGATTTATTTCGTTATATAAATAGCTTTAACCTTTAAAAACTTTGCATTATGAAACACGGTAAATCAGTGTGCAACACGCTCAAGCAAATCAGGCTTGATATAGCTCGTGCCAATGGCATCGACTACGTTCCCGCTCAATGCACCCACAAGGGCGACTGCGCTGGTACTTGCCCAGCATGTGAGAGTGAGGTGGAATACCTCGAGAAAGAGATTGCCCGCAGGCACTCTTTGGGTAAAGCTGTGCTGATTGCAGGTATTGGTCTCACAAGCCTCACAGCAATGGCTGGCACATCAAGTAATGACGCGACTGCTTTCTCAAGTGGCATTGAAAACCAAGTTACGAGAAGTGATAACGAAGTCTTTGGCAGCTCAGGCCACATGCCCAGTTTCCCTGGCGGGAATTCGGCTCTAATGAGATTTATAAGCGAACATGTAGTATATCCTAAAGAAGCTTACAAAAATCATATTGAGGGCAAAGTTATTGTGCAGTTTATTGTTGAAGAAACTGGCAAGGTGGGTGAGGTGAAAGTGGTTCGCTCGGTCAGTGAAGAACTTGATAACGAGGCCGTGAGGGTAATCAAGCTGTTGCCCGATTTCTCTCCAGGTCGCAATGCAAAAGGCGAGCCTCAGAGAGTGTGGTACACCATGCCCGTCATCTTCAAGATTACAGAAAATGCACCTGAAGTAACAGAGTAGCGTGGCAGGAATAAAGAAAAGGATGAGACAAAGAGAACCAATCCCTTTGTCTCATTTTTTATTGATTATTGTGTTCTTTCTTTCTTGTAGTTGTTATAAATCTTTTTCAGTTGCTTGTCAATCTCGCTTTGCGGACGGTCCAGTTCGCCTAGCTCAACTTCAAAACTACTGGGATTATCCATTTTGTCATGGTATTTGATGATGAGGTATAGCTGCGTGCCACGAATGCGGCTGTAAGTGCGCTTGAATCTAACCTTGTCGCAATCCTCAAAGGGTATCACATTAGCCATGCCAGCGTTGTCGTAGAGCACAAAACAATCTTCGCCAACAGCAAAAGCCGGAATGCCACGATTGGTTTTGCTCGCCTTCTTGAAGTTTTCAAACACCGAAAGAATAATACCCAGAGTTATAAGAAAATATGGGATGATGAGCACATAGCCATGCCAATCGGTTAACATAAACGAGAGCTCCCAATGGACATAGCTAAACGCGGCGAAAGCAACCAACAGTACCGACAAGATGATGTAAACCACAGTCTTGACAGTGGCTTTGCCTTTACGGTAATAGTATTGATAAGTGATTTGCATTAAATACTGTTTTTATACCGCAAAGATACTGAAAATACTAAACTCATCAAACATCGCGCGCCATTTTGGCACACATTTCAATAAAAAGTATTACCTTTGCACTATAAATGAGGACAATTTATGGAATCAACAAGAATACAGAAAATACAACGACTCATTCAGAAGGACTTGAGTGAGATATTTCGAGAGGATACCGCCAAGATGCGCGGCGTTATAGTCAGTGTGAGCAACGTGCGAGTGTCGCCCGACCTGAGCATTGCCCGCGTGCACTTGAGCGTGTTCCCAAGCGAACGAGCACAGGAAATAGTTGATGGCGTGAACAAAAATGTAAAAACCATCCGCTACACCCTGGCTCAGCGCGTGCGCAACCAACTGCGCAAAACTCCCGACCTAGTGTTTTACGTAGACGACTCGCTCGACTACATTGAGCACATCGACGAGTTGCTCAAGAAGTGAATCGGGAATTGTGTCCGGGAATCGTGATTGGAGAGCCACCCTCCACTTAACACTCAACACTTAACACTTAAAAAAGTGTCACTTCCATTAAAAATAGCGCTCCGCTACCTGAAGTCGAAGAAGGCTCACAATGCGGTCAACATCATCAGCATCATCTCGATATGTGGAGTGGTGGTGACTACCGCTGCGCTAGTGTGCGTGCTGAGCGTGTTCAATGGTTTTAGCGGAGTGATTCAAGACCGACTGGCCAAACTCGACCCACAAGTGGCAGTGTGTCCGTCACATGGCAAGACCATAGCCGATGGCGACAGCATTGTGCAAGCCGTGAGCAAGATAGCCGGTGTTGAAAAGGCTATGCCTGTACTTGAAGACCAGGCCTTAGCCATCTATGCCGACTACCAGATGCCGATACGCCTTAAAGGTGTTCCTGTGAATTATCACGAGCTGAATGCTATCGACAGTACAATAATAGACGGAAACTATGCCCTTCAAGACGATGTGTCGAGTTTTGCCGTTGTTGGCATTGGTCCCGCCATGAATCTGCGCCTGCAGGCAGGAAGTCTGCTCATGCTGCAGTTTTATGCCCCCCGGCGTGTTGGGCGCGTGAATGTAGCCAATCCAATTGATGCTTTCATGAGCGATTCACTGTTTGTGTCTTCGATTTTCCAAGTTCAGCAGAACTCCTATGATCAAGACCTCATTTTCGTACCTATAGATTTTGCTCGCAACCTCTTTGACTATGAGACCGAGGCAACACAAGTTGAGTTGAAACTGAAGCCAAATGCCAACGAGAAAGCCGTAATGCAACGGATTCAAAACGCATTAGGCCTCAATTATCAAGTCAAAAACCGCTTGATGCAGCAGTCGGAGTCATTCCGCATGGTCAATGTGGAGAAATGGGTCACTTTCCTATTGCTTTCATTTATCATGATTATTGCCACGTTCAATGTGATAAGCACCCTGTCGCTGCTCATCATCGAGAAAGACGAGAGCATCGCTACCTTCCAGAACTTGGGAGCCACTCGCCAGCAAATCACACGCGTCTTTGTTGCCGAGGGCTGGTTCATCTCCATGCTCGGAGCTGTACTTGGCATTGTGCTTGGATTGCTCTTGTGCCTTGGCCAGCAAACATTTGGATGGTTAAAACTCAGCGCCGACCCATCGCAAGTCATTGTCAACGCCTATCCTGTGCAAGTGGTGTGGAGCGACATTCTTATTGTGCTCCTGCTGGTTGCCGCTATCGGTTTTGTCACATCGTTGGTTACCAGCACCATCATGCGTCGTCGCTTGAGGTGACATCATCTTTTTTGGCACAATATTTGCAACTTGATAACAAAAATTGCAAATCCTGATGTACGATAATTCTTTTAACCTTTATGTAATGCCTATTTTCAGGCAGATGGGAAACGTGCGGTCATTTGCCGGCACAGCATTCTGCATTGACAATTATCTGATTACTGCTGGTCATGTGATTGATTCAAGAGCAACAAATTACGTGCGCAACGGCAATGACTTCCACCCTCTTGAGTTTGAACAATGGATTCCCAAGGTGCTTCCTGCCGACGACCGAACAGGCTTTGATGTCGCATTCTATCCAGTACCAGGTCTTAAAAGTCCCCTATCGCTTGCCGACATTGATGCCAACCCCAACGACCATCTCGACATCTTGTGCTGGCAATATAAACCCAATGGGCTCAAACAAGTGGCAACGCAAGGGCTTGTCATTCAAGAACGGGATTTGACAGGACATGTGCGCATCGCCACAGCCGACCACATCACCCATGGATGCAGTGGATGCCCGATATTTGACAGCGAAGGTAAGGTCTATGGCATGATAACGATGGGGCGCGCCAACGTAGATGCCAAGAATCTGGCTCCACTGCCTCGCCAGATGGAGCAAAACACATGCTGGGCCTTCAAAACTAGCTACATCAAGCGTTTTATGCCAAAATAGAGTACTTACATGAGCGAAACTGTGTGCACCAAGTGTGAAGGAACTGGAATGTGCCAGTCGTGCAATGGCCATGGATATTTCATCTGCGGCAGTTGTGAAGGCGATGGTGTGGAAACATGTCCCACTTGTGGTGGTGTTGCCCACTTTGAGGGCGAAGAAGGCAACCTAATGCAATGCTATGACTGTGGAGGAGAAGGAACTGTGCCTTGCCGGGATTGTGAAGGAACAGGCACCCTATATTGCGAGCAATGCGACGGAACTGGTAGATGCAACATGTGTGATGGGAACGGAGTGATGTCTTGAAATTCTTAAATGAGTTGTATAAAAATATGGTGCTATAGTCTTTTTTAAGTGTTTTTTTGAGCTATAGTTATTAGTAATTTATTAACTTTGCAGTTTGGTACCAAACATCAAAAAAATGTCGAACGATAATATCTGGAACAAAATAGGCAATATATATCATGGTATTGTTGACCGCTACAAGCGCTTCAACGCATGGTACAAGCGGTTGTATAAGGGCAAACCGTGGTACACCAAGGCTTTTTATGCCATGTGCACCCTGTTTGTCACCATTATCCTGTTTTTGGTTGCAGTGAACGTCAACTTCCTGTGGCTCTTTGGCAAGTCGCCCTCGCTCTTTGAAATCATGGAGCCACGCCCCTATAATGCTTCCTATGTGTACAGTGCCGATGGCAAGCAGATTGGCAAGCTCTTCAAGGAGAACCGCACCCCTGTGAAATATGAAGAAATAGACAGCATGTTCTTCAAGCTCCTCATTGCTACCGAGGACGAGCGCTTCTACAGCCACTGGGGAATTGACTTCCATGGCATGGCCGGCGCAGCCAAGGACTTTATAGTTCATCGCCGAGCCCGTGGAGCCTCGACCATCACCCAACAGCTGGTGAAGAACATGTTCAAAATGAGAACTCACACCTATACCGGAGGTTTGTTATGCCACATCCCAGGTGTGAGAATGGCTATCATGAAAGTTAAAGAATGGATTCTTGCTACCGAGATTGAAGCTTTCTATGACAAGCAAGACATTCTGCTAATGTATGCCAACACAGTTGACTTCGGCAATCAGGCTTTTGGCATTAAGACTGCCGCCAAGACCTATTTCAACACCACTCCAGCCAAGCTCAAGCCCGAACAAAGTGCCACGCTTGTGGGCATATTGAAAGGCACGTCGCTCTATAATCCACTCAAGCACCCCAAGCGTTGCCTGGAGCGCCGCAACACTGTTCTGAACAATGCCTTGCAGCACAAAGACATAACTCAGTCGCAATATAATCGCTGGTCGAAACTCAAGCTAAGACTTAAATACACTCCCGAGACCGAGAACAACAATGAGTGCCCTTATTTCCTTAATGCCTTGGCCGAAGAGATGCGCGACTGGTGCGAAGACAACGATGTAGACTTCTACCGCGACGGTTTGAAAATATACACCACCATTGACATGCGCATGCAGCGCTATGCCGAACAAGCCGTGTGGCAGCAGATGACAGTTGTGCAGAAAAACTTCGACAGCGAGTGGGGCGACAAGCCTTGCTGGGTTGACGAGAACGGCAATGAAATCAAGGGATTTCTTAATGACAAAGTTGAACGCAGCGACATCTACAAGCAGCTCATGGCAAAATATGACGAGAATATCGACTCGGTAGAATATTACATGAACCAGAAGCATCGCGTCAAAATCTTTGATTACAACGTGAATAACAAAGAGGATAACAAAAAGAACCATTATCGTGAAGTGACGATGAGCTCGGTCGACTCAATAAAACACATGCTTCACATGATGCACTGCGGTTTCATTGCTATGGACCCACACACCGGAGAGGTGAAAGCCTGGGTGGGTGACGTGGATTTCAAAACGTGGCAATACGACAACGTGAGAGCACAGCATCAACCCGGCAGTACGTTCAAGCTGTTTGTTTACAGTGCAGCCCTCATCGATGGACGCAGACCGTGTGACCAATACATGGATTCTCCGCTAACCACACCCTTGATGGACACCGACAAGAAGTCGGGTCAGTCAAAATTGTGGGAACCCAAGAACGCTAACGGCCGCTTTACCAACAACAGTATGACCATGCGAGCTGCCCTTGCCCGCAGCAACAACATCATTGCCGTGAAAGTGGGCAACGACGTGGGCATCAAAAAAGTTGCTCAAGCGGCACGAGACATGGGCATCAAGTCAAACCTCGACGAGACGCCATCGTTGTGCCTGGGCTCAAGCGATGTCAACCTGCTGGAGATGGCAACTGCCTATAGCACTGTGGTAAACGACGGTCAGCCCAAGAAACCTGTGCTGGTAACACGCATCGTGCGCACCAACAAGAAAGGCGAAGCCGAGGAAATATACAACAGCCATGGTCAAGAAGACCCCAACCGAGCCATGTCGCACAACCAAGCCTACAGCATGCGTAAGATGCTCGAAGCCGTGTGCAACGATGCCGGTGGTACAGGCGCTGGTCTTCGCAACTATGTAGGCGGCATGGAAGTAGGCGGCAAAACCGGCACAAGCGACAATTACACCGACGCTTGGTTTATGGCCATAACCCCCGACTTGGTGTGCGGAACCTGGGTGGGCGGTGCCTATCGCCAGATTCACTTCCGCTCGGCTCAAGGCCAAGGAAGTCGTGCCGCATTGCCAATTGTGGGACTTTTCCTGCAAAAAGTGGTCTCTGGCGGCCATTTCAGCCGTCTGCGCAGGTCGTTCCCTGCCGACCACGAGCTCGACAAGCACATCATGGCATGCAGCAACAGCATAAACACTCCAAACAATTCGGATTCCATTTCGCATGATGCTTACCAACCCTACAACGACACCATGCCTAACCAGAACTCGGCCGATGGCGGTCCAAAGACAATGAAAGACATTGTCAACGAGGACATCAACGGGAAGACCGAAGAAAAGAAAACTGAGGAACCCATCAACCCCGAAATTGACAACAAAGTCAAGAAATCATTCAGCAACAGTCCTCAGGCAACCAATTAAGAATTAACAAAAACCAAATAACTATGACTTACAAATATGACTACCTGATAATTGGTTCGGGTGTGGCCGGAATGAGCTTCGCTCTTAAGGTGGCTGGAACAGGAAAGGTCGCACTCGTGTGCAAGACATCTCTCGACGAGGCCAACACCGACCTTGCTCAAGGCGGCGTGGCAAGCGTCACAAACCTAGAGGTTGACAACTTTGAGAAACACATCCACGACACCATGGTAGCTGGCGACTGGCTTAGCGACCCCAAAGCTGTGGAGCAAGTTGTTACCCAGGCTCCAGCTCAAATCAAGGCACTGATAGACTGGGGAGTTGACTTTGACAAGAACGAAAAGGGAGACTTCGACCTTCACCGTGAGGGCGGACACAGCGAATTCCGCATCCTTCACCATGCCGACAACACTGGCCACGAGATTCAGCAGTCGCTCATCGAAGCTGTAAAGGCTCATGACAACATTGACATCTTTGACAATCACTTTGCTGTTGAGATTCTCACCCAGCACCACTTGGGCAAGATTGTAACACGTCGCACTCCCGACATACAATGCTATGGAGCCTATGTGCTGAATCAAGAGACAGGCAAGGTCGATACATTCCTTTCACGCCTCACTCTTATGGCCACAGGTGGTTGTGGTGCTGTGTACCACACGACAACCAATCCGCTCATCGCTACCGGCGACGGCATCGCAATGGTGTACCGCGCCAAGGGCACTGTTCAGGACATGGAGTTCATCCAATTCCATCCCACAGCTTTGTACCATCCCGGAGACCGTCCCGCCTTCCTTATCACCGAGGCTATGCGCGGCTACGGCGGTGTGCTCCGCAACCTTGCAGGCGAGGAGTTTATGCACAAGTATGACCCACGCCTGTCGCTCGCCCCACGTGATGTGGTGGCGCGCGCCATCGACAGCGAAATGAAGCAACGAGGCGAAGACCATGTTTATCTTGATGTCACCCACAAAGACCCCGAAGAGACCAAGCATCACTTCCCGAACATATACAAGCACTGCCTTGAAATTGGCATCGACATCACCAGGGAATATATACCAGTGGTTCCAGCTGCCCACTACTTGTGCGGCGGCATAAAGGTTGACCTCAACGCTTGTTCATCAATAGAGCGCCTCTATGCAGTGGGCGAGTGCTCATGCACAGGACTTCATGGTGGAAACCGCCTGGCCAGCAATTCCCTAATCGAGGCTGTTGTCTATGCCGATGCGGCTGCTAAGCATGCCCTCAAATGCCGCAATCACTATGACTTCCGCACCGACATCCCCGAGTGGGACGACAAGGGAACCCAGCATCCCGAGGAAATGGTGCTAATCAGCCAGAGCGAGAAAGAGGTAGAAGAAATAATGAGTGCCTATGTTGGCATCGTGCGCAGCAACCTGCGCCTGGACCGTGCATGGAACCGCCTCGACATCCTCTATCAGGAAACCGAGAAACTCTTCAAGGAAAGCACCGTGAGCCGTCGCATCTGCGAGCTTCGCAACGTTATCAACGTTGGCTACCTCATCATGCGCCAAGCCAAGGAACGCAAAGAGTCACGCGGACTTCACTACACCATCGACTACCCTCCCAAGCCCAAGAGCGAGGAAGACCTGAAATTGTAAATGTAAAATATTGAGTGCTTGTTTTTAAGATATTAATTGATATGAAATTTTCCAAGTTATTCCTGCTTGCCATGGCTATTATAACGGTTAGTTGCGCCAGTTGCAAGTCGCAGCAGAACAATTCTAGCAGTGCATCTAGTGATAACGTAGCTATACAACCTGCAGTAAGTTTCGACGGCAGCAATGCCTACAACTTAGTAAAAAAACAATGCGATTTTGGACCTCGAGTGCCTGGCACTCCAGCTCACAGCAAGTGTGCCCTGTGGCTCGAACAAGAGCTCAAGAAGTCATGCGACAGCACTATTGTGCAAGAAGGAAATGTAACCACATTTGACGGAAAAAAACTCAATATCAAGAACCTGATAGGGATCATCAACCCCGCCAGCAAGACTCGAATCTTGCTGCTCTCACACTGGGACTGTCGACCATGGGCCGACAACGACCCCGATCCATCTAAGCACAAAGAACCAGTGATGGGCGCCAACGATGCAGCCAGTGGTGTTGCCGTGCTTCTTGAGCTGGCTCGTGTCATGAAAGAGAAAAAACCATCGATAGGAGTCGACATCCTGCTAGTTGATGCCGAAGACTGGGGAGAGGACAACAACGAAGATTCTTGGGCTCTGGGCACTCAATATTGGGCAAAAAACATGCATGTAGCCAACTACTCGCCACAATTTGGAATTCTACTTGACATGGTGGGAGCCAAAGGTGCAAAATTCAGCAAGGAGCTCATGTCGTTACAATATGCCCCCAGCGTTGTAAACGAAGTATGGGATATAGCTCAGCAAAGTGGTTTCGGCTCCTATTTTGACAGCAATGCCGGAGGAGCTATCACCGACGACCACATCGTGGTTAACGAAGCTGGAATCAAGTGCATTGACATCATCGACATGCGCGATGATGGCAACTCTGGTTTCTTTGATGGATGGCACACCACTGGCGACACCCTCGACAAAATTGACCCAGCAGTGCTTAAAGTTGTAGGACAGACTGTTGCCAACGTAATATATAGCTACTAAGCAGTGATGCTTAATGTGAATATTTTAGCAACCGGAAGGACTTCCGGTTTTCCAACAAGAGAATAATATAAGCGACCAACAGGGTCACAGCCAGTGTGCAAAGGAACAATAAGAAGTGATTTATACCACTACCTTCTTTAGTTCCCATAAGCTGAAACAATTTTAACATCAAACCACCTATTGAGTGATGGCTACAGTATATTATTACCGATAGCGATCGCATTGAACGTGTGTCAATCGAAAAAACACGCGGCTCACTCTGCCCAATGAGCATGAACAAACAAACGCACAATAGCGGCATCATGAAATAGCAGTCATCCATAATAACCATTCCAAAATAGCGAGTCAAGCAATACTCCCCATAAACACAGAATAACAACACCACAGCTACAACCTTAAGTACTCGCTGCGACGCATGGAATTTGTTCTCTGCCATAAGTTTGCCAATAGCCACAAACAAAATTGCTACTGGAAAGCTATTGTGCGGATGAGTGAACAGGAACCAATATTTACCATAAAGCCATGAAAAATATGGTATTTTCTCACACAAATGGTAGTAGTTTGAAACCAAACAGCATATCACATAAGTCATGACACCCAGAGTGATTATCCATCGGTCTTTCACCTTATGTTCGGCAAGATACCAAACAATAAATGTACCTATTAGTGAAGCCATCAAGAACCATGAAGCTTTGAAGGTACTACCAAAGAAGAATCCCCGCACAATATCGATAACAGTATAGTAGTTGACATTTGAGCACCATCCCCTGTATTCTATTGTTACGGGGAGTAGCACAACAAACCAAAAGAGATAGAGGACAAGAATTCGCTTCGCAAATTTGAGAAAAGCCTGCTTGCGCAACTGATAGGACTGCAACTCGCTTTGCCTTGAGAAAAACAGATAAGATGAAATTATGAAAAACAATGGCACTGCTATTCTGAAAACAGGACGCAATATAAATCCTATGTGCGACAAGTGAATTCCAACTACAAACACAGCTAGAACGAGTTTGAAGAAATCAAACTTGTTACCATTGACTTTTATAAAATCATTGCTTGTAATTGTACTCTTCATGTAGATATACCATGTGTATTTGGTTTGCAAAATTACTCCTTTTTGTCATAAAACACTGCTAATTGCCCTAAAAAAGAAACGATGAAGCCCCTTGACACAGCTTTTTTTCTTTATAACAAGTTCAAATCTGAAAAAATCTGTGTAATTTTGCACCGCTTTATAAAAACAGGGAAAAATTGTCAACAGCAAGGCCACAAGAACGTTCGTCTAAGTTTTTGAATGACTTAGGGATATATGCCATCGGAAATCTGGGATCGAAGATCATCACATTTGCGATGGTGCCGCTTTACACGTTCTTTATCAAGGACACAAGCGACTTTGGCTACTACGACCTGTGCCTCACCGCCATATTCCTGATAATACCTTTCACCACACTGCAACTGCGCGACGGAGCATTCAGATTTCTTTTAGAAACGAAGGACAAGGACTGTCACAGCAAGATAATCTCGTTTGTCTATCGCACACTGCTCACCAACCTGGTTGTGTGCGTTATAGCCACGGTGATGCTGGCCATGTTCACCAGCATCAATTATGTGTGGTACTGCTTTGCCCTGTTGATTGCAATGTCGTTTCTCGAAGTGATTTCGCAAGTGGCACGTGGCCTTGGCAATAACAAAGTCTTTGTCACCTCTGGCATCATCTCCTCGCTTGGAATTGGTGTCTTCAGCATTATTCTTGTGGCATTCTTTAAAATGGGAGTCGCAGGTATCTTCATTGCCAACATCCTCGCACGTCTTGTAGCACTCATCTACATTGAGATGCGCATGAAGATTCTTGCCAATTATTTCAGCTTCAACATCACAATAGGACAGGTAGGGCGCGATATTCTCAAATATTCATTGCCATTGTTACCAGGTTCCTTGTGCTGGTGGCTCACGGGAAGCAGCGACCGATGGTTCATCAACCACTTCTTGGGACTTGACATCAATGGTGTTTATGCCGTGGCATTCCGCTTCAACGGGATAGTCCTGACCATTGCCACCATCTTCTATCAAGCTTGGCAAGAGACAGCCATATTGCAATACAACAGTCCTGACCGCGACAAGTTTTTTTCTAAGATGTTCAACACCTACATAGGCGCGCTCACAATCCTACTCACTCTCTATTCTTTCATGCTCAAGGCTTTATACCCCATCATTGTCGATGCCAACTACCAAGAGAGTGCCAACTATCTTTACCTTATGGGAATCTCGGCAGTGATTTTTGCCCTGTCGGCATTTTTCGACATGGGTTATCAGTGTGCAAAGGACACACCGCGTACACTGCCGGCGATAACACTTGCGGCAGTGGTCAATCTGGTTCTCAACTACTTCCTTGTCAACCACATTGGAGTCTATGGCGCTATTGCAACATCCATAATCACCTATCTGGTGCTGTTCTTCTACCGACTTCACGACATGAAGCGCTACTTCAAATTGTCGTTTTATAGCCCCACAACTATTGCCATTACGGTTCTCGTGATTGGCGCTGTTGCCTACCAATACATAGATGCCTGGTGGTTGCTTCTGGTTTACATGATAGCGGCATGCGCTGTCACGCTACTTTCATTTACCGAGGAGACCAGACAGGATTTCAAGGAACTAATCTCCAAAAAATTAGGACTTTTAAGACAATAATAGTGGCAAAATAAACGTTAAATTTAAATATAGTAACTATATTTTATATATAATAGTATAAACTTATGAATTTCAAGAACTTAATAATATTTGCAGTAATTGTGCTTGCTTTGACAGGCTGCAAAACTGCTACCCAGAACAACCTCTCCTACTTCCGCAACCTGGGCGACGCTGCTAGCGGTGTGATGCCTCAAGGCAGTGGCTATGATATAAAAATCGTGCCAGAGGATGAGCTGTCAATCGTAATCTCATCGGCAGTTCCCGAGGCGACAGCTATGTACAACCAGCCACAATCCAACATCGCCCGACGCGGTGATTACAACACACAACCCATGCCACGACTTCAAACCTATATTGTTGACAAACAAGGCGACATCATGATGCCAGTTCTTGGCAAGCTCAATGTGGCAGGAAAGTCAACAAGCGAAATAGAGCAGATGATAACTTCCAGGTTAAACTCTACTGTTAAAGACCCCTTTGTCAGAGTAGAACTCACCGGCTTCTTTGTCAACGTTATGGGCGAAGTAAAAAATCCCCATCGCATTTTTGTTAATTCACAGAGGTACACACTTCTTGATGCACTTAGCGAGGCTGGTGACTTGACCGAGTATGGCGAACGCAGCAAAGTGATAGTCATCAGAGAAGAGAATGGCAAGCAGATGTATCATCGCCTGGACCTCTCGGACAATAACGTCTTCTCTTCTCCTTACTTCTACCTGCAACAAAACGATGTGGTTTATGTTGAACCCAACCAAATACGTATTGACAACTCCAAGTACAACCAGAACAACGCCTACAAGCTCACCGTAGTCTCTACCGTTGTGAGTGCCGCTTCGGTGATTGCGTCTCTGATAATTGCCCTAGTTGTCAAATAACCGAGACCAGCCCAACATCAACAATCACACCTCCCTATTTCAACAATAGAATTCAATATTAGACATGAGCAATAACTCCAACGAGAATACTACCAAAGTCTCCTCTCAAGACGAAAAAATCATTGATTTAGGAAACGTTTTCAACAAATATAAACGCTACTGGTGGATTTTTGCACTTTCGCTAATAGTATGCATGAGCTTGGCTGTGCTGTACTTGCAATACAAACTTCCAAAATACCTCGTCATCTCGACAGTTCTTGTCGACCAAGACGATGATGCCAGTAGCACTGGAGCCTCGTTGCTCAAGAGTCTGTCGCTAGGTGGCGGCGGTGCAAGTGTTGATGATGAGGTTGTTGTGATGGGTTCGCAAGAAATTTGCAACAAGATGGTTAAGGAGCTCAAACTCAATCGTCTTTACGTTGAGCGCAAAAGCCTCCTCGACCGTGTTGATCTTTACAAGAACTCTCCTATCGAGATTGATGCGCCCGACGAAGTGTTTGACACGCTCTCTATAGGTATGACCTTCAAAGTCAAAATTGACGAGAAAGGCAAAGCCGACATCAAGGTAAAGAAGGGGTTCTTCAAAACATATGCCGACCTCAAGGACCAAACACTGCCAGTCAACGTTAGAACACCTTACGGAACATTTCACGTTCGCGCTACACAATTCTACAAACCCGGCAAAGAGGTTACCATTAGCGCCAATGTAAAAGGCAACCTGCTTCGCACCGAGGACATAATGGAAGACCTTAATGTAGACTTACTCAACAAGAAAAGCAACGCCATCTACATGGATATTGAGATTGCCAATATCAAGCGAGGCAAGGACATGCTCAATACCATAATTTCACTCTACAACAAGCGAGGACAGGAAGAAAAGGACGAGCAAGCCATCAACACTGCAAAATTCATTGAAGACAGGCTCGGGCTCATCTATAAAGACCTTACTGGCAGTGAAGCCGAAATCGAAGCCTACAAGCAGGCACACAACATGGTCGATGTGGGAGTCCAGACCAAAACCAGCATTGCACGTCAGGAACAAGCCGAAAACAAAATTGTCGCTCTTGAGGCACAATACCGCATCGTGGGTCTTATCAACGATTTCATAAGCGACCCACGCAACAAGTATTCCTATATTCCATTTGAGGCCGATTCAACTGCAGCTTCGGGTTCTATCAGAGCATTCAACGAACTGGCCATGCGCCGAGCCGAACTCGCCAAAAGCGCAAAAGACGGCAACGATGCTCTCAAGGAGATAGACCAACAACTCAACACCATGCGCGAAACAATACGAAAGGGCGTGAACAACACCCTTAACGCACTGCGCATACAGCTTGACAAAGCCAACCAGGTCAGCAACGAGTCACAAGGCGAGATGAGCAAAGTGCCAACTCAAGAACGTGAGATGCGCTCGCTCCTCCGTGAACAGGGCATCCAGAACACACTCTACACCTTCCTGCTGCAGAAACGCGAAGAAAATGCACTATTGCTTGCAGCAAAAACACCTAAGGGCAAGGTGGTAGACCATGCCTACGCACAAAGCAAACCAGTGTCGCCAAAAATTCCAATCGTTTTATTTTTGGGTCTTCTAGCTGGAGTGCTGTTGCCAATCGCATTGCTCTTCTTAAGGGCATTGCTCATGACCAAGTTCTCTACACAAGACGAGCTGCAAAGCCTCACCAAGTCGCCAGTGCTTGGAGAGATTTGCCACAACCGCCATCGCAGTTCACTGGTTGTCAAGCCAGGCAAGACATCGTCAATCGTGGAGCTCTTCCGCCTGCTGCGTAACAACGTTCAGTTCCTGATGACCCGCAAGGACGACAAGGTTGTGCTTGTCACATCATCCATCAGTGGCGAGGGCAAGTCTTTCATCAGTACCAACCTTGCTTCTTCGTTTGCGCTCATGGGTAAGAAGACCGTACTTGTGGGCATGGACATTCGCAGCCCACAGCTTGCCAAGATGCTCAAATTAAATGACGCACCGGGAGTCACTAATTTCTTGTCGAATTCTGACCTCACAGTTACCGAAATGGCACAACCTGTTCCTGAAATCGACAACTTCAACGTGATTGTTGCAGGCCCCATTCCTCCCAATCCATCGGAATTACTGCTCGGTGATCGCACATCACAGCTCTTCACTCAGTTGCGTGAGAACTATGACATAATCATCATTGATTCGGCTCCTATCGCCATGGTGAGCGACACATTCTCGCTTGCCAAGTATGGCGACGCAACACTCTTTGTCACTCGAGCCAACCACACCAAGCGCAACCTCATCAAGTACTTCAATGAGGTTGTAGCGCGCAAGCAGTTCCATAATGCCGCACTGGTGCTCAACGACAGCAACCCACGCCTCTCGGCTGGCTATGGCTACGGCTACGGAAGTAAAGACAACGATTGATTTTTTCGGTTTAAACGAAGTTTTATCCAAGCATGGATCGCATCTGCATATTTGGGGCTCTGATTGTCGGTTTTTTTTATTTGCTCTTGAGCAACAAGGACAAATTCAACCGGGAATGCGTCTCGCAGATTATTGTCGCCATGTATGTTTTCAGTCTGTGCTTTTCAAAGTTGTGCATTCCCATTTATCAGGTCTATGACGTCACCTATGGTTCTTTTGGCCCCTCGTTCAGGCTAGAATCACACGCAATCTTCTTTTTCATTTTACTGATAATCCTTGCCCAGCAGCATGATTGGAAGATTCGCCGACCGCGCACTATAGTATTGATAGTGGCGTTAATCTATTCCTTATATATCATTTTTAACCCGTTCAACACAGTTCGCCCTTCGGCTCTAATAGCTTTAGAATATTTTATTTTCTATTTAATATTCCTTTACTTGTTATCGCAAAGTTTTGAACTAAAAACGATTACACAAGGAATATATCTTGGATTCACAATCACAGCATCACTGCATCTGGTGCTGGCCATCTTATATCCAGTGCTTGGCATAGAAGCTGTGGTGAAAGTTTTTAATGTTGATTCGGTGGTGCGCTCCATCGAACGCATTGGCACTCCCGGCACTCTAGGACATCCCAATGCGCTGGGCGCCTACTCTACTTATTATTTCGTCTTTTTCTTATCATGTTTTTTGGTGAAATATCACCGCAAAAAAAGCCTGATTTTTTCAATTATTTCAATTATTGTGATATTCCTCTCGGGTAGCCGAAGCGCTCTTGTGGCAAGTGTTGTAGCCAGTGTAGCCATTGTGGGTTTATATGTGTTTCGACATCACAAGATTTTCAGCCCCACCACAATTCTTAAGGGAGGAATACCCATTGCCGCAGTCCTGGCATTAGTGTGGTTCACATCGCCCATCAGCACTCTTTTCAGCGACTTGGACAATCTTGAGAGCATGTATTACTCACGCCTAATGCACTACTACTGTGCGGGTGAGATTATTCAGGACCATCCACTTGTGGGCGTGGGGCTTAACAGCCATTTGAAGTATCTAGTTGACAATAGTGCGCTCATTGATCTTGAGAAGACTTTTGAAAACACCGATATCGATATATGGGACCCCGAGACTTTCATGTTTGAGAATCCCATACACAACATTTGGCTCATTTTGTTGTGCGAGTTTGGCGTAATTGGTGCTATTCCTGTTTTATTTTATATTGGACGATTTTTCTATAAATTCAAAAAACGCATTGCACAAAACAACGAGCAATATCACCACATCATTCTAAACACCACACTTGGAATCATTGTCTGCCTTTTTGTTCATGGCATGAGTGACTGGACCCCGTTAACACAAACGTGTCTTAACGTTAGCTTGTTGTTTTTATACCTTTCGAGTTACAGCTCTCACATCTCAGCACAAAAAGGAGAAACATCCTCATCATCAGCACTCACCACAGCTTAATCATGGCTTCCAACCGCAAAATATTATTTCTTGCTACCGAAAATGCCCCTGGCATGAGGCCTTATGCTTTCTCCATGATAAAAAGCACAAGTAATCCTCTTTCTCATGCAATCATAGTAGTGAAGGATGAGGCCGAAAAGAAACATTACACAGGCATTGAGCAATATTGCAAGGTGCATTATCTTTTGCGTCCTAGCGCTACTTTGAGCAAATTGTGGTGGCATGTTAATCCTAAAAGCCTGGTTTCAACGATTAACAGCATTCTAGACGACAACGACATAGAACTGATTGTCACGCTCACTGGTGAAGTGTGCCTATCGTGGGTTTTTGAAAAGCTGCAAAGCAGGGTTCCCGTTCTTCACACTGTTCACGATGCAATTCCTCATGAGTATAAGCTCAGCTTTATCAACTCTCTTAAGGACAAGCTGTTTGTTTCTGGTCCAAATAAATCAATACTTAAAAAAAGCAGGTTTTTAGTCACCAACAGTTTAGAACAGAAGAAATGGTTAGAGCAAAACTGCCCTGACAAAAAAATCCATTACTGCCCGTTTCCCACTCTTGTTACTGCCGACATTGAAAATGGCGCTGTAGTGGCGGCCGAACTTGATGGCATTGATGACTACATTCTCTTCTTTGGTCGCATTGAGTTTTACAAGGGAGTGCATCTTCTATACAATGCCTTTGTCAACAATCGCGACATGCTGAAGCCGCACAAGCTGGTTCTCGCCGGACGTGGCGATAATGAGGACTATTATTTCCCGGTTGCCGACGACAGTGATGTGATTATCCTCAACCGCTTCATCGAGGACTGCGAGGTGAGAAAATTATTTGAAAATGCTGCGGTCGTCGTGTATCCCTACATATCGGCAACCCAATCGGGAGTATTATCAATTGCCTCTCGTTTTGGCAAGAAAATCGTAGTCGCCGATGTCCCGTTCTTCCGAGATTCAGCCAATGGGCAGGAAGGGGTCTTCTTTACCGACCCTACCTGTGAGACTCAATTAGTTGGGACTATTCTAGAAGCAATCAACAGCGACTCTACTACCCAGCAACTCTACGCAAGCGTCTATTCGCATGAAACTGTCGCAGAACACATGGATAGCATTATTGGCAACGTCTTGTCATAATCGTCACCTTATCGCTTATAGTACATATTGCCTTGAATCGACTTATTAGAGCTTTTTGAGAATTCTCCTAATATCGAAGTCCCATTAGAGATGCCGTTAAAAGTGTTGTTCTTGATAGATACCTTCTTGATATTGCTTCGTTTTCCCGAATAATTAGCACACAATGTGCCATTGCTTGATGTGGAATTGACAACATTGTTGTCAAAGACCACACTCACATCATCGGGCAATTCCTGCATGAAGATGTGATAGTTGTTCGCATTGTAAACATTATTCAAGAACTCAAGGGTTCCTTTCTTCACATTTTTGAAATACACACGGGTGTCGCCCGAAAACTCATTATCTCGAGCTTTAATCGTTACGTTATCAATATAACCATTACTGGTGGATATCGAGGCCAAATTGTACAAGCCTTTTACTTGGTTGCCTGTCATGTAGATTTCACCACCCGCCCCATACAAGTTCAAGAATTTCAATCCATTTTTGCTGTCTAAAACATTGTTGTTGGCCTCGATAATTCCTTCCGACACTGATAAGAACACATTACAATTTAAGCCATATTGGTCCACATCAATGCGTTCACAAGTCGAAGTATTATCATTTATTTCTATCTTCGATTTTGAGGAAGATTGATCTTCTATCCTGAAATCACACATATATTGAGTCATCAACTTTGTGCATTTTGAACTCTTGTTAAAGTTGTTTCCATAAAAATGGAGATTGCTAGTCGTAGCCAGTTTGTCAAACTTGAGCAGCACAACAAATTTCATGGGATAATCCAGAATAAAATCGTTGTCATGAAAGTTCACGTTGCTAATCTTAAAACGGCTGTCATCAACATAAGCATCTTGGTAATGACTCAGAGTAAAAATCATGGCGGCCGATCTTTCAACATTTACGTTCATGTAATTGCCATAGTAAAATGTGTTATTATTGACATCTATATTCTCAATAACATAGTTGCCATGCTTCTCTGCCCCCCATATTCCAATGGTTTCATCTTTGCCAAACTTGCGGAACACATTATTCCTTACTACGACATTGCGCTGGTTGTCGCGCATCCATAGGCAACCACCGCCATTGCTATTGTTATTGTAGTTAATAATTTCATTTCCCACAACCGTAACATTAGAGCATGAGCGCAGGTCAAAGTTGGTTATAAATGCATTATGAACCGAACTCTTGGTGTTTTGTATCGTTACTTTGTTTGCATTGCAAATCTTGAACAAGTGCATTTCATGATTCGACCACCAAATGTTGTCGTGACGCACCATTTCCATGTTCACATCGTGAATAGACACCTCACCTCTGTTGCCATTCTTTGGATAATCCAGGAAGAAATAGCAGTCGTTAGCAAACTGTTTTCTGCCATTATTGTCAAGACCTTCTGTGAGGATAATCTTGATTTTATCCTTTCCCAGGCCTTTCATCTCAAAATCGCACTTAACCCTTACAGTGCGGTCAATAACATATTCACCTTTCCTGTCAAAATTAAGAATAAGCTTGTCGCTGGGACTTAGGGTTTTCGAAACATTATTGATGCTGACTGCAATAGGTTTACTGCACTGGCTAATTTTAATCTCTACCGTGCGAGCCTCTGCGGTGAAAGCCGCAATCAGCATTATTATGAAATAAGTGAATTTTTTCATGATTAATTCTTTTTGTGCAAAAATAATAAAAAATCTTTCAAGTTTGACTCTTTTCATGCATGAAAGATTAATTAAACGTGATTTCTCTTTCGGCTACAATAAAAAATGCGTATTTTTGCATGATTTTTTAAAATGGAAAAGAAACGCATACTCATAGCAAACAAGTTTTACTACCCTCGTGGTGGTGACTGCATCGTGGCAATGAACCTTGAGCGGCTGCTCAAGGAGCGAGGTCATGACGTGGCAGTACTTGCTATGCAGTATCCTGAGAATGTTGATTCGGGATGGAACGACTACTATCCTTCGCAGGTAGATTTTGCCGGTTCTTTAGGCAACAAGATTAAAGCTGCCAAGAGGCTCATGGGATGGGGCGACATAATAACTTCGTTCACCAAGATTCTTGATGATTTCAAGCCCGAAATCGTGCATTTGCACAACATCCACTCCTATCTTTCGCCTGTGCTTGCCAAGCTTGCCAAAAAGCGTGGTTGCCAGGTAGTTTGGACATTGCACGATTACAAGCTCGTGTGTCCATCCTATGCCTGCCTTCAAAATGGCAAGCCTTGCGAAAAATGCATTGGACACAGCAAGATACACGTGCTCAAAGACCGATGCATGAAGGGCAGTCTCGCTGCCAGTGCATTGGCATGGCTCGAGGCGCGCAAGTGGAACAGCAATGTACTTGACCGATACACCGATGCTTTCATCTGTCCAAGCCAGTTCATGGCGACCAAGATGAAGAAGGATGGCTTTGACCCCGAAAAGCTTCGTGTTGTGTGCAACCACATCGATGCCGAGAAACAGCAGCTATTCAACTCTCTGAATGCTGAGCGTGAAAACTACTATGTATATGTGGGACGACTTTCACAAGAAAAAGGTGTGGAAACGCTGCTCAATGTAGCATCCAAACTGCCTTACACCCTCAGGATTGCCGGTGATGGACCACTTCGCAAGCAACTTGAAGAACAATATGCCAGCTGTAAAAACATTAAGTTCCTCGGCCATCAAAACGCACAGCAAGTAGCAGCATTGTTGAGCAAGGCACAGTTTTCGGTTGTGCCTAGCGAGTGGTATGAGAACAATCCTTTGAGTGTCATCGAGTCGCTGTGTGCCGGCACTCCAGTGGTGGGAGCACGCATTGGGGGCATTCCTGAATTACTAAACGCCGACTATGGTCTCACTTTCACCTCGGGCAATAGAGACGAGTTGAAGCAAACTATAGGCAAAGCATTCGATACCCAATGGAACAATGACGGCATCAAGACAGTAGCGTCATCGCGCTTCTCGGAACAAGAGCATTTAAAGCAAATCGAAGAAATATATGGACTCCAGCCCGAGTAAATTGCCGCACAAACCACGTCTTGCCACACTCGACATAGCCAGGATGGTGTGTATAATCCTCGTGGTGATTGGGCATTACGACCCAGCCGACGCTCCAGCTCATTACAACAACATGCGGATGGTAATCTACACCTTCCACATGCCTGTATTCCTCTTCATCAGCGGATATATCTATCTCATCACACGAAAAGAAGAGTTATTTAAGACTTTCATTACCAAGAAAGTCAAGCGACTTGCTATACCCTACCTTGTTACCTCGGTAATTATTATCACCATCAAACTACTCACACAAGACACTGCCAGAGTTGATCATCCTGTCACCGCCCTGTCCTACCTGAAAATGTTCTACCTGCCCGAAGCAGGCTATTTCTTGTGGTTCATCATTGCATTGTTCATCATGTTCATGGTGGTGTTCTTTTTCAAGACCAAGGCTTCAAGGCTGGCGTTGTTAGGTGCAAGTTTACTCATTTATCTTCTTCCTTCATGTGATATAGACATTTTGTGCTTGGGTCAATGTCAGGTGATGTTTGTATATTTCATGACCGGAGTGGTTGTAGCCGACCATGCACCAGTCATTTTCAAGGTGGGCATTGTTCCAACAACAATAATCTTGCTGCTGTTCATTGGTGGTGAAGCTTTCTATGTGCAGCACCAAGACTCGGAAGTGATGTACAGGTTACTTGCTTTTGTGGGCATTGCAACCATAATGACCCTGTGTCACAACTGCGAGAAGTATGTTCCTGTGCTCGCTCGCTCCTGCATGGTATTGGCCCCTTCGGTCTATATCATCTACCTTTTCCACACCACCATTCTGGGTTTTGCCAAAGCGGCTTTTGGAAAACTTACATTGTTTGCTGGCAATGCCGACTCTACATTCTATTTACAAGCCTTTTGTGCCATAGCATGTGGTGTGATTATCCCAATTATTTTATACTCCATTATCAAGAAATTTAAAATTCTAAGACTATTATTTGGCGTGTAGCCGTTTTTCTTGTAACTTTGCACGCTCTTTTGACAGAATTTAGGTTCTGGCAACAGATTGTTGTGGATAACTATTTATGCCGTCAGGCACAATAAATTAGTTATTCATCAAGTTAATTAAGTAGGATATATCCAACATCATAGCGCTACATTTTTTTAGATGAAAAATACTGTTCAAGGCAGTCTTATCACAACTTTCAGGTGCAACGCCAAGTGCAACATGTGTAACATTTGGAAGTTCCCCACCAAGCCTGAGGAAGAAATCGACGCCTCTTATTATGAGAAGTTGCCATCGGGACTGCGCATCAACATAACAGGTGGCGAAGCCACCATCCGCAAGGATATCGACAAGATTTTCGAGATTTTGTACCCCAAGTCGGCTCTGCTGGAGCTGAGCACTAACGGCTACAATACCGAGAAGATTGTTGAACTTGCCAACAAATATCCTAACATCCTGATACGCGTGAGCGTCGAAGGGTTGCCTAAAATCAACGATACCAAGCGTGGACTGGTCAACGGCTTTGACCACGCCCTGCGCACCATGCTCGAGCTCAAGAAGACCAAGTGCAAGAACATTGGTTTCTCGGTAGTGATTTCGCCCGACAACTACAAGGACCTCGTGTGGCTCTATGAGCTGTGCGTGGCACTCGATGTGGAGCTTGGCAACTCGGCTGTGCACAACTCGTGGTATTTCCACAAGGACGACAACGAGATTGTGAGCGAGGATGCACTCAAGCAGCATGAGCTCTTTGTCAAGGCCATGCTCACCAGCAAGCGCCGCCACCTCAAGGACCGCCTCAAGGACTACGGTCGCGCCTACTTTAACCGCTCAATCCACCGCCGCCTGCGTGGCGACGAGGCTGGCTATCGCCCAGCCTGTGGCGCCCTTACCGATTTCTTCTTCATTGACCCATGGGGCAATGTGTCGCCCTGCAACGGTTCGAGCGAAGAGTGGATTATTGGCAACATCAAGGAGCAGAGTTTCGAGGAAATCATGAATAGCGACAAGGCCAAGGAGGCTCTCAAGAAAGTGCAAGCATGCGACCGCAACTGCGCGTTCATCGTTACCGAGCGTCACGACATGGTGCGTCGCCCATGGATTCCCATCAAGTGGGTCATCAAGAACAAGTGGCGCATTCGCCAGGGAAAGGACATCTGCTGGGATTAATTGGTCGTCGCTTGATGTGCAATGAAAGTCATTTCGGTAATAGGGGTTAGAGGATTTCCAGGCGTTCAAGGTGGCGTGGAAATGCACTGCGAGAACATCTACACTCGCATGCACAAGAACTACCGCCTGCGCATCTACCGCCGCCGTCCCTATCTCACCGAGGTATCGGCACGCAAATTCAAAAACACCGAGTATGTCGACCTGCCTTCTACACGCATCAAGGGATTGGAAGCAGTAATCCACACTTTTCTTGCTACAATCCACATCATTTTCCATCGTCCCGATGCTGTGCACATCCACAACATCGGACCAGGCATGTTTGCCCCGCTCATCAGACTGTTTCGCATTCCCATCATCCTAACATATCACAGCCCCAACTATGAGCACAAGAAGTGGGGAAGGATAAGCAGGGCAATCCTGAAATTATCGGAGAAAATTTCACTGAGCTGCGCCAGTAAGATTATCTTCGTCAACAGTTTCCAGCGTGAGAAACTGGGCGAGAAAGTACTCGCCAAGTCGGTGTTCATCCCCAATGGCATCAATAAAACGAAGATTGGACGAAGCACAGGATTGCTGCGACGGCTAGAAATAGAGCCACGCGACTTTATCCTATCGGTGGGCCGTCTCACTCCTGAAAAAGGTTTTGAATATCTGGTCGAGGCAGTCAACAAGCTCGACGAAGTGAAGCATCTTGTGATTGCCGGCGCCAGCGACCACGACACCAGTTACTTCAAGATGCTCAAGCAGCTCGACTGGAACGAAAAGGTTATATTCACGGGGTTCACACAAGGTGAGGACTTGCGACAACTCTACAGCCACGCACGTCTCTATGTGCTCTCGTCGGTAAACGAAGGATTCCCTCTCGTGCTCCTCGAGGCAATGAGCTATCAGTTGCCGCTTGTGGTTACCGATATCCCAGCCACACACCTCATTGAGTTACCTACCGACAACTATGTGGAAGCGGCCAACAGCGATGCTCTTGCCGAAGGCATCAGTAACGCATTGAAAAAAGAATTTAAGCTCCAACACTACGACCTGAGCGACTACAACTGGGACAGCATCGCCAAGCAGACACTCGACGTATACAAGCAAGTGCTGAAGTAGTTGTCAGTTATCAGTTGTTAAATTGATTATAAAGCCTTTTCACTAGTGTCCCATTAAAATTTGGGACGATTAAAAATTTATAAATAATTGCCCATTAGAGGCAGAACGATCATTGAAATTTTGATATTTAGTTTTGTCGAAGAGTTCACTCAATGGTGTGGTATCTGTGAGCGAAACGCTC
>JAFSPZ010000007.1 GCA_017451225.1 Muribaculaceae bacterium | reverse complement strand
GGCAATCTGATATTTATCCTTGCTTTCCAAATTGTTGTTTTGGACTCGATTGGCAACGATACTGTAACATACCATCGCGCTGTCAACCCATCCTTTGTTTTGAAGGTAATCCTGACCACGACGCATCAGATCTTCGGTAGATACCTTTACCCATTGATTGTATTGGTTTACGTTATAAGCATTAGCGACTTGCATCATGACTGATGCCAGCAGCATTATCAATATGGCACATAATTTCTTAAACATGGGCGCAAGGTCAGGCAAGTAGTTTAAACTTATTGATAGTCATGGTGAATGTCAAAATTATTCGTTAATCCAGACAAAAATAGTAATAAAAAATAAAAACAGTTGAGTAAGTTAACAACTTGCGGAACTTGAATTAATTATTTACACATTGCTGAAAAAAATTTTGCTTTTTTGCACAACTTTTGATAACGATTTTTGACTACTACAAATGACACACATCGATATGCCCCCCCGAATCAGATTGTCACTCTTGCAAATGGTGGCGCTGTGATATCGCAGGTTTCGCCATTCTTAAACTTGAAGTAGCCCGCAACAGCTATCATGGCGGCGTTGTCGGTGGTGAATGTGCGCTTGGGAATGAATGCCTTGATGCGACGTCGGTCGCAGTACTGCTGCACAGCCTCACGCACACCGCTGTTGGCGCTCACACCGCCACCTATTGCCACCGTCTTGATACCAGTGTCTTTAATTGCCTTGCCAAATTTGTCCATTAATATTTCAATAATGGTCTTCTGCAGCGAAGCCGCAAGGTCGGCCTTATTCTCCTCAATAAAGTTGGGGTTGAGCTTGAGTTCGTCACGCAGAGTGTAGAGGAAAGAAGTCTTAAGTCCGCTGAAGCTATAGTTGTAGCCCTCAATGTGAGGTTTTGAGAATTTGAAACGAGTGGCATCGCCTTGCTTGGATAGTTCATCAATAAATGGTCCGCCGGGATATGGCAATCCCATCACCTTGGCGCACTTGTCAAAAGCCTCGCCCGCTGCATCGTCAATGGTTTGTCCCATTATCTCCATGTCATTGGGCGATTCCACCTTTATAATCTGGGAGTTTCCACCGCTGATGAGAAGGCACAGGAAAGGGAAGTCAGGGACCTCGGTATTCTCGTCTTCCTTGATGAAATGTGCCAGTACATGGCCATGAAGATGGTTGACATCGACAAGCGGAACATTCAGAGCCAACGCCAATCCCTTGCTGAACGAGGTGCCCACATGCAGCGATCCAGGCAAGCCAGGGCCACGAGTGAAAGCTATAGCGTCGATATCTTTCTTGTCGATGCCTGCCTGACGTATTGCCTCGCTCACTACAGGCACGATGTTTTGTTGATGAGCGCGAGAAGCAAGCTCTGGCACCACACCACCATAGGCTTCATGCACCTTTTGGCTAGCGATGACATTGCTCAACAACACACAGTCCTTGATGACTGCAGCACTAGTATCGTCGCACGACGACTCAATTCCAAGTATAATCATATTTCTAAAGATTGTACATTATAATCTATCTACAACCACCCGGCGCTTCTATACCACTCAATGGCTTCATGAATACCCTGTTTGAGGTCGTATTGTGCTTTGAAGCCAAAGTCACGCTCGGCATCGCTTGTGTCGCAAAGCCAGTTGCGTTGCTTGAGGATGCGGAACTTGTCGGGGTTGAGGGTGCTTGCCTTTCCTGTCACTTTGCCAATGAATTCTGACACGTGGCACACTATCTTCACCACCCACAACGGGCAAGTTACTGGTATCACAACTTTCTTGCCAAGCTCGTCGCACACTATCTTGCGGAACTCCTGCTGCGTGTAGCTGCGGTCCTCGCTCATGAAATAGGCTTTGTGCTTAGGACCAGCCTCCAGGGCATCCATCACGCCCCGTGCAAGGTCTTTGACATAGATGAAGGTGAGCATCTGCTTCTTGAATCCAACACTGAAGTCGAATCCCCGCTTTATGCTCTTAATCATCAAGAAATAGTCACGCTCATGGGGGCCATACACCCCGGTGCAGCGGAATATTGTGTAAGGAAAGTCCTTCTGCATCTGCAAGTAGGTCTCTCCCTTGAGTTTTGAAGTTCCATAACGGGTATTTGGTGTGGGGATATCGTCGCTCTTGAACGCTGTGTAGTTCTTCTCATCGCCTGGACCCATCACACTCAGACTGCTCATCATCAAGAACACCTCAGGCACTGCGTCAAGTTCCTTGAGCTCGTCGACAATTGCTTTCAGGCAGCCATAGTTCACTGTCTCAAAGTCGAGATAGTTGGTGGCTTTGGTAAGTCCCAAGTTGTGGACCACATAGTTCCACTTACCATTCTCTTCAATATGGCTTTTGAGGGTTTCGTGCAACGCATCGGCATCGGTGAAATCGAGTTCGAGGAAATGAATGCGCTCATCGGTGAGAAACTTGCGGCTAGTGGTCTTGCGCACTGCTGCCCAAGTCTCATAACCACGGTTCAGCGCCTCTTCTACCAGGTATCCGCCAATGAAGCCTCCGGCTCCTGTTATAAGTATCTTCTTTGTCATCTTTCAAGTACTGTTTTCACTTTGTCGAGTATCAATTCGGGACTTATATCTTTCATGCAATGATAGTCACGATAGCGGCACTTCTTGTTGCCAAAGACCGAGCACGGACGGCAGTCAAGGTCGAGCTGAACAGTGTCTCTGAGTGCCTGATGCCAGCCCAAGAATCCACACGATGGATGAGTTGCACCCCACACGCTCACCACCGGAGCTCCCACAAGCGATGCCAGATGCATGTTGGCCGAGTCCATCGTGAGAACAACATCGCAACGGCTAAGCAATGCCAACTCATCGGCAAACGAGTGCTTGATGTGTGGCAGCGACAGCACATTGCTGTAACGTTTCATGATGGGGTCTAGGAGGTCACGCTCTTTCTTGCCGCCACCCATCAAGAACAGATAGCATTTTTCCCACCGCGACATTTCGGCAATGACCAGCTTCATCTGCTCTAATGGATACTCCTTGCCCTTGTGCTGAGAAAACGGCGCAATAGCTATCCATCGGTAACCTTCTTCCTTGGCAGGAACGATGGGGCTCTTGGGATTCTCGCCTGGAGCGAAAATGCTTGTGAATTCCTCGCCGAGCTTAAGCCCGAGTTCGCCAAATACAGCTTTGTATCGAGCATGGGTTGACAATACTGGCTGGCGCGACTTTCCACTTGTTAGCTGCCGTTTCTCTTTTCGACCCTTATCGATGGTAGCCACCCTCACGCCCTTAAGCTTAAGAGTTGAAACCATGAGTTTGGTTCTAATCACATCATGCAAGTCGGCCATAGCGTCAAAGTCATAGCGATGATGCAAGTTGCTAGCAAGTTTTACCGGTCCACTAATTCCTTTGTAATCGTCTAAGTCAATGCCCAGTACAATCAGGTTTCCAGGGCAGTTCACAAAAAGCCCTTGAGCCATCTTGCGAGTAGCGAAGACAAAGTTCACCTTGGGATTGGCTTTACACACAGGGTAGACGATGGGTATAGTCATAGCCACATCACCCAATGCCGAGAATCGAGTGATAAGAACAGTTTTCAGTATGTCACTGCTATTTTTTGCCATACAAAACTGGATTGGTCGAAGGGTCGTTATACATCTTCATCTGCCGATAGACTTTCATATATTTGCGGCCAGTAGTGAAATCGGCGAGCAATTGGTCGATGGCTGTAATCAAGTCTACGCGTTGCTCAAGCAGCACATCGAGCTTGCCTTGGCATTGAGCTTTGTGCTCGGCCGAAGCATCGGCACGCTCCACCTGTTCACGCATGTGATATATCTTCAATGCAAGAATCGACAAGCGGTCTAATGCCCATGCAGGACTCTCAGTGTTGATTGTAGCATCGGGAAGAACTTCGACCCCTTCATAAAACTTGCGGAAATAGCTGTCTATTTCCTCCACGAGGTCGGTGCGGTCCTGATTGCTGTGATCGATGCGACGTTTGAGTGCAAGAGCCTCAACAGGGTCGATATCAGGGTTGCGAATTATATCCTCGAGGTGCCACTGCACAGTATCAATCCAGCATTTGGTGAAAAGTGCAGCCTCAAGTGTCCCCTCGGGGTAGGGTGACGAAATTTTAGCGTCTACATTGTCAGTGACGTGATAAAGTTTGATTGTTTTGTCAAAAATGACATTAGCGCTTTCAGCAAAGTCCATTTGTTATTTGATATTTATTCTATAGCGTGCAAATGTAGTAATAAAATATGAAATAATGAGTTTTAGGTGCAAAAATCTATAATCTTTATAGTGAACACGATTTCTGATTTAGCACTTATTAGCTATCACAAAGAAGGTGGTTCAGCTAATTCTCAGATGTTATGGTCTATTTTAGTGAAATCTAAAAATTTAGACCAGAACTTGCGGTTGCGATGACGATAGAATGCATGAGTGCCCATAGGCAGCTGGCCACCAGTGAGACTCATAGCCATCTCGGGATGGCCTTCAATAGAGAAATGAGCAGCCGTAGTATAGTCGGGGATGCGCAGGCTGTTAGGCCATAACTCATTGACGCGCACACTCCAAACCACATCCTCAAAGTTTGAGTTATGGCTCGAATCTTTTGCCATCTCGACAATCTCGGCAGGATGTTTGTCTAGCACGCGCAGCATCGCTTCTACGCGCCTTAGCGAGAAACCGCCGTTGCCCACTTTCCACTTTAGCTGCACTGAGTGGAATCCTCCTCTAAACCGTGCCCATCCACACCTTATTTGATACATAGCTCGTTTGGGTACATTCCATCCCTCTATCTCGTTTCTTGCTGGCAGCCATGGAGCTCCCACATAATCGTAGTCGAGAGAGCACCAGTAGTCGAGAGAGTCGTGAAAAAGTGCCACATCAGTTTGAATTATTGCTATGAACTGCGACTGCTTGAATCGTGAGTAGAACTGACGGCTAAGCATGAGTTGGTTGTAACCCTGACGTCCGTCAAAGAAAGAATGTGCAAATCGCTCCACGCGGCAACGGCCCGACGTGATGCCCAGCAACTCATCGAGAGGAGATAAATCTAACTCATCGGGACACACAATGGCAACATCTCGCTGCGACGACAACACACGCCGATTGCGCTCTATAGCCCAATGTTCAATCGCACTCAAATTGTTGCGATACAAGGGAATAACTACCGTAACAGTTTGTGAAATTTTTTCGCTATCAGGCATTTTATTTATATTTGACAATTCTCAGGGCGGTGCGGCGAACCTTGCGGCGCAGGCGCCACACGCTGCACTGCTTAACTTGAGCTATCGATTTAAACACATCTTTGATGTTTACCGACGGCTCATCGTCGGTCTCCACAAGCAAGTGGTCTATAGGGGCGATGGCGAGAGCCTTTTCGTTAAACTTTGCACCAAATGACAGATAGAAACCCGCATCAACCAGCTCACGCGCCACATTCTCGTTGCCCCTGAATCCGTGAATCACCCATGCTACATTGTGGGCTTGTGGATTGCCCCGCCACAGCTTGAGTACTTGCTGCGAGGTGCGCACGCAATGTATAATGAGTGGCTTCTCTGTTGCAACGGCAATGTCAATGTGAGCCTGCATCACCTTCTCCTGCAATTCAAGCGAGGCGCCTTTTAGCGAGTCAAGCCCCGTCTCCCCTATTGCCACCACTTGGTAGTGATGCGCCATCTCCTCAAGTTGCAATATTTTCTCTTGCCAGTCATCGGCAATATGCCAGGGGTGAATTCCCACCGAATACACCTTCCCAGGCTGTGGATTGAAATCGTCAACATCAACACTTATCAATGCATGCTCGGCATTGGCATCATGACTGTGGAAATTGGTAATGATGGGGGGCACAGGGTCGTAGCCATGACCGCCCCATGGATTGCAGCTCACAATGCGCTTGACAGCTAGCCACATACCCTTGATAGGACCATAGCTCTGAATAGCCTCAACAGCATAGTTACTGCAAGTGGGGGTATAGCGGCATGCAGGAGGAGTAAGAGGCGATATGCACTTCTGGTAGAACCTGATGGGCAGAATGAGCAACCACTTGAATATGTTGCTAATGCTCGGTTTCATGCCTCTTTCTCTTGAATGATAGCTGATGAAATCTTGCGCAATATTTCTTGCATGCTGCGCTCGATAGTAACATAGTTGTACTCATGATTGGCAAGCCAGTTGAATCCAATGAGAACTGTCTTGCCTTCTTGAGCGACACCATCAAGGAAACTGCGGTTTAGACGATATGCCTCACGAGTGCGGCGACGCAGCAGCACGCGGTCCACAGCATGGCGAATGCGCTTCTTGGGGATTGATATAAGGAATCGAGCGGCAACAGGATGGCGCCAATCATCCCGGGGCACCTCAAGCCACACCGCACGAAGCGGATAAGCAATTATTGATGTCCCGCGAGCATACAGCTTTTCAATCTCTATCTTGCTGCACAGCTTCTCGCTCTTATATAATCTTAGTCCCGACATGGGTATAACAACTTTTAGACTGCGAAGTTACAAAAATTCAGCGCTTCCATCCCTAAAAAACTCAAAAAAAACAAGTTTTAATAAAAACCTGGTCATTCCCAGCCACTCCTCTCATAAAGCACAAATGTACACAGAACCACGATGAATTCCATGTACATTTGCAATTAAAAAAAGTTATCTCTCTTAGTTAATGATGTCAAAACCGGTGTAAGGCTGGAGAGCCTTGGGGATGCGTATGCCCTCGGGGGTCTGGTTGTTCTCGAGCAACGCAGCCACGATGCGAGGCAGTGCCAGCGCCGAGCCGTTAAGAGTGTGGCACAGATGAGTCTTCTTGTCATCGCCACGATAGCGGCACTTGAGGCGGTTGGCCTGATAGGTCTCGAAGTTGGAGACCGAGCTTACCTCGAGCCAGCGCTTCTGAGCAGCACTCCACACCTCAAAGTCGAAGGTAATGGCGCTGGTGAAGCTCATGTCGCCACCACAAAGCCTGAGGATGTGCCATGGCAGTTCGAGCTTTTCGAGCAAGCCCTGAACGTGGTCTTTCATCTCCTCGAGTGCGGCATAGCTGTCCTCGGGGCGCTCGATGCGCACAATCTCCACCTTGTCAAACTGATGCAGACGGTTCAAGCCACGCACGTCCTTGCCATAGGAGCCAGCCTCACGGCGGAAGCAGGCACTGTAGGCGCAGTTTTTCTTGGGGAGGTCATCCTGATTGATAATCACGTCGCGGTACATGTTTGTCACAGGCACCTCGGCAGTGGGAATGAGATAGAAATTATCAACCTGGCAGTGATACATTTGTCCTTCCTTATCGGGAAGCTGACCGGTGCCAAGTCCCGACGCCTCATTTACTACCAATGGAGGTTCAATCTCAACATATCCCGCCTTGCTAGCCTCGTCGAGGAAGAACTGGATAAGAGCACGCTGCAGCTTTGCACCCTTGCCCACATAGACAGGGAAACCAGCACCTGTGATTTTCACTCCCAGGTCAAAGTCGATGAGGTTATATTTCTTGGCGAGTTCCCAGTGTGGCAGTGCGTCCTCGCTCAAGTGAGGCTCAGGACCACCAGACTTTTCCACTACATTGTCCTCGGCAGTGAGGCCCTTGGGCACTCCTTCGTAAGGCACATTGGGAACGGAAAGCAAAATCTCTGTTATCTCACTTGCGGCGGCTGTCATGCGGTCGTCGATTTCTTTGTTGGTTGCTTTGAGTTGTGCAACGGCGGCTTTGGCCTGCTCGGCCTCGTCGCGCTTGCCCTGTTTCATGAGGGCGCCAATCTGCGACGCCATCTTGTTGAGCTGTGAGGCATTGTCGTCACGCTCCTTTTGAGCGGCACGGCGCTGCTTGTCGAGCTCTACCACTTTCATGATGGGCTCTCTTGCATCAAAATTCTTCACTGCAAGACGCTCAATCACATGCTCGGGATTCTCGTTGATTAATTGTAATGTTAACATTATATTGTCTTATATTTTTTTATTCTTGGGTTGTCTATTAATCGTTGAAAGAAATGGTTGCAGTAGTGCTGCTTGGTTTCTTTTTGGCAAGCGGCGATACGGGTTTGGGCGCTGCAGGCTTGGTTGGAGCATTCTGCAACTCTCGGAACACGTTCTTAACCTGCTGGTCGCGCTTGAACGCAGGATTCTTCTCAAGCAGGTCCACAATCTCGTCGTTGTCAATATCCTCAGGACGAAGCACGATGTACTGAGCCTTGGCACGGTCAATGTCAAGTTCATTGAACTTCTCGCCATACTCTTGCTCAATTCGGCTTGAAGGTGATGCTGCAGCCTTAGACTCGCTCTTACGGTCGCCCTCGGCTATTGCAGTCTCGGCATCGAGCGAAACATTGAAACCAGCCGCAAGCATTGTCATTTTCACCTTCTCTCCCAGAGTGTCGTCATAGGCCACACCCCAAATCACATCTACATCGTGAGTGAACTGAGTCATGAAATTACGCATTTCATCAATTTCGGCCATCTTGAACTCATTCTGTGCGTTCCTCGAGAAGTAGAAGTTCATCAATATCTTTTGAGAACCATAAACGTCACGGTTCTTGAGCAGTGGTGAGTTGAGAGCGTCTTCAATAGCCTTTGTCACACGATTCTCACCCTCACCATATCCCGAACTGATAATAGCAACTCCACCTTCACGCAGAGTGGTATTGACATCATTGAAGTCAAGATTGATGTAGCCATCCACATTGATAATATCGCTAATGCTTCGAGCGGCAACCGACAGTGTGTCGTCGGCCTTGCCAAAGGCATTCATGAAGTTCAAGTCGGGATATATCTCACTCAAGCGCTCATTGTTGATGATGAGAAGAGCGTCGACATACTTCTGCATCTCGTCGGCTCCACTCAACGCTTTGATAATCTTCTTTTTACCCTCAAACAGGAATGGAATGGTAACGATACCTATGGTAAGCACGCCTTTCTCACGCGCTATGCGAGCCACCACAGGCGCCGCACCAGTTCCTGTTCCGCCACCCATTCCGGCGGTGATAAAGACCATCTTGGTCTCATCGTCGAAGAGCGCCGCTATTTCTTGTTCACTTTCCTCGGCTGCCTGCTTGGCAAGCTCAGGCTGATTTCCTGCTCCCAGGCCAAAGGTAGTGTTAGGACCTATCAACACCCTGTTGGGGACAGGTGAGTTGTTAAGAGCCTGGCGGTCGGTGTTCATCACGACAAACGATACGCCACCCACATGCTGGTCATACATGTGATTGATAGCATTGTTGCCACCTCCACCAATTCCTATCACTTTGATGATGCAAGGGGCCTTACTCGTTGGATTCTGCTCTACAAATCCTGGATTCTTTTCCAAATCGGTAAAGATATTTTGTTGCTCAATAATTGGAGTCGATGCGTTTTCAAATCCTATGGTGGGGTTATTCCCCATATTTTCATTATCCATATCTTTCTAAATTGAAGTGTTTTCTAATAATAAATTGAAATAATCTGATTCTAGCCCAATTGACTATTCATCGTCTTCGGGCTCGTTCATCATGTTCTCCAGTTTCTTGCGAGCTTTCTCTATCCAAGAAGGTTTCTTGCGACGCTGTGGTTCTTCAGCGTGTGATGTCGAAGGTTGTGCACGCTTTGCTCGAGGAGCAATTTCTTCAGGTCTAAATTTATCATAATCAAATGATTGCTCTTCTTCACGCTCTTCTCTCCTTGGATATTCATAATCCTCTTGCTCAAAATCGCCATAAGTGTTACGACTCACGCATGAGTGATTTCTAGGAATGATTTGAGAGGCCTTTGAGAGCAAGGCAAAAATCTGCACATACTCGGCACGGTTGATATTGTGGTCAACAATATTGAGCGATTTGGGATAAGTTCCAATGCGCACTCTAAGCTTCACCTCATCCTCCAAACGGCGTGCAAAGCCTTGAAGCTGAGCGCCTCCACCTATCAGCACTATATTGTGAAGATCTACAGTCTTGACTCCTGCATACTGAATCTGCTGCTTGATATTGGCAATAAGCTCTCCGGTTCTTGCCACAATATAGTTGGCGGCATCGCTTGAGCTCACACCCTCAATCGACACATGCTCCACATTCTTGTCCAGCGGGTTGCTGATGTTCTTCTTCACCCTCTCGGCTGTGTCTTCAAGAATGTTGAGTCCTGTAGTGATATCACGGGTAATGTTACGACCTCCCATGGGCAATGTGGTGAGATAAACGAGCGAGCCGTCTTTGTATATCGACACGGTTGTTGTCTCGGCTCCCAAGTCCACAAGCATACATCCTAGCGATTTCTCCGATGCTTCAAGTATCTCATCGGCTACCACCAATGGAGTTACAAGATAATCTTTCACCCTTGTTCCACCGCTCATCACCCTCTCCAGGTTTAGCTTGAGCGTGGGTTTAGCAACGATGAGGTTGAGCTTGATGTTGATGTTTGAACCAAACTGTCCACTTGGATTCTTTGTCTCATTCTTGTCAACATAGTAGGTTCGAGGCACAACATCTATTGTCTCATAATTCTTGATGGGGTCTTTCCCGGCCTCTCTGATTATGCGGTTAAGCACGTCGTCGGTAATGGGAACTGTAGCATCAAGATTGTGATTTACCTCGGTGGGCTCGCTATGCAGCGAACGACCACTGAAGCCCACATATATCTCCTCGATGACTCCATCCACGCGGTTCTCGAGCTTCTTGATGATATTATTGATTGCGCCCTTAGTGTTTTCCACGTTCTGTATGCATCCATGACGTACACTGTTGACGAGTTTCTCAACTTCAAGATGATTTATCTGCACATATCCCGAAGGTGATTTCTCGGCGATGGCGCCCACAATCTTTGAACTGCCAATCTCTAATGCTGCTATATATTGTGTCTTGACCATAAAAGTGTGTTGATAGGTGTAATAATATATATTATATAATTTATTTCAAAATTTATTTTTTCCCTGGCTTAGCTGCTGGCTTAGTTGCAGCAGGTTTAGCGGTTGATGCTGGTTTTGCAGCTGCCGTTTTTTGAGGAGTACTCTTTGCGGGAGCCTTCTGCTCTGGCGGTTTTGACGGCTGCCCTGCTGGTTTTGCAGCTGCAGGTTTAGGAGCAGAGGGTTGTGTCGCAGCAGGTGCTGGCGCTGGAGCCTGTTTTTCTCGTGTCATCTTGTTCACTGGTGCCTTGCTGTTGTCGCTAATGCGCATTGTGCCTGGGTCATCGGCCTGCTCATCCTCTTCGGGATTATATTCCTGAACCCTCTCAACAACCTTGTCGCGCCTGGTAGCCACAACCTGATGATCCCATTTCACCGAGATGGTGTCGTAGTACATCCATCCCTTGACCGGCATCACTTTCTTGTAAAAGAGCTTCAGCTTCGCAAACTTGTTGGCGAAATCATTGCATTGCCCCATGTTCACCACGTGTCCATGAATTGATGGCACGATAAAAATATTATTGGTGTCACGCATGCAGTACATTGTCACCAGTGCATTAAGCGAAGAATCGCTCTCCACATACCTTATCATGGGCAGCAAGCGCAACGGACTGTACTGCCTGGTGAAATGCCCCTCAACTATGGGAACGTCGGCATAGAATGTCGACACTGCAGGCATGCGCTTTCCATTCTTGTTGAGATAGTAGGAATGATCTCCGTCAAAGACCCTCATCACTGGCACAATCTGCGCCACCTTGATCTTGAGGCTACCACCATCTTCAAACATGCACTGCACCGACTCGATGTACTGAGATTGCATCAATTTGGCCTCAATGTCCTCGACATTGATTTGCCAAATGGGCTTGCCCTTGACAATGATGTGCTTGCGCTCCATCTCTTCAAGAACGCCTGCTCGTGTAACAAAATGAGTACTGTCGTCATTCACAACCTCTACCCTGATTTCGTTGCACACCTCGTCACGGCTTTTGTCACGAGCCCACAGTATACCCACTATCATGAGCGATGTGAGAACAATGAGCAATATGTATCTAACAATTTTCAACGAGTCTGTTTCTTTACCTGTTCACAAATTTCGGGCAACAAATTGACAATGTCGCCTGCGCCGAGAACCAATAAAATATCAAAGTTAAGCAAATGTATTGACTTAATCAAATTTTCCTTGCTATAAATAGATTTTTTTTCACATTTCACATCTTTTAATATAATTTCGCTGCTAACTCCTTCTATCGGAAGCTCACGAGCGGGATAGATGGGCAGCAATATCACCTCATCGGCATGAGATAGTGCCTGGGCAAACTCCTTGGCAAAATCACGGGTGCGTGTATAAAGATGTGGTTGGAAAATAACTGTCACTTTGCGTCCGCTGTACAATTCGCGCACACTCTTGATACTAGCCTCCAGCTCGCTGGGATGATGGGCATAGTCGTCAATAACGACCTTTCCATTCTCTCCAGGCTCTTTAAGCCAGAATTCAAACCTGCGCTTGGGTCCCATGAACGAAGCTATTGCCGAGCGCATTGCCTCGGGCTTGGCATTAACCAGCCTGCATGCCGCCATGGCAGCTATTGCATTCTCGATGTTGATGTCCACAGGCACTCCCAGCGATATATTCTCTATCGTTTCCCAAGGGGTCACCAGGTCGAAGGTTATCTCACCGTTGCCCTTGCGCACGCGCGCCGCATGGAAGTCGCCCTCAGTCATCGAGTAGCTGTAGACTTTCACTCCCTCGGCCACTCGTGGCTTCAAGTCAAGGCCGGTGTGCACAATCAGCGCGCCATCTGGTCTAATGAGCTCGGTGAAATGAGCAAAACCCTCAAGATAATTCTCATAGTTTCCATAGATGTCGAGATGGTCGGGGTCGGTTGCAGTAATCACTGCCACATAAGGTGTGAGCTGATGGAATGAACGGTCAAACTCATCGGCCTCTATCACCGAATAAGGACTTGTTTCAGAGAGCAGGAAATTGCTGTCGTAATTGCGTAGCACGCCTCCCAGGAATGCATTGCTTCCCACACCGTCAACTTGCAGGATGTGAGCCGCCATGCTGGATGTAGTAGTCTTTCCGTGAGTTCCAGCAAAGCACAGTGCCTTGCTGCCTTCAGTCACCATTCCTAGCACTCGCGAACGCTTCACTACCTCAAAACCATTGTCCCTGAAGTAGCACAGCCCCTTATGCTCGTTGGGCACTGCTGGAGTGTAAACAACAAGAGTGCTGTCCTTGTCTCGACAATAGTCGGGAATGAGGCTGGGGTCCTCGTCAAAAACTATCTCCACGCCTTCATTTATCAAAGCACTGGTGAGCTCACTCGGAGTGCGGTCATAGCCCGCAACCTTCTTTCCTTGAGCGAGAAAAAATCGCTCCAGAGCAGCCATACCTATGCCTCCTGCTCCAACAAAATATATCGACTTGTAATCTACCATCTCTCTAATGAAAACTATTATTAATAATCAATTGCTCACTAAGCTATGAGCTATATTATCGGGCTATTTGCAGCACCTTGTCCACAATAACTTCGGCCGAGTCACGCAACGCCATTTTGAGCACATTCTCGCTCAGTTTCTCAAGGATGGGCTCTTGTTCAATTGTGTCGAGCATTACGTCGACAAGTTTTTCTCCAGCATCGGCATCGGCAATCATCAATGCAGCGTTGCGGTCAACTAGAGCCATAGCGTTCTTGGTCTGATGGTCCTCGGCTACATTGGGCGATGGCACAAGTATTGAGGCCTTACCCAGCAACTGAAGTTCGCTGATTGAGCTTGCCCCAGCACGCGAAATCACCAGGTTGGCGGCACGATAGGCCTTGTCCATGTTGGAGATAAAAGCCATTTGTTTCACATTAGCCGCCTGCGACGACTCAAGTGCTTCACGACAAGTGTCGTCATAGATTGCACCCGTTTGCCAAATCACTTGGATATCTTGATGCTGAGCAATTTTCTCAAGCCCTGCCATAATGCTGTTGTTAATAGTGCGGGCTCCAAGGCTTCCACCCACAATGAGAACTGTGCGCTTGTCGGGGTCAAGTCCAAACGACTGTCTCGCCTCCTCAACCGTCACTTCACACTCGAGAAGATTTCTTCTCACAGGATTTCCCGTAAGAACAATCTTGTCGGCTGGGAAGTAGCGCTCCATTCCTTCATAGGCCACACAGATGCATTGAGCGTTCTTGGCAAGAAGCTTATTGGTTACTCCCGCAAACGAGTTTTGCTCTTGAAGCAGGGTTGGGATGCCCATCTTTTGGCACTCCTTGAGCATGGGACCACTGGCATAACCACCAACTCCCACTGCCACATTGGGTTGAAACTCCTTGAGAATGTTGCGAGCCATTTTCATGCTCTTCCTGAGCAACATGAGAATCTTGAAGTTATTCAACAGATGCTTGCGGTCAAAACCTTTAACAGGCAGACCCTTGATTTCATAACCTGCGGCAGGGACTCTTTCCATCTCCATGCGTCCCTCGGCTCCCACAAAGAGAATCTTTGCTTGGGGCAGCCTGCGCTTGATTTCGTTGGCTATCGACAATGCGGGGAAGATGTGTCCACCAGTACCTCCACCACTTATCAACACTTTTAATTGATTAGTTTTTCCACTCATTTTTTATAGGCATTTCGGTGGGGTTAGCTGCGTCAAGTCCACTTGGCAGCTTCAAACCCTCATCCTTGTTTTTACTATCGGTTATGTTGCTGATCGTGCGGCTCACACTGAGCATCACACCTATCGCGACACTGGTCACTAAAATTGATGTACCACCCTTGGAAATCAACGGCAACGGTTGACCCGAAACAGGGAATACTCCCGTGTTGATTGCCATGTGGAACAACGCTTGGAAGGTTATCATCGACGCCATACCAATGATGAGCAACGCCGGCAGCACTCGATGACATCGCCGGGCTATCATCGCCGCTCGCGACAAGAGCCACAAGTACAGGATGAGCACAAACACCCCTCCTATCATTCCTATCTCCTCGATAATTATCGAGAATATATAGTCACTGAATGCAAGTGGCAAGCGGCTGCACTCTCGAGAGTTGCCTATTCCCACACCTGTGAGCCCACCATGAGCCTGAGCCATGATTGAGAACATCTCTTGAGAGTTGCTGCTGTTGATGGAGTCATAAATCAAAGAGTCGCGACGCATCCAGTTCGAAACACGGCCTTTTCGCATGTCGTGACGGTCCACAACCTTGTTTTTATCCACATCTTCCACTTGCTCGGTAGTGTATTTCTTCAAATTTTCCTCGCGCTTGTCGCTGGCTTCTTTCCAAAAATAGAATACACAAGCTACAACCGCATATATCATTATCACAGCACCTATCTTTTTCCACTTGGCACCACCCACAACAAACATTGAGCCGCTTATGCACATCAGCAGCAACGTGTTGGTCAATCCGCTCTTTATCATGAGGGCGCCAAACATTGCCACAATCAGCGACGAGACGGCGACACCCTTGGTCGACACATCTCGGTCTTGCTGGTTCTTTGCCATGATGTAGGCAAGTGCTGTTACAGCCGAGAGCTTGGCAAGTTCCGATGGCTGTACCGACAGGTTTATGATTGGAATTGTGAAAGCTCTCTGAGCTCCATATACCACTTCTCCAAAGAATAGTACATATATCAAACTAAACAACGTGAACACCCACAACAATGGAATGAGAACAAGAAGCAACGTCTTGTTGTTATAGTTCACACGGCTGAGTCCAACGACAAACGCCGACCCAATACCCAGATATATAACCTGCTTGATAATGGGATTATATACGCCATAGAGAGCCACATCTCGACTTGAAGCCGAGTAGGACTCCACAATCGACAGCACCACGAGTGTGAGGTAAATACCCCAAATCCATGGATCGCCATATCGCTTGGACATTTCTTTATATCTTGACACTTTCTCTCCCATTATGCGGCATCTTGTTTATAAGTCATTACATCTTTCTATTCTCACAACCTGTTCACACAGTCCTTGAACTGCTCGCCACGGTCTTCATAGCTATGGAAAAGGTCAAAACTTGCACAGCAAGGCGACAGTAGGACAGTCTGGCCGTCATGAGCCAGTGAGCGGCACTTGGCAACACACTCCTCCATGCTTCGGGCATCTTCCACTACAGCAACCATGCCGTCAAAGAAGGAGTGAAGTTTGCTGTTGTCAACTCCCAGACACACAATAGCAGCAACCTTATCCTTCACCAGCTGAGCTATCTCGTTATAATCGTTTCCCTTGTCCTTACCTCCCAAGATAAGCACCACAGGGTCGGTCATGCTCTCGAGTGCATACCATGTGCTGTTCACATTGGTAGCCTTGGAATCATTGATATATCTCACACCATCAACAGTGCGAACATACTCCAGCCTGTGCTCTACTGCCTCAAAGCTGGAAAGGGCCTTGCGAATGCTCTCTTTCTTGATGTTCATCAACGAGGCGCTGATGCTCGCAGCCATGGTGTTGTAGATGTTGTGGAGCCCCTTGAGCTGCAGCTCCGAGGTTGGAATCGACCAGGCGTCGCCTTCAACATCGATGTGAATTTTGCCATCTTTCATATAGGCGGCACACGACTCGTCCTCGCGAGCACTGAATGGGAACATGCGTGCCTCGCTCTTCATGCTCTTGAGCTGAGCCGAGATAATGGGGTCGTCCATCCAATAGATGAACGCGTCCTCGCTCGACTGGTTCTGCATGATGCGGAACTTGGCTGCTGCATAGTTCTCCATCTTGTAGTCATATCGGTCAAGATGGTCGGGGGTAATATTGAGCATCACAGCAATATTGGCCTTGAAGTCATACATGTTGTCGAGCTGGAAACTACTAAGCTCTATGACATACACGTCATGCTTCTCGGTAGCGACTTGCATAGCAAGACTCTTGCCGACATTACCGGCAAGACCTACATTTAGCCCAGCCTCCTTGAAGATGTGATAGGTGAGCATGGTGGTTGTGGTCTTGCCGTTACTGCCGGTAATACACACCATCTTAGCATCGGTATAACGGCCTGCCAGCTCTATCTCAGAGATGACAGGTATGTTCATTTCCTTGGCTTTGACAATGAGGGGTGCTGTCAAGGGCACGCCAGGGCTCTTGACAATCTCGTCTGCTGCCAGCACTTTCTCTTCGGTGTGGTGTCCCTCTTCCCAGGCTATCTCCCACTTGTCGAGAATGGCCTTGTATCGAGGTTCAATGCTACCCATGTCAGATAGCCACACATCCATACCTTTAACTTTTCCAAGTACTGCAGCTCCAACACCGCTTTCACCGCCGCCAATAACTACTAAACGTTTCATTTCATTAGGTGTTTTTTAAAATTCGTTTTACTATGATGACTCTAAAAATTTATGCTTTTATCTTATCTTCAATGTGATTATAGTGAATGCCGCAAGGATGATTGTCACAATCCAGAATCGAATTGTAATCTTTGACTCATGGGTCATAGTGCTTGGCCAGTTGCGCAGCACATAACGGCTGTCGGGCGCCAAGTCCTTGTCAAGCTTGCGGAAGTTGTCGTGAATGGGAGTAGAACGGAACACTCTCACCTTCTGACCCTTGCGCTTGTAGAACTTGAACACTTGAGTCTGAATTATGACACTCAAGCTCTCCATCAGGAACACACCGCACAAGATGGGAACCAACAGCTCCTTGTGTATAATCACGGCACACACGCCAATGATACCGCCAATGGTCAACGAGCCGGTATCGCCCATGAACATCTGGGCCGGGAACACATTGTACCACAAGAAACCTATCAAAGCACCCACAAAGGCGCACATGAACACCACAAGCTCTTGGCTGTCGGGGATATACATTATGTTGAGGTAGGAGGCATACTCGATGTGAGAGCTCACATAGGCGAGTATGCCCAATGCCACGCCCATGATAGCCGAGTTTCCTGCACACATGCCATCCATTCCGTCATTAAGATTGGCTCCGTTGCTCACTGCTGTCACCACAAGAATTGTCATCAGCACAAAAAGTGCCCACCCAGCAGGACCCGAATAATCACCCATCCAACTTGTGAGGGCGCCATAGTCAAGGTTATGGTTCTTGACAAACGGGATAGTCGTTTTTAACGACTTCTCTGGATTGTCTTTGTGAACGACTACTGCTTCTTGTGTTATTTCGCTTTTTCCTGTCTCAATGTTCTCGTGCATGACAACGTCAGGACTCAGCCAGAGCACAAGTCCAACAATGAGACCAATACTCACTTGACCAATAATTTTGTATTTGCCCTTGAGACCTTCCTTGTGCTTGCGGAATATCTTGATATAATCATCACAGAATCCAAGGAATCCAAGCCACAAAGTGGTGATGACCATCAAGATAAGATAAATGTTGCGCGTGCGTCCAAGCAGCAGTACAGGAAGCAAGATTGCAATGATAATAACAATTCCTCCCATTGATGGAGTGCCCACTTTTTTCTCGCCAAAGGGGTCGATGCTCGCATCACGCTGTGTCTCGCCAATCTTGCGACGGCGCATATACTTGATAAACTTCTCTCCAAGCCAAGCCGAGAGCACCAGTGACAATATCATCGTCAACAATGCACGGAATGATATGTATTGCCACATGTGTGAGCCAGGTATGTTATACTGCTCTAAAAAGCGAAACAAGTAGTAAAGCATATATTATCTATTTCTTAATTAATCAGTATATAAATTATATAAGGTGTCTCATTTCTCGCTGTCAAATATTTCGGCTATCACCTCACTATCGTCGAAATGATGCTTGACACCGCAAATCTCCTGGTAATCCTCATGTCCCTTACCGGCAACTATCACCACATCACCTGCCTGGGCGAGCTGGCATGCAGTCTTGATAGCCTGACGGCGGTCGGTAATCATGAGAGTAGTGCTGCGCTTGTCATCGGGCAAACCCACTTCCATGTCACGCAAAATCGCGTCGGGGTCCTCATATCTGGGATTGTCGCTGGTGAGGATGAGCTTGCCACTGCGCAAAGCTGCCTCCTTGGCCATGATGGGACGCTTTCCCTTGTCACGGTTACCACCGCATCCACACACTGTGATGAGCGTTCCACGGCCGTTCATCACCTCATTGGCTGCATCGAGCACATTAACAAGTGCGTCGGGGGTGTGGGCATAATCCACAATTGCAGTATATCCTCGTGGCGAACGCATCGTCTGGAATCGTCCTGCCACTGGTACAAGCTGGCTCATCTTCACAAGCACTTGCTCCTTATCCCATCCCAGATTGATGGCAGCGGCATAAACCGAAGTCAAATTATAGGCATTGAACCTTCCTGTGAACAGCACATTAACCTCGGTATCGTTAATAGTGAGTGTTGTTCCATCAAGACGGTCTTCTATCACACGGCACTTGAAATCGGCAAGTGAGCGCAACGAGTAGGTATAAACACTAGCCTTAGTGTTCTGAACCATCACCTTGCCCACCTTGTCATCAATATTAATAATGGCAAATGCCTCATTGTCAAGAGAATCGAAAAACATTTTCTTGGCGTTGATGTAATTGTCAACTGTGCCATGATAGTCAAGGTGATCACGGGTTAGATTAGTGAAGATGCCTCCTGCAAACTTCAATCCATCGACACGATGCTGAACACACGCGTGAGAGCTCACCTCCATGAAAGCATAGTCACAGCCTGCTTCCACCATATCGCTGAGCAGTCGGTTTAGAGTCAGGTGGTCGGGGGTTGTCTGCTTGGCAGGCTCCACTCTCTTGTCGATGATGTTGCGCACGGTAGAGAGCAAACCAGCTTTATAACCCATCAAGTTGGCCAACTCATAGAGCAATGTCGCGGTTGTAGTCTTACCATTAGTCCCGGTAACTCCCACGAGCTTGAGTTTTGACGAGGGGTTATCATACCACTCACTCGCCAGATAAGCCAGCGCAACTGTGCTGTTGGGCACCTGAACATAGGTCACCGACTCATGTGGCTCGGCAGGAATCTCCTCACACACTACAGCGGCGGCTCCTGCTTGAGCAACTTGAGGCAGGAACTGATGCGCATCGACCGATACACCTCTCACTGCCACAAAGAGGCTTCCCTCTTTCACAGTGCGAGAGTCGCAAGTAACATCACTAATGCTCTTTGTGATGTCACCAACGATGTTCTGCACATCTATATCTTTAATCAATTGTTTTAAACTCTTAACTTTCATCTTTTAGATACTTATTCTATTATACATTTGTTATTTAGCTTGATAATGAGAGTGTTATGAGAGCTCCTCGGTTAAAGGCGCTACCGGCTGGCAAACTCTGTTTTACCACCCTGCCCCAGCCATTGAAGCGAACATTCAATCCCACCTTCTCAAGGCAGTAAACAGCCTCCCTTATCGACATGCCCGACACATTGGGAACACCAGCCGAGCTGTTGGCAGGAGTGTTTATCACTTTCACTTTACCTGTGCTGGCAAAGTTCTTTATATCGTTTATACGGCAACGAGGCATGTTGGCATAAAGGATTGGAGTGCTTTCATATTGGGTATGGCTTGTCACATCACGCTTGGGGGTAGATGAGTTATCTAGATTGCTGTTGGCACCAAGTAAGCCGCGAGCATACATCTTAGCAGCAATGTTCTTCAGCACCACACCACTGCTGGCAGCAGCACCGCGATTGGCACGAAGCATCAGCACCACGCAGCTGTATTTTGGGTTCTTGTAAGGGAAGAAGCCACAAAATGCCAGTCGTTTCTCCTCGCCATAGGTACCGTCGTTGCGAACTGTATAGGCGGTACCGGTCTTGCCGGCTATCTCCACATTCTCGTCCTGAACCCACTTGCGAGCTGTTCCGCTTTTTCCCCACACCACATCATGCAACATAGTGCGAAGCTTTTCTGCATTCTCTGGACTGCACACTTGTTCACGCACGTAGGTGACAGGAACTATCGAGTCCACATTGCTGCCGGGGCGGGTGAGCTTTTTCACCAAGTGGGGGCGAACATACTTGCCATCGTTGGCAATAGCATTATATATTGCAAGAGTGCGTAGTGGTGGTATCAAGGTGGCGTAACCATAGGCCATGCGGGTAAGAGCCACACGGTCGGCATTGGTGTTACCCAGCTTTGAGATAAATGGCTCCTGCTCACCGCCAATTCCAGAGTTGAATGGCTCGAAGAAGCCCATCTGCTCTAGACGCTCACGGAATCCACCAGGATTCTTGCCATATTTCTTGGTGATAATCTTCGACATGCCAATGTTGCTCGACATCTCGATAATCTGTCGAGGCGAAAGTGCGGAACCACCATGGGGGTCCTTAATCTCGCTTCCGCAATAGTACATGATTGATCCTGTGAGTATAGGAGCATTGATGTCATCTACAATACCATCTTCAAGAGCAACCATCATCGAAATGGGTTTCATAACCGAACCTGGCTCAAAGCCCAGCACGGCATTGTTGCGACCCTCGTAATAGTCTTGAAGTTTATCGCTCCACTCCAAGTTGGAGATTGCTTTTATCTCGCCAGTTTGCACTTCCATCAGCACGCAGGTACCCCACACGGCATCAGTCTCGACACACATCTTATAGAGCTCATTCTCCACAATGTCCTGCATCTGCACATTGATGGTTGTAGTGATGTCATAGCCTGGCACTGCTGGTGTGCTCTCCCAGTCAACAATCTTGTTGGTGAGCTGGATGCGGCGCTTCACGCCGGGCACACCATAGAGCAGTGAATCAAGGGCCATTTCAAGCCCCGATTTGCCATGCTGTGTTTTCGTGATACTGTCATCTCCCACACTGCCTATGCTTCGAGCGGCCATCGACCCAAATGGTTTTACTCGTTTTACTGTGGGGTCGGAATAAAAGCCGTTCTCAGTCTTTGGCAGGTTGAGAAATGGGAAGGATTTAAGGCGTACAAACTGTGAATGTGTTAATCCTGAAAAAAGACGATAGGCCGAACTCTTCTTAGACTCGTACTGAGCCATCAGGTCTTCTTTCCATTGTGCGGCCGTTTTCTTTTCGGGCATGAATGCTTCCAAACTGTCGCACAGCGCATCGAGGTTCTTCTTGAACTCGGCTTTCTTGAAGCCTTCTACGCGCCAGTCAATTCGTGCGGTGTAATAGTTGAGATTGGCGGCAAGCACACTGCCGTTGTCCGACAGCAATCGTCCACGCTCTGGGTGCAGAACACTCTCACGCGTGAGCAGGCTGTCGGCCTTGTTGTTCCATTCATTGGCATGAATAACCGAGGTCTTTGCCATGTTATAAACAATAAGTGAGGCAAATACCAGTATGGCAGTTATCACAAAAAGATAACGAAATAATATATGCTGTTTGTTTGACTTTTTCATTTTTCTTTGGAGGACAATTTATAGGGTGGCTGTTTTGATATATTTAAATCAATTCCCATCGAGTCTATATAACTTTTCATCTGGCTCTCGAGGATGCGGGAATTGTAGTTTGAGCTGGCAGCAACAAAGTCGGTGTTGGCATTGTTGAGCATCACTTTCAGTGTTCCCAATTTTGCCTTGTCGCTCTGATAGACATACTTGTTGCTGATGTACATAAGCATCATCACTGTCACAGCTATCACATATAGCCAGTTGCGCTTGAAGAATTCAAGCGTGAGGAACATACGTCCCTGAAGCGTGCGCTGCAACAATACCACAGGATTGAGAGTAAATCCATGGTTGTCTTTTTCTTTATTATCTTTCTTTCTCTGTTTCTTTGCTGCCATGTTTTGTGTTGTTAGTAATTACTTTCACTTCTCGGTTGCTTGCAATAGTTCGGCAATGCGAAGTTTTGCGCTGCGAGAGCGGGGGTTTGCATTCTGCTCTTCTTCGCTGGCCACGATAACCTTGTTGTTCACAAGTTTCCAAGGAGTTTCCACCTTTCCGAAGAAGTCCTTCACGATCTTGCCTTCCACATTGCCCGATCGCATAAAGTTCTTAACCAGTCTGTCTTCAAGTGAGTGATAGGTAATCACCACCAGTCGTCCACCTGCATTCAGGACTTCAAGCGATTGCTGGAGCATGCGCTTTAGCACGTCTATCTCATGATTCACCTCAATGCGCAGCGCTTGAAACACTTGAGCAAGCTCTTTCTTCTCTTGCGACTTGCGTATGTAAGGTCTAACCACATCGACAAGCTCACCTGTTGTGACAATGTCGCGCGAGGCGCGTGCCTTTACAATTGCGCTTGCCATGCGACGCGACTGCTTCAACTCTCCAAAGAGGTAAAACATCGTCGACAGTTCTTCCTCACTGTAGGTTGCAATCACTGTGCGAGCATCAAGTCTTGATGACTGATTCATGCGCATGTCGAGTTCGCTGTCAAACCTGAACGAGAACCCACGTTTCTCGTCGTCAAAGTGGTGGAACGAAACCCCCAGGTCGGCTATAATGCCGTCAACCTTGCTAAATCCATAGTAATTGACAAAATTCTTTAGAAATGAGAAATTTCCGTGTACAAATGTAAATCGGCTGTCTTCCAATCTGTTAGCCCACGCATCCATGTCTTGGTCAAAGCCTAACAGATGGCCTTTTTCACCCAGTCTGTCCATGATGGCACGGCTATGACCGCCACCACCGAAGGTTACATCCACATACACACCATCAGGCTTGATATTCAAGCCATTAACGCTCTCTTGGAGCAATGCTGGTATATGGTAAAAAGGCGCTTCCATTTCTCTTTTTTCGATAATCTTAATTGGTCAGAATCTTGGCATTTCGCTATTGGGGTGTAAAATTACAAAATAAAAACCGAAATTTACAAATACAAACTAAAAAATTTTCATTTATTTACAAAAAAGTTATTAACAACCTTGTGGATATCTTATTTAATCGCTGATTATCAAATATTTAAGAAAAATCATCAAAACATTTGCGGTTGTAAACAATTTCTTGTCGCAAACACCCCTTTTTCTCTTCGGTTTTCTGTCTATTTTGGCACCCTATTTTTCAAAAAATCTATCCACAAAAAAATGTTCCAGCGATTGCTGTTACACAATCACTGGAACACTCTAAAAGACGTATTGTCAGCGCCTTTTATTTCTTCGCAGTCGCCTTGCGACGAGTGGCTACGCTCTTGCGACCACCCTTGCTTGCATTGGCCTCGTCGGCAACAATAGCACGGCAATCCGCGAGAGTCAATTCCTCAGCGTTCATCTTCTTGGGAATCTTGTAGTTCTGCTTCTTGTAGCAGATGTAGGCGCCAAATCGTCCATTAAGCACCTGCATGTCAGGCTCTTCATCAAAGGTTTTGAGCACCTTCTTAGCCTCACTCACGCGCTTGTCTACAATGAGTTGCGAAGCCTCTTCAAGGGTGATGCTGTAAGGCGAAACATCCTTAGGAATTGAGACAAACTTGCCATTGTGCTTGATGTAAGGGCCAAATCGTCCTATCGCTACCTGAACTTCCTCTCCCTCAAACTCGCCAAGGTGACGTGGCATGTCAAAGAGTTTGATAGCCTCTTCGAGGGTGATGGTTGCCACGCTCTGGTCCTTCTGCAATGAGGCAAATCGTGGTTTGTCCACATCGTCGGTGCTACCCAGCTGTACAAGAGGACCGAAACGGCCAATCTTAACCGACACGGGCTTGCCAGTTGCAGGATCGTTACCCAGAACGCGCTCTCCCACTTTGTGCTCAAGACGCAGCGCCGACACTTCCTCGATATTCTTGTGGAAACCTGTGTAGAAGTCTTTTATCTCCTCGTTCCACTTGCGCTTGCCTTCGGCAATGTCGTCAAACTCGGTCTCCACCTTGGCAGTGAAGTTATAGTCGAGAATCTGTGGAAAATACTTTGTGAGGAAGTCGTTGACTACCATGCCCACATCGGTGGGTATAAGTTTGCCCTTCTCGTTGCCCACAAGCTCGCTCTTGCTCTTGGTGCTGATCTTGTTGCCCTTGAGGGTGATTTGCTCAAAGCTGCGCTTCACGCCCTTGCTCTCGCCCTTGACAACATAATCACGAGCCTGAATGGTTGAGATTGTTGGTGCATAGGTCGATGGACGTCCAATGCCAAGCTCCTCCAGACGCTTCACGAGCATAGCCTCGCTGTAGCGGTTGGGCTGCTGGGTGAAACGCTGAGTGGCAGTCATCTCCTTGAGTGAGAGGTTGTCACTAACCTTGAGAGGTGGCAGCATGTGGAACTCACCGTTGAGGGTGTTGTTCTGAACATCCTCGTCCTCGGTCTCGAAATACACCTTGAGAAATCCGTCAAACTTCACAACTTCACCGTTGGCTATCAGCAGTTCGGGACGACCGGCTATGCTAATGTCCACCTGAGTCTTCTCGAGCTGTGCATCGGCCATCTGCGAAGCAATTGTGCGCTTCCAAATCAGGTTGTACAACTTTTTCTCCTGCGCAGTTCCAGTAATCTCGTGGTTGCTGATGAATGTGGGGCGGATTGCCTCGTGAGCCTCTTGCGCACCCTTCGACAAGGTGTGGTACTTGCGCACCTTGAGATATTTCTCACCCAGAGTCTCTTTAATTTCGTTGCTGATAGTGCCTATTGCAAGGCTCGACAGGTTAACCGAGTCAGTACGCATGTAGGTGATGTGTCCATCCTCATAGAGCGACTGAGCCACTCTCATGGTCTGAGCCACCGAGAAACCGAGCTTGCGCGAAGCCTCCTGTTGCAGAGTAGAGGTAGTGAAAGGAGGAGCAGGACATTTCTTCACTGGCTTAACCTGGATGTCGGCAACGGTAAAGGTGGTGTCCTTGCAGTGCTCCAAGAGGTCTACAGCCTCGTCGCGGTTGCTGTAGCGCTTGTTCAGCTCACATGGAACAATGCTATTGTCAACGGTGAGCATCTCGCTGCCCACGCGATAGTACTGCTCGCTCTTGAAGTTGCGTATTTCCTGCTCACGCTCGGCAAGAAGTCGCACTGCAACGCTCTGAACGCGTCCGGCGCTCAACGCTGGCTTAATCTTCTTCCACAGCACTGGCGAGAGCTCAAAACCCACAATGCGGTCGAGCACGCGGCGTGCCTGCTGAGCGTCGACAAGGTTCTCGTCGATGTCGCGGGGATTCTCGATTGCAGCAAGTATGGCTGGCTTGGTAATCTCGTGAAAAACAATGCGTTTTGTGTTCTCTTTCTTCAGTCCCAATACTTCGCTCAAGTGCCAAGCGATAGCTTCTCCCTCGCGGTCCTCATCACTTGCGAGCCACACAGTCTGTGCGCTCTCGGCGGCCTTCTTGAGTTCGGCGACAAGACTCTCCTTGTCCTCGGGTATTACATAGACTGGTTCAAAATCGTTGTTCACGTCAATGCTGAAGTCTTTCTTCTCCAAGTCGCGAATGTGTCCATAGCTTGACATCACTTTATAGTCTTTGCCTAGAAACTTTTGTATGGTCTTCGCCTTGGCGGGAGACTCCACGATTACCAGATTTTCTGCCATAGTTTAAATATTTTTATCTGCTTTTTGCTTAATAATCAACTCGTTGCATGCCATTCACTGGCAATATCAACGAAATTTACTGTCAAAATCGGGTGCAAAATTAGACAAAAAAATCACATTTACTATAATAATGTGTAAAATTTTAACGATTTTTCCTTTCTTGAGTGTTTTCTTGAGCTCTCAAGAGCATTTTTTCCTTAGTCACCGCCTTGTTATTGTCTTTTTCCTTTTTTCCACAAATGTGCCTTTGCCACAGTTAATCGCCCTTCCTGCCACCAAAAAGCAGAGAGGGCGATTTTGCCTCTGAAAGTCCTTGCTGCGCTTATTGCCGCAAGGAGCCATTGCGATAACCGCCTCAACGGGTCATGTCGCTGATGCCGGCCGATGTAACAGGATGGTTCTTGCTGTCGTGGCGTGGCACGTAGCGGGTGATGTTGCCGCTGTTGTCAAGTATGGTAATCTCCATGTCGGGCTCGCCGCCGGCATTGCAACGAACTATCAAGGGGCGGCTGTCGCGGTTGTAGAGCCGCTCGCCAGTCTTGGTGTTCTTGACGGTGATTTTGGCGTCGTCATGCGCTGCAAGGATGAAATACACCTCTTTTCCGTCGGTCTGAGCCTCCCAGGCATTCACGTCCTTGAACTCTGGATATTTCTTGAAAAATGCCTCGTTCCTCATTGTCGAGAACGTGTTCCACTCTCCCACATAGGCCACCTGTGCCACAGCGTTGGGGTCGGCTTTCTTGGGCTGAGCCTCTACTGGTGGAGCTCCTGCAATGAGTGTTTCGCCAAGCTCAGAGCCCAGGCTCACATAGATGGCGTTGGGGTCTATATCGTCTCGCTCCTTGGTGCTGAACTCATAGAGCATAGTCGCGCTCTTGCCGTTGTGCACGAGGGTGCGCTGGTAGAAATGTGTGTCGCCCTTATCGCCTTCTATCACAAACGAGTCGTCCTCGAGGTCGGAGCTTTCCACTTTAGCCCCATCATCGTTGAATTGCTTCAACGTTTTGGCCATCAAGTCTTCCACTTCCATGTTGCATGGCTCGCCCCACACCTTCAACCGTGCCAAGCCGTCCTTGCTGTGGCAGGTGAAACCGCGGTCGCCGTCTTTCTTGAAGTCGACAAACGAGTTCGGGTATTGCACCGAGTAGTCCATCGATGCGCTGTGGAAATAGGTCGCTCCCTGGCGCATGGGATTGTTCTGGTTCATGATTTCCTCTTTCTCCTCGTCGGTATAACCCGAGTTAGAGCCAGGAAGTCGTCCGTTGCCGTCTCTTCCTCCAAGCTGGCAGCTCGCCAGCATCAGCACAAGTGCAAGTAATAAAGATATCTGTTTCATGTTAGCAGGTTTTTAGTTTCCACAAAGTTACACATTTTTCGCCATTTGCCAAAACCGCCCCGTTCAGCCCCTCATTTCACCTCCTGGCGCAGGTCGTAGGTGTTGCGTTGCTGCTCAAAGGTGGCTGGCGAGGTCTTTAGCTGTGCTGTGTCGGCCAATGGGTCATAGCTGTCTAGCACCGTCTGCGCTGTGACGTGCTCTGCGCCCTTGAGCGGCGTGCTGGCTTGAGTGGGCTTGACATCCCAGCCATACTCGCGGTTTAGGGCCTCGACAATCATCGCTGTGCCACGTTGCTTGCCCTGCAGGCTGTAGCCGGCGATGTGAGGAGTTGCCACAAAAGCCTTGTCGAGTAGCTGTGTGTTAATAGCCGGCTCTCCCTCCCAGCAGTCGAGGGCGATGTCGCCATGCCACTGGAGCAGAGCCTCATTGTCACACACGGCTCCACGGGCGGCGTTGACGATTAGGCGGCAACGCTGCAAGCCATCGAGAAAGACCTTGTCGCACAGATGCCAGGTGGGATGGTCGCCATCGCGGGTGAGCGGAGTGTGGAACGTGATGATGTCGCACTCTCGCTGCAACGTTTCGAGCGAGTCGAAATCAGCACTGCCCTCTATGGCAGCTCGTGGAGGGTCGTTGAGCAGCACTCGGTAGCCCAGCTGCCGTGCCCAGCGCGCCACTATGCTTCCCACATGGCCCACGCCCACGATGCCCAATGTGAGCTGTCCATCGACATTGCGGGTCTTAATCCATTGCAGTATCGAGGCGTGCACCCATTGCGCCACTGCCGGGGCGTTGCAGCCCGGAGCGTTCACCACCTTGATGCCGTGGCTGCGGCAGTAGTCAAGGTCGATGTGGTCGGTGCCTATGGTTGCTGTGCCTATGAATTCCACCTTGCTGCCCTCGAGCAACGCACGGTCGCAACGGGTGCGGGTGCGGGTGAGCAGCACTTGGGCGTCTTTCACGTCATGGCACGTCATTCCGGCACCAGGCAAGTAGGTAACCTCTTGAGCCAGTGGCTCAAGCAGGCCTTTGAGATAGGGAATCTTGCTATCGGCGACAATTTTCATCAGGCGATAACCATTGCTATGATAAATGCTGTGAGCATAGCCACCATGAGCCACAGGGTCACTGGCTGGCGTGTTTCGTGGGGAGTGATTACATACCAGTGCCCATACTGGATGGCGAAGCACAGGTTGAGTAGCGGCATGTATATCAAGAAGTCGTTGTAGTCAATAGCCATCATCAAGACCACAAAAATCGACAGGGCTATAAAAAAATTATTGTACGCGCGCACGTGCACGCTATAGTTGAGCATCGTCTTCAGGTTCGAGACAGTGAGCAGCACCGTCAGCGCCACAGTGGTGATGGCCATGGTCACAGCCCAACCTTTGGCGGCAAACTCAGGAGTGCTCGTCCACACCTGCGAGAGGTGCGGCGCCTGGAAGGCCGAGAGGGGCTCAAGTCCCATTCCAAGGGCTATCCAGTAGGGGGTGAAGATGCCGAAGAACGCGGCAAAGATGCCTCTGATGTCGAACACGCGCATGTAGATGAAGCCCACTACAAACAGCGGCATGAGCAGGAAGAACACATAGTGATAGAGCGTGAAAAACGACAGCAGCGCCATCACCAAGAAGATGCCTTGCGAAGCCCCTCCACGCTTGCCATACTGCTCGAACATGAAGAACAGCGACATCACAACAACCAGGCACATTGCCGTTCCCGAGAAGAAGCGGGTGCTGAGGAAGGGATTGATGCCCTGCAGCAGCACAAAGACAGCGGCAAACACGAAGCAGTTGTAAGTCTTGATGTAGCGGTACATGATGTTGAGGGTGACCAGCAGGACACCTATCACAACATTGCACACCACGGCGACAAAGCACGATGTGTCGCTGCTCGAAATCCATGAGGCAATGTCATGGAAGGTGCCGTAGCCACGCTGTGGCACCTCAAAGTTGCCACTGGCGATGACCGAGAAAATCACCATCAGCACTATCGACAACCCAAAGAAGCCTCGATTGTTGAAATAGTCTACTATGTAACTACCTTTCTTTGCCATTTATTTGTTTCGGAGATCGTGATCGGGAATCGTGATTGGGAATCGTGATCGGGAATCGTGATCGACGCCCCTCCCCTATTATCATTTTACTTCCAATTTCTACCTATGTCAACTGAAAAACTACTCCTTCTCCTCGCTGCCGTCGCCGGCCACTGCGTCGCGGCGTTTCCAGCCGTTGCGGCGACCCTTGAAGATGGGGCGCTCCTTATCCTCGCCCAGCTGTGGGCCGTGGAAGGTGAACGTGCGGCGGCGCTTCATGTCGCGACGTCCTTCGCCCTCGCGGTCGCCCTCACCATAGGGGCGGTCGGTGCGGTACACACGGGTGCCGTCCTCGCGCTTGCGCATGGGGTTCACGCCACGGTCGCCGTCTTCACGGCGACGTCGAGCCGGATTCACTCCGCGGTCGCCCTCACGCTTGAAGTCGCGGCCATGGCCACGGTCGCGACGGTCGTCGCTGCGGCGGTCACCACGGCGGTCGCCCTCACGACGGTCGCCACGCTTGAACTCACGGCGAGGCTCGTCGCCATGGCGCTCGCGGCGCTCATAGGTGGGCTTGTCGCTGGCGCGGAAGTCGGTATTCTTAATCGAACCGCCCTTGCGACGCATGTCGTCGAAACTGCCGTCGAAAATCACATACTCACGCAGCTCGCACTCGATGTCACCGTTGAGCAGCGGATAGTGCAGCGATGCCTTCAGTCCCAGGTTGTCAATCAGCTCCTTGTTGCTGCCCACAATCAGCCAGCAGTCATAGCCTAGGAACACCTTCTTTAGCTTGGTGCCCAGGGTGGCATAGAGCTGTGGCAGCTCGTCGCTGGTGAGGCGCTCGCCATAGGGAGGATTGGTGATGAGCACGCCTTTTTCGGGCGCCGATTCCTGCTCCTCGAGCGGCACGCGCTCCACCTCGATATACTGTGTGAGGCCCGCATTCTTGATGTTGGCATTGCTGGCTGCAACTGCCTTGCCCAGAATGTCATAGCCATAAATCTTGTGGTTGAACTCACGCTCGCCGCTGTCGTCGTTGTAGATGTCGTCAAAGAGGTCGGCGTCATAGTCGGGCCACTTCTGGAACGCATATCCCTTGCGGTACACGCCGGGGTTGATGTTGGCGGCTATCAATGCTGCCTCAATCAGGAACGTTCCCGAGCCGCACATGGGGTCGACGAAGTTGCTCTCGCCGTCCCAGCCGCTCAGCTTGATGATGCCGGCAGCCAGCACCTCGTTGATGGGCGCTTCGGTCTGTGCCACGCGCCAGCCGCGCTTGTAAAGGGGCTCACCCGACGAGTCGAGCGAGATGGTCACATCATTGCCATTGATGTGAACGTTAAATTGGTAGTCGGGAGCGTTGAGACGAATTGACGGACGCTTGCCGCACTGCTCCATGAAGTAGTCGGCGATGCCGTCTTTCACGCGGTAGGTGACAAATCGCGAGTGCTTGAACGATTCGCTATACACGGTGGTGTCAATCGAGAACGTGCTGCTCTCGGTCATGATGTCCTCCCAGTGGAACTGCTTCACCTGCTCATAGAGGTCGTCGGCATCGCTAGAAGTGAACTTATAGATGGGTTTGAGCACACGCAACGCAGTGCGAAGGCAGAAGTTTGCCCGGTACATCAGCTCCTTGTCGCCCTTGAACGACACCATGCGGCGACCCTGCACCACATCTTGCGCACCCAGCGCTGTCAGTTCATCACTCAACACGCCCTCCAGCCCCTGGAAGGTCTTAGCAACCATTTCAAATGTCTCGCTCATAATTGTCTCAATATGTGTTAGTTGTTCCACAATGCGTGAAATACACTGCAAAGGTACTCCTTTTTCACGAAAAACACAAAAAATAAGGGTTAAGTGTTATGGGTAAAATGTCAAGTAAAGCCGCTCACGCGGCTGTGGAAACAAATCTTTCAAAAAGCAACCCCTCGCAGTGCCAAAAAGCCTCGCAAGCTCGGGATTATTCAAACAATTAAAAACAATTAATTTCAATTTTCTTTATTATGAAATTCCTTATATATTTGATATTTGTATCAAATAGAACAAAAGGAATTATTACTGTCGCGAGCTATTTCACTAGTAAAATATTATATTTCTTCAATTCCAATATCTTTCAAATAATTATATGTGCCATCATAAAAATCAGGCAATCGAGTCTGGTCTTGTATATTACCATTAGGAACACATATGATCATTCCTTGACGAGCACGTGTCATAAGAACTCGATAGGCATTTAGTTGATATGACTGAGATTCTTTTTTTCTTATTTTATGCCATTTCGAGCCTTTAAAAGAATTATAATCCCATCCTTCATCAGTATACCTGAAATCCCCATCCCAAACAAGACAAATCCAATCAAGTTCTAATCCTTGAATATCGAACTCAGTAGCAACATCTTCCAAAAACAATGATGAACGGACATCATTTTTATCAGCTAGAAACCAATTAACTATATCAGGTTGTAATCGGACATCGATAGCTAAAGGTTTTAAACGATAAGCTTGTGAAGATACAACAATACCATATCTTTCTGTACCTCTAGCTTTTTCTTTTAACCATGCCTTTGCTTTATCCAGATTTCTTGTTAATTTAACAGGATATTTTTCTTTGAAACTATTATATTTCTCACGAGCATTCAATATATCTCGTTCTAATACATTATGAACAAAAGCAGACAAACTCTCTGCTCTAAATGAACGCATTGATACAGCGAGATGCAGTTGGTCAACCATTTGTACGTTTTGATTGTCCTTAATTAATTCCATAACTTTCCCTTCAGCATACTCTTTATCTGTCAGATGCTCCGAAATATAGACTTTCCAGTCAGGGAATGTTTCATTAATGGCACGTATCCACTCTGAAATACCAGCCTCTCCTGAATTTATTTCTTGACCGCCACCCACAAGACAGACGATAACAGCCCAATCTTTTCTCAAATCCATCGACCAAATTAAAAATTCAGCCTCGGACATAGGGAAATTATGCACTTTTTTCATTCCACCTCGACTTCCTCCACGGGCTAGCCAATTTGACAAATGTTCTAAATCCCACGTTCTCTGGGCTTCATCAAATATTGCCACATGTTCAACTTCTCCATGACCAGATAATTTGTCAGACTTTGATTTTGTCTCATCTATTTCAAGAGTCCCATTCTCAATTGGAGTTTTTATTTTTGCCAACATATTCGCCCTATAGCGATGAATAATTTGTATGAATTGGGAAACCTCACGTCTTGCATCTGAAATTTTACTATTTAAGCCTTTTGCCTTGTCTTTTAACACTTTATCTTTTGCTAAAGCCTCTGTCAGCACTTTAACTAATGGGCCATTCCCTGATAAGTAAACTGCTAAGTTTCTTTCTTCTTCTGGCTTATCCTCCTCTTTTAGTGACTGCTGTATTGCTACATTCAAACCAACAAGCGTTTTACCTGCACCAGGAACCCCGGTCACAAAGCAAATACTTTTATCGCCATTTTCCTTACTTTTTTTTATTATATTTAATACAAATTCTGTTGTATTATCTAATGCTTCTCCTGCAGCTTCATGTCGTGTGATATCTTCAACTGAATGACTTTGATATAATGCACTGGCAGCCTCAATAATTGTAGGAGTTGGTGAATATCTACCATTAGCCCACCCAGACATATCATCATAACGATGAATATTATTAATTTCTTTGTCAAAAACTAGCTGAATTAAATTATTTAAGCTGTCAGCATTTGAAAGAAGGGGATTATAAATATTATCATTATAAATTGAAAAGAACAATTTACTTGTACTAATCTGCGCCTCAGTTGCAACTAATAATGGAACTATTGTCTTATTATGGCTTTCCAAATGAAAATTCTTAAGATCAAGAGCGTAATCCATAACCTGCTCCATATCGCTTTGCAAATAATTTTGTTGGCCTGCCTTAAACTCTAGAACAAAAATAATACCACGCAAAAGAAGAACCACATCAATGCGCTTGCCAAGCCTTGGGATAGAATATTCAAAAATGATTTCGCCATTTTCGTCTTTCCATGGCTGTAAAACCTTTTGCATTATTTCTATCTCTTCACTCCATGCGTATTTTTGTTCACTTACACTATCACCTTCGTCTCCTCTAGATATAATACCAAATATTCTATCTACATCATTGTTAACAAAAGATGATATGTCTGACTTATAGAAATACCGACTCATATTATAAATCAAATTATTAGTCTTCGACCATCTTTGATAGTTTCTCTCCCAGAGCGTTTGCAATCTTCTCGGCTATAACAAGAGAGATATTTCTTTCCCCTCTCTCAACTTCTGGTAAATAGGTGCGGTCAACCTCAGCAAGATTGGCTAACTTCTCTTGTGACAAGCCTTTAGTCTTCCTTATTTCTTTGATGCGTTGACCAAATCTTTCGTTAATGTTCATAGCTTTAATTTTGCTAGCAAAATTACCCCTCTGTAGACAACCTTGCAACGGACTACTGTCTACATTTAAAAAAGAAATCCGGGATATTGTAATTTTATGTTGCAAAGGACGCACGGTTGCGGGCTAAAACTTAGCCAGGCAAATTTAATTTAGCTTAATTTATGCCATAAAAAGATTGTAATTGTCTGAAAAGCAGATGGCTTTTTAATATTGTTTGCTATTCCATCAAGCCCTATCTTTGCGCTCGCACGCGAACATTAAATATATATACGACCATGAAAACTATAAACAACAATTTTGTCACTAAAATACGCCTTTTTTGTAACCCACTGAAAATCAACGCTGAGTCAATCGAGTCAAGTGAGTCAAGCGAGTCAGGTGAGTCAAGTGAGTCAAGTGAATCAAGTGAGTCAAGTGAGTCAAGTGAGTCAGGTGAGTCAAGCGAGTCAAGTGAGTCAAGTGAGTCAAGTGAGTCAAGTGAATCAAGTGAATCAGGTGAGTCAAGCGATTCAAATGATTCCAATGATTCCAATGATTCCAATGATTCCATAACCGCAATCTCTTTAATAATTAAAAATTCATTTGTTCTTATGTTCTTTTGTCTAAAAAATTTTTTTTCAAAAACTGTCCCACCAGGCGCAGCCCAATTTGTTCTTATGTTCTTATGTCTAAAAACACCATGCGCAGCCCCGAAAAGAGACAAGAGCTGAACAAGAAAAACAAGAAATCTTGTAGCTCCTGATAAATCCTGTCACTCCTGTCTAAAATTTTTTTTCAAAAATTGTCCCACCAGGCGCAGCCCAATTTGTTCTTATGTTCTTATGTCTTAAAAATTATTGCCCTTAATTGTCTGAAAAAAACAATTTGTATTTAATTGTCTGAAAAAAATTTGGTACCTTTGCGACTATATAAAAAAGAACTATTGCAATGAAACAATATCTCGACTTATTGCAGCATGTGCTGGACAATGGCACCATCAAGCATGACCGCACTGGTACTGGCACGAAGAGCGTGTTTGGCTATCAGCTACGTTGTGACTTGAGCAAGGGTTTCCCGCTGCTGACGACGAAGAAGGTTCACCTGAAGTCGATTATCTACGAACTGCTGTGGTTCCTGAAGGGCGACACCAATGTGCGCTACCTGCAGGAGCACGGGGTGCGCATCTGGAACGAGTGGGCCGACGAGAACGGCGACCTGGGACCCGTGTATGGCAGCCAGTGGCGCTCGTGGCCTGACTATAACGGCGGCCACATCGACCAGATTAGCCAGGTGATTGACCAAATAAAGAACACCCCCGACTCGCGCCGCATAATGGTGAGCGCATGGAACGTGGCCGAAGTGCCCACGATGAAGCTGCCGCCGTGCCACTCGCTGTTCCAGTTCTATGTGGCAAACGGGAAGCTGAGTCTGCAGCTGTATCAGCGCAGCGCCGACCTGTTCCTGGGCGTGCCGTTCAACATCGCCAGCTACGCGCTGCTGTGCATGATGGTGGCTCACGTGACGGGTCTGGAGCCGGGCGACTTTGTGCATACCTTTGGCGACGCCCACATCTACCTCAACCACATGGACCAGGTGCATGAGCAGCTGAGCCGCGAGCCGCGCCCACTGCCCCGCATGATTCTCAACCCCGAGGTGAAGAGCATCTTCGACTACGACTACGACGACTTCAAGCTCGAAGGCTACGACCCATGGCCATTGATAAAGGGAACAGTCTCGGTGTAGTGCCTTTGGCACGATGAAGGTGGAACGTGAATCGGGAATCGAGGGCGTTAGATACTCGTAGGTCGCGCTCCGCGCTCAAAATTAATTGAAAATTGAAATGAAAATTAGCTAACCGGGTGAATATGAAATTTTAAAATAAATTTTAATTCAACCTTTAGCTCGAGGAGATTTCAAAGCATAAGTCACGCAAAGCGGGGTGTGCGGTGCCCGAAGGGCATTGAAACTAGACTCAATTTTAAGCGAAGCGCCCATCAAGAGAACCAAAAACTATGAACAATAAACTTTCAGCGATAGTAGCGATTGACCGCAATGGGGCGATAGGCAAGCAGGGCCAACTGCTGTGCCACATGCCTGCCGACATGCGGCATTTTAAGGAAACGACAATGGGCCACAGCATCGTGATGGGCCGCAAGACGTTTGAATCGTTCCCAAAAGGCGCTCTGCCGGGACGGCAGAACATTGTCATCACCCGCAGCCGCGGCTACGCCGCCCAGGGGGTGACCGTTGCGCACAGCGTCGACGAGGCGCTGGCAGCAGCCACTATGCCGGGCGAAGTGTTTGTGATTGGCGGCGAGCAGATTTACCGCGCCACGTTCCCGCTGGTGGACACTATCTACCTCACGGTGATAGACCACAAGTTTGAGGGGGTCGACGCCCACTTCCCACGCATCGACATGCGCTCGTGGAAGATAGTGGACCAGGAAGAACACCCCGCCGACGACCGCAACCCCTACCCTTACACCTTCATGACACTAAAGCGCAAGCGCTCTATTAGTTTAGAGGCTAGAGGTTAGAGGTTAGAGGTTAGAG